>NZ_JBIATE010000016.1:0-122345 GCF_042891445.1 Streptomyces sp. NPDC001890 | reverse complement strand
GCGGGGCGCCGGCGGCGGGCCCCCCCCGGGCGGCGCCGGGGGGGCGCGGCGCCTCGGCCCGGCGGGGCCCCCCCCACCCCCCCCCCCCCGGGGGGGGGGCCCCCCCCGCCGGGGGGCCCCCCCGCCCGGGGGTCAGTTCGTTCGTGCGGTCCCGAATCCTCGACTGCCCGTGGCGCGCCAGCTGGCCCGGCGGCGGTCGACGCGGAGCCCGCTCAGGTCCGCGGCTTCCAACCCGTTCCCTCCCTCGGTTCTGCTCGCTCTGCGGTCCAGTGGTGAACGAACCGGGCCGGTCACGGGGCGGACGGAAGGCTGTCCCGGACGGATGTCGGCAGCGAGTAGGCCGTGGCCAGGGCGGTGATGATCTGGTGGGCCGTCTCCCGGTCGGCTTCGGGGTCCGCCGTCTCGATGGAGTCGTCGTCGCCGAGGAGCTCGGCGAGTTCATCGTGAACGTCCTCCGTGTCTCCGCCGAGGCTGCGCTTGATCGCGATCAGCTCCTCTGTGTGCCGGTGCGCCCGCTCCAGGCTTGCTGCCTGGTGACCTCGAAGGTCCTTGTACCAGGCGGGTGTGACAGCGGTGTCGGGCAGTGCTCATTTCTTGGCCAGGGCGGGACGAGTGCTGCTCTCCAGGGTGGCAATCGCCTCCTGGGGGACGGGGATGACACTCTCGATCAGGGTCAGTGCGCGGCGCAGGGCGAGCTGGCGCTGGGGCCTACCAGCGCACGGCAAACAGCTCGGCCCGCACGATGTGCGGACTCTGGACGCCTACGAGGGCATCGCACGCTGGATGGCGGACCGGGCCGCGCCTGAGCTGAGTCCACAGGCCCGGGGGCGATGCGGCGGGACCGTACGTTCGGTGCGGCCCCGCCAGCCGCCTCCGCTCAGCGAATGCCGGTGTACGAGGGCTGAGGCAACTGCGCGTACTGCTGCCTTTCGGACTGGCTCGCCTCCGCCTGATGCGCCTCCTCATGTGCCTGGCGTTCCTGCCGCTCCAGGCGAAGGGTCGCGGCCATCCCCCTCCTGCGGCGCTCCTCCCCCTGCACGCGCAGCCTCGCCAGTCGCGCGTTCTCGTCGAGGTGATTGTCTGCCATCTGAGACGTCCTTTCATATCGAGGTCTGTCCATCGGTGGTCAGCGCACGCCGACAGCGGCGGTCTGCTGGGCTTTCTGGGCGTTGTGCTGTGCCTCGTCTACGTCGGTGGCCTTGATCGGCGTGGCCTCGGCGGGGGCCGGATAGGCGGCGGCACGGACTCCCTCGCCGTTGATAACTCTCTGGCTCACTGCCTCGATCTGGTCCTTGGCACCTTCCAGCAGCTTGGCCAGGTCCTCGTCGGTCGAGGCCTCCACAACAGGGGCGGGGCGGGGGCGCAGGTTGCCCGGGTGCCGGCGCTCGACTGACCGGTCCCGGCGCGGGAGTTCGGGCGCCGGAGCCGCAGGCGCCAGCGCCGCAGGGGCGAGATGAGAGGGTGCAGTCGTTGCAGGTGACTGTTCGGGGTCGGCCGTGGTGGCGGCTTCGGCTGATGGGGCCGTTTCTGGCTTCGCCGCCGGGGCCGGGAGGTCAGAGGCTGTGGATGCCGAGATGGCTGCGGTCTTCTTCTGATTCTCAAGGAGGCTCGGCAGTCGCAGTTCCAGTTCCAGCTGGTTAGGCAGTTGGTCACGAGAGCGGATGAGGGTTGCGCGCGGCCTAAGACCATTGGGCGGGCTCACCACCTTGAGGGTCTGAAGCACGGCCAGGGCCAGCTCCGCCTGCGCGTGGGTGAGGTCCAACTCGGCGGTCTCGCTCAGCGCAAGCGGTGAGGCAATCGTGCGCTGCTCGACCAGATGTGAGGCCGCTGCCCGGACCTGGTCGGCGCTGAGGTCGGCCTGGAGGGCCTGAGCAGTGAGTTCCGGTGGCCCGGCAACCTCTTGGGCGTACCGGTCGGCGACCTTGTTGAGGTACTGCGCCTCGCGGTGGAAGGGGTTGTCTTCCACCCGGCGGCGCAGGGCGTCGATGAGGGCGAGGCGGGTCTCGACCGGATTGTCGGGCTGTATCCCGGCCACAAAACTATCGGGCGGGAACTTGACCTGGGTGCCCCATTCCTGAACGCCGTCGACGCCGGCGGCGGCGATCTCCTTCTGGGCGAGAAGGAAGCTAATCTGCAGGTCTGTGCGTTCCTGCGGCGTGATGTCCTTGTCGCGCAGTTTCTGGCCGACAGAGCGGGACTTCTCGTAAAGCGTGTCCATGTACCGCTCGGGCGGGTCGGTCTCGTAATGGCCGAAGTCGCGCTGCTCCTCCGCGCCCAGGGTGCCGCGCATGCGTTCCAGGCGTTGCTCGGCATAGTGGAAGATCACGGCGGCGATGTTGCGGCGCCCGGAGGTGCCCCGGCCCTGGGCGTCGTAACGCCCCATGACGGTTCGCGCAATTCCTGAGATCATCTCGAAGCCACGGAGTTGGACGGTTTCCACCATGCCATGCAGCCGTACGTCGAGAGTGAGTCGGTGACCCGCTCTGCGGGCGCGGCCACCAAGCTCGCTCAGGGCGTTCATCAGTCGGGAGGCTTCGACCAGCTCGGGGTCGGCGCCCGCACCACTGGACAGCGCGCTGTCCAGCGCCAGGTCGTCTGAATCGGCTACGCCCAGATTCTGCGCGGGTTCCAGGGACTCCTCGGCCTGCCGTAGTTCCTTGGTCAGCTTGTGCACGTGAGCAATGAGCAGACGAGGAGTGTCCAGGGCCTGCACGGAGTCGAGACCGGCGGCCTGGGCTGCGTGTAATTCGGCAACGCTGGTGAGGGTGCGCATGGCATGGCCCCCCGGGGTGTCGCATTGCCCACCGGCGTTGAGGACAGCCGATACCTTGGCGGCGTGCCGGGCGATGAGACTGGCAGCCAGGGTGGTGATCTTGGCTGCGTGGATCGCGCTCTGCGGTCTGGTCTCTGCTTGTTCGTTGAGGCGCGCGAGAACACCATCGACCTGCTGGCGAATGTCGCGGATGGCGTGCCAGTCGGGTTGGCCCCAGTAGTAAGCCTGCGCCCGGCTGCTCTCCACGGCTGTCATCGCGGCGTGGATGCCGGTCAGATCACGGGGGCCTGCCTGGGGCGGCGCGTCCGCGCCGTCCAGGGCTCGTGCACAGAGCAGGTCGCGCTTGGGGCTCATCTTGCGCCCGTAGTTCTCGAGCTCCTGCTCCGTCATGGCCGCCGGGGCGTCGGGGGACAATGTGGGCACAGGCGCCCTGGGTTCGGTCAATAGCGGGGTCGGTGTCGTCATGGGGATCTCCGCATCAGGACTGGGTGGGTGCGAGGGAGGTGGGATGGCTCGCTGTGAGTCCGTTTGTCTCGGCTTCCTTGTGCGCGTTCTTGCGCACCCGGGGTGCCCGCACCGTGCGGTCGGCCGCTTCGGGCTCCGCATGGGTCTCGCTACGCTCGTACTTGTCCGCAAGGAACTTGTTGACAAACTCGCGAATCCGGGCCTCATCGAGGCCGCTGGAATATGCCCCGCCGGGTTCCGCACCCGCAGCGGCTGGCGCGGGCGCCGGTTTACGCAGGGCAGGCGGGGTGGCGGGGCGGGCGAGCAGGGCGCTGATGTCGGAGGGGCGTGCCAGGACGGTCCGGGGTGCATCGGCGCGGTAGGGGCCGAGGATCTGCTGTTCCTCTAGGCGGTGCAACAGGCGGTCGGCGCGCTCGGCGGTGACGCTCATGGCGCGCCGGAGAGTCAGCGGGGAGGCTTCCTGGTGGGATGTCACGATGAGGGCGGCGCGCCTCAGCTGAGATGCAGGGATGAGACGTTGTGGGTCGTCGTCCGTGGGGACGGTTCCGATCAGGCGCTGCTGGTAGGCCCAGGCGACGCCGTTGAATAGGTCGGCTGTGGGGTCGTAGGGGTTGCCGTCCTCCTTGGTGTGCGGGTCGGTGTCCCGCAGTTCTTTGACCCGCTCGCGCAATCGATTCACAAGGATGCGGTGCGCAGCGGTCTGGTTGGGAATGGGTGGGGCGCCGGCGACTAGGCCGTTGTCGGGCAGGAAGTCGGTGTGCGGTGGCTGACCGTGGAGTTGTTCGTAGCGGGCGCGCCATCGTGCATGGTTGGTGATCCATTGCTCTTGGAGTTCGCCGCGCTCGTCGAGCGTGATGGGGGTGGCCATGCGGCGTTCCAGGTCGCGTTCAATGTGGGCGAGGTCCTGCATGCGCCGGTCCATGCGAACCGCCCGCGAGGCGGGCAGGGACGCGGGGTCCTGACCGCGCAGACGGGCAATGGTCCGTTCCAGGCGGGTGCTCAGTCCGGTGAGCTTGATCTTGGAGGCGACCGTTGCCAGTCCTTCGAGGACCCGGACGAAGGACATCTTGGCCCGGTTCATCAGCTGCTCGCCGTCCGGGCCATGCAGCCGGCGCAGGACGGGCTCGCCTGCGTCCATCTGGGCCACGACGTCGGTGATCTTCTCGTAGCAGGTGTTGGGCAGGCCGATGGAGTACGGGCGCAGTGCTGCAAGGGCTTCGTGAGCGCTGTGGTGGGCAACGGTGAGGTCGGCCGGCATCGGCATCGGCACCGTGTCGCCGGGGGGCAGCGCGGCGGCGGCCTCGGCGATGTCGTTGAGCTCGGTTGCCTCCTGGCTGAATCCGTTGTCGAGCTCCTTCCAGCTCAGCTCGGTATTGTCGGTCTCTTCCTGGATCCAGGAGCCGTCGTTGCGCAGGACCCAGATGTGGTCGTCGGCCGCGAGGACGTTGAGGGCAAGGTCCGGGTGTCCGGCGGTGTACAGGGCAAGGGCCTGCTCGGCGCGGTGCCGGGTCCGTTCCGCGCTTCCGTCGGGGCCGTGGGCGATCGTGTCGAGGAGGTCGGCGAGCCGGGCGGGGGTCGGCTGGGCCGGGAACTGCCCGGGAAGGATGCTGCGCACCGCGTCCCGCCAGGTCTGGCTCAGTGGGGCGCCGAGCCGTCCGGCCGCCTGGGCCGCGCGCCACTCGACCGCGGCAAGGAGCTCGGGGGCGGTCAGCTCGACAAAGCGGCTGTACGACATGCGCAGCGAGTCATTGCGGGAAGTGCCCAGCCACACCACGACGGTGGGGTCATCGCTGGTCTGGTCATCGCCCGATGTGCTCAGGTCGACGCCGTAGACAGTGCCCAGTTTCAGGGGCTGAGGCAGCCGGCCTGGCTCGGGGCTCTCTGCGGTGTGCTGGCCCAGACGTTCGTGCACGGCGATCTGCAGGGCGTACGCGGCGGTGGTGCGGTCGGTGTACTCGACCGGCTGTCCGTCAACAGGTGAGGGCAGGACCATCCTCAGCTTCAGCTCGCCATGGGCGGGGGCCTGCTTGTCTGCCGCAGTGTTGGTGGAGGTCACAGGGCCGCTCGCGCGTGTCCCGGCAGGCCACTGGCCGGGCCGGGCGGCCGTGGGTCCTGTGCCGTCGGGGGTTGCCGGTGCTGTCGCGGGCGCTGGTTCGGCGGCGGATTGGCGGCTGCGGACACGAGGGTCGTTCGCGAAGTACCCCTCGGGGTCTGCGGCGAGCAGGTCCAGGGCTTGCTCGTAGACCTCGTTCTCGTAGTCTTCATGGTGCTTGCCCGGGCCGAGCAGCACTGCGGTGGCGGTCATGTGCCCGGGGATGCTCCATTCCTGTTCTAGCCGCTTGGCCCAGTCGAGCGCTGCCTGCTCCAGCGCGGCCGTGTTGCCGGGGGCCTGTGTCTGCACCGTCTGGTGGATATAGCGCGCGGCCTCGGCTGCAATGGCCTGAGTGCGTTGGAAGAACTTGGCGGCGTCGAAGGCGTGGTCGGTGCGTTCGGCTTCGTCGGCGTTCTTCATCAAGACTGCCTCGACGGCGGCGTTGAGGAGCGGCTGATGCTGTTCCAGGACTCGCAGCACGGGAGTGGCACCGTCACCGTCGGCTTTGATGCCCTCCTCCCACAGCTGCGCAGCGTCCTTGGCATCCGAGGCGCTGGTCACCGTCGTCTCGCCGGGGGCCTGCACAAACAGGTCCCACTTGTCGAGCAGGACCTTGTGGCCGTTGGCGTCCGCGTCCAGGAACGCGATGTGGGAGCGCGGATTGTCGGTGTCGAGGCCCCGCAGGGCGGTGAGCTGGCGCTCGGTGAAGGCGGTGCCCATCGGGGCGCCGGCCACCGGCCGCTGGTCGAGCGGCACGGTGGCGGCGGCTCGCGCGACAGCAATCACGTCGAGATAGCCCTCGACGCTGACCCGCGGCCCATTGCTGTTGGCCAGGGCCTGCGCCTGGGCGGGGTGGTGAAGCCCGAAGACCAGGTCGCCCTTGCTGAACAGGGCGCCGTTCGAGGTGTTGTAGTACTTCGGTCCCCCGCGTTTCTTGGCCTGCGCCTCGCTCTCTCCGGGCCGATCGATGCGCCGCCCGCTGAAGCCGACGATGTCCCCGTGCTCGTCGTGGATCGCGAACATGATGCGGTCACGGAAGGGGTCGTAGAGAGTGCCGCGCGGGCTCCGCTTCGCCAGGCCCGCCTGCAGGAGTTCCTCATCCGTGAAGCCCTGATCGCGAAGCGCGCACACAGCTACGTCCCAGCGTCCGGCATGGCCATCGGACGGCGCGTAGCCGAGGCCCCACTCCTCCTGCACGTCGGGGGGAAGCTGCCGTTCCTCGGTGAGGTAGGTGCGGGCCAGTTGGGCGTTCGGGTCGTTCTGCAGACGATCGATGAAGAGCTTCGCTGCCGCCTCGTTGGCGGCGATCAGCCGCTCGCGCGCCACGGACTTCGCTGCCGGCCCGGGGGCGTCCTGCAGCGCCCCCTGGCCTACCTGGGGGGTGTGTTGGAAGTCGACTCGGTAGGCGGCGAGGCCGTGGTCCGGGTGCTCGCGGATCGCCTTGTGGAGTGCAGGACGGAGGTTGTCGGTGATCTTACGGTCCTGCTCTGCGGTGCCGCTGGTTTCCAGGGTGATCACGACGGCGCGTTCGGCAGTGAGAACGCCCGTCGCCTCCAGAGTGATGCCGAGGTCAGTGAGGGCGGAGCGGACCAGTGCCGTGAGTTGCTCGACGGCGGCCGCCGTGTCGGGCGTAGGCACCTTCGCGGGGGCGGCTGGCGTGCTCTTTCCCTGTTGGGTATCGGCCTGCGCCCGCGGTTCCTCCACTGCGGTCGCGGAGTCCGCCTGGGGCGCGGCTGCAGCGGTGGCCGCCGACGGCGCGGCCTGCTCCTCGCTGGTGGCCTCGCCGGACACGGTAGGGGCCTGGGCCTCCTGTGCCGGAGGTGTGGCTGCCAAGTCCGGGACGTTGCTCTCCGTTGCGGGGGCTGCGGCCTTGGCCGCCGAGGCGGGTGCGGAGGCAGGGGGTTCGGCGGGGTCCTGAGCGACCTGCGGCTCGTTGGCTTCGGCCCCAGCGTCTTGGGGTGCTGTCGTGGAATCGGTGTTCATCGCTGCCTGCTCGTCGGGCGCGGCGGCCGGTGCGGGTTGCTGCGCTTCGACCGGGCCCACCTGTCCCTGCACCGCGGCCGGGCCCGGTGCTGTCCGGGGTGCTGCGGAGGACCCGTGGTCCAGCAGCGGACGGTCGCCGTCATCGCTGGTGCTCATCCACTCGGTCACTGCCGCAAGCAGCTCATCGGGGGTGACCTGTGCAAGCTGGTCCGCCCCGATGTGCACGGTTCGTTCGTTCGCTTCCCCGCGAAGGGCGAGCCCCAGGTAGAGCGAGGGGTCCGATTCGGGTCCCTCGGCGACCATCACGTACACCGGGCGACCGTGGATGTGAGCGAGCAGCTCGATACCCCTGGTGCCGTTGGCCAGGATGGTCTGGGCGTGGGCGTGCAGGTGCGGCGCCGCCTCCCCGGCGCTCAGGTAGACCTCACCGGGCCGTTGGAATACGGGCATCTCGCTGTCGTCGTCGTGGTCTACAGCCGTCACCGTGGCCTCCTCTGCCGCTTCGCGCGTCACTTCGGCTGGGTACTCGGCGACCGCAGGCTGTTCGGGAACCTGCTGGGAGCGGTGATCGAGGTAGTGGCCGAGCTCCATCTCACCGGCCTGGGTCTGGTGAGTGAGATCGAGGAACCGTCCCTCCCGTGCCCCCTCATATAGACGGCGCAGCGCCTTCTTGTTGCTGGCGCGTCCCGCCTGGCCGAAGTAAGCCTTTGCGAGGCTGAGTTGAGCGCACCGGACGTGGTGGCCGAGCAGGTTCGCGAGGCCGGTGAGCCGGCTGCCGCTCCCCGCGGCCGGCGGAAGAGCGCTCTGCAGAGCAAGCAGCGCCGTCAGGCCGGGGATCCCGAGGGTGCGTGTGCTGTCCAGGGATGCGGCGGCCGCCGCGGCGGCTGGAGTGTGCGCAAGCCATTGCTCGTGCTGGTCCAGCTCTGTCATCAGGGCCTTGTGGGCGGCGGTGTATGCGACCGCGTTCGAGTAGGGCGCCGCGGTCTGCCAGGCAAACGGCACCGCCCCAGAGGCGGGTTGGCCAGGGCTGGAAGGTTCCTTGGGTGAGGCCGCGCTCGGCGGTGCGTTGGTGGCCACGGTGCTCTCCTCACGTTGGGCGGCCGGTGGGCGCGGCGGGCCGTTCGGTCCGGGGGTCGCAGGTACTGGTCGATCGCCGGGCTCGGCGGTGGCTGTCACGTCCGGAACGGGCACCCCCTGCTCCGTATCGGGCGTGCCGGGTTCCTCGTCCTGGTCCGCGGGAGCTGGTGTGGTCTCGCTGAGGTGAGTGGGGACACCAGCGAAGCCACCCTGCGTGATGGCATCCGGCGTGGCCTCGGGTGCGGCAGTTGTAAGCCCGATGGTGGTGGTCAGGCTGGATGCCGGTCCGTCGGGAGTCGCAGGCACGTTCTGGATCGGCGGCGCGTCGGCGGCCACCGTGGCGTCGCCTGTGGTGGTGGCGACTGCGACCGGAGCGGGTCGGGGCTCGATGGTCCGCCAGGTGTCCCGCAGGTGGGCCCAGGCATCGACCGCGTCGCTCTCGCCCAGCGCGTAGTCGTGCAGTGCCTTTGCGACGAAGGCGGCCGCGTCAGCGGTCTGCTCGGCGTCGGGGAAGTAGGCGTGCTCGTATTGATGGCGGAGGGTGAGCGGCTGCATTCCGCCCTTCCAGCCTGCTGCGTCCTCCAGGGTGTCGACGATGGCCTGCCAGTCGAGACCGACCTCCTCGGCGTGCTTGCCGATGGCGTTGAGATAAGTGATGACGGTGCCCCGGATGCGGTGGCGATAGGTGTCATCGGCCTGGATTCCGGCCGTGGTCCGCCAGACCTTGTCCATGGCCACTGGATCGGTTCCGGCGCCGAGGATGCGCTGCACGTAGTCCGCGGTCGCCACGCGGCCCACAGCCTCGATGGCGGTGCGCAGCTGGTGCACTGACCGGGTGGCGTAGGCGTGCGCGGCGGGATCGGTGAGGCGTTCCAGTGCGGCGGCGGCATTCTCGTCGTACTGGGCCAGCGGGTATTGGTTGCGCCACACCCACTGGCTGTTCTTCTCCGTGCCCGCTGCCAGGTCTACCAGGGCGCGGGTGGTGGACTGGGCGGCCCTGGCCCGAGCCGCAGTCGCCTTTTCCTTGATCGCTTGGGTCTCTGCTGCGGACTGCGCGCGGGATCGGGTGGGCCAGTCGGCTGGCGGGGGGTTCGGTGCGGGCGGCCGCATGCGGTCTGGCTGCTCGTCGGCTACGGGAAGGTGGTGCAGGGGGGTGTAGTCGATCGGCGGAAGCACCGAGGCATCGAGCGCCGAGGTGTCCCTGAGTCCGGTGGACGGCAGCTTGATGTTGTGGTGGGAAAACCAGCGGGTGCCCCGCTCGGACAAAGAGATGTGCTGGCCCGCACGTTCAGCCAGTCCCTGGTCCAGGAGGGTATTGACTGCTTTCTGAGAAGGGGCCTTCGCGATGGTGCCGCGGGTGGAGGTCCGTTTCATGAAGATGCCATCGACCTCGGTGATGTCGCCTCGGGCGATATCAAAGAGGGCGCGGCTTGCCGCCTGGGTGAGCTTGGGGAATGGTGGCTCGCCCTCTGCAGGATCCGCCGGGACCGTGGCAGCGGATTGTGCCTCGGGCTCGGCGCCTGTAGTCGCAGCGATCGGTTCAGGGACGGCGAACAGCTCCCCCTGGTCGTGGGAAGGCTCCTCGCGGTCAGCCGGCTGGGGGCGGGGGACGTGGTTGGCCACGGTCCGACTTGTCGCTCCGGAATTGGGTGCGGTGGTGTCAGCTGTGCTCGGCGTCAGGTCGACGGCCGGGCCCTCGGTGGAGTCCGGGACACTCTCGGCCTGGCCATCGGCCAGGGTGTTGTCGGCGTCTCGCCCGACGGGGGCTTCCGTGGCGGTCGACTCGTGGGGGGGCATGATTGAAGGACGGGCACCAGCCGCTGTCGCTGGAAGCGGGGCCGTGCTCGTCCGCGCGCCCACGGTCTTCTGGCCGCTCGCCGATTGGGCGAGTGGTGCCTCCGAAGTAGGGACGGTGGGTGCGGTCGTAACCGCCCCGGCATCTTGATCACCGAGCTGTGGTGTCTGGCCGAAGGCCGGTTCGGCGACCACCGTCCGTTCCTGGACGCCCGGCTGCTGCCGCTCCGCTTCCGGTTCTCCTCGCAGCGCGCTGTGCCGCCGCTCACCGAGTTCGGAGAGCCTCGCGAAGCGGGTGCCTGGCCGGTAGGGGTCGGTCGTGGGTACCTGGATGAGACCGAGTGCGCTCAGGGTCCACAGCGCACGGGTCGTCCACTCATAGGTTTGTTGGGTGGCGATGCCCTGCCCGTTGTGGCGGTACCACTCGCCGCGGGAACGGGAAATGACACCGCGCGCTACGTCATCCAGAGCGTTCCGCTCGTGCTCATCGAGTTCAACCACGAGCGGATCACGCTTGTCGGCATGCCGGGCGGCGTGCCTGCGGATCATGGGCATGATCTCGCTTGGGTGGCTGACCGCCCCGATTCGCTGGGAGTTCGTGGTCGAGGCGGGATTGGGGATGTACCGGACGCTGTAGTTCTTGCGATCGAATCCGGGGGCGCGATAGCAGTAGCGGCCGCTGGGCAGGGTGATGTCGTAGTCGCCGTCGAACCGGCCGGCGTACCCCTCGTAGCTCTCCCCCGCACTCGGGTCGATCCCCAGGACTGCCCCGTATGCCACGTTACTGGCCAGTCGTTCACGCCGTCGTGTTTCGAAGTCGGGCTCGCTTCTGCTCGCGTCGGCCGTGCTGCTCCCCGCACTCTCGGCTGCGGGCGCCGAATCGCCTGACTCGTCAGCAGGCGACGGCTGCGCGGTCGAGTCACGGGTCGAATCCTCCTGGGACCTGGGTGACTCGGCAAGCGCTGCCGGCACCCGATCGTCGGCCCAAGCCGCAGCGGAGGGCGTCGCGGCCAAGGCCGACGGTGCGTCGCCAGACCAACCTTCTGTCTGGGGGTACTCATCGCCGTTCTCTGCAGGCAGCGGTCGCGTGGACGTCTCATCTGCGGCGCGCGAGCCCATGGCGTCTTCGTGCTCCTCATCGGGAGTCGTGGTGCCCTCGCTTGGGCCCGCTGGGAGGCCGTTGTCGCCCGAAGTCGGCGGCAACATCTCACTCAACGGCTGCTCAGCGGACTGCACTTCGCCGGTGGCTGCGTCCTGTCCCACGGTGCGGGCCACCGCTTCCAGGCTCTGGGCCTGTGCCATACGGAGGCCGTGGACGGCATCTGGCCGCTCGCCGCGGCTCATCGCCACCCATCGCGCGAAATTCTGCGCCAACTGCGCCTCGTCGGCATGCCGGGCAGCATCCTCCGGGCTGATCTGGGGGACCTGGTCACCGTCCAGCAGCACCGGCTTCTCACGGACAGCGCGCATCACGTATCGGTCCAGCGGCGGCAGACGCCGCGCCGCCGACTTGCGCTCCTCGTTGTTCATCCACGGCCGACGCGACTGCTCGTACCGCGCCTCATAGGCGCGGCGTTCATCCTCGTGCAGCCCCTCCGGGTACAGCGTCGCGAGGTACAACGCTTCGCGCCCCATGGTCGAGGAACGCAGGAGCGTCGAGGTGTCGGTCCTTGTGTCCGTCACCAGGAACCCGGCCGCGCGCAGCATCGCAACCCGCTCGGCATTCACCTTCCGTCCGGGCACGACCCGATCCCCTGCCGGCTCCCTCAGCAGCCGCGCGGCACCCGTCTCGTCCAGCCACAGGCGGCCCTCGAGCGCGTGAGTCATGTCTGCGGCGAGTGCTGGCCACCAGCCCAGCTCGGGAACCGTCCCCTTGGCGTGCCACTGGTCACTTCGCAGCCGGTCGCGGTTGGCAGTGTCCATGCGTGTCACTGCGGTCAGCTGCCTGTCGTCCTGAGCTTCGAGCTGGGCGAGCTTCGCACTCAGCTGTTCGCGCGTATCCGCCAGCCGGGCCTGCTCTGTAGCCGGCTTGAGCCCTTCGACGATGTTCTTCAGAGCCTCTGCAGTGGTGGCGACACCAGCCGCCCGCTGGGTCTCCACCGCTGCTCTGACTACCTCAGACGCGTGGTACTCCAGGCGCGATCTCTGTCCCTCGGCGTGCGCCTCATGTGCCAGGCCGTAGTGGCGTTCAGCTTCGCGCCATTGATCGTGGGTGGCGTGCATGACCGCCTCCAGCCGTTCCTCGGCGCGAGTCGAGGAACGCGACGCCGCTCGCAACGCCCCCGCGTCTGCCTGCGTCGCGTCCTGAAAGGCCCGGTCGGCCACGTCCATCAGTGCTGCGATGTGGCCTTCCTGGTCGAGCTCCTCCGGCCCCTGGCCCAGAGCTGCGGACACGTCGTTCTCCGCCCCGTGGCCTGTGGCGACCGGGGTGGGCTCCTGCGTCTGCTGGACGCCAGTGTTCTGCTGCCGAGCGCCCAGCCCCTCCGGCTCGGAAGTGGAGGGAGTCTCGTCACTTGCGACCGTCCTGGAAGGCCCAGGCGGCCTCCCGACCGCGGATGAGGCATCTTCCTTCACCCCTTCCGTTGGCGGAGTGCCTGCTGTGGCCAGGCCGTGCGGCGCGGGGCGCCTTTCGGGGACTGGGCGTTCGGGGACGGTGTCGCCGGCGAGCCCGGGTGCGGTAGTGCGGGTAGGTGCGTCTGGGTCACCGCGGGCGTCGGCATCGGCTGCTTGCCTCCCGCTGGTACGGGGGCTGCGTGCCGCGGTGCGTCCGTTGCCTGCGGTCACGCGGCCGTCGCTCTGGCCGACGCCTTCAGCACGGGTGAGCGGGAGTCGGCCCGGCGAGCTGGCGAAGGCGGGGCGGGCTGGTTGCTCTGGTTCGGCCGCGAAGGCGCGTGGAACGTCCTCCGCGCCAGACCAGCCGGGCAGGGGTTCGAGGGCGGCGAAGGCGAACGGTGCATCCTCCTGGGCCCATCCGGTGCGCGGTGCGGTCGGGAGGGTCGAGGTTCCGGGATCGCTGACGCCGTCGGCGGCAGGCTGTGGCTTGGGAGCTCCAGCGTCGGGCATCGGGCTGTCGTCTGTGATCGGGTCCAAGGCCGAGGGGACCTCTTCGGGTGCCGCCCATCCTGTTGTGGGGTCGGGCGTGGCGAAAGCCGGCGGTGCTTCCTCGGTGCCCCAGCCGGTTCCTTCGAGGACCGCTGGTTCCGGAGGGGCGGGCGCGCCGGCCGGGGGGACTGCCGTCTGCGCAGCGGCGGGGGGCGCGAGGGCGCGGGGCACGTCAGTGGGATCCGTCCACCCAGGAGTTGGGGGCGTCTCGCTCGTGGAAAGCGCGAAGGGGATCTCGTCCACATCTGCTGCCCACCCGGCGGATGCGGGTACGGCCTCGTCTGCAGCCTGGAGCGCCGAGGGGAGGTCGTCACTCCCCCAGTCCGGCCCGGAGGCCAGAGCGGACGGCACGTCGTCCTGCTCCCACGCGCCTGTCGGTCGGGCTGCTGGGTTGACTTCGGTGACCGGCTCCGGTGAGGCGCTGGAGGACGGTGTGGATGAGGAGGCCTGATCAACAGCGGAATGAGAGCTCAGGGCGGAGGGGGCATCCGCACGAGCCCAGGGGTGGGGCTGTGGGTCAGCGAAGGCGGAAGGCGGCTCATCCGCCGTCCACCCCGACCCGGTGGCGGGCGGCGTCGGCAGGTCCGCGAAGGCGGACGGGGCCTCTGCATGCCAGCCGGGGGCGACAGTGCCGGACGCATCCAGCGCGGAGGGCACATCGTCCGTCTCCCACTCTCCGGCGCCGCCCTCAGCCGGGCGGAGATCGCTCTCGGCGCCGGTCGGCGTGCGTGCTCCGGTGGAGGGGGCGAGCGCGGCGGGAATGTCGGGGTCGCTGGACCACGAGGACACTGGTGCGAAGGCGGAGGGCGGCTCCTGCTCGCCGCTCCAGCCCGGGCCCCGTGGTGTGGAGGGCGGTTGTGCGGTGGTGTCCGGTGCTCGTGGCACATCGGCGTCACGCGTGGCGCCCTCGGCCGCGCCATCGAGGGCTGAGGGTGCGTCGCCGCTCCAGGCGGGCTGGTGGTGCGACGGGAGCGGGAACTCTTCGGGAGCGGTGGCCATTCGTCACCTCGTTGACGATCACGGGTGGCGGCGAGGCCGCCTGCTTCCCCTGGGCAGGTCAAGTGCCTTTCGACGCTACGGATCACGGAAAGTAGGAGCGCGGTGCGCAGATTGCCCTCCCGCCTGGGGGGATCCGGGGCTCGGAAATCTTGTGCTTGATTCCCCCAGGCGGTCTGTGGCCGCTAGCGACTCGGGGCGGAGACGGGTGCGGTCTGCCGCCCGTGCTCGTCCGGTCGTGGCTGACGCTCCTGCTTCATGCGGACGGTCGGAGACAGTGCGCTCGACTGGCGGGCTTCTGCACCGGCCTTGAGCAGGTCGCGGGCACGGCGGGCCCGATCCGTGTCGACGAGGTCCTGGACGAACTTCGAGCCGTAGCGCTCGACGGCCTTGACTACCTTGTCGTTGGTGGCGCCCTGGAGATCGGCGCGGGTGAACTGCGCGGCCGCGCGTGGCGCCTCGGGGTCAAACCCGAAGCTCAGCACGCGTCCGTGCTCGGCGTGGGGTGTGACGGCCACATACAGGTCCAGGGCGCTCATTTTGCCGTGCAGGGCCGGCCGGTTGGGTGCAGCCGGGTCGTCCATGAGTTGCAGGAGGTTCTCACGCAACTGCTCTGGGTCGATGGGCGCCGCCTCGGCCTGTACCTGGGGCTGGTGGGCCAGGACGGCGTTCAGTACCTGTTCTCCGCTGGCTCCTTCGAGATCGGCTCCGGTGAACTGTGCCGCTGCGCGGGGGGCGTTGGGGTCGAAGCCGAACTGCAGGACCCGGCCGTGCCGGGCGCTGTGGGCGACGCGTACGTACAGCGGGGAGTTGTTGAGGGTGGTGTGTTCGGTGGGCATGGACGGCGCCGCAGCGTCGCGCAGCAGACGCAACAGACTCCGCCGCAGTTGCTCGCCTTCGGAAAGCTGGGCCGGCAACGCCGTCACGTTCCCCGGCTCCGCCGCTTCCTGGCGGTCGGGCTCGGGTTCGGGTTCCTGCTCGTCGGCCTCCGAACCTGTCTCCTGCTCCGGTTCGGACGTCAGCTCCAGCTCAGCGGCGGCTTCGGTTTCGGCTGCCAGTTCCAGATCCGCTTCGAGCTCTGCGTCGATGTCCAGTTTCAGGTCGGGGTCCGCTTTCAGCTCCGCTAGGAGCTCGGCGGAAAGGTTGAGCTCTTCGGCGAAGCGGATCGGGAAGCGGAAGCCCAGGTCTTCTACGAACTCGGTGTCCTCCTCCTGCTTCGGCAGGTCGAACTGCCGAGCCAGGGCGGTGGGTCGCGGTTGTGCCTCCTGCTGTACGAGGGGTGCGCGCAGGGAGAGCCGGTAGACGTGCTCGGGCAGTGCAAAAGCTGTGGTGACCAACTCGACGGACGCCGGTTGGATGTCGGCGCCGTTCACGATCGTGGCGTCCATCAGGTAGGTACGCTCGCCGTCGCCGTGGGGGTGGTTGTGGGTCACTATGGCGCGGCCGCGGATGCGGAGGGTGCCGGCCGCGGCCGTTCCGGCAGCGCCGGTCGGCGCGAGCGGGGTGCCGTCGGGAGCGAGGTCGAATTCGATGACGTCGTCATCGAGGACGTATTCGGCGTCCAGTCGCAGGCCGATGGTCTCGCCGTCTGCGTCGAGGACGGTGTCATCGCCCGCGTGCTGTACGGGCAGGTTGCGGGGCAGGTGCCAGGTGCTGTCGTCGTCCAGCGTGATGGCCACCGTGCCGAACTCGGTGGCGTCGCACTGGATGACCTCCCAGGCCCTGTCCTCGTCATTGATCCTCAGCCAGACCCAGTCGCCAGGGGTGAGCGTGTCTGCCCAGCGGAGGCTGTCAGCGCTCAGCTCGGAGCGCTGGGCCTGGTCCTCGAACAGCTGCCACATGGTGTCGCTGGGTGATGCGGCGTTGCCGTTCGCGCGGTCGTGGTGGGCTCGCTCCTCCAGGATCTCGTGGTTGAGGTGGACGATGTCCGGGGCGCTCAACCGGACGCCCAACCTCGGGTTGCTCCAGTCGATCGGCGCACCGCTCGCGGTCTGCAGCTCGGTGAGCCGACCCGCGAAGGCGCGTGCTTCCTCCAGGGACGGAAAGCCCTCCAGCGGCTGGGGGGAGACAGCAAGGTCGCGAGCAGCCTGGGGGCTGAGGTAGAGGTTGGTCAGCAGGCCGTCGAGGGGCAGGCCGCTGCCGGCAGGAATCACTTCGTAGGTGTCTTCCGTCCGGCGGAGGGCGAACTGCCCGTCATCGGTGAGTTCCACCAGTTCGCGGTCCTGGGCGATCCTGCGCACCTCGGTGCGGCGTCCCGGGGAAAGTCCCGGAATCTTGTCGTTGACCAGGTGGGTGCGGACTTGCCCGAGGGAGACGAAGCGCCGCTGTCCTGAGGCCGTCTCCCCGGAAGCCAGGGGCGAGGCCACCAGAACGTGGCTGGTGGATCGGACGATCAAGGGTTTGCCGGTGGCCGTCAGCAGCGGCTCACCGGTGGCCGCGTCCAGGACCCGGACCCAGCCTCGGTCCGCGCCCTTCTCGTCGGCGGATTCCCGGATCCGGACGAGGACCGGCACCTCAAGAGGCACCAGGTGCGAACGCAGTTGGTCCGTCCGGGGGTTGTTGGTTTCTCCCTTCCACCAGAAGGTGCCGTCCGCGGCGGCCACCTCTCCCAGGACCTTCTTGACGGTGGTGATCTCGAAGGCGGCCGGGCTCGGCATAGAGGGGTCGGTCTGCTCGGGGGCGGGCCGGGGCGCCTTCTGGGGGGTGGGCGCGTTCAGGCGTTCCCCGGTGCTGTCGTAGTACTCCTTGGCGTAACGGCGGTCACGCTCGTCAAGGCCCTGGGTGACCAGCGCGTGCAGGATCGCCTGTTTGATGTCGTGGCCGTACTGGTCCCTCCAGTGGACGGCCTTGATCTGCAGGGCGCGGAAGGTGGGGTTCTCCATGTCCCAGGGGAAGGGGTGGCCTTCAGCGTCGCGGATGCTTTCCACGGCGTCCGCGATCCGGTTGGCCCGCTCCCGGGTCTTGATCTTCTCGCCCCAGGGGCCGAAGACCTGAGTGAGCCGGTCCGGCGCGCGGACCGCGTAGCACTCCTCCTTGATGGTGATGATCGCGAGGCGGCCGTCCGAGCTCAGGTGCGTTCCGGCCTCGGGCTTTCCGTGCTTGTTGCACAGCTCGGCGATTGTCCGCTGGCTGAGCTGGTCCGGGTCGGCCTTATAGCGGACGACGCTGCTCAGGTGGGCCTTGAGCAGCATGTTGGCGTCGGCCCCGGTTGGGATCCTCTTCCCGTCCGCTGCGCGGGCCATCACGCCATCAGCGGTATGGACGAACTTGTCCTCGTCGGTGAGGACGAAGCGCGGGGCCGGGGCGGGGGCGGGCTTGGTGGTGGGTTTGTGGAGCGGCTGGTCCTCGGGGACGCCGGCTAGGTATCGGCTGAGGGCGACTGCGGCGCCCTCAGGGCTGGCGTACGCAGTGCCCTCGGCCAGGGCCAGCTGGCCGTCCGCGACGAAGTGGAAGCCCTCGGCGCTGGCCACGATGGTGCCCAGGCGGGTGCTGTTGCGCATGACGCCCCGGACACCACTGGGGTCGGGTGCCTCGAGGATGAGGGCGTCCAGGTCGCGCCGGAAGCCGTCCGGGCCGCCGAGTTGCTCGGCGTCCTTCTGCTGCTGGCGGCGCTGTTCCAGCTCGGCGCGCAGAGCATCGCGCAGTTCGACTGCGCGGACACTCGGTCCGGTGTCGCCCTGTGCCGCGTACGCGTTGAGCCACTGTTCCAGGTCCGTGGCGCGGGTTTCGAGCTCGGCGACCGTCATGCTCTGGGGCGAGCTGGAGAAGAGTGGAGGCTTGGGTGTGCGGTCCTGCACGAGAACGGGGGCTGCCGCGCCGGGGCGCGGTGCGCGCTCGCGACGGTCCAGGAGGGTCACGAGCTGGGTGGCGTCCCGCCAGGCCAGCACCTCTTCGAGCCCGTGAAAGTGGCCGAGCTCGTCGCGCAGAATGTGTGGTTTGACCTCCACGGCCTTAGCCCACTCGCCGCTCTTGCGTAGCAGGACTTCGACCGGGGAGCCGTCCGGGCGCGGTTCGAGGTCGGCAACCGTCCACCGGCCGGCCCGTTCGGTGTAGCCGGGCTTCCTCAGTTGGCTGAGGAGAGTCGACGAGACGTCACGTGCGGCGGCATCCTGCTCTGCGGCAGGCGCCGGGGCCGGGGCGGTCTGGTGCGGCTGCGGGGCTCCTGTGACCGGCACCGCGACGACCTGGTCTTGGGTGAAGACCAGGACGCGGCCGTCCGCGGTCGTGCCGGCGTACGAGCTGGCGTCGGCCAGCTCCACGGTGATCGTGCTGTACAGCTGCCGTGTGCCCGGCTGGCCGGTGGCCGCGTGCGAGGGGTGGTGCGGGTCGAGGATGCGGACCTGCTGGCCCACTTCGAGGGCGGAACGAATGCTGGGGTCGGCGGGTATCCACCCCTCGGGGGTGGGTTCGGCGAGGTTGCGGCGATCGTGGGCGGCTGCTTCGCCTTCCACCGTGCCGCCCTCGACCGGCGTTTCGAGCCGTCCGCGGAAGGTGGTCTCGTCGCCCAGGGCGCCGGAGAGGTACACCGACTGGTGGAGTTGGACCTGGTCGGCGCCGATGGGGTTCCAGGCGACGTAGACCCGCGTGCCGGCCTCGTCAACGACCTGGACCTTCACCAGTTGGTCGGTGCCGCGAGTGTCCTTGGCGATGACGTTGCCCAGAACCGGAGCGAGCGCGGGGCCCGGTTCGCGTCGCTGTGCCTCGGCAGTGCCCGGGGCGGGGGCGTGCAGGCCGGGGGCGGGGACGCGCAGGCCGGGCGTGCGGGTGAGACTGCTGCGGATGCGCTCGGCGTCGACCTTGTCCGCGAAGACAGCTTCGAAGGGGTCCTGGCCCTGGTGGCGGATCCAGACGACGTCCCCGCTGGCGCGGTCCACTACGGCCCAGCGCCGGCCGGCGTCTGTGGCTTGGGCGATGAGTTTGAACGCCGTGACCTGGGCGGCTGGCGCCTGCCCGGTGGCAGCTGCGGGTTCGGGGGCGTCAGCGGCTGCGGCAGGGGCAGCCTTGTCCTCGGCGGGCGCGGCGTCGTGGCCGGCTGCCGTACCGGTGGACGGCTCCTGCTGCTCAGCAATGACCGGGGCTGCGGCGAAGAACGGTGTTCCGGTGCGGATGCGGTCGATGTTCTTGCCAGTGGCGGCGTTCTCGATGTCGACGACGCCACGCGGGCCGAACTTGAGCCGGACGAGGACTGGTTGTTCCATCGCCTTCTTGCGTTCGGATGCTTTGCCACCCCACCACAGAGTGCCGTCCGGGGCGGTCAGGGCACTGGTCTCGGGCGGCTTGAGCGCCGTGAACGTTTCCCGGCCAGGGGCCCTCTGCGGCCTGCTGGCTGGGGCGGTAGTGGGAGCCGCCTGAGCCTGCGGCTCGGTCGCTGCGGGTGTGTCCACGGCGGCTTCCTCCCGTGTGCCGTCAGCGGCGGACGGCGTGTTCTGTGCCTCCGATACCTCGCCACCGGTGCTGCGCGCGGCAGCGGGGATGGGTGTGGTCTGCGCGTCCGACGCGGCTGCGCCGCTGGGGATGGCCGTCCCGGACGGCACGAACCGGCCGCTGTTCAGGGCTTCATCCAGTTCCTCGTCGCTGGCGACGGGCAGGCGCGGTTGGTTCTGCCCGTCGCGCCGGACGACCTGACCGGGGATGACCGCCTCTGTGCGGCCCTCGTCGGTGCGGACGAGCAGCGTGGTGCCGTCGAGCTCCGCGATCTCCCCGTCGAGGACGCTCTGTCCGTCCTCGCTCCAGAAGGAGACCTGGTTGCCGGGCGCGAAGTCGCCTACTTGCCATGCGCGCAGGTAGATACCGTCCGGTTCCTGCATCGGGTCGTCGTCACGCGTGACGTCGAAGATCCAGCCGAGCGACCCGGCGTCCAGGATTTCGGTGGCGCGGGTGACCGCGACGTAGGCCAGGCGCAGTTGCTCGTCCTTGGGGATCGTGTCCCAGTCGATGCCACCGCTGGCGCTCTCCTTGGGGCCCTTGAAGTCGCCAGCGATCCGGACGCGCTGCGACTCCATGCCCTTGGCCTTGTGCGCGGTGGACACCAGGAGGTCATGCGGCGCGGCCTGGTCGACGACCTGCCCGCCGTTGTCGCTGGCGGGGGCGATGTAGTGGTCGGCGATGTACTGCTCGACCCGCTCGCGCAGCCGGTGGCGCTGGGCCTCGGTCGCGGAGGTGGCCGGCTTCCTCGGCGGCGGGAAGTTCCACCGTTTGCCGTCTTCGTCCCATCCGAAGCCGACGCCTTTGCTCTTGAGCCACTTCTTCGTGGCCCGGAAGTTGCCGTCTCCGAAGGCAAATTTGACATGGAGGCGCTCGCCGTCGTCCTCGACAAACGGGCGCGGCATCCGCACGGACTCCAGCAGTGCGTCGAGCTCCTCGCTGTGCCGCTCCATCAGCTTGAACATGGAGTCGAGCTGCTTGAGCTCGGGTTCGCTCTCGGCGGTCTCCAGGATCTCGTCCCAGGCCATGCCGTTGAAGCGGGCCAGTTCCTGATGGCTGGTGCGCTCCCCCTCGCGCAGCGCTTCCGCGGCTTCCAGGAACTTGCGCAGGTCAGCCAGCCCCCCGGACACCGCGACCTTGCGGCCCGCGCGCAGGCCTTCGACGGCACCGAGGACCACGCCCGCGTTGGTGCGGGCGATGAGCATCGTCTCGTCACCCGGGGCGATCTCTTCGATGCGGGAGGTCTTGCGCTCCCAACCCGCCAGCCGCATGCGGGTGCCGCCCAGGCGCAGGAAGCGGTTGCCGATGTCGGCGACGGCATCGCCGAACCGGAAGGTCTGGGTGAGCGTGGCGGTCGCGTCTGCTGGCAGCCGCCCCAGGGCGTCGGTCGCTCCGCGGAAGCCGTAAATGGCCTGGTTGCTATCGCCGACCGCCACGACCTGGATGCCAGCTTCGCGGACGTTGGCCACGATCGACTCCATGACCGGGTTGACGTCCTGCGCTTCGTCCCAGAACAGCACGTCGCAGTCGGGGACTCGGCCGGAGAGCGCCCACATCTTGACGGTGTGGTCGAAGGACAGCGGGAGATCGCGGTCCTTGTTGACGGCCTTCGGGTCGGTGAGGTTGTCCCACATCTCCTGGGCGAGGGGCCGGATCGCGGCGAAGATCGCATTCCGGTTGTGCGAGATGCCGTCCGGCAGGTGGTGGACGGCGAAGTCGTCGTCTGCGGACTTCACCCATTCCGACAGCAGCCGGTTGGCCAGGTACGCGGCACGCTGCGGGGTCAGCGACTCGCCTCCGGCCGCGATCCGGGAGCGCCAGCGCATCCGGTCGGCGAGCTGCTGCTCGTTGAGCTTGGGCCAGTTCAGCCGGGTCAGCAGGGCCTCGTCGGCCATGCTGTTGGCGTAGGCGTTTGCGGTGGTGGGGGTGAGGTTGTCGCTGTACTCGCCGCGCTGCTGCGCCTCGATCGCCTCGTCGGCGACTGACCGGTTGAAGGCGAGGTACAGGATCCGCTGGCCGGGCATGCGCCGCGACAGCATCTTCAAGGTGGTGGACTTGCCGGTGCCGGCCAGGGCCATCACTCGCAGGTCCAGGCCGCGCCGGGCTGCGGCCTCGATGATGACTTGCTGCTCCGCGGTGGGCGGGTAGTCCTCCGTGGCGGCGGCCGCCGCCACGATCTCGGCCCACCGGGCATCGGTGTATCCGCCCGGTTTGGCGGGCGGCAGGTCGTCGACGCTGGTGATGGCGCCCTGGGCCTCGTTGGGGTTGAGCCGGTAGCCGTCGGCCCGCTCACGCAGGATCCGCCCGCGGGACGGCTCGACCATGTTGCCCTGGGCGTCGTACTCCGGTTGCGGAACCCAGTCTTCGGCTTCCTGGCGCAGCAGGGCCCAGCGGCGCCGCTCGGCGCGCAGCCGGTAGGCCAGCGACAGCGGATCGGTGGCGTCCGTCAGGGCCTCAAGGGTCTCGTCGAGGTCGTCGATCTCCATCGCATGGATCGCCAGGCCGTGTGCGGTCCGGCCCTGAGGCAGCTGGCCGGAGGACCGGCGCGCTGGTGCGGTTCGCTCTTCCTGCCCTGCCGATGCGGCGTTGTCCGCAGGCCCGGCGCCGGTCTCGCGTGCCGGTGTGGTGGATGCGGGGAACGCGGTCTCCGCTCTGGCGAGGGATTCGGCAGCCTGCTTGGCCTCAATGCTCTCGAAGACGGGTATGTTCCGACCGCGTGCGGACATCAGCGCCCGCAGCGACTCGACCTTCTCGGTGCGGGTCTCGTACGTCAGGTTCTTCGGCAATGTGTGCTGATACATGCCGTGCTGGCGGTGCGCCCCGCTCACGTTGCGGGGGTTGAAGCCCCGGGGTCCGCCCGTGACTTCGAGCGCGAAGACGAGCTCGCGGTAATGCGGGGCAGCACCCCACACATAGGTGTGATCGCGGTGGTGCTCGATCCATACGTTCGTCCACCGCTTGCTGTTGGGCACGTCGTTGAGCTCGGCGTGCACCTCCACCAAGTGACTGACGGAACCCTCGATGGTCGTGTGGCCCTTGATGGGGCTGTCGCCGTACAGGGTCTTGTGCTTGCCCTGGTTGTAGGTACGGTTCGCGACGGAGCCGATCTGCTTCTTGTCCGGCCCGTACACCACGGTGCCGGGGTAGGCACTGGCCTGGTGGTAGCCGGGGTGGTCGGGCACCGGGATGGCGCCGTCGGGCAGTTCGGCCTCAGGGGTGGCCGGCGTCTGGTCGGAACCGAGTTCGCGGGCGCGGGCTTCGCGCTCCTCGCGGGTGGCCTCCCACTCGTCGTAGTACTGCACGACCTTGGCGACCGCGCCGTCCACCGACTCGTACAGGTCCTTGGTCGTCCAGTTGTCGATGGTGGTGGCGGCGTATTTGCCCCCGGGGCGCGTGACGACGGAGCCGATGACCTCGCTGTCCAGCAATACGGGCGCACGCATGAGGAGTCCGTCGGCCGTGAAGTCGCCGACGGTGGCCCGGGCGGCCAGCGACCGTGCCACTTCCTGACCGCCGATCCGCCTTGCGTCCCACGGCGGTATCGGGCTGCTGAGCGGGGCGTCCTGCGAGTTCTCCTCGGCGGGGGCTCCCTGCTCCACGCTGTCGTCGCTCAGCGCCGGCGGACCTTCCTCTTCCGGTTCGGCGTCTGCTGCCGGCGAGGTGGCATCGAGGGCCATCTGCCCCTGTGGCGGCTCGGCCGTCTCGAGGATGTCGGGCGTCCGGCTGCCCTGGAAGTCCTCGTGACCCGGCTGGGTCCGGGGCCTGCCGGTCGGCGCATCGCTCTGGGTAGTCGCCTGTGCGGGAACCGGTGCTGGGGTGGGGCCCGGCTCGTCGGTGGATGTGTCCACGGGGCTCTGCAGGTCGGCCGTCGGCCCTGCAGACGCCGTCAGGCGCGCGGCGGCGGGCGCGAGATCCTCAAGCTGTGCAGCCCAGTACTCCATCACCTCGACCCCGGCGCGGGCCCGCTCGGGCATCACGTCCACGCCGTCCGCGCTCGCCACCTCGGCCAGGTGGGCGAGGGCGTCGCGCCCTGTGAGGATCTGCTCGCGGAGCTTCGCCACCGATGTCGGCCGGCGCTTGATCGCCGTGGCCGCGGCGTTGACGGCCTGGATGCTGCGCATCAGCTCGTTGTGGCCGTAGATCGGGTAGGAGACACCGTTGCCGGTGGGGTGGGCCAGTGCGGTGAGCAGTGCGGGCCTTGCCGCACGGGTGACGACGGTCTCGGGGAGCAGGGCCAAGTCGCCCACGGCCTCCCTCAGGGGCCGGGTCTCCGCCTCCTCCGCGCTCAGGTGGTAGCTGACGGGGGTGCCCTGGCGTGTTCCGTCCACCGTCACCGAGCCGTCGGCGTCCCTGCTGATGCTGGTCACGGTGAATACGGGGGTCCAGCTCTCCGGCGTGAGCCGACCGCCCTGCGGTGCGGGCAGGCGCACAGATACTCCGGGTGCGAGTTGCGTCCAGGCATCGCCCCGCCAGCCCACGGGGGCGACGGCGTGGAGACCATCTTCGCGATCGATCGCGTACCGTTCCGCGTCGCCCTTGCGGTCCAACCCACCGACGGCGTTGCCGTCCCTGTCGACGAAGATCCACTTGCGGCTCTGCTTGCGGGTCTGGGGCGGGTCGGGCATCTTGTCCCGGCTGACGACGGCCCCGAGGAGCTCGCCGACCTCGTTGTGCACGAGCCGGCCGCTCAGGCTCTGGAGCTCCTTCGGGTTGCGGAGGATCGCCTGCATCTGGGCACGACGCTTCTCCCTGCGGGCGAGGCCGCCCGACACCCGCTCCCGCTCGGTGGCGATCTGCGCGCGGCGGGCTTCGACGAAGGGAGCGTGCGCGGGATCGGCCAAGGGCAGCTCCAGGCGGGCCTGTTCGGCTTCGAGGATCTCGGGGGCTTCGCCGTGCAAGACGCTGGTGCCGGGGCGGGCCGCGGTGATCTCACCGACGGGGTCGGCGGCGGTGAGCAGGTCCTCGCCGCGGCGACGGGCCAGGACATCGCCGTAGACGACGGTCTCCAGCTCCACGGTCAGCCGCCCGGGCCTGACATCGGTGACCGTGTGCCACCAACTGTGCGAGCCCTTCAGCAGTACCTGGTCCCCGGCCTCGAACTCGATCGGGCTCCAGTCCCTGCACTCCCTCCGGGGGAGGGCGTCGAGCTCGCCGCGCCGCGCGTTGTCGAGCTCGGGCAGGGCGGTGTCGGCGGATGCCCCGTCGCGGTTGTAGTGGACGGCGATGGACCGGCCGTGCTTGAGCATGCGCCGTACGAACAGGCCCGTCTTGTAGGCCCGCGTCTCGGGCCTGGTGCCCATGCTCTGGACCCATGCGCCGACGCTGGGCATACGAATGAAGTCTGCGGCTTCCAGAGCAGCCAGGGCGTCCTTGTCGCCCTCGGCGACACCGAATACGTAGGTGCGTGTCTCCTCGCCGTGGTCCCGCTCGTGATGGACCCACACCGTCTCCGCAGGCCTGGGCCCGGTGACGAGAGCGGCCTCCTGCAAAGCCTGGTGACGTTCGGCGATCTTCTTCGCGCTGGCGGACGGGGTGCGCTCGCCGGGCATGTAGTCGGTGCCCACCGAGATCCGCCACTTGACCGCGCCATCCCCGGCGCTGGGGCCGTGCCCGTGGCCGATCTGCTCGGTCCCGTGGCCCACGGCGATGCGCTCGACGTCGTCGCGGGAGCCCTCGCGCGGCGGCTCCAGCCGCCACCAATAACCGGGCATGCCCTCGACTTCCTGCGCATCGAACGGCATGGCGGTGCTCGGCTCCGGCTGCGTGACGCTGGGCTCCTCGGCGAGCACCGCCGCCCACGGCTGGTTGGCCACGGATGCGGGAGTGGCCATAGGCCCGGCCGCAACCGCCTGCTCCGCAGGCGCCCCGGCCTCCTGCTCGACAGGTGCGGGGACCGCCGCGTAGCGCTGCATGGCGTTGAGGGCGTCCGCGCTCGTCGGGTGGTTCTCACCACCGCGCGGTCCGGTTTGGTTGTCGGGCCTCTGGGCGAAGGACCGCTGCTTGTCGGCGGCGAACCGCCCCTTGCGCGGGTGCCACTCCAAGCTGAACCGCCAGTGGCCGACCACGGTGTGGGCTTCGAGTTCAACGTTGAGGCGTTGACTGGCAAATCGGGAGTCGGTGCTCCGGGTCATGGTCCAGCCCTGGGCCTGGGCGGCTCGCCACAGCTGGCCGATCGTCTCGGGGACGGGGTACTGGGGGTCCCACTCACCACCTTCTGCGATCGGCGGTCCGTCGTCCGGTGCGGGAGTGGCGATCGTGGCGTCCTCCAGTGCCGGGGCGGCCGTTCCGGGCATCGGGACAGCCGCGGGCGCGGGGGCGGGGATGGTGCGTTCGTCGGCGAAGGCGCGCAGGCGCCCCGGCATCTCCAGAGCACGGCCGGACAGCACACGGATCAGCCCATACAGGTCGCTGCCGTGCAGTTGCTCGCTTTCGAGCTGGACGCGCAGCGCCTGTGCAGCAGGGGCGAGTTGCTCGATGGCGTCGGCCTTGGCCCGGATCTGTTCGTCGTCCAGCTCGGCCCGCGCCTGGGCCTGCACTGCGTGCAGTGCGTCAAGGACGCCATCGAGGGCGGGCTGCTGCGTGTGGCTCAGGGGCCAGGCGCGCAGGGCGGCGGTGAGCAACGCATCGGTGAACGGTTCGAGTTCGGCGAAGGCCCACGTCAGGCGGATGGCATCGGAGTAGGAGTCGTGGCCGGGCAGCGGCCGGGCCTGGTCTTCGGCCCACACACGCAGGGCGTTGAGGACCGCATGGTGGAAGTTGTCCTGCCCGTAGGGCTGCGGGGGTCGTGGAGGCAGGACAGTGATCTCCGTGTCGCCCGGGTGGGGCAGCTGCTCCCCCAGCACGGTGTGCCAGCTCTCCCCCTCCTTGACGAGCGTGGCCACGACCGTGTCGTCGGGGGCGCGCAAGGTGTAGGCGGGGCCGTGGAAGATGTCCGGCGCCGCCAGCACGGTGAACCCTTCGACACCGGCGACTGCGTACGCCAGGCGGTCGGGGTGGCCGGGGTGAGTGATCTGTTCGTAGGTCTGCTTGCTGCCTGCCTCGTAGGCGTTCAGCGGCTCCTGGGTCTGGCGGCCGGCGGGGCGCGGGTCCGGGTATCCGAGGCGGGGCAGGAGAAACGGGTCCTCGGTCCAGGGTTCGGCCGCGGCGGGGAACACCTGGCGCCACTTTGAGCCCCAGGCGGTCGCGGCCGACCGGTCAGCGTGTTGGCGGGCGCGGGCGGCGAAGGATTCGAAGAGGTACTTCACGTCCGGTGGCACAGAGGCCTGGAGAAGGTGAGTGTCCTGGATGGCCCGGGCGAGCTGGAGGATCGCGCGGACGGCTTCGGTCGGGGTGGTGGAGCTGGCTGCCCGGACGGCTGCGCTCGCCTCGCGCAGCTGCCGGGCGCGCGGGTCGGCGGCGGGCCACTGCGGGTGCGCGGTGAGTGCCCAGCTGTCGGTGATGAGGTCCGCAGTGGCGCGGGTGAAGTCCTCAAGGCTGGTGTAGGGGGCGCCCGCGGAGGTGGCCTCCAGGCCGAACAGCGAGTCCGTTTCCGGCGTCGGTTCCGGCTCGGCGGGGCGGTAGCGGTTCCAGGAGGCTGCGAGGGCCTGGGCAGTGGGCGCGCCGGCGGCCTGCAGGGCGTCCCAGATCGTCAGTTGGATGTCTCTCAGCCGCGCCCGTGCCGGGCCGTCGCTGGGCGCGGCGGTCAGGGCCTCCCCGGCATCCAGCAGAGCGCGGCGCGCTTGCTCGTTCAGCCCAAGGTTCAGCCAGGCGGGGAGCTCCTCCCACCGCATCACCACGCTGGTCACGGGCCGCTCGGCACTCCCCTGCGTGGAGATCAGAATGCCTTCGGGGGCCGCGACCAGCCGCGAGATGCCGCGCAGTTCCCGCCCGCGGCTGCGGCCGCCGATCCAGACGCCGTGCCCGGCCGCGACCAGTTCCTGGCGCCACGCGTTCATCTGGACCGGGTCTTGCATCCGGCGAACGAATGCGGCCAGTCCTGCTCCGGCCGGGTTGGGAGCGGGGTTCAGCGTCCCGAAGCCGTTGATCACGGCGCGGATGGCCGCGTGCTGCTCGGCCAGGGTGATGCCGGGCGCGGCGGCCGCCGTGACCTCCGGCCGGTCCTGTCCGGCCGGGTTGCGACCGCCCGCTGCGACCGGGGCGAGCTGTGCCTGGGGAAGGCTGGGGCGCGGGGCCCCGCGGAAGAGCGTGTCCCAGGCCGCCGACGTGGCGGTCGCCCGCCAGGAGCCGGCGAAGGTGTTCGCGGCCTGTTCCAGCGCTGCCAGTGCCCGGGCGGCGTCGCCCGGCACCGCGGTGTCCGTCCAGGCGTGGTGGACGGCGCTGACCGCCGCATCGATGCCTTCGACGGCCGCATGGAAGTCTCCGGGGTTGTTGAGGGAGACGTTCCTGAAGGTGTCCAGGGCCTGGCGCAGTTGCGTCTCGGGGCCCGTCTGCGCGGCTCGTGCCTTGAAGTGAGCCGTGGCGGCCAGGGCCCGTACGGCCTGGTTGAGGGCGCGGCGCGGAGCGCTGATCTCCTTGAACGCGGTAAAGGCAGGAGCCGGCGCCGATGCGGCTTCGGCCAGGGCGGGTTGGGGGTCGGGCTGCTCGGCGGGCTGGTCCGGTTCGTCGTTGCCGCCGGGGGCGGGCGGCGGCGGGTTGTCGCGTCCGGCGCCACCGCCCGCGGCGGGCGGGACGCTGTTCTGCTGGCCGTGCGCCGGTGCGGGGGCCGCGTCGCGTTCGCTGCGCCCCGCGTTGCCGGACGGCGCCGGGACGGCCGCGGCCGGGGCCTGGGCCTGGGGGGCCGGGAAGCTCTCCGGCCCCGGTGCGAAGGCGGGGGCGTCGGTGGGCTGGGCCGCGAGGCGGCTCTTTTCCTCCTCCCACGTGCCGTAGGGGTTGGCGAGGCGGGTTTGGGTGAGGCTGTCCTGGCCGCTGGCGTACTCGTGCAGCAGGTGCTGCAGCGTGCCCGCGAGCCCGTGGACGAAGCGGTCGGCCCCCTGCCCGTGCACTTCGATCAGAGCCTGGTCGAGGGCCTCGTTGCGGCGCGCGCCGTCCCTCTTGAGGAGGTCGAGCAGGCCGTGGATGCTGGTGCGCCCCAGTGCGTGGCGGCGCGGCGACTGGTCGAGGACGCCCGGCGGGTTGCTGGCCAGGGAGAATTCCTCATCGAGCACGGCCAGTTCCGCGCCCATGCCGTCGAGGTCGTCGAGGTTGACGAGGCCGGGGTGCGAGTCCTGTATCGCCGACAGCAACGTGGTGAGTTCGGTGTGGACCGGGCGCAGGGCCGCGGTGACTGCGGCGAGGCGCACCGTGGCGGGCCGGGTGGTGTGGGCGGGGGTGTTCGGTCCGATGGGCACCGCCCCCTGAGGCCGGCGGACCACCACGGTGCGGTCGCCGAGCCGTTCGGTGATGTAACCGGCGCGCTTCAGGTCAGAGTCCAGGGTGAAGCTCCCGCGCGCGACGACGGCCGCGGTGGCATCTGCGCCGGGGAAGTCCTGTTCGGTGGCCGAATGCACCTGGAAGGTCTCGGTCCGTCGGCGGTGGGCGTCCAGGACGGCGCTGACCTCGGCGGCGAGGCGACGGCGCTGCGCTTCCAGGCCGCGCGGAGGGGTGACGGTGACAAGGCGCGCCTCGCCACGGTGGGCACTGCCCGGGTTGTCCTCGGTGACGGTGACGGGATTCCAGCCCAGCGTGCGCAGATGGCCGATGCGCTTATCGCGCTGGTTGGGCGCCTCGAACGGGAGCATCGTCATGGTGATCGCGACGCTGCCGTCCACGTTCGGGCGCAGGGTGTATCCGCCGCCTCCCCACGCGGCGGGCACCAGCCCGCTGTCGTCCAGGATCTGGGCCAGGGCACGCTCGGCGTTGGTGACGCTGCCCGTGGGCGCGGTGGCCGGGGAGATCGGGCACAGCGGGACCTGTGCACCGTCGGGGAAGATGCGGGACTCGCCGGCGGAGGCGATCCAGTCGGCTGCCTGGTCCCGTGCAGTATCGGCCAGGGCGGCGATCACCGCCTGGTCGGCGGCCGGGAGTTGCATGAGCGCGGCGCGCTCGGCCATGTAGCGGGCGGCCCGTGCCACGTCGAGGGTCGCTCGGTAGGCCTCTGCGCGCCCGTCCAGCTTCTCGTCGCGGGCCAGGACGCGCGCCGGGCGGCGCAGCGCCGCCGCGCCGAGGTCGTCGGTGAGCGGGGTGGCAAGCTTCTCGCGTACGGCGTCAAGCGCCAGGACGTTCTCGATCTGGTCCAGCAGCGGGGCGCGCCGGTTACGGAAGGCGGTGATCGACCGGCGCACGGTGCCGTCGGGGAACTCGGCTTCCAGTGCTGCGGTGACGGCGGCCGGGCGGGTGGCCTTGAGCGTCTCCCACCATGCGGCGAGCGGCCCGTCGCTCAGGACGTCTCCCCCGCCGCGGGTGATGACGTCCCTGATCAGGGTGATCTGCTCGGCGGGCAGCCCTTCTTGCCAGTCGGTCCCCGACAGCCAGTCGGCCATGGCCTGCTGGGCGGCCTGCGGGTCGGCCCCGGGTTCTGCATGGGCGGCGAGCGTGGCATCGGCTTCGGCCCGGCGGCGCAGTTCGAGCAGCGCGAGGTGCAGGCGCGGGTCGGCGTCCCGTTCGTTGGCAGCCAGGTTCCCGGCGTGTGCGGCTGCGGCCTGGGCTGCGGCGTCGAGCGTGTCGGCGCCGTCGATCTTGTCGAGGCGGTGGAGGTGCGCCTGGGCGCGTGCCTGCTCAGCAAACGCGGTCAGTGCGCCGTGATCGCTGTAGACGGTGCCCTGGTCGCAGGCCTGCATCAGGGCGGCCAGCACGATGGGTGCGTGACCAGCTGTCAGGGGCCGGCGGCCGTCGAGCACTGCGGCACGTGCCAGTTCCAGGAGGTCTTCCTGCACGGCGAAGCCCGCCGCGGCATCGGCGTAGGGCTGTGCGCCGGGCGGGACGGGGCCCGCCGTGACCTGGGTGCCGATGACGGTGGCGCGCACGGCGCCGTCGGCGGGAAGGGTGAGCAGATGGCGGGCGAGCCGGTCGACATGGTGGCGTGCCAGGTTGTGCAGGGAAAGCGCGAAGAAGGCGCGCTGCTGACCGCTGTGGTCGCGGACGGTCTTGGCCGCGTCCGCGACTCGCTGGTGGCGGTGCATCTCCCCGGCGAGTCCGCCGACCTCGCGGTGTCCGTCCCGCAGCCGCAGGGCTGCCTCCAGTTCCCGGCCCGCCTCTTCCGGCATGTTGTCGGAGAACGGCAGGTGGTCAAGGAGGTAGGCGAGTGCGGTGATCAGTTGCTGGTCATGGGTCATGTCCTCGGCCGGATAGGTGGCACCGCTCGTGCTGAGCTGCTGCGGGACCAGGTGGTCGGCGAGCCGGTCCGCCGCACGCTCAACAAGGCGCAGGGCGTGGTGGGCGGGCTGGGCCGTGTGGTGCCGGCTGTGCCGTCCGATCACTTCGGTCACGGCGTTGAGCGCCTGGGAGGCGGCCTTCGCCAGGTCTCGCGCCTGGGCGGCTTGCTGGTGCCAAGGGCTCGCGCCGCCGACGTAGGGCAGGGCCGCCTCGAACTCGGTGATCTGCTGGTTGTCCGTCAGGACGGTGCGCAGGTGGCGCACCGCGTCCTTGTGCAGAGCGGTCAGCGCCGTGCCGGCCGCGTCGAGTTCGGTCGCGATGGTCACCGGGTCGGTGACGGTGGCCTCGAAGGCCTGGTCCAGCTCTTCCAGCGGGGTACTCAGTGGACGTCGCAGGCTCAGGCGCATGGTGTCGCTGGCCGTCTCGCCCACCGGAGTGAACACGTGCCGCTCACTGTCGCTGCCGCTGGTGGTGAGGGTGAGGACGCCGTTGTCCCACGCCGGGGTGTCGGGGCCGGTGCGCAGGGCCAGCGCGTACAGCTCGGGTGCGGTGTAGGTGACGGTGTTGTCCCAGCTCGCGGATCCGGCGGCGCGCATCAGCTGGGAGGCGGGCAGGTGCGTGTCGATGGTCTGGGCGAGGACGCGGGCGCGCTGCTGCTCGCCGTCCTCTACGCCGGCCGGCCAGGTCTCCTGATGGGTGGCTGCCAGGGTCTTGGTGGTGGCGTGCATGCGGGCGGTGTGCTCGTGGGCGGCCGAGGCCAGGTTGTTGAGGCTGGATTCGTTGATGCCGTCGTCTTCGAGGCGGAGCTGGAAGATGCGAGCGAGCTCGACGAGGGTGCGGCAGCCCTGGGCCGCGTCGGGCCGGATGCCGATCCGCTCGGCCGTGGCGTCGTGCCACAGTGCGGCGGCGATCTCGTCGGTGACCTCCTTGAGGGACTTCTCGCTGATGTACTGGGTACCGCTCCAGGTCCGGGTGAACTCGCCGAGCGTGGACAGGAGGTGGAGTGTTCCCGTGCGGGCGGCGGCCTGGTCGGGGTAGGGGTCCTCGTCCTGGCCCATGCCCTGGGGGTCCGCGAGGTGCCAGGCGGCCAGCGCCGCCGATGACACCGGCGCCGCGGGGGCGGCGGCAGGGGCGCTCGCTGCGTCCAGGCGCGCGGTGACTTCCCGGACCAGGTAGGCGTGCAGGGTGTCGGCGGCGGTGGTGGGTGCGGGGTCCTCGGCGAAGTACAGCTCGAGCAGACCGGCGGGCAGGACGTCCTGTGCGGCGGCGAGGTGTCCTTCGGTGAAGCTGCGGACCAGGTCGTCGCTGTCGTCGCCGAGGCTGCCGGTAAGGCGCAGGCGCAGGTCGATGTCGCTGCTGAGCGCATCGGCAATCGAGGCGACCTGCTCCGCCCAGGCCTGCCATACGCCGGGCAGTTCGGTGCCGGCGGCGGGCAACGGGGTCAGGGCCCCTGCCGTGTCCGCGGGGGTGGCGTCGAGCAGGGTGCGCCACATGGTGCCGAAGAGGCCGATGAGGTCGCCCATCGGGCCGATGTCGCTGTGCAGGGCGCGTCGCAGGCGGGGAGACATGTCCTGCTCGCGCTGTTCCAGCCACGCCCACAGGGCCGGTGCCTGGGGCACGGCGGCGGACGGCGAGGCGCTGTAGCGGATCGTGGACAGCAGCTGTTGGTCGGCGCGGGCCTGTTCGGTGAGGGCGGCGACCTCGTGCTGGAGCTGAGGGTCTGCTTCGTCGACCAGGCTCAGGGTGGTAGCGGCGTGCCGGGCTGCCGTGCTGTTCAAAGTGGTCAGCAGATCGCCGTGGCCGAGTTGGCCTTCTTCGGCCTGCTCGTGCCAGACCTGCCGGGCACGTTCCCCGATCTGGTGGCACAGGGCGGGCAGTACCGGGGACACGCCCTGCGAGAGGTCTCCGTGTCCGTCGAGCAGGGTCTCAAGCAGCCGGAGCAGGACCCGCTCGCTGTGCCGCTCGTCGGTGCGCAGGGCGCCCGCGTCCACGACGCGCTGGGCGAGTCGGATGACGTAGTTGTGCCGGGAGGCGAAGTCGTCGTGGTTGGTCGGGGGATTCGCGGGCGCCAGTTCGGGCCGCGTCAGGTGCAGCACACCGGTCTGCCGGGCGGCGGCCGTGGCGAGGCCGGGCTCGGTGAGCATGGTGGCCGCCCATCGCTGCCGCATGTCTTCCGCGACATCGCCCAGGGCCTGCCAGCCCAGCATCCGGTCGGAGACCTCCCCGGCCCTTTGCCGTGTGATGTCCAGTACCTGGGACAGCAGGGCGTCCCAGCCCTTTGGCGTGGCGCCGGGGCGCGGCTCGTCCAGCAGCGCGGACAGGGCGATGACGGAGTGCCGCTCCGCTGCGGGCAGCACCTCGATCGGGCCGATCTCCTGAGCCCACGTCTGCCAGGCGGACTGCAGGTCGGCCAGGGCTGTGACCGCGTCCTCGGGCTGCGCGTAGGTGCTCTTCCCGGCCGCCGTGCGCAGGCTCGCTCGGCTGGTGGTGGTGGGCATGCCTCGGGAGGCGGCTCGGGCCAGGTAGTTGTCGCTGCGCCGCAGCAGGATGCCCAGCTGGGTCAGGGCGTGGTGCAGCGGGCGGGCCTCACCGCGGGTGGACGCCTGGTCCTGCAGGAGTTGCAGGTGCTGGTGGACCTCGGACATGGCCAGCCAGTGCTCCTGGGGGCCGCCGTTGCCGCCCTCGGCGGGCATGCTCGCGGCGGCATCCGCCAGGGCTTCCTCTGTGGCCTGGACGTGCCACGGCGTGAAGTCCTCCAGCACGGAGCGGTGCTCGGACAGCCACTGGCCCATGTCGGTGAGCAGGAGGCCGGCAGTCTGGACAGCGGACGCACCGGGGGTGAAGGGGGCGGCATGGAGGACTTCCAGCGCCCACTCCCCCTCGGCCGCGGCACGCACGTGCGTCCCGGAGCCCGGCGCGTGAGCCTCGGGCTCCGCAGCCGTCGCGGCGTAGGCGACGAGCGCCCTGCGGGTCGCCTCGTCCAGGTCGAGCAGGCCCGGCCAGTCGGTGGCCCGCTCGGCGAGGAGGGTCTGTGCCGCAGAGGGGGTCAGGCCGCGGGCGGCCTCGGTGAACCGGTCGGCGTCGCCCGTGGCACTCAGCAGCGCCAGACTGCCGTCCCGTCCGTTGTCGCGGGACCACAGAGCCCACGGCTTCTCGTCCTGCCACCAGATCCGCAGCCCGGGGTCCTGACCGAGCCGGTCGTACAGCTCCTCGCCGCGGCACACGAGCACCTCGCCGCTGCGGCGCACCGTGTACAGGGCAGCGGGGTCCGGGAGTTGGGCGAGGCGAGCGCTCTGCGCGGTGTGCGCGGTGACGTGGGCGGCGAGGAGATCGATCGCCGTGTCGTCACCGAAGAACGCCTCGATCCGTGCGGTATCCAGCGCGTCGTCGGGCGGCGAGCTGACCTGCTCCATGACCTGTTCCTGGATCCAGTCCCGGACCAGGTCGACGAGGAAGGGTTCGATGGGATCGTTGCTGACCGTGAGTCCGACGGTCCTGGGGTCGGTTGCGGCCTTGTCCATCAGCTGGTCGATGAGCTCGGCGTGCTCCTTCCACTGCGGCGGCACCGGGAGGCGGCCGCCGCTGCGGGCGGGCTCGTTGCTGGTGGCGTGCCGGGCGGCGGTGGCCGCCAGGCGGGCGAAGGCGCCGGTGAAGCCGCGCGGGGTGAAGTCGGCGTGCAGGGTGTGGCGCAGCAGCGGGCTCATCTCGGCCGCCCGTGTGCTCAGCCAGTCCAGCAGGGCCGGCGCGTAGGGCACGGGTGCGTTGCTGGTGAGCGGGTGGGCGGGGGTGCCCATCGCGGCGAGCAGGTCGGGGTCGGCCAGTGCCTGCTGGGTGAGGTCTTCCAGCTCGGCCTCCAGGGCCCCGTCGGTCTCGATGAGCGTGGCGTGCACCCTGCCCGCGTGCCGGATGGCCGCGACCGCGAAGTCCTTGAAGTAGCTCTCCCAGTGCGCGCGGTAGCCCTCCTCCTCGTGTTCACGGCCGACCTGGCGGGCCAGCTGCGCTGCCGCATCCAGCAGGTGCGGCCACGCGGGGTCGACCCGGCCGTCGGGCAGCATGAGCGGGCGGCTGTCGATCTCCTCCAGAAGGCGGGACAGGCGCCGCTCGGTGACCGTCTTCGTCGGGCGGCTCTGCGCGTGTGCCCGGCTCGCGGCGGTGACGATCCTGGCGTGCGCGCTCGCCAGGCCCTCGTGATCGGGTCGTCCGTCGGGGTCCGCGTACGGGGGTGCCGGGTCGAGCTCGCGGAAGGCGACCTCAAGTGGGCGAGGATGTCCGGCCAGCGCGGTCTCGGCCTCCGGGTAGGTCAGGAGGGTCTGTGCGAGGCGTCCGACATGCTGACGAACGTCGCCCCGCACGAGACGCGGAGCCTGGGCAAGGAGCGTGTAGAGACCGTCCATCGCCTGCAGGTGGGCGGCCGCGCCGCGCGGGATGAGCGCGGCGGCGACACGGGCCTTGAGGAGGGCGGCCTGTTCTTCGGTGCTCTGCGGGTCATCGGGGGCAGGGTCCTGCTCGAGGCTCACGGCCAGGCGGTCGAGCGCCCACTGGATCTCCCCGGGGCTCGGGTAGGTCTCGTTCCACAGCTCCGCCCGCTCGCGAAGCCAGGCCTCTTCCGGTTCGGGCGGCGGGGTGTGGGCGAGGCGATCGACGTGCAGGGCTGCAGTGCGGGCCAGGTGGCGCAGCCGGCCGGCGCTGCGCCACTCGGCGCGCACGTACGAGGGCTGCGCGGCCAGGGCGTCGGCGGCCATGCGGATACGGGTGTACGCCTGGATCTGGAGTGCCCAGTGCTCGTCGGGCGTCTGCTGGCCCTGTTCCCAGGCGTTCGTGAACTCCGCGATGATCTGGCCGAGTTCTTCGCTCGGCTCGTCGGGCAGGTGGTGTCCGAAGTCCTCCTGCCACTGGCCGTACGCCGCGTGCAGGTCCTTGCGCGCGGCCGCGGCGGAGTCGTGTTCGTTGGTCGTGGAGTACGGGGCGGGCCGGTCTTCGCCGAGAATCCAGAGGTCCTCGCTCACCGGGTAGCCGCTGGTGGTGGCTTCGGCGGGCTCGGTTTCGGGGACGGGGACGGCGTCTGAGGCGGGGGCGGGCTCACGCTCGGCACGGGTGGGCCGGGGTGCCGGGGGCGGAGTGCCGTTGACGGTGGGGTCGGCTGCGGCGAGGGTGCGCGCGGCCTCTTCGTCGTTTTCGCCGATGGCCTGGATGAGGGGCTGGTTGTCCTTGCTCCGGGTGGCCATGAACTGCTCGAACTGGGCCCGGGCGCGGTCCTCGATGGTGCGGGCCAGGTCGTTTTCGCCTTCGTGCTGGGCGAGGGTGGCGCGGTGGCGTTGCAGGAAGGTGCGGGCGAGGGTGGCAAAGGCGTTCAGGGGCTTCTGCATGGTGGTGCGGTCGCGGCCCTTGAGGGAGCTCAGGAGCCGTTCGGCCTGAGACAGCGAGTTCGTGAGGGCGGCTTCGGTGTCGTGGCCGTCGTGGTCCTCGTGGGCGGCGACCGCGGAGAACAACTCGTGACGTAGCTGGGTGAAGGCGTAGGGGATGTTCTCGCGGTCCCAGGTCTGGTCGGCGGCGCTGCCGAGCGCGATCTCGGCGCCTTCCACCTGGGCAAAGGCGTGGTCCCACTCCCGCTGTGTGGTGAAGACGGCCTCTGGGGGCGGAGCCGGCTGCGCCGCGGCGGTCGGCTGCGGTGCGGCCGGGGTCGGGTCAGCGGTGACCGGGAGGGCCGCCGGTGCGTCCACCGCGGGTGGGGCGGTGGGCTCGACGGGATCTTCGGCCGGGCTCTGGGTGGCGGGGTCCTGGGTGGCGGCGGGTGTGGCACGGCGGGCCAGGCCGGTGAGGCGGGCGTCGTTGGAGACGGCTTCGAGGCGTGAGCCGTCACGGTAGCGGGCGGTGAGGTGGCGGCCGGCGGTGACGACGGCGTGCAGGGCAGGGGCGTCTTCCATGAGGCGGCGCAGGAGGGCGTGGGCGGCGACGGGGTCGGCGCCCTCGGTGTACTTGGCCGACAGGCCCAGGTCGTCGAGGCGGACGTACTCGCGGCCGTCCTCGGTGCCGGACTCGTCGACGCGCGGTTCGTTGGAGTCGCTCCATTGCGTCAGGGCTGCGGGGGTGCTCAGGGTGGCGGTCCAGCGCTGTTCGTGCAGCGTGGCCAGGCGGCTCAGGCGCCTGAGGTCGGTGGCCATGGGGTTGGATTTGCCGAGGGCCTTGATGGCGTCCTCGATGGCGGTGCGCCACAGCTCAGGTGCCACGATCGACGCGGCGGCCGAGAGCGCCTCGCCGTCGAGCCGCCTCTGGCGCAGGAGGCCACTCTCCTCGTGCAGCTGCTCCAGGGCCCTGGCGAGTTTGCGGCCGTCGGGTGTCTTGGCGGTGGCGGGGTGGGTTTCGACCACTGCGCGCAGGGCTTCGGCCAGGAGCCGTTCGGCGATCAGCGTGCCGAGCCGGTCGGTGTAGTAGAGGAACTCCTCCCGCTGCTCCTCCGGGTCCGCTCCGCCGGTGGCGGAAGCCTCACCCCCCGAGCCGCCGGTCCGGCTGCGCGAGCGTCCGCCACCGCCGCCTCCCCCGCCGGAGCGGGCCATGGCCGGGCTGCCTTCGGCGCCCGCGCTGGCGTAGCTGGGCACAGCTCCGCCAGGACCGTTGCTCTGGGCGGGGGCCTCGGTCTCCAGCTCGGCCATCAGAGCCGCGACCTGCGCCTTGGCCTCTACAAGATTGTCGTCATCGTGGTAAATGGTGCCGAGGTAGGACTGCGCGTTCGCGACCTCGCCGAGGGCGTGGGTGTGCTGCTCCTGGGCGATGGCGAGGTCGTCTTCGAGGTGGGCGAGGCGGTATTCCAGGGACTGGATGGTGCCGGAGACGGAAGCGGGGTCGGCGACCATCTTCTTGGAGTCGACGAGAACGTGCGCGCCGGCGCCGAAGTCGAGGAGGAGGTCGAGGAAGTCCCGGCGGGCGAAGACGGGCACGCCACCGAGTTCGGCGACCTCGATGGGCGGGTGGTTGGGCTGTCCGCGCAGCTCATCGAGCACCTCGCCGAGGCGGAAGCGCAGGGCGGCTGCGGCGTCCTTGCGCTTGGTGTAGGTGCGCTTGGTGCCGTTGCTTCCGACGACTGTCATGGAGAAGTCGGTGTCGCGAGTGGAGCGGCGGGTGCCCTGCGTGGCGGCGTCGCCGACGATGGTGGTGAGCCAGGCGATGCTGGTCTCAAGCTGCTCGGCGCGCAGGGTCTCGGTGTCGATGGTGTGCCGCAGGCCGTACTGGGCGGCGTTGTGGGCGTGCTTCTCGGCCTCCATGCCGAGGATTTCGTTCTGGAGCCGCCCCACTTCCTGCAGGCGCGGGTCGCCGGCGCCGATGGCGACCGCTTCGATCATGTACTCGTTGAGGTCCATCGCGATGTCGTCGATGGTGCGGTCGGTGAGCTTGCCGCTCATCAGCTGCTGAATGAACTGCGCCTTGCCCAGGACGAGCTGCCACACGTAGGCGTCGAAGCTGTTCTCGGTAACGTAGTTGTAGACGTGGACTTCGCGGCCGAGGTCGTAGTTGAGGTTCTTCTGCCGTACGACGCGGCCGGTGCGCTGGTGCAGGTCGACCGGGCGCCATGGGCAGTCGAGGTGATGCACCGCGATGGCTCGGCGCTGCACGTTGGTGCCGGTTCCCATGGTTTCCGTGCTGCCGATGAGCACGCTGATCTTGCCGTTGCGGGCGTCGCGGAACAGGGCGGCCTTGTCGCGGTCGCTCTTGGCCTCCTGCATGAAGCGGATGCCTTCGGTGGGCACGCCGCGGGCGGCGAGCTCCATGAACAGCCCGTCGTAGACGGTCCACTTGCCCTGCTTGAGGGCGTCTGCCGAGGGCGTGCCCAGGTCGGCGAAGACCAACTGGAGGCTGCCGGGCAGCTCGTCGGGGGCCTGGTCCTTGGGGCCCTGGTAGACGTCGTCCTTGTGCTTGAAGTACAGGGCTGCGATCTTGTCGGCGGCGATCGAGATCTTCGTCTGCTCGTCGGGCTCGATGGCATAGCCGACCAGGCGCGGGTCGAGGGCCGCCTGCCGCATCCAGGAGGCCAGTTTGAGCATGTTGTCTTCGCTGGGGTCCACGGCGCGCGAGCGGATGTCGCGGGCGCGGACCTTGGCTATCTCGGCTATCTCCGCGTGGACGCTGGTGGCCGGGCACTTGACCATCTGCGGGCCGCCCCCGAACACCTCGGGGACCGGCAGTCCGAGGTCTTCGGCAGTCTTGACGTCGGTGGGCACCCACCAGGCCGTCAGCAGTTCGGGCATGTTGGTGAAGCGTGCGAAGCGGGACTTGGTCTGCAGGCCGCCCTCGGGGGCGATCTCGATCTTGGTGTCGATCTCGGCGTGGTTGGCGACCCAGTCGTCGAAGTTCTCCAGGCCTTCGGCGGCGAGGATGTCGGGGCGCAGCAGCTTCATCCACACGTACGCCTCGGCGATGGAATTGACCACCGGCGTGGCGGACGCTCCGGTGATCACGCGGGCGCCGTACTTCTCCCGCATGTACTCGAGCTTCATGTGCAGGTCGGTCGCACGGATCGACCCGGCGATCGACAGCCCGGCATTGTTGGACGGGTTGTACAGGTTCTTGAAGTTGTGGATCTCGTCGACGAACAGGTAGTCGATGCCCAGCTGCTCCCACGACAGGCCGCCTTCGCGGATCGAGCGCATCCGGGCGCGCAGGGCCTGCTCGCGGACCAGTTTCTTGCCTTCGACCTCCTTGACGGTGTCGTCTTTCTCCGGGTCTTCGCCCTTGGCGATGATCGCGGCGCGGCGGCGCTCCAGGTCGCGTTCAAAGTCGGCGAGCTGGTTGGCGATGTAGTTCTCGTGCTCGGCCGCGGAGAGCGGGATCGCCTTCATGACGCCGTACGTCATGATGATCGCGTCCCAGTCGCCGGTGGCGGCCTTGGCGGCGAACCGCTTGCGCTTGCGCCGGCTGGAGAGGTCCTTGGTCGAAGCGGTCAGGACCTTCGCACCGGGGTAGGCCTGCAGGAACTCACGCGTCCACTGCTCAGCCATGTGGTTGGGGACGACGATCGCGGGCTTGCGGGCAAGCCCGAGGCGGCGCAGTTCCATGGCGCCCATGGACATCTCAAGGGTCTTGCCGGCGCCGACCTCGTGGGCGAGGAGCGCACTTGGCTCGTTGAGGATCCTGGAGACTGCGGCCTGCTGGTGCGGGCGTGGGTCGAACGCGGTGGACAGGCCCGGGAAGGACAGCTCGGGGGCGTCGTCGTAGTTGCGCAGGACGAAGCTGTTGAAGCGGGTGTTGTAGACGGTGGCGAGGGTCTCGGCCCGCTCCTCGTCCTTCCACAGCCAGTTGCGGAACTCCTCGTTGATGCGCTCCGCGTACTTGTTGGCGATCGTCGTGGCCGTCATCGCCTCAGCGCGGAGCGCCGCCTTCTCCGCGGCCGTGGCCTCTTCCGGGAAGGACGGGGAGATGCGGATGGGCCGCTGGTTGAGCAGGGCGCGGGCGAGCTGGACCGCGTTCATCTCCTCGGTGCCCCACACCGCGGTCGTCATCACGTTCTTCTCGACGCGGCAGTCGAGCGTCCATGTCGATCCGGCGGCCCGCTCCACCTTGATCGACTCATCGCGCAGCAACTCGCGCAGGAACTCCTGCACGTAGGAGGCGTCCACCCACGGGGCGCCGAGCTTTACGCGGATCTCGCCCGGCGGCACGTCCTTGGGCTGCACCGCTGCCAGGGCTTCGGCGTTCGCGGCGAACTGCGCATCGACCGCGGCGGCGTCCTGGGCCTGGGCGAGCTTGAGGCGGACGTTGCCCGACAGGTACTCGGCGGCCGGCACCAGCCGCCCGGTGTGGGGCTCCTCGTACACCACACCGACCAGCGCCTCGCGCGCCGCCGGCTCACCGTCCAGCTCGAGCAGTCGGGCGATGACGTCGAGGCGGATCTTGCCGTGCAGGTCGAGGCTGATCGCGGCGGCTTCCTCAGCGGTCTCCGCCCGCTCGGGCAGGGTGCGGGGAGCGGAGACGCGCTGGGTGAAGATCTCGGACTTGCGGGCGGTGCCCGTCTCCTCGTCGTAGTCCTCAAGGGCATAGACGAGAGGGGCATGCGGGTCGTCGGCGAAGCCGCCCTGCGGCGGGGGGACCCGTGCCCAGACCTTGAGCTTCCCGGCATCACGCAGCTCATCGCGCACCGACTGGAGTTCAGCCAGGCTCTCGCGCAGTGCGGCCGGGGCCTTCTCCGCGTTCCAGCCGAGCAGCACCTGCAGGTCAGCTTCGGTCAGGACACCGTCGCCGAGGTTCTCGATGGCAGCCTGCTGCTTGGAACCGAGCCGCCCCGAGACATCCAGGGCCGCATCCATCAGCTGCTCGGACAGTTCCTCGGGCAGGTCGTCCCAGGCGAGCTTGCGGGTCCGCTCCTGCCGGGTGAACCGGCTGACCGGACCGAACTCCTCGACATAGGCGTTGTAGTGCGCGTTCAGGGCCGAACGCAGGAAGGTGAGCCAGGCGTCGTCGGCGTCCGGGGAGGTTTCAGCGTCCAGCAGCTCCGAGACGGCGTTACGTATCAGCAGCAGCGCCTTGAGCTCGTCGCGCTGAGTCTTGGGGCAGGGGTGCGGCTCGCTGTCCTCCAGGCGCGCGGACCAGAAGCTGCCGTCGGGCAGCTCGGTGATCCGCCCGTCGAACCGCTCGGCGTTGTCCCCGAACAGCTCCTGCGCACTGGGCCCCTGGGCTTCTTCCTCACGCCGGGCCGGGTTCTCGGTCATGGCCAGGCCGGCTTCGACAGCGGCCGTGACCTCCCGCTCCAACACCTTGCTCAGGGCGGCGGCGGTGTCCCCTCCGCGGGAGAGGACTTCTGGGCGGTGCTTGCCGCCCCGGGGCCGGCCCGCCACCAGGGTGCCGAGCACGTTGCGCGGATGCTTCTGGTAGTACTCGTTGACGTCCATCCGCTTGTCGTCTGCGGTCTTCACTTCTTCGGTCTTCGCGAAGACGGCGCCCTGCTTCTTGTGCGAGGGCGCCTTGCGACGGAACACCAGCAGGTCGGTCGCGACGTCGGTACCGGCGGCCGCGGCGTGCGCGCCGTTGGGCAGCCTTATCGCGCACACCAGGTCAGCGAGCTCGCCCATCTCGGCGCGAGCAGCCTTGGAGGACTTGTCCAGGGTCCCGGTGGAGGTGATGAACGCGGCCACTCCCCCGACCCGCACACTTTCCAGGGCCTTGATGATGAAGTGGTCGTGCATGGGGAAGTTCCCCGGGTTGTGCCGGGGGTCGCTCAGGCGGGCGGAGTGGAAGGGGACGTTGCCGATCGCGGCGTCGTACTCTCCGGGCTTGACCCGCGACTTCTCGAATCCCTCATTGACGATCCGGGCCTGCGGGTACAGGGCCTGGCTGATCGCAGCGGTTACCGGGTCGAGCTCGACACCGGTCATCTCGGCCCCTTCTGGGGCCATCCCGATGAAGGTTCCAACGCCGCTGCCCGGCTCCAACACCCGGCCGCCCTTGAACCCGAGCGCCTGCAGCGCCCGCCAGATGACCTGTACGAACGCCGCGTCCGTGTAATGGGCGTTCAGCGTGGTGCGTCGGGCGGCCGCGTACTCCGTCTCGCTCAGCAGGTCCAGCAGCTCCGCCTGCGCGGCCTCGTACTTTTGTCGGTGGCTCTTGGTCCGCTCCCGCGATGGGGCGAACAGATTCGGCAGCGCACCCCACGACGACCACCGAGCCAGCACTCGGCGCTCCGGGCCGGTCGCCTCCCGGTTCTCGCCCTGGATCAGCCGGAGGACCCGCAGTGCGGCAAGGTTCGCCTCTAGCCGGGCCATCGGTGCGGCCGGAGCAAGGTCGTTCTGGTCGTGGGGTCGGAAGGCCCCCTCGTGGGCCGCCATTTACAACAGCCCCTGGCGGCCGAGGGCCTCATCAGAGAGCCCCGTCAGCTCCAGCAGGCGGGCTGGTGCCCCAGCCCGGAGCCGGGCACGCTCCGTGGCGCTGAAGTCACCCGCGCCTCTACGTCCCGCCAGCAGGTCGTAGAGATGCTCTTCGCGCCACTCCTCCTCGGCGAGCTCGTCTTCGGTGAGGGACGGGTCGTCCCCCAGGTCGATGTCGCCGTCAGCCGGCAGCAGCACCAGCTCACGCAAGACCTCGGCTTCTGCCTCGTGACGCAGTTGCTGCAGACGGCTGGCCCGCTCGAGGTAGGACTCCCCCACCACCGTGGTTGAGGCAAGGCGCTCAGCTGTCCAACGAACCCGTACCTCGTCCTGAACATCGGTGCCCAACTCGGCAAAGAAGGCCTCGGGCTTCTCGATCTCAGCGATGCTCCTCGGACGGTGTTCCTGCCAGTGTTGCTGCGCGAGCCGCCCGTACTGATTCACGTCCATACTCCCCACATCCGGTGGGCAGCACAGAACGATCAAGGACTTGGAAGGGCTCTTCCTGCGCCGCCGAGAACCGATGTTTGGCGGACACGAGGCGAGATAACGGTGCTGAGCTGCTTAGTTCCGCCGAGCGGGATCAACAGAAGAAAGACCTCTGATGACGGTCCGTGACACGGGATGAAGGCAGGCAAGGTAAGTCGGAACAACTGCCGAAGGGTGTGGACCTGACCCAAGGAGCCCAAGAGTGTTGCGTTTTGATTAAAGGACAGCGGAACCTCGGGCTCTGGCTGTGCGAGGCGCCTTGGGTCGGCAGCTCCTCAGCCCTGGCGGGCTTCCGGTGCTCCGATGGGGAACCTATCGCCGTTGGCGGCTGCAGGACTGTACTCACTTTCAAACGAGTGCAGTGGCTGATGCAGGGGGTGGCTCGGGTGGCCACCGTCGGTACTCGTATCGCGAACCCGTCAACCGGGTTGACGTTCAGTGGTACAGGTCCAGACGCTGGCGTGAACTACCCCCCGAGTTTGCTGTCAGGAGCAGGATCCGATGGAGTCCATGGGGATTGAAGTGATCGTGCGTCTTTATAAAGAGACGCGCAAGCCGACAGGCCTCTGACCTGCGGTTTTCTGGGATCTCGCGTGCCTGGCCGACACACTTCGGCCTTGAAAGTGTTAATGCAGGCATGACACATGGACCCAAAACTTAACCCCAAGTCAACTTTAGAGAACCCGTTGTCCGCCGAGGAAAGTGCAGGTCAGGACATCGAAGGGTGCCCTGATGAGGGCTCGCAGGTGTGCCAGCCCAGGTCCATGTGTGTCCGCCAAAGCTACGTATATCAAGCTGGCTGCAAGTTCTGGGGCCATGCGGCTCCAGAACTCAAGCTGAGTTCAAGTTCGACACTTGCCGCCAACTGGCGCCAGGGAGGGGGTGCGGTGCGAGCAACAGAACTTGACGCCAGCTTAAGTTTCGGTGCCGATCGGAGCGTTCTCTGCGACTCACCGTCAAAACTTAAGCTCAGCTGAAGTTCTGGGATAGGGTCGCAGAGCCTGAGTAGCAAAGGAGGCACGTGTGACACCTAAACCGCCGATGCGACCCCAGCGTCGGCCTAGCGAGATCTCTCAACCCGCTGCGGCACCTGCGGGCGACGACGTCCTCGATGACATCCTCAGCTTGCTCGCCGACCACGTCGGCCAGGAGACTCCCGAGGTTGCTCCTTCAGCAACCAAGAGAGGTCCGCGCAAGGTCAACATCAGCATCGAGTACGACGGTGACAAGCCGACCACGACGCACACCATGGCCGGCAACACTGGGTACAGCCTGACCAGCAACTGGTTTGCGCAGCGGATGGCACAGCTCATCATTGCTCGACGCATCTCTGGCTCCCAGGCTGCGGTGTTCCTGTACGTCGCGGGAGGCCAGAAAAAGGGCACCGGAATCACGTCGTACACACAGCAACAGATCACCGACGGGCTCAACGAGGAGGCTGTCAAGTCGCCCGATGGGAAGAAGATCACCCGTCCCACCGTCAACAAGGCCGTCAAGGCGCTGTGCGACTGGGGATGGCTGGAGGGCGCTGGCTACGGCCGTATCCGGCTCAACGTCACCCTGTGGTTCAACGGGAACAGCGGAGAGCAGAAGGAAGTTCTTCAGGAGATTGCCTCCGACCACGGCAACGACCCTGAGGCATTCCCACACAAGATCGGCCCCCGCACTATCCCAGGCCAACAGGTACTCGACTTCGAGGACCTTGCACAGGCTCGGGAGGCAGGGTGATAACTGACCGAGACCAGTCACGACACGACCAAGGAGAGCAGAGCTGATGGCTAAGCCGGTGATGTCCCCACTTGTTACGGAACGGATCTGGGCACTCCCCATCGGTGCCGCAGCGGTGAAATTTCTTTCCTACCTCGTCTTCAAGAGTGAGCCGGGGAGCGGTGTCCTGCCCCCGCAGAAGACTATGGCAGTTGAGTACAAGGTCACCCCGGCGAACATCAGCCGCCTGCTGGAGCCCCTGTTCAAGCTGAACATCGTCCTGCGGACACCAAATGAACGCAGCAAGAGGGCGAACAGCTACAGCCTCCATCCGCTTGCCGCGCGTTACCCAAGCGCCCAGGCGATGGATGACGCCTTCGCAAAGGCGCTGGTAGACATGAGGGAAGGGCGGCTGGCTCCGCTCAACCTTCCGGTTTACCAGACGGTCCCGCCGACAGAAGGTGCCCCGGTACTTCGGGTGGCTTAGTAGGGGTGTCTGAGCAGTACAGAGAATGGCCCCGCCGATGATCGGCGGGGCCATTCGTGCCTGAATAGCAAACCGGATCCAGCATACGACGCTCGTCCGCCTCAGTACAGCCCGACCCTGCCAGCCAGCCTGTGACCGGCACTGGCCGGCGATGTGCATCGCTCTCCCGGTACCAGCGACCTGGGTCACAAGGGCCGTGGAGCGCCTCCTGGTGGGCTCCCGGATCGTCGGGCGCAACCGTGTCAGCGCCCTGGGCGAAACGTCGTCAGATTGCAATGGCCGGACGGCGTGCGGATCCCACGGTGACTGGGGGCATACCATACCCCGTTCGAGGCGGCCGACTTGGCTCCGTGCCGCGGGGAGCACTGATCGGGCCCCGCCCTATGCACGCGGTATGCAAGAGCCGGCGCGAGGGCAGCTCCGCGGCGCAGGTGAGAGTGGGGGCGGTCTCGCCTGCCACTCCCCACTCCCCTACTGCCTGCGGCGGCCCTGCCCGGCCTTAAGCGTCCCGTCGCCCCGGCAGGAGCTGGTCAAGGACCACGGCCAGAAACTTGGTGTGATCCGGCAGCCCTGACTCGGCCACAAGGTTGTCAATGATCCCGCGCTGAGCCCGGGTCGGCTTGTACTGCAGTTGCGCGGGACCGAGGCCCCGCAAATCCGTGCCCCAGCACGACAGCGGTGGCCCTTGCGATTGCTGAGGGCGCCGCGCATGCGGCGTGAGACGAACCGGGCTCCTCCTAGGCCGGATCTTGAGGAATGAGCCCCTCAGCCTGCAGCTGCATCAGCGCCATCTTTGCGATCTCGCGGGACACCCCATACGTTCGCGCGAGAGCCAGATCGCTGGGCACCTCGAACGTCTTGTCGGAGGTCATCTGGCGGCGCACCTGGCCGGCGATGTGCATCGCTCCGCCAGGGAGGAATTCATTGAGCGCGACCGCAATCAGGATGCCTGGTGTGTCCCGGAGGCCAGCCTCCGCTGCCATCTCCTTCACGACAGACCTGTCATCCTTGGTGGGCTGCCACCAGCGTTGCACCGGCCCCGTGCCCTTGAGAGGGCCCTTGGTGCCTCTTGCAGCGAAGCGGCTGCGGGTAGGGGTCACGCGAGCAGGCATTTTGGCCCGATCCATGGCGTGGGGAATTTCATCCGCGATGTGATCAAGTGCCTCAATCACCACCTCGGTGACCGTCAGATCACGCGCCTGCCTGTACTCCTTCAGTCGATCGGCAACGTCTTGGCCCACACGGAACCCGCTCTGGCCCGCTCGAAGCCCCTGATCGTCCGCCTCGTCATCCTGGCGATAGGAGGAGGTCATGGGCTGCGGCTGAGGACGAGGCCCGGCCGACGCGGGACTGACGACTGCGGCCGGAGCAGCAGGTGCGGCGGGCAGCGGCCCGCTTGCATCGCTTCCCCAGGCCGCGAAGGGATCAGGGGACGCGCCTGCGCCGTCATCTGGGGCGTCGAAGAGGTCTTCCAGCTCCCCTGAGCCTTGATCCTTAGCGTCCTGAATTACCACGTCTTCAACTTCCGACATCAGGCGGCCTTCCTCATTTCTGCCGCGCGCTGAAAGATTTGCGTCACGAGGACCTCGTAATCATTGGCCAGATGCTGTGCGGCGTCCGGGATCGTCCTGGCCCCCGCCTTGCGCTCCTGTTCCAGCTCGAAGGCCGTGAGCCCTCGGTCGCGAATGAGGCCGGCCATCGTCGACGAGTGCCCGACAGCCTGCGGAAACACGTAGGCGTGCTTGCCCAAGATGTTCCTGGAGCGCTTCTCGATTTCCTTGTGGATCTGAGTGGCGTTGCGTGGGGAGAAGCAGTGCGCCACGCCCAGGATCCTGAGTTGACGGTTCACCTGCACAGCCATCTTGAAGGCTTGCCCGAAGTCCTTGAGGCCGTCGTCGAGCGAGGCGGCGTCGTACTTCACCGGCACAACCGCATAGCGAGCCGCCATCAGGCAGAGCCGAAGGAGGTCCGGATTCTCCGGCGGCGTGTCGATGAAGATGGCCTTGTACCGAGGCAGCAGCGGAGCGAGACAGACGGCCAAGCGCAGGTACGCAGCCAAGAACCCCTCATTGCGGGCGACCTCGGTGACGATGGCATTGATCTTACGAACCTCGGGACCACCCACGATCACGTCGAGGTTCTCCCGCACTCCTGCGAGCGGGACCAACGGCGCCCCGGAGGCCATCGACTCGGCGAAGCCCTTGCCCTGGTCCTGCTCGCCGTAGCCCAGATCGCGGTGCATGTTGCCCTGGCCGTTGACATCGATGGCCAGAGTCGGGAGTCCCATCCGAGCCGTCTTGGCTGCAGAGTTGGCCGCCAGCGTGGTCTTGCCCACGCCGCCCTTCCCGTTGCCGAACATGAAGACGTTGGCGAACAGCGAGTAGTCGACCCCATAGTCGGCGACTTGGAGACCAAAGTTCATCAGGCGGGGCTCACTTTCGAGGAGTCGGCGAGGCCCTGATGGGCACAAGCAGCATGGCAGATCACCATGCTGCCCTGCTGACAGACACGCAGGTGACATGGACGATCAGCAGGCGAGCGTACACAACTGCTGTGCAGACGTCCAGCATGAGTGCATGTCTGTGGAACAGTCAGCAGGTTGGTCTACTGAGTAGCAAGCACGGTAGAAGTCAAGCTAAAAAGCGCGCACCCACCTGGTCGAGCATGGATACACAACCGTTCTGCAACCGAGGTACTTGCATGCAGAGCACTCCGCATGCAAACCGCGAACTGAGCACCTTTTACAACAGATTGCACAGCCGAACTTTCAACCTGTGCTCGTGCCTGGGGCCGTGTCCGTAGGGATTCAAGCGGGCCAAACCAGTGATCAGCGAACTGACATACGCGTACGTCTGCAGAAGTTCGTGCACTCATGTACTTCTACGTTCGAGTCAATGTGCCCGCATTCGTGGGTGCCGTCAGGCGAGCCCGTGTGCAAGGGGGATGACGTGCGCGCTTATCCGCACCACGGTGAACTCGCGGACATGCAAGTATCCATGCCGGTGTGGCCTCGCGTTTTTCAACCCGCCACCGAGTCAATGAGCCCGCATTCGTGGATGCCGTCAGGCGAGCCCGTGTGCAAGGGGGATGACGTGCGCGCTTATCCGCACCACGGTGAACTCGCGGACATGCAAGTATCCATGCCGGTGTGGCCTCGCGTTTTTCAACCCGCCACCGAGTCAAAGGGCCCGCATTCGTGGATGCCGTCAGGCGAGCCCGTTGACGTGCCAACTCATCAACGCCAAGGCAAACACGCCAAGATGCCAGAGTGCGACGACGCCTTCTCCCCTGGTTCCCCACGCGTGGGCTCACACTCCCTGGCGCAAACACTCGTCGCCCCAGGGAAGCAGGTTGACGAGCAGGCAGTGGAGCGGCATGACATGCAAGCCGAGAAGCATCTAGTTCAACCGTTCGCGACCCATGCTTCTGAGCAGGGGCAAACACATGAAGTATAGCCAGCCAGCATCCACGAGTCCTTGCACGCATTTCATTGAGCTTGTGTCCACGAAGGTGAACCCTGATGAGGGCTTGCATATACCCAAGCGGGTCAACGGGCTGATACACAGGTATGTCGCTCTGTGAGAGAAGCTCAATGTGCCATAGCGTGCCTACTTCCCCCTCGACCCACTTGGCAATAGGCAATGCACTCTTCTTTGTGAAACTCTTATAGCCATGATGATCAACCCGGATGTCAGCCTGACGAGACAGCAGCAGGTGTGAAAGTGAGGTGACTTGCGTATCCATCTACCTTGTCACCTCCCTGCTCCGATGTTTGCCAACATGGTTGCCAACACACACTGTCCTCTGTGTGTTGCCGTGTTTGTTTTGGTGTTTGTTGACTGCTCGCCAGGTCCTCCTGTGCAAGCATTGTCGCAGGTCAGGGCGCCTTCACTCAAGCTGCTGGGGGAGGAAGGGGGCCAGCTAACCTCGCCTTGCTGCTGCTTCGCGCCGGTTGTTTCTGTCTATCTCGACGCGGATGCAGGGCGCTTCTGGGATAGGCCACGCCCTACCGGGCGGCTTCCCGCCCCCACCTGCTCCGCTTCTCTCGTGCCGCAGCACACTGCACTGCAACGGCAACAAAGCAACTGCCCAGTAGGCTCGTGGCGTGGTGACGCCGGGCTGGCGCGTCTTCTTCATCGGGGGAGTAGTGAGCAGCAGCTTCTCGCTCGCCACGTCCACCTTTCCACCAGCCTCAGTGAGCCTCGACAGATTCAGCTGCGTCTCCGCCTTCTCGGAATGCAGCAGATCGAGCCGATGGTTCTCCTCGAACTTCGAGTTGTGAATGAGCCCGAACAGGCCGCCCGCCTGGCTGCTATGTCCGGAGAATGCGAGAGATCCAGTGCCATAGCGACCCTCAAGGTTCCTCCTGGGCAATGATCTTCAGCTCGCCGGTACGTTGGGCCATGCGAATTCGATCCGCCCCTCGCCACGGAATGTTGGCGGGTCCGCAGACCTTCGACAGAATCGGGAACCTGCACGTCGCCACCGGTGATAGCTACTGTCCCCTTCACCTCGAACGGCCTCGACGCTGATCGAAGAGCAGGAGGGCCGGCACGCGCCTAGGACGCCCAGGGCACTTCAGCTATCACCACCGATCTCCGCGGCAAGATCCTATGGAGCACGCTGAAGGACGACGGTACGCACTCCACCCCGAGTGCACTCTCTTCGCACTCGGCACAGAAAGGACCCGCGCCAAGAACTACGCGCTGGCTTTGCGCAACCCGCTCCGCATCACCACCGACCAGCACTCGAGTACGCTCCTAGCGACGGACTGGGGCCCGGATGCGCGGGCCAGAATCCCGAAATGCGGCCCCGATTTGGCCGTCGAGTGCAGCCGCGTCACCAAGGCTGGCAGTCTCGGCTGGCGCTATTTCGTGAGCGACGAGACCCCATTCAACTACGACTTTGCGACCAAGACCCCCGGACCGAAGTTCAGCTGCAGTGCTCGGAAGCACGACTCCCCGAACAGCATGGGCCTGACAGGCCTGCCTTGAGCACTGCCGGCTAAGCCTGCGGAGAGGTAGCGCCGAGCGGTATTAAGAGTAGGCGTCAGGGGCTCGGATCGCTCGCTAGATGGCCTGGCTCCAGGCTCGGCCAGCGACGACTAGGTGGTAGGTGAAACCTGAGCACGGCTTGGCGCCGTCACCACCTACGCACACACTGCAGAGACGGGGCCAGGTACGAGAGCGCCTTGTGGACCAGCCGTTGCTCGAAGCTGCCGCCACAATGCGGGACCCTCGATGCTCAGCGCCTGGAACCGCATGCCAGAGGGATTCGGCACATCCTTGCAGCGGGTCCGTCCCTGAGGGCTCATCGGTCCTCCGCGTTGCGTTCACGCTGCATAGCTGCGGAATCTGCGCTCTCAACATGTTGTCGGGGCCTGAGCCCTGCGCAACTGCTGTTGGAGGGGCGGCGTGAGCAAGGGTGGGTCCGTCCGGAGCTGGCATGCTCGAGAGGCAGACGTAGGACAGGAGCTCAGGCGGAAAGTGGTCGCATCGCCCGCCATGGCGGGCGGCGCCGAAGGGGATCTGCTCAACTATGTAGCCCGCTTGCTCTAGCCCAGAATGGCGCAGTCAGTCGCTAGATCAGCCGCTCCACCTAGATCGGCATGGCCGCAAGAAGGGCCCTCTTTCGGTGAGAAGCCCAGTCCATGCGGTGGCTGATCAGGGTCACGCAAGTGGCGTAATGGCGGCCTTGTCGTAATGCGGTTTCGGTGCACGCCAGGGGAGTCGGGGATCTGTGTCATGCCCAGACCTACGGAAGGGCATTGCGGTCAATATTCGGATAAATAGGACCAACACGCGGTGTCCATCAGTGCCCTGACCTGCGGTTTTATGGAAACTCGCGCGAGAGGGCCTATTGAGGCTCGGCTGGAGTGAAGGGATGCCGGAAGTCCCGTTCGGCCGTCACGGGGGCGCACAGGGCCTTTGTGGTGTCACTGGGGCCGATCGGCGGCACTCGTTCTGGCGGACGCTGCCGAGTTGTGACTGAGCGTTTCGGTTGGCCCCTGAGCGTGACGGTTGGCCCGGGCCGTTTTCTCGTTACTCCACAGCGCGGCCGATGAGTTTGCGGCTCCCAGCAGGTCCAAGCTCGTGACACCCCAGGAAAGGACACCGCCATGTCGGAGCTTCTCGTCGACTTCATCACCTCCCTCGACGGCCACGCATCGGGAGAGGGATGGCCCGGGTTCTGGGGCCTTGAGGGTCCGGAGTACCTCGCATGGCTCGGCGAGCAGCCCGAGGCCACCTACGTGATGGGAGCGAATACCTACCGCCTGATGTCGGGCTTCGCCGCAGGCGAGGTCCCGAATGGTCAAGACGAGTTCAGGCCCGAAGAGGAGGCGTCCGTCGACGAGCTCACGCAAGCTTCCAAGGTGGTGTTCTCCTCCTCTCTCAAGGAGCCACTGACATGGGCCAACTCCACGCTCGTCCGCGACGACGCTGTCGAGGCGGTCCGTGTCATGAAGTCGAGTGGCTCGGGGCTCCTCAGCACGATCGGCAGCCTCAGCCTGTGCCGGTCCCTGCTACGAGCCGGACTCGTCGACCGCTTCCGGGTCGTGATGTTCCCGGTGATCACCGGGGCCACAGGTGAAGAACGCATCTACGACGGCTATCCGGACGTTGCTCTCGAGATGATCGAGCACCGCACCTTCGACGGCCGCATCCAGCTGGTCGAGTACAAGACCCGCGTGCTCGAGCAACCGCCGCTCGGCGTCCCTGCGTGACGACGCCCCGTCCGCCGGTCTGGACGACCGCCAGGCCGACGCCGGCGGGCGGCCAACGTCAGGGCGCCCGGCCCACCTGGCCCCGAAGCCGACGCAGGTCAGCCCATGTACGCCCTCCCAAGCCGCGGTATACGGATGCGCCGCTGGACGCTTCCCTGGGCAGAGCCTCGCGAGCTGAGCGCTCTACATGGCCGAGGGGGCCAACTGAAGCGTACATGTGAGCAGTTCGGTGCGGTCCGCAGGGTACTGATCTCGTCCGAACCACGTTGCCGTTGTCCGAGCCCTCTTGTGCCGACGTGCTGTCGGAAGGTCGCTGGACGAACGGGCACGGGCCCAGATCCGGGCCGCGCGATTACTGGGGTCGTAGCGGCGAGGCCGAGGGCTTCGGCTAGCACGACGTATGCCTCATCCTGGCTCGCGCGCAGCTCAGCGGCGGCGCTACCCAGTTTGGAGACGCAGCCTTGGTGGATGTGTTGGTGGCGTACGGATCACATGGTGAAAGGCGACCGGCTCGGGTTCGTCATGTACCTATCGTGACCGTCGTCCCAGATCCATCTGCCGTCGGAGGACACAGAGAATCCCATGATCACCTCGCCGGTGGTGGGGTTGATGGCGCATCCGTCGGCGCGGACGTACTGCGGTTGTGCCACCGCCGGGTGGGGGAGGGGCGCATGCTTCGTGGCGCGGCGGCGATCGGCGAGGCGTACATGCTCGTGGCGCCAGTGAATCCGCTGGGCCTCGTGGTGTCGGCGTCGCCGTTCTGCTGTTCCGGCGGTGCCCAGGCGTTCGGCGGACTCGGCCCAGTCGGCGACGGGGGCTGCGCAGTCGTCGGTCGTTGCTCCCGTCCCTTCTAGGGCGGTGGGGGAAAGGTGGTAGAGCTCTCCGTCGTGGTGGATGAGGCCGAAGGTCTTGAGCTTTCCGAGCTGTCGGTAGGCGGTCGGGCGGGAGATGGATGCGCTGGCCTGGAGTTCGGTCAGGCTTTGGCCGTCTCGCTCGGAGAGGGCGGCGAGGACGGCGAGTCCACTGCTGCCGAGGCCGTGGTGGGCGAAGGCGTCGAGGTGCATCAGCTGGCCGACTGTCCGGGAGTCGATGTCAGCGCCTGTGTCGGGGTGTCTCACGTCTGGACCACTCATGGCCCCCCCAGCCTCCGGCCCTTTGGGGGTGGACCAGTGGTGAGACGTGGTGGACGGAAGTCGAGAGATAAGCATCCAGCGGGCGCCGTCGGTGGGGGAGCCGTTGTCGAGCTGGCGCAGGAGCTTGGCATGGAGGAGGCGCTGGTTGGAGTTGTGGGCGGTGGTGCGGCTGCAACCCATCCGTTCAGCGAGGTCGCGTTCGGAGACGGTGTGGTCCCAGCTTCCGGCCCGGGCGCAGATCTGCATGCGGGCGATGAGGTTGCGCAGGTCTGTCTTGCTGGCGACGCCCTTCCAGGGGGTGCACTCGATGCGGGAGCGGAAGGCCGCCAGGGCGGCGTGGAAGTCCTGGCGGGTGGTAAGCGGGTCGGTGGACTGGACGTACTGCTGGGCGCCGTCCCACGCCCGCTGGAGCCAGGCTGCGGCTTTGTCGTAGCCGCGGCGGTGCTGGAGGGTGCGAGCGTGCTGGCCGGCCTTGTACGGGCCGTCGAGCATGACTTGGAGGAAGGCGGCGCGGCTCCACCCCACACGGGCAGCGTCGGCGGCTACGGCTCGGGTCATCGCCCAGGCGTGGTCGGACGCGGCGGTGTTTTTCCCGCCGCGCTGGAGGTTGCCCGTCGCGTACGCGTCGTCCTGGTCGCCGAGGACGAGGAGCTTGTGCATGCGGGCGGACAGGGGCGGGAGCGGAGCGATGAGCCCGGTCCTGTGCAACGCCCGTCCCCCGAGGCGGGGATCGTGGTCAGGGGAGTTCACCCTGGCCCGCCGGAGCGTCGGGTGCACGGGCTGCGGCGATTGCATGGCGGGGAAGTGGCGGGGCGGGGGGAGAGGCCGTGTACCGGCTGCGGGGAGAGTCGCTATCGCGCTGGTCGTGATCACAGCACCCCCGCCGAGCTCCGCGAGCGAGAGGTCGAGAACCCGTGCGGGTGCGGCGCCGCGGCTCCGGCCCGGGTGCGGCACCGGGTGGGGAGGAGAAGGAGGCCCGCGCAGAGGGCAGAACGGGATGATTGGGGCATGGGTGGGTGACAAGTGGCAGCAGTCTGCTGCATCATGAACGCGATCCGTTCCCGGTGTTGTGGAACGTCGAGGACCCTGGCAGGGGCGCGAGCTCCGGAGTGGGAGTGATTTCGCCCGGCTCCTTCGGCAAGGAGAAGCCGGGACTCGCTCGACTGGCAGGTCGAGCGATGACGAGGAGCCGGCGGCTGATGAGGTGGTGGCATACCGCATCGAGCACGGGGCCGGGCCGGTGCGTATTGGCAGACAGCACCGGGGCCCCGGGGAGCTAGGTCATCGGATGCTCCCTGCGCGGTCGTCTGCCATCCGTGTCTGACACGTCGTCCTCCTTGGCTGGGCATGGCCTGTGCCGAGGCCAACGTGTGTATGCGCCCGGCAGCGTGGATTGCTGCGCGGGCTTCGGAGGGGCCCCGGTGTGCCGTGTGGAGGGCGGGCGGCCCGGTTCTGGGTCACGCGGCCTCGGCGGCTGCGAAGCGGTGGTGGCCGATGGCGACGCTGGACTCGATGGCCGCCTGCACGGCGTTGTGCATCAGCCGTCCGTAGGCGATCAAAGGGTCGCCCTGCGTGTGATTGGGGGCCAGGATGCTGACGGCGGCGACCACGCGCGGCTCGGCACCGGGGACGGTAGGGGCGCCGGGCAGGCGGCGGACCGGGACGGAGACCAGGATCCAGCCGGGCAGCGGCGACTCGGTGAGCGCGACCTGCGCGCAGCGGATCTGACGCAGGTCTTCGCGCAGTGGAGCGTCATGGCCGGCGAGGTTGGCGAGCATGACCAGGCCCGGCGCGTCGGAGTCGAGGGGGGCCCGTCGGAGTCGGTCCACGGCTGCGGGAGTGAAAGCCAGTTCACGGCGAAGGCGCACGTCGCGGGCTCCGGTGGCGGCAATGCACAGGCGCTCGCCGGTGACGGGGGAGTAGGTGTGCAGCAGTACGGCCTGCTCGGTGCGGCTGTGAATGCCGTCGAGGAGGAGGGCGGCGTCCAGCAGGGGGGTCGCGCTGGGCTGTACCAGCCCCGGTGTATCGGTCGGAGTGGCCGGGGAGGGGCGGAGCTCCCAATACCCGAAGCGCGGCCGGTAACAGACCTTGGCCTTGAAGAGATGGAGCAGCCGGCGCCGGACTTCGTCTTCGTCCATGGTCGTGCGCGCGGTGATATCGCGGGTCTTGTGCGGACCCGGGCCGAGCTGGAGAAGAGCATGGAGCACTGCGTTTGTGCGGTCACGCTCTCTGCGCTGATGCGAACTAAGCAAGCCGATGTCCACAATTCCTCCTCGTCGCCGCCAAATCAGCACGTCAGCCAGGGCAGTAGGTGCTGTTGGTCTGTGGACAAGATCTCTATCTGGGTGCACGTGGGGCTGACCAGGAACACCCCCTTCCGGAAGACCCCCTTCCTGTGACGGAAGGTGAGCAGCTGTTGTGGGGTTGCGATGTAAAGAGAAGGTATCGGCGTATTCGCTGCTGTTGCTGTGAGTCAGATGTGTGGAAACCTTCACGTTCCCGGCGGAATGAAATGTCGACAGATGGTCGTCGCTCGCCGCGCGCATCTCCCCTGTGACCGAGATCTATAGGTGGCACATGGAGCGTGGTAGTTGGCGAATCTTGCGGCGTCGCCGACGGCCAACGCGCCCGCCTGTGGAGACGGGGTCGAGCTCTGGGCCGGAGGATGCATGATCCGCCAACTACGGCCCTCAGGATCTGCCAACCATCGTTCTCTACACCCCCGTGACCTGCGCAGATATACACGCGTATTGCCAACTACCGCCCTCGGTCACATCCCCGGTCAAAGGGGGAGATGCGCACTCGACAGATTCGCCATTCCCCAAATGGAACGTCACTGGTGCAGGTCTCTGCCGGTGCAGTCCTTCCGTTGCGTAGGTTCTACCGCCGCGGAGGGCCAGGCAATTGCGGGCGTTTCAAGCCTCTTTGAGGAGAACTAGAGGAAACACCCGGATATGTGTGCGGTGTCAGGGGCGTGCGACCGCGCTGAGGGTGATCGGCGGGATCGTCACAGCATCGAGCCGGCCGGGTCCCACCTGATCGACGACTGCCGCCGCCGCCCGGTAGGCGGTGCGGCACAGCGCCCGGCCGGGAGGATCCTCTCGGCTCCACCAACGGCCTCTCCGAGCGGCCACATCCATCAGCTCCGACAGCTCGAGCCCGGACAGCTCCACGCGCACGAGCCCCGCGCCGACCGGTTGCTGCATGCCCTCGGCGAAGTGCACGGTGCCGTACCGGCGGGTACATCGGGTAAGCATCGCCGACCACACAGACGGCGCACACACCAGCTCGATCCGCGCAATGCCCGCGGCGACGTTCAGCCTGCGGCGCCGTCGTACCCACTCCATCCCATGTCTCCCGTCTCCGACGCCGTCAACTGCCGACATGCTCGGCACTTGCACAGCCCACACTCACTCGCCCGGCAGCCGCGAAGTCTGTCTGGCCTTTCCAGTGGCAGCGGGCGGGATCCGATCTCAACTGGTGTTCCTCCCGGCGGGAAGACGTGCGCCGGTACGCCGATCACCCGTGGTTCCTCGGGCACGCTGGCTCTGACCGCACCGAACCGATCGCACAGAAGGGGAGACGTTCCAACTGCAGGCGGGCGTGAGCGAGCAGCCGCGGTCAAGGGGGGCCGTCCAGAGCGCAGGAACCGCAGCGCCGGTCACCTCCTGGTCCCGCATCAGACCCCGGCCCGACGCCGCGAACAGCACCGCCCATCCGGTGGTTGCTCAGATCAGGAGGAACCATGCACAGCCAGCCAGTTGGGGGAGACGCGGGCTGGGCCCCGAGCGCACAGAGCCAGCCGACCAGTGGCGGCGACGCCGATCCCGACCACGGGCCCTTCGTTGTCACCTACACGGGGCCGGGCTGGTACGGCCAGGCTGCACCCCAGCCGGATACCGCCCCTGCACCGCTGTCTCTGGTGCCGGATCCGAGCACACTCCAGCCGCAGCAGGCCCCCGTCCCCGCGGCGCCCGCGCCGTGGACCAGTCAGCCCGTTCAGCAAGCTGCGCCCCCGGAGCCGGTGCAGACCCTGCAGCCCCCGCCCGCGAACCACGCAGATCCGCCTCCGGCGGCCGCATACCCGCAGCAGGATCCTCCGTCTGCGCAGGCCGGGTACGGATATCCGCCAGCCGTGGCCCATCCCACCTCCGCCGTTCCCGGGTTCCCGGCCGGTGGCCCCGTGCCAGCGGGGACCAGTTGGCCGCCGCGGTATGCCACGCCCGCCGCCATGCCCACCGTCGCGCCGGCGGCCCCTGCGCAAACGGCGCCCGCTGCCCTGTACGTACCGGCGCAGGCGCCACTTGGGCACAGCGCCGCGCAGCAGCTGTCCTCCGAAAGGCTCCTGCGCGGCGCCCCGCCCAAGCCGCGCAGCGCCCGCCCCGGAACCCGTCCCTCACGCTTCCGGATCGGTGGCGCACGGGAGGACACCGAGACACAGCGCAAGCTGGAGCTCATCCGCACACCTGTCCACTCCTGCTACCGGATCGCCGTGATCAGCCTCAAAGGCGGCGTCGGCAAGACCACCGTCACCACGGCGCTTGGTGCCACGCTCGCCAGCGAGCGCCAGGACAAGGTCCTGGCCATCGACGCCAACCCGGACGCCGGCACCCTCGGACGGCGGGTGCGGCGCGAGACCGGAGCGACCATCCGCGACCTGGTGCAGGCGATCCCCACCCTCAACACCTACATGGACATCAGGTCCTTCACCTCCCAGGCCCCCTCCGGCCTTGAGATCCTCGCCAACGACGTCGACCCCGCCATCTCCACCACCTTCAACGACGACGACTACCGCCGCGCCATCGACGTCCTGGGCCGCCAGTATCCGATCATCCTCACCGACTCCGGCACCGGCCTGCTCTACAGCGCTATGCGCGGAGTCCTCGACCTGGCCGATCAGTTGATCGTCGTCGCGACCCCGTCGGTGGACGGCGCCTCCAGCGCCAGCACCACCCTGGACTGGCTCAACGCACACGGCTACACGGACCTGGTGAGCAGGGGCCTGACGGTCATCTCCGGCGTACGTGAGAAGGGCCAGATGATCAAGGTGGAGGACATCGTTGCCCACTTCTCCGCGCGGTGCCGCGGCGTCGTCTCGGTTCCCTTCGACGAGCACCTGGCGGTCGGCGCCGAAGTGGACCTGGACATCATGCGGCCCAGGACCCGCGATGCCTTTCTGGGCCTGTGCTCGCTGGTCGCCGAGGGATTCACCTCAAGCAGGGACGCTCCGCCTGCCGCTGCGCCCACCCCCGCCGACCCAGCGGCATGCCCCTTCACACGCCCGCCGGCTGGGCAGCACGGCTACGTCATGCTGCCCGGGTACTCGCAGCCCGGCTCATTTCCGCCGCAGCCTCACTGACGGCCCGGGCTCGCAGGCCGGAGCGAGCCTGTCACAGCGTGGGGTCGGCGCGAGGACCCCGGAGCGGTCAAGTTTGCCTCCGGCGAGAGAAGCTCGTCTCGCATCTCGCCACACGGGAGTATCCGATACACCGCCGCCGGGACCCCGGCAGCCGCAGACTCCTCGGAGAAACTTCGACACCGAGGAGCACGCCCGTCCCTCACGCGCCGAACCCCACGTCTGCGTGGCGTGGACTGCGGTCGATCGGGGTGGGCAGCCCGCCGGCCGAGGACGGGCCCCTGGGGCGGGCGACGGGCTCGGGCGGCAGGGCGAGGTTCCCGAGCGGGAGGATAATCCGCCAGCGCCGCACAGGGCCCCGCCAGGATGAGGCCGCGGCTCCCTCCTGAGACAGCATGGAGCGGACGCAGACCCTGCAAGAGGCATCTCACGCAGCGACCTGGCCCACCCCTGGATCATCCCGGACAGAAGCAGCGGTCTTCACAGGGGTGTCGAAGGGTTCGTCCTGGTGCCAGATCCACTGACCGTCGGCTGCCACGTACAGACCGTCGATGACTTCGCCCGTAGTCGGGTCCACGACACAGCCGTCAGGGCGCACGAGATGGACCTGTGCCACGGACGGGTGAGGCACCGGTTCCGCTGGACGCGCCGTGCGCCGATGCTCCGCGAGCCGGGCCTGTACCCGCAGCCAGTGTGCCCGCTGCGCCTGGTGACGCTGTCGTCGGCGGGCGCCCACGCCACGCGTGCCGAGGCGCCGGGCGGCATCGTCCCAGCTAGTCACGGGATCCGTGCACTCATGCGTCTGTGCGCCCATGCCCTCAAGAGCCGTGGGGGAGAGGTGGTAGAGCTCTCCGACCTTTGCGACGAGTCCAAGGGCCCTGAGCGTGTTGATCTGCCGGTATGCAGTTGGGCGGCTCACTGTCGCGGTTGCCTGAAGTTCCTCAATGGTCTGGCCATCGAGCTCGGCCAGAGCGGCCAGGAGCGCAAGGCCGCTTCCTCCGAGACCGCGGTGAGCGAACGCGTCCTGGTGCATCACCTGGGCTGCGGCCAGCGTATCGATGTTGGCTTCTTCCCCTCGCTGTCTCGCGATTGGGCCACTAAGGGCCCCCCCAGCCTCCGGCCCTTTGTGGGTGGCCCAGTGTTGAGACGTTGTGCGGGGTGGGTGGGGGCGAAGCATCCACCTCCCGCCTTCGGTGGGCGAGCCACTGTCGAGCTGACGGAGCAGCTTGGCTTTCAGGAGGCGCTGGGTTGAGGTGTGCGCGGTTGTCCGGCTGCAGCCCATACGTTCCGCCAGGTCGCGTTCTGACACAGCGTGGTCCCAGCTGCCGGCCCGCGAGCAGATCTCCATGCGTGCGACCAGGTTCCGCATGTCGGTCTTGCCGGCAGTGCCCTTCCAGGCAGTGCGCTCGATCCTGGTGCGGAACTCGGCCAAGGCGGCGTAGAAGTCCTGGCGGGAGGTGATGGGGTCGGTGGTCTGTACATGCAGTCGTGCGCCGTCCCAGGCGCGTGTGAGCCATGCAGCTGCGCAGTCGTACCCGCGGCGGTGCTGGAGCGCGCGAGCGTGGTGACCGGCCTTGTACGGGCCGTCGAGGAGAACCTGGAGGAAGGCAGCGCGGTCCCAGCCGGCTCGGATTGCGTCTGCGGCGAGAGCGCGGGTGATGGCCCAGGCGTGGTCGGAGGAGGCGGTGTTCTTCCCGCCGCGTTGCAGGTTGCCAGCCATGTAGGTGTTGTGGCGGTCACCGTGCACCAGGAGCTTGTGCATGCGTGCCGACAGCGGTGGCAGTGCTGCAAGGAGGCCAGTACGCTGGCGAGTTTCCGCGTCGGTGGTCCGTGCGGGTGCGTGGACGGCTTGATGGGGACGGAGCCGCTCGCGGGGAACGTGCCGTGGAAGTGTGCGGACGCTCACAGCTGTGCCGTTCGGTGAGTACACGTCGGAGCGGCCGGCTGGGAGTCCACGCAGCGAAGGGGCTCATTGCCAGGCGACGACGAGCCATGCGCCGTCACAGGGCTGGAGAGCGAACCTCGGACCATGTTCAGAGAGCGAGATTCGGGCAGGGGCGAGTGACAAATGGCAGCTGTTTGCTGCATCATGAATACGAATCCGTTCCCGACATCGTGGAACGTCGCACCCTCAGGCAGGGGCGCGAGCTCTGGGATGGAGTGATTTCGCCCTGCTTCTCCCGAGGAGGGCAGGGCTTCGCTCGAAGGGCATGTCGAGCGATGACGACGGGCTCAAGGTCGATGGGGTGGTGGAACACCGCATCGGGCTCAGGGCCAGGCCACGTTGCGCTGGCAGGCGCGACGAGGCCTTGATGGGGAGTACTAGGTCATCGGTGCTCCCCGGGGAGTGTTTCTACTGATTCGGCTGGCACGTTGCCCTTCCTGGTTTGGCGTGGTCGGCGGTTGGCCCAGTTGTGTACTAGCGCCCTTCAGCGTGTACCACTGATCCGGCGTCGAAGGCTGGCGGATCAGCTGGGCGAGCCGCACTCGACCAGGAGAGCTCACGATGCCTGGCCGGCGGCAAAGTCGGGGCGGGCGACGAACACTGTCCGTTCCACAGCGGCCCGGACGGCGTTGCGCAGCAGCTGGCAGAGTTTGGCGTCGATGAGCTGAAGGAGCCGGCGTTGGACCTCCGCGCTCGACAAGCCGCTACGTTCGACGATGAACCAGAACTTGTGTCTGCGGGAGGACAGTTGGAGCAGGGCGAGGGCTGCTGCGCAGGTTCGGTCGAGATTCTTGCGCTCACGAGGCGCTTGAGAGTTCGTAGCCATATTTCCTCCCGTTGATGCCAGATCAGCTGTTCAGCCACGTCTGTCCGCTGCAGGGCACGTACTGGGGGCGGCGTAGGTTTCCGAGCCACCGGCAGCTAACTGGCGATCTTGGGTACTTCCCTCGGCCAGGCGTTCCTGCCGCTGTACCTCGCAGTGCGGGCTGACGGTTCTGGAGAACAGGTCAACGCTGCGCCCGCCCAGGCTTGGTTGTGCACTTGGGGGTGCTCCGGGGTGGGGCGGTCTCTGCCGGGGGCTGTCAGTACCAATGTGATGCGCGTAAGTCCGACAGTCTGCAGGGAACGCGGCGTCTCCTCCACGAGGCGGCATCCTTGGAGGCCGACGTGGGGATCGGGGTGTCGTACTTCCCGGACTGTTCCCTCGTCGTGCACCAGGTCGGCGCCTGGCCCCAATAGCCAGTCCGGCATGTCGTGGTGGTATGCGTGTTCGAGCTGAGGGTCGCGACAGACCTCCCGGCGGATAGCTTGGAGCGATGGGTGGTCATGCATCTCCAGGCTGAATGCCAGCTGGGCGAGCATGGATAGCTGCCAGTCACGATGACCTGCGAAGACCATGGCGGCGTCAGGGTGAAACAGCCCGAAGCGCAGAAAGTTGCGGGACGGGAAGGCTGTGGGGTGAGGTCGCACGGAGCGGAAGAGGTCGAGGTATGCCCTGTTTGCTCTCTTCACGTTCCACCCGTGGTCGATGAGGCATGTGGGAAGTGAGAAGGCATCCATCATGATGCTGTAATCGCTGAGAAACGCGGCGGTGGCGGACTTCTGCCTGGTTGCTTCCCGGGCCAGGGGACGCAGCTCCGGCTGTGGGGCCCGCCCGACCGCAAGCCAGAAGACACGGGCGGTCTGGAAGTCGGTCATCTCGAGGGCGTCTGCAAGTGCGTAGAGTTTGTGGTCGGTCCACTCCTTGACGATCCCCCGCTCCCAGTTGCCGTACGCACGAGAGGTGATCTCCAGCCTCGCGGCGACGTCCTCCTGGTTCAGTCCAAGATTCTCTCGTCTGCCCTTGATGAGCTCTGACAGACGCCTGGCATGTAGGTCCACCGCAAATTGAGCGGTGTCGATTGAGCCCATGACCTCCGTGCGCACGCCCGTACTCAATGTGTTTCCCCCTCGACGATGCTGCGGCCCGATTCGGGACCGCGGGCTGGTCAGATCCTCAGTTCTGTGATGTGACAGCTCGCTTCAGGTGACTCCCGCCGGCAGGACGATGAACGACGGAGCGAAGACGGCTTTCAAGCGATGCACACGCAGTACGGAGCCAGGTATGCCTTCCGTCGGTCAGCATCGGAAGTACGGAAGCGATCCTGATGCAGGCCGCCAATCTTGTCAACAAACGTGGAAATCCCGAGACGTTCGGCCTTCTGCGTGGATCGCGGGCAACCATCGCCTGTCACGATTGTGACTGCACTAGGTGACGTGAGATACGTGCGGGCGCTACTGTCTGAGAAGCCGTTAGACCGCGGCTGCACCCGCCTACGAAGCAGGAGACCGCCCCGGCTATGGATGCCGCCCCTGACGCGTCGCAGGCGAACGACCTGGCAGCCGCCGTCGCCTCAATAGACGAACTTCTCGCACTGCTCGGTCGTGATCGCGATCTCATCGACATTGGCGATATCTCCCACAGGACAGGCATCCCAGTTGGTCGGGTAACGAAACTGCTCGACGGCGTTGAACCACAGACTGCGGAAGACCCTCAGACGATCTTCAAGAACCGGCTCGTCTTCCTTCATGAGACCCGCTTGAAGCAGGACCGGAAGAAGTACACGCTCGACGAAATCGCAGCCGGTACCGGCATCTCCCACTCGACGGTCAGCAACATGCTCAATGGGCTGCGGACTCCCAAGGTGCCGGTGGTCGCCAGCCTGGAGAGGTTCTTCGGGGTCGCGCCGGGCTTCTTCACTGCCAGCGAGGGCCAAGCGCTCCTCAGGGCCCTGCAGCCGGTTCATGACCAACTGACCCATCTGGCTCTGCTCAAGGGCAAGGGGATCACGCAGGTGGCCATGCGGAGCAGCGCGGCCGGCGGAGACTCGGGAAGGATCGGGCACGAGCTGCGAGAGGCGCTTACTGCCGCCCTGAATCAGCCAAGGCGTGACTACGAGGATCCAGAAGTCAGGGAACTCACCGACAGGATGCTCTCGCTGCCGTCCAGGAAAAGGCGCAAGGTCATATCCCTGGTGTGGGACCTCTTGAAGTTCATGCGGTCCGAAGGCGAGCCACCGGTCAGCGACCCCTCTGCAAGGCCCTGAGGTTCCTGCGTCGCAGAGGCTGGCGGGTCAACACGAGACTTAGACGCGTGCATGATCTGATCTGCCGGGTTCGGGCGGGGCAGTGTGGCCCCTCGAGCGGCCGTTGACCGGGCCGGCGCCCGGCCCGTCCCGCATCAGCCCGGTGCGGCGCACCTGTGAAGCGATGCCGTCGGCCTGAGGACCCCCTGCTCAGCGGCGTTCTCCGGGCTCAGGGAAGCCAGGTGGCTGTGGCCCCGGCCGCGGCAAATCCGGGCCCGACACCCAGCAGCAGGCCACGTGCGCCCCCGGCGGGCGGGTCGTCGTGGGTGCGGTCCAGTACGGCGAGGACGCCGACTCCGCCGAGGTTGCCGTCTTCACGCAACGTGGCCCATGTATGTCGTGTTGTCCTGGTTGCGTCTCCCTGGCCGGGGGCATGTTCGAGACCGAGGCCGTGCTCGGCGTCCTCGATGATCCGCGGCCCGCCGGGGTGTAGCACGGTGAACTCGATCGCGTCCAGGCGCTGTTGGTTCAGGTGACCCAGGAGAGCGGGCATGATGTCGCTGACAGCCTTGGTGGCCGATTTCTGGGAGTCGAAGTGCAGGCCGCTGGCGTCGAGTCTGCCCGCGTAGCGCTTGCGGCTGTCGGGCAGGACGTACTCCCAGGTGCTGTCGATGCGCAGACCCGCACCCAGCGGCGCGCTCGTGACCAGACACGCGCCGCCTGAATCACCGAACAGCGTTTTGTAGATCATGGACTCGACGCTGGTGTCGTGATGGTTGTAGACAGTGCTGAGCGTCTCTGCAACGACGACGAGCACGGTGGTGCCGGGCCGCGCGGCAACGTGCTCGGCGGCTCTGGTCAGGGCGTGCGCCCCGCCCACGCAGCCCAGGGTGCTCATGGGAATGCGGCGCACGTCGGGGCGCAGCCCGAGTTCTTCGATGAGGTGAATATCCAGGCCGGGCACGGTCCACGAGGTGGTGTGCGAGGTTACGACGCAGTCCACGTCAGCCGCGGTGAGGCCGGAGGATTCGAGGGACTGCTTCGCGGCACGCACGGCCAGCTCTGCCGCGTCTGCGAAGGCCACCTGGTTCCGGTCGGCAACAGGCGCGTTGCCGCCAACTGTGGGGTGGCTGAGAGGCTGGGTGAATCGGCGTGTGAGGACCTGGGTTCGGCGGGCGTAGCGCAGCATGACGCCGAGGCGGGGCAGCGTGGGATGGGCTCGCTTGATGTCCTCACAGATTTCGTCTGTGGTGATCTTGTGGGAGGGCAGAGCGATGCAGGGACGCGTGACGTAGGCAGCGGGCATGGGCAGCTCCGGGTAAGAGGGCGGTGGGTCGAGCGTGTCAGATGAGCGATTCGAGCTCGGCCATGAGGGTGTCGCGTGATGGCACCGTTGCCGGGACACAGTCGGGAGCCAGGCGCACGGCAGCACCGAGAATCTGGACCAGGTGGAGCGGGTCGGTGGTCGGCGTGAGGTGGCGGTACTCCGTCGCGGTCAGCACTGCAAGCCGTTCGGACAGGCCCAGGTCGGGGCGACGGTACTCGTGCAGGAGCAAGGACGCCGCGCTCTCGACGTCCATTCCCTGGGTGTGGAGGGTGTGGATCCGCTCGCGGAGTTCGGTGATGTAGTGCATGTAGCGGCGGACCTCGGCGGTGCCGACGAGCGGGCCGTGGCCGGGGACCACCACGTGCGGATCGAGGTCGAGTATTTGCTGGCAGGCGGCGACAACGCCGCTGAGGGGACCGGCCCAGTGCACGGGTACATCCCCGATGAACAGGACATCGCCAGCAACCACGACGCCGTGGTCCGGCAGATGGACGATGAGGTCACCTGCGGTGTGGGCGGGCCCGACCTCGATCAGTTCTACAGACGTCGAGCCGACCTGGAGATCGAGTTGCCCGCTGAAGGTGCGGGTGGGCGGGGCCAGGCGCAGCCGGCGGTAGTCGTAGCGGCCGAAGTGGGCCAGCATGTAGCGGTCGAACGGTTCGTCGGTCCGGCATTGGTCGAGCAGTGCTTGAAGTTGAGCAGGTTCCGGTTCGGCGCATAGATGCGCCAGGTTCGCGTCTGTGCTGATGATCTCGGCGTGAGGAAACAACCCGTTGCCATATGAATGATCGCCGTTGGCGTGCGAGTTGACCACCGTGGAAATTGAGGCCGATGGCGGCAGCACGCGGTGGGCCGCCGCTGTCAGAGCCTCTGTCAGCGCGGCCGTGTACGGAGTGTCCACAAGGAGCGCGCCGGAGTCCGAGGCGACCAGAGTGCAGTTCGCCATCCCCCACGTACCCGGGAAGTCAGGGAGCCAGGCGTGGACACCGGGAGCGATCTCGGCGAGTTCGTTTGGAATATGCATGCTCGCATTCTGATCACTTCTCGCCGGTCAGGAGTTGTGAAGAAGGCCACACAACACCTGCGTTAGTGTGAGGATGTTGAGATGTCCTGGCGCCCGTCCTCTGCAGTCTCCTCTGGCTCGAAGATTACGATGATCATCCGCGCGCCAGGGGAGGCATACGGATTGGCGGCTACCATCTTCGCTGCCCCCGGTCCGTACAGCGGATGACGCAGTCGCCTCACGACCCCGTCCGGAGCGATCGACGGCGTGGTGACGGAGTTGTAGATCGGGCCGGCGACCGCGTCAGCGCGCACGTCGGCGTCGATCTTCTGCAGGACTTCGCTGCTGGGGTTTTCCGCGAGAGCGGCTTGAAGCTGGGCAGACAGAGACGGAGCCCAGGTGGTCTCCCAGTCCATGAGGGTGGTGCGGCCCTCCTCCGTCAGCAGCATCCATCTCGCCGTGTTCGCTGGTGCAACGCCGTGGGCAAACATGTCCGCGAAGGCACTGTTGTGGGCGAGCAGCGTCCAGGCCAGGTCGGTCACGTACATCATGTGGCGTTGGCCGTCGCACGCCTCCTGCCACAGTTCAGGGCCGGCCAGCCCTGTTGGCGGGTGGAGCGGATGGGTGGGGCGGTGGCCCCGGGCGAGCAGCCACAGCATGGTGTACTCGTCCGCTGTCAGGTTCAGCAGGCGGCCCACAGAAACGAGGTAGTCGTCGGGTGGGAATCGCAACTGACCGCATTCGAGACGGTTATAGGTCCTTCCTGACCTTTTGAGAAGAATATCCATGTCGTTCTGTGTGAGTCCCTCCGCCTTGGGGCCGGGGCGGTCCGCGGGCGGCTGGGGCAGACCGACGGACTCCGGGCGGATCAGGGCCCTCTTGGGCTCCAGTAGTTCACCGATGGGATGCCTGGGCTTCTTGGTCTTTTTGACCATATTCCCTTCCTGTGTCTCGTGGTCATGAGGTTCGTGATGCGCAGAAGGGGATTTGGTGCAAAAAATTTGCCGTAGATCTACAGCGTCCCGTCCGCAAAGATCTGCATAGCAAACCAGACTGGCGGTTTTGGAGTGGAGTTGGGTACGTTGCGGCCTGGGCGCAAGCGCGGGGTCATGGCACGGCTCCAACACGGCCATCGACCTCTTGGCCAGAGCCCCGAACTGCACCTTCTCCCCTTCCGGTCGAGCCGATGCAAAGAGCGCCCCGCAGGAAGCAGCGGCACTGGGCCGCCCCAGAAGTTCCGCGTGCGGGCGTGCCCAACTGGTGTACTGCCAGCACCGTAACGCGGCAGTATCCGCTGGAAGCGGCAATCAAAAACAGAACAAGCGCGCTGGTTTGATCGAGATCTGCTGAGCAGCTGAACCCGGGGCTTCTGCCTGGTGCAGCTTCACGGGGAGGGGAAGTGGGACGACTTGAACCGTTCTGTGCTGATCACCGGTGGCAACCGGGGAATTGGGCTGGCCACCGCCCGTAGATTCGCCGAGCAGGGCGACCGAGTAGCCATCACGCACCGCACGGGCGCCGCGCCGGCGGGCTTGATGGCCGTGTCTTGCGACGTCACTGACACGGCCCAGGTGGACCAGGCATTCAAGGAGGTCGAGGAGGCCCACGGTCCCGTCGATGTGCTTGTGGCGAACGCGGGCATAACCCGCGACGGGCTGCTGCTACGCATGGATGACGAGGCCCTCACCTCAGTCATCGACACCAACCTGATCGGCCCCGCGCGGATGGCCCGCCGGGCTCTGAAGGGCATGCTCCGCAAGGGCGGGCGCATCGTGCTCATCTCATCCACCGTCGCGATGCGGGGTGAAGTCGGCCAGAGCAACTACGCCGCTTCCAAGGCCGGACTGATCGGGCTGGCCCGTTCACTTGCTCGGGAGTACGGCAGCCGAGGCATCACCGTGAACGTCGTCGCTCCCGGGCTCACCGACACTGACATGGCACGGCAGCTGCCGGAGGACCAGCGTGCCGCACTCATCGAGCAGATCCCGCTGCGACGCATGGCGGCACCGCAGGAGATCGCTGCGGCCGTTGCCTTTCTGGCCTCCGCAGAAGCCTCATACATCACCGGCGCAGTGATCCCCGTCGATGGCGGCGGGGGCATGGGCCACTGAGATGAATTCACGGTTAGCGAATCCGTCGGCACGGCGTAGTGCGGAGTTAGGCCTTCAACTGAGTCATGAATGAGAACCGGAGCAACAAGCAGTCAGCGGGCGGACCTCGACCCAGGCCAGGCGACCACCAGGGACGCGGCAGCGAGGACCGGCCGCCCGGCTCCCTGCGGTCTTCGCTCCGCGAGCAGTTGAAGATTCTTGTCGCTACGCAATCAGCCACCCGGCTCATCCGGCGTGACCTCGGGCTCTCGGGCGTGCGAACACTTCAGGGGCTCGTCGACACCGTGGCGAGGAAGCGGGGCAAGCCCATCACCCTCACTCGGGCGCCGCTGCCGCCCGAGGTCTCGGGATTCTGCGCCCGAGGCCAGGACCGGGACTTCATCGTGGTGGACTCTCATGCCAGCGAACTCACCCAGCTCCACGCGAGCCTTCACGAACTCTTCCATCTCTGGGAAGAGCACCCGGCCGAGGACAGCACCCGCCAGCCGATGTCCGAGGATGTTGTGCGTCAGCTGCTGCCCGGTCTCAAGCCCGGCCCCGTGCTCCAGGTGCTGACTCGGTCGCACTATGAAGAGGCCCACGAGCGACGCGCAGAGGCATTCGCCACCGTGATGCTCGAAAGGCACCTTCAGCTGCGAAGTGACCAGCACCAGACAGGCTTCCTGACCTCAGTCCTCTCTCACCGGAGGTCAGGTGTCTGAGCATCTGTCGAATGTCGTGTACCTGTTCATCGCCGCCGCCACCCTCACGATTGCGTGCTGGAAGGCCTTGGCGCTTTGGCGTGACCCGACACCCACGCTGGCACTGACCACATCGATGTTTCTGTGCGCTTCGATGGTCTATGCCATGGCATCTCCCGAGGGATACAGGAACGTCGGAGAGGTGACAGGCCAACCCAGCTTTGCGACCCTCCCGGTCTACCTGGGTATCCTGATCTGCTTCTCCCTGGTACACATCATCACATTGCTCTGGGATCCCCGGCTTCGGCAGAGAGCTTCCTCCTTGCGGCGTACGGTTAGCGCGTGGAGCGCGGTCTACATCGCCGCCGCAGCACTGATGGTCCTCTTCTTCACGCTTGCAGATCTCGCCGGACCTGCGGATCCGCTGCGGTTCAACACCGCCTTCTCAGAAGACCCCATGGTCCTGCTGTTCCTGACCGTCTTCCTGGCCACGCTTTCCAGTGGCACGCTGAACACGTTCCGCCAGTGCCGTCAACTACGCTTGGACGATCCCCAGTTGCAGCATTCACTGCGTGCGTTCGGTATCGCGATGCTGGGAGTCTTCGGGTACGTGGTCTGCGGCGCTCCGGCCATCGTCCTCTCGGCCTTCGGGAATCACACCCTTGACACCGTCGGCGTCTTCGGCTCGACCTGCGGGGTCGTCGGCACCATCATCATGTGCTATGGGTTGTCAGGCGGAGCAATAGGCGCATGGCTTCGCGAACGACGTGACTTCAAGGCACTGCAGCCCCTGTGGGAACTGGTCGTCGCCGGCGTCGACCAGAACCTTGCCTTTAGTGTGGACTCCTCGCGAAACCACCGTTTGGCAGCGAATGTCACATTCAACCTGCACCGCAGAGTGATCGAGATTCTCGACGGCATTCGGGCACTGCGCCCCTGGGTGTCCCCGGGTTCCGCTGAGGCCGTCTACCGCCTGCACCAGGAACGGCTCGCTGCGCAACCGGGAGCCGCCGTACCCATGGCTGAGCAGGAACTGCAGGCGGCCGCCACGGCCGCCGCGCTGCGTCAGGCGGCAAATCGTCTGCAACGCTTCAAACACGAGCGCGGACTCGGCGATCACCAGGGTCCACTTCAGCCTCCGGACGGGCCCCTGACACCGTTGCCCGGGGAGAACACCCCCGCGGCCGATGAGCGCGACCGTCTGCTTCTGGCGGCCCAAGCCCTTGCCCACCCTCTCGTCGCAGCAGCCTTGCGTGAGTTCGAGGAAGAGCGCCGTGACGAGCCAACGTCCACCCCGCTATCTCGGACGGCCTCGTCGATTGCTCCGCAGCCCGCTGTCGATTCCACAATGGGCAGACGGGACAGCACACTGGACCATTTGACAGACCGTGCAGGCTGACTTCAGCCACGGCGCTGCCCAGACACCAGCACAGCAGGCATCGCCACCACGCCGCGGGGAAACCATCCGTAGCCGCACCTACTTGAGGCCCGTACTGCTGGGTGCAGTGGGTCGTCTGAGCGGATACCAGGTCAGGCACCTCAAGGCGAAACAGCCACAAGCCATCCATGGGCCAACCAGTGGGAACAGGGAGATATCAGAGTGCGACGTGCTGTAGTTATGGGCGGGAGCTTCGCAGGCATGCTCGCCGCACGGGTACTGAGTGATCACGCCACCGAGGTGGTCATTCTTGAGCCGGACGCTGCCGTTTCAGGTGGTACAGGCCGCGGAGCCCCTCACAAGGAGCAACTCCATGCCCTTCTGTCCATGGGACACACACAGTTGGAGCGCTTGTTCCCAGGCATCAGCAAGGAGCTGATCGAAGGGGGAGCTCGCCTGGGAACGGGCCCAGCAGTGCAGTATTACATCGACGGAGTTCTCAAACCCTGCGCGCCCGAGAGCACCATGCTCGGAGCCACCCGCCCCTTCATTGAGGAACACGTGAGACGGCGGGTCCTGGCACTGGAGAACGTGAACGTGCAGGCAGCACAAGCACGCGACCTCGTTTTCAGTGGATCTCGCGTCAGCGGGGTGCGCTTGTCATCCATGCAGCCCGGCCTGGAATCCTTGGCTCACGACGAACTGGAAGCCGACCTGGTTGTCGATGCGATGGGCCGATCGAGCCGACTGGGAACATGGCTCGTCAATCATGGATGGCAGCAGCCTCCCATGGACCGGATGAAGGTGGACCTCGGCTACGCCACCGCCATGTTCCGCCGGGGCGCGGAGCTGCCGGAAACCGTCATCGCGCATGCGTCACCCGGACCGGCCAGTGACTACCAGCAACGCCTGAGCGAGCCAGGAGCGCTCGCAGCCGTTGAGGGAGACCGCTGGTCCGTGGTCCTTGTTGGATACAACGATTACAGGCCCGGACACGACCCCCGGGAATTCCGGCGCCGGATGCGGCGCTGCGTCGCGCCTCTTCGCGAGGTGGCTGAGCAATGCGAGCTCGACGGCAGCGTGCAGACCTTCACATTCCGTGAGAGCCAGCGCCGCAACTTCACCCGTCTCCGGAAATTCCCGGGAGGACTGGTAGTCGTCGGTGACGCCGTGGCTTCGGTGAACCCGATTTACGGCCAAGGGCTCACGCTGGCGGCCCTGGCAGCAACCTCGCTCTCCGCGCACCTTCAGTCAGGCGCTTCCCCTCATCAGCCGGCCCGGGGGTACTTCGAGAGAGTTCGAGCCGTGGTCGACGCAGCCTGGCAGCTGTCGACAACCGCCGATCTCGCCCAGCCTCATGTGACAGGGCCCTACCCTCGGGGCTACCGGCTGATTCGTTGGGCCGGCGACAGGGTTACCGCCGCATCTGTCATCGATCCAGTGGTCAACAAGGCCTTCATGGACGTGATCCACATGCGTGAGCATCCCAGGGCGCTGACCAGGACGAGAATCCTGGCGCGGACAGCACGCGTTCTGGCGCAACGCTGAGTGACGACCACCCGGCCGGTGGAACATCTGCCGTTCAGACAGGCCGGGTGGGGCAAACCGGGGCAACCGGAGCTTGCCAGGCGAGCGATGCACCAGCCGGTCACTATCCCTGCGAGGCAAGGGCCCGGTAGCGAGCGAAGGCGTCGCGGCTGTCGGACACGAAGTGCCACGCGTCCATGGCCTGCACGAGTTCCCCTTCCGTCAGCCAGCCATGCCAGGCAATTTCTGACAGATTGGCCGCGACGCGCCGGTCCTCGACTATGACTTCGTGTACGGCGAACCAGTAGGGGCTCAACTCCCCATGACAAAGGAACTTGAAGAGAGGCCGAACCGGCGACTCCACTCCAAATTCCTCCAACAGTTCCCGCGAAGCCGCGGCCTCGTAGGACTCACCGACCGCCACGGCGCCGGCGACAAGCCAGCTGTACTCGCCCGGGAAGCGGGAGCTGTCTTTTGGGCGCTGATGCACCAGATAGTGGCCGGACTGGTCACGGACGAGAACCATAGCCATCCTGTATAGCCATCGGTTCCGAACCGCCTCACCACGCTCCACCGGTCGGATCACACGGTCCTGATCGTCAACGCGCTCTACGAGTTCACCCATGCGGACACTCTTTCAGAGAGACTTCGTGGTCCGGGTTTGAGGGTTCTCGACGCAGGAGCCCTCCACCTAGATCGTGGAGCGTTTCCCCTTGAGCGTGGACACTCTTGATCACCACGATCCAGTTGAGGCCCTCAAGAAGTCCAGCGCGACCAGCAGGCACATTTCCTCCAGTGACTCGAAGTCGTGCTTCCTGCCAATTGAGGCCATCACGTCAAGACCGGGGCGGTGCCGCTGCATCGCCCGCCAGGTGAATCCCCGCATCGGCCGGGACGGCAGCACCGGAACGTGATCCATATCCCGGACCGACCAACAGACCTCGCCAGCATCCACCTGCCACGTCGAGCTCCACCGACACAGCCAGTTGGTCCCGAACCGCAACCGACCCCGCAGCCCTGGCGTACAGCGTGACAAAATGGTCAAGCTGACTGCAATTCGATGGAATCTTCGTGTCCGTTACCTCGCTCAAGCACCCACACAGCAGCAGTACCTGATGGACGCTGAGGATCGTTCTTCGTAACTGATCGCAACACAGCGTTACAGGATCAAGTCCGCCAACTGACGTGCTCATGTGCCAACTAAACCCTCAGAGCGAGCGCCTCAGCTGGCCAGGCGCATCGCGCCGCTTCCCAGCTCGCAGCGGGCGCTCAGCCGCGCGGCGCAGGCCAGCGCGGCCGCGGCGTACTCCCGACGGTTGCGTTCCATCTGCGGGCGGAGTCCCATGACCACCAGCGAGCCGTATACGGTCGAGCCACGCCACAAGGGGACGCCGAGCATCTTCCAGTCCGGCAGTGGTGACTGAGTGAGCACGTAGCCCTCGGAGCGTATCTCCCGCATGAGGTGGCTCTGAGGAGCGCCGTCGAGGTGCGAGAGTATCGCGAGTCCGGCAGCATCCGCAGTGAGCGGCGCGTACCGCAGGGCCACTTTGGTGTCTGGGTCGGCATGGTTGAACGCCGCCTGGAAATCGCTGCGGCGGCCACAGGTGTGATCGAGCATGAGCCGGCCGGGTGTGTCATCGATCAGTACGGCGCTGAAGGCCATGGCCACCTGCGCGGTCTGCCGCTGCAGTACCGTTGTCTCACGGTCAAGGGCACTGTCGTGCGGCAGGTTCAGGTGGACGCTCGCATCCGGGCGGTGGTTGGCCACATCGGTGGCGATGCCGTACCGGCCTGGTTTGCGATAGATCAGGTGCTTGGCCTCCACACCGGCGCTCAGGATGCGGTGCACAGTCGACTTGGCGACGCCGGACTCGTCGATGATGCGCCGCAGTGGGTGCAGACCGGGCCCCATGCCGTTCAAGGTCTGAAGCACGAGGTAGACCCGGGCGTGGGCGGTCATTCCGTCGTCCACCGTGCTGGCGGCCTCGACAAGCTCGGTGTCGATCACTGGCAGTCCCTCCTGGTAGATGCTTGCGGTGGATCCCGCCTCACGGGGCCCGCCAAGGACATCTCTACCGTGCGGACGGAATCTTGTGGAGGAACCACTCCTTCCAGGAACAGGGTCTTCCAGTACACCCCCAAACATGCTGCGCGCACCGGGAGTTGACTCCCACCAAGCAGAGTATCCGCAGGTGAGAGCATGTTTCGCCAAGTTGCGAGGTCCCGCGGAAACCGTGGGGCGCCGGGGCGCGAAGACATGGCCGGGGGGACTCACCCCGTGGAACCGCCTTCCACGCAGACCTCACGTGACCTGCAGCAATGCCGTCTTCTCCCATCGCGTGGACCGCGTCCCGCCAGCCGCAATCAGAAGTTCAGTTCACGTCCCGCGCTGTGACACAACGAGCCTCATGTCGACCGCAGCCGGGGAACCTGAACGAGGAGCCATTGCCCCGCCCCGACAACCCAGAGAGAGTGACCGAACCCTCTGACACCGCCAGCCAGCGCACCACGTCCTCAACTCTGGAGCACCGCCCGTGAACACCCACGCGTCCCGCCGGGGAGACGGCCCCACCGGGCACCTTGTCGTCCTGGGCAGCGGACCGCAGGCGGAGTGGGAGCACGCCATGCAACGTCTCGCAGTAGTCGGGCCACTCCTCCTCATCGATGCGCAGACGCCGACCTGGCAACGCCCGCATCTTGCCGGCGCCCGGACCGCCAATCTCCTCGACCCTCCCCGAGTCCTCGACGAGGTCCGAAAGTTGGCTTCCACCTGGCCCATCGCAGGCGTGCTGGCCTTTCATCCCGCCCATGACCGCGCAGCCGCTCTACTGCGTCAGGAATTCGCGCTACCCGGACCATCCACCGCGACGATCGAAGCAACCACCCTGCGCCACCGCACGGCCCAACTTCTCACCAGTGCCGGCGTGGACAACAGCGGGGCCGTCCACGCGAACTCCTACGACCAGGCCCTGGAAGCAGCGCATCAGGTCGGCTTCCCGCTGGTGTGCAAGCCCGCCTCCCCCCGCACGCGGTACGCCGCGCGCCGGGTGACCGGCATACCCAGCCTTGCGGAAGCCCTGTCGGCCGCCACTGCCGCCACCTGGCCCGGCACCGGCACGGTGATCGAACCACTGCTGGACGGGATCGAAGCCACGGCCTACACCGCCGACTCCCCATCCGGCCCCAAGGTCGTTGCGATCTCCCACACCACCTTCGACCCGCAGGCCGAACCCGCGCTGCTTCCGGTGGAAGTGGTGGTCGACGCGGACGATGTCTGCGCACCCGCCGTCGAGGACTCGGCGAGCCGGGCGCTGTCCGCCCTGGGACACCGCTCAGGCCCGGCGCAGATCCGCATGCGGCTCACATCAACCGGGCCACGGATCATCAGCGTCACGACCCACCTCACAGACCCCCTGCTGGGCATGCTGATCGAGCAGGTGACCGGAGCTGACCTCATCTCCCAGGCTGGCCGGCATGCCCTCGGCCTGACCTTCCTCACCGACGAAAACCGTCTCGGCGCGACTGCCGTGCACTTCCTCCAGGGCTCCGGCGCCACGCTGCCGCTGCCTCCGAACGCGGCAGCGCATTCCCACGTCACCCCGTACGCCACCCTTCATCCCTATCCGGCTGAGCGCCGTGTAGGACCCCTGCGGCGCAGCGGTCACCTACTCGTCTCCGGCACCGATTACCCCCAGTGCGTCGCGCGTTTGCGCAGCGCCGCGGCCGAGATCCGCTCTGCACGCCTGTCTGCGTAACCCTCAAGGAGCCTTGTAGGTTTCCAGATCCCGTGGCCATTCTCCACCGACGATGGCCACCGCGTGGCCAATAGGACACGGGGCTGGTCATGCCGAGTGAGCGAGTAGTTTCCCCCTTCGAGTACTGGACGTCCCCAGTCGTCCTGTTCACGCCGATCAGGGTAGGACCCTAGCGTTCGGCGGCCGACGGGTCGCCCCGGGAAACGCAGGGTTGGTGGTCCGATGGGTACAGCGGTGGCTGCGCCGGTACGGCTGAGTGTCCGGCGTGGTGATGAGGCCGTGGTGGAGGACTTGGACTGGCCTTCGGTGCCGCTCGGGCTGCTGGGGGAAGCCCGGCCGTGGCGAACGTTCCGCTGGTTCAAGGGGCAGCAGCAATACTCGGGTACGTACTGGTCGGCCACCGTCGGCGATCACGTGATCTACGAATCACGGTTGGAGCTGGGGCGGCTGCTGTGTGCCGACTTCGCCCCCGAGGTGCGACACATCGTCGCCCAGCCGTTCCTGCGGCGTACAGTGACCGGGTCATCTTCGACAAGCTCCTGCAACTGCTTCGTTTCGGCTGCTCTTGCGAGGCGATTGCCGACACAACCTGCTCGGCCACCACGATCCGCAGCCGTCGCGACGAGTGGATACGCCTGGGCGTGTTCGCCCGGCTCAAGCAGATGGCGCTGGACTCCTACGACCGGATCATCGGCCTTGTCCTCGACCAGATTGCCGTCGACGGCTCCATCACCAAGGCCCCCGGAGGCGGCGAGGCCGCCGGCCGCTCACTGGTCGACCGCGGCAAACAGGGCCTCAAGCGCTCGGGCATGACGGACGGATACGGGATTCCACTGGGCCGTGTCCTGGCCGGCGCCAACCGTCACGACTTCCCGTTGCTCGCCCCGACCCTGGACCGTCTGGACGACCTGGGACCGTTGCCCGACGACATCACCGTGCACCTGGACGCCGGCTACGACTCGGACAAGACCCGCGCTCTGCTCAACGAACGCGGCCTGCACTGACGCATCGCGCACAAGGGTGAGAAGGCGCCCGTCCAGGCCAGTCAGCGTTGGCATGTCGAACGCACTCACGCCTGGCAGAACGCCTTCTACCGGCTCGCCCGCTGCTACGAGCGGCGCACCACCGTCATCGACGCACTCTTCGACCTCTACGACACGGTCATTACCGTGCGTAGCCTGATCAGGTAGGCAAGGACGACTCACCGCTGGGACGAACGCCCGAACCGCCGACCGTGACCGCACGTCTATCCGCGCGCGACCTCTTACTCAACGCTCAGAGGAGTGCCGCCTCTTGCCCAGCTGGCGGGGTACCCCTACGGTTGAAGTGTCGGGGTACCTCGGCACTTCAACTTCCCTGGGGGCACACCATGGCTCTGACCATCACTGCCGAACTGCTGACGGAGCTGTTCGAGCGTGGAAGCAGGCACGGCGAGACCGCGATCGTCCTAGGAGAGGACGGCTGGGACTGCCTCGTGCACCACGGGCGGAGGCTGTCGGAGGAGCTGACCGGGCTCACTTGGGAGGATGCGGCCGGCTTCACCGGCGGCGACGAGTTGGACGACGAGGCGACGCGTGCTCTGCTCGCCGCGGCAGACTACGCGATCAAGGATGAGGAGGGGCAACGGACACTGCCCAGCGACGACGTCGAGTGGGCCGTGATCACCGGTGCCGTGGATGACGTCACCGCCACCGCGGCAGACCTCCCCTGGCAGGAAGCTCGGTGGTTTGATCTCAGCACCGCCCAGAGGGTCCTGGACCAGGACGACGAGGTGCTACGCGATGAGGGGCGCGCGTTCAGCCTGTGGGTGACTCAGCGCGGCCAGTGGCTGCTGTCCACCACCTCCCAGTCCGACAGCGAGCCGGACCAGTGGGTGGAGTGCACCTCCCAGCACGCCGCTCTCCTCATCCACCGGGCTCACTGGTCGCTGCTGGCGGACGAGGCCGAACTGCCGCTGCTGGCCCGCGCTGCCCGTGCTGCCCGTGAGCTCACGGACCTGCTCAGCTTCGAGGTGCCTGACCCGGGGCCGGACCCTGAGCGCCAGGCGGCGGCCTACTGGGAGGCACGCGACGTCGCGACTGAGTACGAGCACGCCACCCGCGTCATCGGCCCCCTCGTGCGCGAGACGGTCCAGCAGGAGATCCGCACCAGCCGACAGAACGCCGCCAGGACGGTGTACCTGGCACACGACGGCAACGCCACGACGGCCGCGAGCGCCCTGGGCTACTCGCGCCGGACCCTGAACGACCTCCTCCAGGCCCCAGGGCGTCGATGACGGTGGTGCGGCTCGTAGCAGCGGCCGAGCCGGTAGAAGGCGTTCTGCCAGGCGTGAGTTGGCCCCAGAGCGGTTCTGTCAGCCATGAGGGAAGCGCGGGCACAAGTCTCCCCATTGAGCACAGAGCATCGCAACTCCGTGATCACCAGGACTTGTGCCCGTTCTGCTACCGGGGCCCTAACCGCACCTATCCGCGCGGCCTCTAACCCCAGCGCGGCCCGGCGATCCTGGACTTCGACGTCGCGGGGCGCCTCGCCGCTCTGGAGGGCATTCCTGTCCACCCGGTCACCGGGGCTCAGGACCGGGTCATCCCACCCGTCTACACCTGCCGGCTCGCCGCATCGCCCACGCGCGCGTCCACGTGGCCGAGGGGGCCACCCACCGGGTCCCAAGCGGGCAACCAGCCCTGTTGGCATCACTCTTGATGGACCTGGTCGAGCGCGCCCGCGACCAGCATCCCGCTCCGCCATGCGGCCCGGACGGCATACGGCGAGTCGCCGCCCAGCTGCTGCTCATCATGCGCGCGGCGCGCGGGTTCGGCGGCCGCCTACTGCGGATCGAGACATGGCCCGCCCGGCGCACCGGGACGGCGACACGCGTGGGGCGGGAGGCACTGATCGACACGAGGCAGTAGTGTCATGTCCCGTTAATCGGGGAGGGAGTTGAGTCTTTATGCGCATCTCAACGTCCGGGACACGACGGTGGCTGCTGGCCACCGCTCTGTGCGGCGTACTGATCACAGGGTGCAGCAGCGGCAGCGGGGGAGGAGGCAGCGACGCGAAGCCCCAGGCCAAGCCGGCGGCGGAACCGAAGCCCCTCGCCGAAGGCGCCCTGGGCGCTCTGCTGCTCTCGCAGGCGGACCTCGGCACCGGATACGTCCAGGTCGAGGAGAAGCCCGACAGCGGGGAGTTCGACGACGTCTCGGTCCAGGGCTGCCCCTCACTGGAGAAACTGGGGCAGAGCGGCGACGAGACCATGTTCGCTGCGAAGGCGGAGGCCAGCTTCACCTACGACACGGACGCCACGCTCGGTGAAGAACTGCACAGCGACCGTCCCTCGGTGCTCTCCAGCAAGCTGCGCAAGTTGTTCGGTACCTACACGTCGTGTCCCACCTACACGATGACGGCGGGCACCACCCCCATCGAGGTGAAGGTCACCAAGTCGTCCACCCCGGAGCTCGGAGACGAGCAGTTCGCCTACACCTCGACGATGGAACTGCCCTCCGGAAAGCAGGTGCTCAAGACAATGGCGGTACGCCAGGGCAACGTCGTGGTCATGCTGGTAGGCGCACCCGCCCTGGTGGACCGCCACATGGAAGCCGCCGTCGGCAAGATCCCCGCAGGCAGCTGACCAAGCCCAGCGCCGCGGCTGTGACTGCTCGCGATAGCTGTCACCTCGCAGCGCGAACTGTCACCGCCCGGATGCTCGCGCCGGTCGACGGCCAGGGACCTGTACGACGCCGCGGGTCACCGACTCTCGGGTTCGTCGGCGTGGTGACAACTACGGCTGCGAACGTGCTGTTGGTGACAACAAGCTCGTGCATCTGGTGACAGGTACCGCTGAGATTCCAGTGCCGAGCCGCAGGTCGACCACCGGCACCGGTGACAACTACCGCTGCAAGTCACAGCGGCGGCCTCCAGACAAGTTGTCTACGCGGCGGCCGGGAACTCCTCCAGGAGCTTGGCGCGCTGAGCGGGCCCCAGACCCTGCACGCGGCGCCCCTCCGGGATGCCCAAGGCGTTCATCGAACGGGTGGCGCGTACCTGTCCGATCCCGGGCAGCGCGGTCAGCAGCTGTCGTACCGGCATGCGGCCGACGATGGTGTCGGACCTGTCCAGAATCTGGGCGAGAGTGAGGGTTCCGGCCTTGAGGCTCGCCCGGACCGCGCTTCGTGCCTGACGGGCGAGAATGGCCTTCTCGCGCGCAGCGTCGCGGTCGTCGGAGCTGAGGGTGGGAATGGCCATGGCGTTCCTTACATCGTGAGGTCTCGTGCTGTCGCGGACCTCGGTGGGTGGGGCAAGCCGCCTGCCTGAGCGGCCCCGGACGGGACCGCGGAGTGTGGCGTTTCGGTGCAGCACCAGGTCCTACCCGTGCTTTGCCAGGGCGCGGGCGGAGTACTGCCCGTTCCTGCGGCTGGCACCGGTGACCACGGCTGTCGAAACGGTTCAGGTATAGGGTCTGCGACTTCGTGCGCACTGGTTCCTGCGGAAACGCCGGAATCCGAGCTCGATGCGCACTCGTCCGATCGGTCGGCAGTACGCACTCCACGCGTCCCAGCGCGGTGCAGAGCAGGAACAGCTTCGGTGTCACCACAGGTTGCGTGATCCATTGCGTGCTCAGAGGCGGATTTGCGCATCGCGTCGCGGACTCTACATCAGGCCGCCTGGCGGTAGCGGGGGAGCAAGTGCTCGCGCAGCGAAGAGAAGACGCCGATCACCCCCTCCAGCACGTCGGGGGTGTGCGCGTCCGTGCACGCGATCCTCAACTGGAAGCCCTCGCAGGCTGGCGGCAGCACGGCGTTCGTGTAGACCCCGTGGTCGACCAGGAGACGCTGCGCTGAGAGCATCGCGATCTGGTCGGGGAACCGCACCCGCATGACCGGACTGGAGCTCCCGGCCACGTCGTACCCGATCGCATCCAGTGCCCGCCGCAGGTGCTCCGCCGCCGCCAGTGCGTCAGGCTCGGCACCGGCCCGCCGGCGGATCTCGCGCAGCGCCGCGTGCGCAGCCGCAGTGTCGGCCGGACTCAGCCCGGCCGAGTGAATCTGTGTCCGAGAGGTGTGCCGCAGGAAGTCGATCGTCTTGGCATCAGCCAGGACCGCGCCGCCCTGCGAGGCCAGAGACCTGCTGAATGACAGGGTCATCACCGGCACCCGGCCCTGCATCCCGGCCTGCTTGATCACACCGCGTCCGCGCCCGAACACCCCCACCCCGTCGGCGTCGTCGACCAGCAGCGTGGCGCCGTACTCCTCGCACACCGCGACCAGCTCGGGCACCGGCGCCAGTTCACCCTCCATGGCGAACACCCCGTCGGTGGCGACCAGGACCGACTGCGTCGGTGCGGCCGCCAGCTGCCGGGCCAGATCATCGGGGTCGTTGTGGCCGAACCAGCGCACCACCGCACCGGAGGCCGCAGCCAGCAGCGCCCCGTCGATCAGCGAGGCGTGCGCCTTCTCGTCCAGGTACACCATGTCACCGCGCCCGGCCAGCGCCGAAACGACACCGAGGTTGGTCATGTAGCCAGTGGCGAACACTAGGGCCGACTCGTAGCCGAAGAAGTCCGCGAGGTCCGCCTCGAGCTCCTCGTGCAGATCGAGGTTCCCGCTCAGCAGCCGGGAGCCGGTCGTGGACGTCCCATACAGGGCGATCGCGTCCTGTACGGCACCGATCACCTGCAGATTATCGCTCAGTGACCGGTAGTCGTTGCCGCCGAGCATGCAGACCTCGGCTCCGTCCAGTACCGCCTGCCCACCTTCGGCAGGGCCCTGAAAGGCCGGGTAGTACGGGTAGAGCCCAGCATCGCGTGCCTCATCAGCACGCAGATAGGCGCGGCACTTCTCCAGCAGGTCCATCAGGTGGGGTCCGATCTATCGCGCGGGTCGGCCGAGTAGCGGCATCACCGTCACCCCGCCGCGTGCTGCACGGGCTCACCGGCAGCGAACGTCCCACGCCCTGGCGCCGCGATCTGCTGCCTTGTTCCGCCTCACGGGACAGGGCCGCCCGGCCACCCATCATCACCGGGCACCCCGCCTGCGGTCCGACCGCACCCGGACACCGCCCCTTGGTCCACGCCACGGAACCCACATGCAGATCGTCTCCCGCAGGGCGGCGCCACCGGCACCAGCCCGCACCAACTCCCTCATGTTCCCCGCGTCCTCAGACCGAGCCCGCCCGGCACTGCCGCAGCCGGCCGCGCAGCGCACGCCTGCGACCCCGACCGCTGCCGCGCTCGCCGTGGGACTCCTCTTCGGCGCTCCCCGCCCGGCCGTCCTCGCCCTCTTCGCCGACCTGGTGCCCGAGCAGGCCCGCGGGCGGCGTACGCACGCCTCTACCGGGTGTCCAATATTGGCGTGGGAAGTGGCTGGGGCCGTCGGAACCGCTCGCGCCGACAACCACATCACCGCGCTCTTCCACGTCGCCGCAACATCCGACCTCACCGTCGCGACCACTGTGCTCATCTGCAAGATCGGCGCAGGGCCTCCGGTGAAGACACACCACCGGCGCGCCGCCTCCGCAGCCACGGGATACCGGGACCTGCTCCATGACGGACGGTTTCTTGCCCTGTGCGGGCTCACGCTCCTGTATCTCTACTCCTACCAGCAGGCACCCCCACAACGCCCGACCCTGCGGACCTGGACCTCGCGCCCACTCGTGTGTGACCCCTTGCCTGGCTAACGCAGGCGCTCCCTACGGTCTCCTCGCCCGCCCCGCCGGACCGACCGGCGGTACCGACACCGAGGAAGACATGCCGGCCATCACGCGCATCGACGACATCCCCCCGTCCCAAACCAACTTCACGCCCGACAGCCACCCCGACCTGCAACAACCCGGCGCCGTGCACCACGGCTGGAACACCGGCCGCCAGCTCCTCCTGCACGCCGCGGACAGCCCGCTGGCCAAACCGATGACCTGGCAGGACCAACCTCTCCGGCAGCAGGCGATCACGCAACTGCGTACCCTCAGCCCCCAACTCCACGACGTGGCTGACCCGCTCACGCTCGCGCTCCACGTCAGTGCCGTCCAGCAGCCGTCACCGGACATAGATACCCTCTCTCTCGCCCCTCTGATCGGTGAGGCCCTCGCGGACCTGGGCGACTGGGAGATCTGTGCCCCGCTGCCCGAGCAACTCGAACTGATCACCCGGTCCGTCCACGCACTGCAGCCCTGCATGCCCGACTGACCGTCGCCCACCGGGGGGGGGGTGCTGTCCCGCCGCACGGAACAGCACCCCCGAACGCGGAGCCGAGAGGCGAGACGCGAAAGCCCGAGCCTCGTCCCGAGGCCGTGCGGTCTGGTTGCCTCGCCCCATGAACGCGACTTGGCGCGGCACAAGCCGTCCACAGGCAGGACCCGCGCCCGGCGCGCCCGCGCGATTCAACCAGGCATTCGCGCACGCCCGTGCCGACAACCGGGCGGCCCTGGCCACATACCTGCCCGCGGGCTACCCCAATCAGACCCAGAGCCTGCGGATCCTGCACCGCCTCGCCGAAGTCACCGACGTGATCGAACTCGGCTGGCCGCACCACGAACCTACGCTCGACGGCCCAGCCATCCAGCGTGCCGGCGCTCAGTCGTTCGCCGCCGGATTCCGCGTCCGGCACCTCCTGGATAGCCTCCAGTCCCTGACCACCTCGCCAGCGAGCGTGCTCGTGATGTCGCACTTTTCATCGCTGTTCAAGTACGGCCTCGACCGAGCCGCGCGTGACCTGGCCCAGGCAGGCGCCGCCGGAGCGATCCTGCCCGACCTGCCGATCGAAAAATCCGACGCGTGGCTCACCTGCCCAACGCGTCGGTCTGCACACGGTATTCGTCCTCGCACCCTCGACAACCGACGCCCGCCTCTCCCGTATCTGCGCCGCCGCAGGCGGCATGCTCTACGCCCCCGCCGTCGCCGGAGTCACCGGCTCGACAGGCCCCCTCCATGACGCGCCTCCCGCCTTCGTGCAGCGCCTGCGGGCCGCGACCGGCTTGCCCGTCGGCGTAGGCATCGGCATCTCCAAACCGGCCCAAGCTCAGGAGGCCAGCGGCATCGCCGACATCACCATCGTGGGGTTCGCGCTCATCCGAGCCATCGACGCAGCGCCAGGGACCCGGCAGCAAGAGGAGGCCGCGGCCGACTTCGCGCGCCCTCACCGCCGGACTCCACCGCCCGGACACCCCACGTGCGGCCGCATGACACCACGCTCATCGATCGCCGCGCCCGGGAGCTCCTTCCCGCCCGCGCTCCCAGGACGCCGCCGGAATGTTCCGGCGACCACGGACGGTCCGTGGCCGTACGGGAAACCACACCGACCTGCTGGAGGCCACCTTGCCCATCCTGTTCGACATCCAAGGCACCCCCGCCAACCGCCGGGCCCGCGAGGCGGGCCTCCTGCTGATCGGATTCGCCGCTCTTGCTTCCACGCTCGCCGCGGCCGCCGCGAGCGGAACCGCCGTCTACCGACGGACCTCACCCCGCCTCAGCATGCGCGTCCGCCTCGCCACCGCCCTGGCGGCTGGAGTTGCCGGGGGAGGGGCCACTGTCGCCCTTCTGGACCAAGCCACAGGCCCCGCACGCCGTCGGCTGAGCGGAATCGACCGGGTAGGCGATGCCCGCACCGAGGACACAGCACGCTCGGGCACTGACCGGACGAACGCCGCCCGCTCCGACGCGAAGGTCCTCACCCGCCTGGAGCGCGACATCGCCATCGACGCGGCCCACCGGGCCGCCACCGCATCATGGTGTCAACCCCTGCGCTACGACTACAAAGGGGGCCTGCTGACCTCCCGCGACCGCTGGCAGGGCCACCCCGACGGCACCGCCAGCCTGCCGTTGGTGACCGGCTGCACCCTCTACTTCGAGCCCCGGACCGCGGACGACGGCAACTGGCGCGACGCGTCCTTCGTCCTGGACGACAACGGCACGCGCATCAAAGTCCGCACGCCCGCCGCGCTCCTGAAACACCTCACCGGCCAGACCAACGCCGACGAGGAGGACGAGGTGGACGATGCCGACCATTACGAGGACGACGGCTGCGACGGCTTCACCGTCGACGTTGACGACGGCGCCTGATGGCCGCATGGCGCTCGGTGGCAACCTCGGCGTCGCGACGGATGAGAGCGGCGTCGGCGGCAACATCTCGTCCCACCGCTCGGTGCTACCTTCCGGCTCGCCAGGATCCAAGGCACCCAGCCTGCGTACGAAAGCGAGCCCCGCCGTGTCCGACCCCGCATGCCGTCGAGCATCCCGCCCCGCCACCAGCAGTCCCGTCACCTACCGCATATCCGCGCTCCTTCAGCAGTTCGACGTCGCCTGCGCACCGCGCGCCTGCCAGTGCAGTTCCCTGACAGGCGCGCTGTCTGCCTTCCTCGGAGAAGGCATCCTGCTGGACGCCCTGGCCCACGCCCTCCAACGGGAAAGCCGAACAGTCCAGCAACTCCCGGGCACCCCCCATCGCGACAACACCGCGTTCGCCCCAGCCCACGCCTCATCCGAGGAACGCAAGAACGCCCTGAAGAACATCCCTCGAGACCTGGACGCCTGGCTGCTTCTGGACAGCAATGAACTCGTCGCCGTGGAGTGCAAGATGCGGACCGCCTCATCGATGGACGGGAGGAGCACCGGCACCGACGCAGCCGCCGACGGCCGACGCGAATGGCAGCGGTTGATGAACGAGCACTTCACAAAAGCCGTCTGGACCGACACGAACAAGGTTGCCCTGCCCCTTACGCCGCCCCAGCCCCGGCCCGCCGGCCTGTCCGAGACGAAGGCCACCAACCCAACCAGGATCCTGGCCTACTGGCGCCCCGTGACCCGCCAGGGACACTGGTTCTCAGACCTCACGACCACCTCGCACGACACCACGTTGCCCGTGGACGTGCGGGTCTTTTCGGCCTCCTTGTACCTGCGGGCACTTCTTGCCGAGGGGACCAACACCCTGCCCAGCAGCTTCGACCACACCAAGGCCCGCCTTGAGCAACTCCGCCTCATAGTCGCCTTGTAAGGCCCAGCTCAGGCGTCCTCTGGTCCCAGCGGGAGGGACACCTACGCAGCGACAGTGGAGCCACCGCCCGGGAACGCAGGCCTCCGGCTCCCTCCTGCAGGACCGGACGATTGCCCGGTCACCGCCCCACCGCGACGCTGTTCTGCACTCGAACGAGGTCGGCGCAAGAGCCGTTCTGTCCTCCAGGAAGGTCCGTCGTGAACCTCTTCCCCCGCGTCCATCGCACGCCCGATCCGCGCCAACGGAGACGCCCGCGACTGAAGGCAGCTACCTTACGCGGTAGGTGAACTGCGACGCGGTCTCCGCTCGCTCCGGACTCGGCCCCGCCTTCGCGCCGATCGGGCAACTTTTCTATCTCGACCGCGGGATCAATCTGCGCGAGGCAGACAGCTGGGTCCAACTGCGCCTGCGCTACCGCTCTGCGTCCGGTCTGGCGGAAGGCGCCACGGCCTGGCTTCCCGAGTCATGGACGAGCCCTTGCACGCCACCGGGACCCTGACCCACCAATGAGCACCGCACGTGGCCGGGCACGCCTGCTTCCTGCCATGACAGCCCACACCAACTCCCTTACAAATACGGCATTTCGGTGCCCTGTGGCAGTGTAGGTGTCCTGTGTGAAGTCCGGCGCCCGCCCTTGGCCGCCGCTCACCCGCCAACTACGAGGAGATCCCGGTGCCTGAAGCTCACCCCGCCCATGCGAACCTGCCCGCCCTGTACCGGGCGGAGGCCGGTGTGCTCCGCGGGCGATGGACGATGTCGGTCATCGGCCCGGATCTGGACGTGACCGTCGGCCCGAACGTCGACCTCGGTCCCGCTGAGGAACTCACCGACGCACGGCCCGGCGACCCAGGGCGCTACCTGATCTCTGTCAGCGGCCGGGTTCCGATCCTGCCGCGGGAACGGGCCGTACAGGTCCTTGAGTCGCATGGCTACGTCGTCGAAGCCGCGGCCCGCGACGATGTCCGAACCGACCAGGGGTGGAGTCAGACCTCAACATCGGAGTGGACAGCCCCCTGTCAGCCCATGCACGTACACACGGCGTGATCACCCCGAACCCACGGAAGTACGAGCCGCCCCGGAAGGACTGGCTGAACCGAACGACTCGGATGAAGAAGGCGGACACTCAGCGGAGCCAGCTGGTCGATGACCGTTCCAGCACCTACGCCCCCATCGCACTGCTCATCGGCCGGCGCCTGAATGGCAAGGAGGTCTGGGCAACCATCCAGGTGGCTGATGACCACCTGCTCTGCTCCCACCGGTGCGTGAACAGGCAGCGCGAGCCCTGACCGGAAGGGCGAACTGCGGCACGACGCCCGTGATCGCCGTTACAGTGCGCTAGCTGGCGACTGCTCGAAGCATTCGGTGCGGACCCCCACCCCCGCGTATCCATGAGGTATCGCACCCGCACCTCAAGGGAGCCGTACACGAGCCCAGGGCTCCGGCGTCCGCCCGTAGAAGGTCAGGGGCAGGCCGGCCCCTGCGGCGGAGGCGTCCTTTCGGCCTGGGCGGAGGCAACCACGATCTCCATCTGCTGACGGATGTAGGCGGACAGCTTGCGCATGGCTTCAGGGTCATCCGGCAGGCTGCCCTGACACGCCCGAATCTCGAACCCCTCCCGCCGAAGATCCAACCGGATGCCCTCCGCTTCTATCCGGCGCAGCATCTCGGCATGGGGTTCGTCGGCGAGCACGTACGAAGCCGGAATGACTCCCAGGTGGCTCGTGACTGCCTCCAACTTGGCGGGGCCCAGCTCAACGGTGCGCCCAGCACGCAGCTCGCTGAAGAAGACCGGTGCGGGCCCCACCGCCTCATCTAGTGCTCTGACCACATAGGTTCGCCGGTTTGGTCGTTCTGGCGGTTGGATGGGCGGTGACGTCCGCTGATCCGACCGTTGGGGGTGTGGTGGCAGGGCCTGTCCGTGTGCGCAGGTTGACGGACCAGGAGGGGCAGAAGTTGCAGCAGATCGTGCGCCGAGGAAGCACCAATGCGGTGCGGTTTCGACGTGCGATGATGCTGCTGGCCTCGGCCGGTGGGAACCGGGTCCCGGCGATCGCGCAACTGGTGCACGCCGACGAGGACACCGTCCGCGACGTGATCCATCGGTTCAACGAGATCGGCCTGGCCTGCCTGGACCTTCGCTCTCCGCCCGGCCCTGCGGCTGGTCCGATTCTCGCTTCGCGAGACTGGTCCCTGCCCGTCGTCTCAGTGCGCGCCGTAGCTCTCGCACCTGGTCTTCCGTCCGCGCAGCGCCTCGCACGACACGTTCCAACGCGCCCTCAGACTCTTCGAGGGATCTCTGACGCCTGGCGGCTTCCTCGCGAACCCCAGTGCTCCAGTCCTTACCAGGACCGTTGGATCTGACGAACTCAGCGAGCTCAATCCGTTCCCGATAGACCGATAGCTGAAGACCCACGAGATCATCCGGAACCTGCATCCGAACATCGTGGCATGAGCAGGACCGTCCCTCTCCACCTGCCCAAGCAATCCGGCGAACCTATGCGGTCACGGCACTAGGGAGAACCCGGCAGCCCGCAGCGCCGCCCGAAGACGAGGACCTGGGCGTCCCCCAGGGCGGGCGCCGCAGCGGCCGGCGTGACCCGCTCCGGCTCATGAACGGACTCGGTGACCTGCTGTGATGCGTCCCACGCGTGCACTGTCCCAGGCTTGAAACCACCTGGGCTCTGCGGTACTCCGTCGCGTTTGCCGGGCTAACCCCCGCGCCTTCTACCTTCACCGTCGTCGCCCCGCCGCTGCAGCGAGGGCGCCCCGCCGACGGCGGACACGCCGCCCTCATCAGCAACCCACGCATCCCCCCTTCAAGGAATTGACATGCCCTCGACATCACTTGTGGTGGTGGACCCCCGCTTCCTCGAAGCCCGCGAAGCCGTCGCGCAGGCACTCGCCTCGCAGAGCGGCACCACACAGGACATCAGCGCCGACATCGCACTCAAGACCGCCCTCGACGCCTACGCAATCACCTCCGAGTTCTGGAACACCGGCGGCGGCTGCACCGCCCGGTACGTCACCATCGGGCCCGACAGCCACCTGCCCGAACACCAACTGCACATCGCCATCACGGACGATGCCTCGGTGGACCACCCCGTCGCATACCACAGCGGCTGGCTCGCCATGTGGTGCGGCCCGGAATTCGACGGCTACGCCGACAACGAGCTGTACAACCGCGAGTCCTCTCTGACCAACCCCACACTCGCCGACATGGCGCACGACAGCGCCAGCTGCGCGCGAGCCATCCGAGACTGGTTCGACGGCCCCGCCACCGAGTGGATCCACAACGAAGTGAGCCTTGAGGGCATCGCGGGCCCCTACCGCTGCCAGACCCGGCCGCAGCACTGGGACGGATACTGCGCCCCGCGCTTCACCCGCGCCGTGATGCGGAAGATCTGCGCCGACACTCAGAGCGCGCACCGCGCTGGCCACTGGAGCGCGCCGGCCCACTTCGAGGGCGACACCGTGGTGATCGTGACGCCAAACGGCCGCGCCGAGGTCCTCCCGGACCAGGACGGCCGCTACCGGCCCGGAGCCTTCTGCTGGCCCTGGACCGAGTACACCGACCGCGACACCGGCCTGGTCGACGAGCTCGTACGGACCCTCCGCTGGCAGTACGAACGCGAAGCCGACTCCTGGACCGTCCTCGCCGCCGACCACGGGTGGCGAGTGAAGGTGATCGGCGTCCTCCCCACCCCCTCGCCCCAGCAGGCCCCGCACGTCGCGGACGCCCTCTACAACACGCTCTACGAGGTGGCCCTGTCCTCCTACCAGGTCACCGCCAACAGCCCGGGCGACGCCGCGGCCGCCGTTCGCGCTCATTTCGCGACCACCCGCGCCGGCCGTGACCCGGACGACACCGTCGTGATCTTCGACCTGCCCGGCGTCCACCTGCCCATGCCCCGCCGATAGCCTCCCAGGAGCGCCGCGTGGCCGGGCCGATCCGGCTCGGCCCTCCACCGCCCAACCGCACACACCACCGCCGCACGCATGCTGGACGCACTCGACGGGCCCGTCACCTGGCGCCGCGGCGACGCCCTGCGCAGACACTTCGGGCCGGCCGCAGCCGACCAGTATCCCGCAAGCCTCACCTAGCAACCTCCAATCCACCCCGATACTCACCACCCACCCCAAGAAACGAGCCCGCTGATGACCAGCTCCTTGACCGCAGCCCCGACTGACCTGCAGGAGACCGACTCCCACCCCGGCCACAGCCCGATCCTCGAGCCGCCCGAGGGCCCGGAAAGCGCCCTCGCCTGCACCTGCGGCGGTCTCCTCGAACTCAAGCCGGACACCAAGCCCAGCCAAGTGGGCCGCTACCACCTCCACCTGGAGGAAGTCCGACGCGAAGCCCTCTTCGCCTAGACCGAGACCAGCCGGCCTCACCGGCCCCACGCCCCCTGGTGGTGCATCCGACACGGGTGCACCACCAGGGGGCGCTTGCGTGCGAGGGCCACCGCTGCCGGACCTCGAAGCCACCTCCATAGAACAGTCGCTTCAGTCGCTTCAGTCGCTCCGTCCGATAGCCCGGTCAGCGCCCAGCATCCATGCAGCGAGGCGCGCCCGGCGACGAATCCCCGGACGCGGGACGCCTGCCCCGATCGGGAAGCCACCATGCGGGACCCGGCGCCGACCCAGGCGCAAACCCGCCCTGCGGCACAGCAAGCTCGCCTTGCCCTCGCCCACACCCCGACAACCACCGCTCTAGAGACCAGATGACGTGCCACCGGAACGCTTCGCTCGGCCCGGCACCGCTCGGGCAAGCCCGAGCGGCCGACGTACGCCACTCCATCAAGACCCAGTTCAGGTGCGGGTTGCGGCGCTAACCCCTCGACCCGTCACGGTTAGCTCACTCGCCCAACTCAGGGCGTCGAGCCGCCGATCGGCGGCCGAGAAGCACCCCACCACTCCATCGACAGAGGAGCACGACGATGCCCGCTGCCCGAACGACCGCAACCACCGCGACCAAGTCCAACCCCACCTCGCGTCCACGAAGGAACCGCCGCCGCATCGCCTTCGGCACCGCCATCGCCGCAACGCTCGCTCTCGTCCTGGTCGGGTGCGGCGACAAGTTCACGGAGCCCTTCAAGGACGCGCCGCGCTCACACAAGGAGAACGGCGCACCGATGGACCTGATCAGGATGTCGGACGGATTCTCCAATGTGGGAAACAAGTGCGACGGGCCGAACATGGTCTACGTCCTGTACCACGGCGACAACCCCTACGGCTCCCTGGACGTCGTCAAGGACGACCCGAGGTGCACCAAGTAACCCGTCGCTCACGCAGACGCCGCCGCAACGGCCGCGATCGCTCCTGGATCGGTGATCTCACCGGCGACGTCATTGCCAGCATGTGGAGCCTCTGACACTCTCACCTCCGCCCCGGGCGCCGGACCTCCTCCCGGCGGCCGGGGCGGCGTGCTGCCCGGCACCACGACCCCCGCGACGCCTGCTCGCTTTCGCAGTGCCCGCCCGCTCGGCCCGCGCCCCACGCGCGGGCCGAGCGCATTGCGCCGCCGAGCGCTTGCGCCGCTTGGCACTCTCACAGCCACCGTGCCAGCCACCTGGGTTCGCGCCCACGCACCGCCCTGAAGCGATACCGGTCGACCGCCGAGGAGCGGACCCGGCAACTCCCTGAATACCGAACAGTCCTGGAGGTCCTTCATGTCCAACACCGCCCCGTCCCTGCCCGCCTCCCGGCGCCCCATGGCGCCTACGAGGGTCGACACCCGCGTGGGGGAGTGACCATGTCCAACCAAACTGAACGCGACACCCTGGGGGAACTGCTGTTCCGGGAATTCCACGCCTACGTCACAGCCCTTTCCGACCATGGCGAGGACTGGGCGCACACGTGGCCCTCGGCAACCTGGGAACCCCATACCCCCCTGGCCGTCCTGCAAGGCCGATTCGCGTCGCTCGCGAGGCAGCTGCAGTAGTCGGCGTAGGTCCGAGCGACATCGAGATCGCCGAAGAGCACAAGGCGCGCCTGGCATACCGGGCGAAGTTCCCCGACGGAGCACCCTCCCTCAGCGGCTGATCCGTCCGGCGCCGCTGCACCGGCTTTGGCCCCATCGGCCCCGACCTGCCCTCCCAGAGGCAGGCGGGGCCGACGTGTTCGCGACAACTCCCAGCGAACGAGAACGGGTTGCGCCGCTTGCCCGCTGCATCCGCATGGTCCATCCAACCAACGGTCCCGCCCGCCCGGTGCTTCACCGGCCAAGGGGCCCGGACATCATGTCCCCCCCTCCGGCCGTCCTCTGAACACGGAGCTGTGGATCGTCCACGGACCGCAGAACTGACCCGCATCCGTGCCTGGGCCCTTCTCCACCCCGGCACGGATGCATCATTTGCGCCGCTTGCCCTTTCGGGCCGCACCATTGCCCTCCTCAGGCACACCCAACCCACCCAACCCCCTGCAAGGAGCCGACACGACATGCCCTTCCGCGCCAGGTCCACCCGCACCACCCAGCACGTCCAGCCCGCCGCGATCGCCTTCGCCGAGTTCACCGCCGACCACCCCCACCTGCACCTCGATACGGTGCAGATCAGCGCCGGCACAGTGACCATCCACCTGCACGGCACGCACGCCCTCGAACACCTCGCCCACTGGGAGGAGATCCTTGGCAACTGCGCCCGCAGCAGCGGCAGCTTCCCCAGCTCGCACGACGCGCGCCTCCACTACACCGAGCGCCTCACCGCAGTAGTCGCAGGCACCGCCTTCGAAGCCGTCGCTTTCCACGACGGCCCCGGCGCATACGACCCGCACGGCATGATCCGGCCAGCCCGCAACCAGGCGTCCATCGCCAGCCGGGCGGACAGGAGCCGGGTTCCCGCCTCTCCCCAGACCACTCCCACCCGCCGCTGTGCCGTGGCCCTCAGCGTCACGGCGGCCCTGGCGATCACCGTCATCACCGCGGCCGCCATCAGCCAGCGAGTGAAACCGCTCCGTCCGCTCCGCGCCCCGAAGAACCGCTGACCAAGAGCGCCCACACCCTGCGTGTCCCCGCGCGGCCCGCCCTCGGCTGAACACGACGACCTGCCCCATCCCCCGACCCTGCCGGCCCGCCCCCCTTCTCCCCGGGGGCGGGCCTTCGGCGTATCCGAGCCCACCACAGCCCGCGGGGAGACGCAGCAGTTGCACGCGTAACAGCGAGCGACCCCACGGTGCTCCGCACAGAGCCGGACCGCTGGCTCGTCAACAAGCACCCGACCCCATGGAGCTGAACCGTCATGAGCGCTTCCGCTGCCCGACCGCGCGTGATCATCGTGTCGTGCGGGGGACGCAAGAGCACAGCCGAACAGCCGCTCCCCGCAGGCCAGAGGTACACCGGCAGCTACCATCAGGCGCTGCGCCGAGCGGCAGACGTACTCACACAAGGCGGCCGCACCGGCCGCGTACTCATCCTTTCGGCTCTTCACGGATTGCTCGCGCTGCACGACCTCATCACCCCCTACGACCTGCGCATGGGCGACAGAGGCTCGGTGACCAGCCAGCAGCTTCGCCAGCAGGCCGCCGACCGAGGGATCCTCGACGCAGACGTCACCGTCCTCGGCCCCCGCGCATATATCGAGGTCAGCCGCACCGTGTGGCCGCAGCTAACCGACCCACTCGCGGGCGCGCGAGGCATCGGCGAGCAGCTCGCCAAGCTCGCCGACATCTACGACCCCGACCGCCACCTCCAGCCGCTGCAACCCCCAGCCCACCCGACCGCGTGCACAAGCGGCGGAAGCGGCGGAAGTGGGAGCGGAAGCCTCATCGAGGAGATCGAGCGCCGAGCGGACGCACGCAAGGAAGCGGAAGAGCAGAGAGCCGCCTGGCGCCGGACGCGCTACGCCACCCATTCACAGCTCGTCATCCTGCACCCGGCCCGGGCACACGGAAGCCTCACCTTCCCTGGCGATGCCGCCAAGAGTGACGCGCGCGCCCGCGCCACCCGCCGCTTCGCTGCCCTCTACCGCGTCCAGGTCCTTGGGCGGCCCGGCGACACCCGGACCCTGGACGTACACGGCACGCCCCGGGACGTCGCACGCTTCCTGTCCGCGCTGCCACGGGTTCTGGAAAGCACCGAGGTCCGGGCCTCCGAAGCCGCTCGCCTGTACGGACGCTGGGAGCGCCACTCCACAGCCCGCCCCCACCTGGCCGGCATGGCTCCCCGCCAACGCCGCACGCACGCCCGCGACTTCCGAGCCGCAGCGTTCCAGGTGGTGGTCAACATCCTCCTCGACCTTCCGGACACCGTTCCCGAGGCCACAGGCGGCATCCCGCCCTGGGAGCAGGTCTACCCCCTGGCCGCAGGAATCGCGCACTACTACTGGTTCGATCCCGCTGACCACGCCGACCCTGACGAGACCGCACGCATCCTAGCGACCGCCGACCGCCGTCACGTCAGCGTCGCGACCGTGCCGGAACAGCGTTCCCCAGAAGCGGCGTAGGGGAGTTGCCCCCCTAGCCGATTGCCACGGCATGGTGCGCCTCCCGGGCCACCATCCCGTCCCGGACCACTCACCACGAGTCCCTGGAGGGACCCCATGGCATCGAACGCTCCCCTCGCCAGCAGTGCGGAGCTGGCCGCCCACGACCGAGCAGTCCTCACCGACTTCCTCGACCGCTGCACCACCGCCATGTCTGACCAGTGCGGCAGGAACGACGCCGTCCTCGCCATCCTGCGCGACCAACTGGAGGCCACCGTGACCGACGAGACGGCACCCGCACCCTTGGCCTTGTCCTGGACCGGGCAGGTCACGGCCCCAGGAACGCAACCCGGCCCGACAGCCGTGCACCTCATCGACTCCACAGAAGGCGCCTACTCACTCCACCTCGACGACGAACTGCGTGAGGCACTCGGCCTGCTGCTGATCGACCCCTCAGACCCCGACGAGGTCGCCGCCGAGAACGACGACTACGACGAAGAGGACGGCCCTCTACTTGAAGACGCGACAGCCGACGCCCTCTTCAGCTACCTCGTCTCCGAATCCGACGAATGGAAGTCCGGCACTGCCCACCAGGTGCACGCCCGATCCGAACCGGAAGGCCTGGACTACCTCCTTGTACACGGACCGCTGCGCCCGGACGAGAACAAGGCACTGATCACCGCTATCCGACTCCTGCACCCCGAGCGCTTCGGCCCCGCCATATGAGCCGAAACCCTTGGCAACCACTACGACCACAGCTCGTCCGCCCAGACGAGCCACAAATCTGTCCGTGACCACGAGACAGAGAGGCCCCAGCGCCCCGGTCATCTGACTGAGGGCACCGGGGTCTCCTGCGTTGCCATCCCGGGCCAGGTCTCTGGCGCGGTCCGCCCCAGGCAGCGGCGCGAGACTGCCAGGCCGGGACAGCGAGGGCGAGCACACGGGAGCCAGGAAGTTCGGAAGAACGGACTTGCGAGGCTTGGGCGCAGGCCGGTCAGTGTGCATCTCACGCGCCGGGGGCGTGCCGACCGGCACGCAACTCCACGTGGTGCCCATTCATTCACTCCTTCACGCAAGGGAACCGAACCATGCCCAGCTCCGATGCACACAAGCTCGTCGGCACCACCCCGGCGAGGGTGACCGTCAACCACCTCGCCCAGGAAGCCAAGGCCCTCGGCACCACCCAGCTCGCCGACTTCCTTGAACGGACCGGCCGCGACATCAGCGACCTCTACCGGGGGAGCAGCTCCTGGACTGCCATCCTGCGGCGCGCGGAGCTCATCCCCACCCCTACGAAGCCCACTCCGGGGGAATCGGACCTGCTCAAGCGCGTGCACTGCTTCCTGCACGCCGACGACACCGAACGCGCCGAGGCATACAAGCGACTGGTGCAGGATGACGCCCGCCCCTACGGGAATCTCGGCGAGCGGAACCAGACCTTCGCTCGGATGCTCTTCTTCACCTTGTGGGACAAGGCCGGAGGCTTCCCCACCTACGACCAGGGCCTCGACTCACTGCGTGGCCAGCACGCCGTCCGCAGCGAACTCCACCAGCTCCTGACCTACGTGATGCAGGCCAGCGCGGGACGAACGGGCACACCGCTGGCAGGCCCACACGCCCACATTCCTCTGAGCATCCACCACGCGTACAACCGCTCCGAGATCCTTGCCGCCATGGGAGTGGCCCGCCTCGGCGGCCAGATGCCCGGCTTCTTCGCCCAGGGTGTCCTGTGGGACGCGGCGAACCGGACTGACGCACTGCTGGTCACGCTGAACAAGAGCGACGGTGACTTCTCACCGACCACCCGGTACAAGGACTACGCCCTGAGTCCGACGCGCTTCCACTGGGAGTCGCAGAACTCCACAGCGAGCACCTCGCCCACCGGGCAGCGATACCAGAAGCACGCGGAGCAGGGCAGCCATGTTCTTCTCTTCGTGAGGAACAACAAGGACACCCACACAGGCAAGGCGCAGCCGTGGATCCTGCTCGGCCCCGCAACCTACGAACAGCACACGGGCAGCAAGCCCATGGCCATCACCTGGCGCCTGCACCATCCGCTTCGCGACGACATGTGGACCTCCCGGCACCCCTCCGCGTAGGGGAGGAAGTCGGCTCCATGCCGCCTGACAGGCCGTGGCCCGGTGCACTGCCCCCCCAGGCAGAGCACCGGGCCACCCGCATGCCCGCAGCTCCCACCCCGGCACGCGCCGCCGAGCCACCGAACCTTGTGAGCGGCGCCCGGGGGAGTGGCTCCCAAGGCACGTCGCGCGGTCCAGGCCGGACCTGGGCGTCGGACCGGAACCTCATCGCCTCCAGTGCTCCAGCCCGATCGGCGCACAGCATCGCAGCCACAGGCAGCCTCTGGCTCGTGTGCCTCCACCTCATACGCATCCGTACGGGCTTGCGGAGCTAGCCGACGGCCGGGTCAGTGTGAGCGCGCTGGACCGGCCACTGCGCCGCGTGGCACCCCCTCCCAACTCAGCAGGGACCGGTCCAGATCGTTGCGCAGCCCACCCCACCGCCTTCTCACCGCCGACGCAGGGCCATACCCCGCAGTCTGGCGTCCGCGACGGGTCGGGCGCTGGCATGGCACCGAGACAGCACCGTGGCCCGCGGCCGGGCTGTCTCACCGACTGCCTCCTACACCGCACACCACCCCATCCGACATTCCTGGACTCGTGGAGTGCCCCATCATGGCCACCGACTGGCTGCTCTCGCAGAACGAACGAATGAGGAAGCAGGGCATCTTCAACTGGACCCTGCCCGCTGGAGCCGTACGCCTCACGGACGAAGCCCGGGACGGAACCACCACCGTGCGCCCGGTCAACGTCTGTCCCTCCGCCTCGGTCTGCTTGAAACACTGCTACGCATTGGGCTCGGACTCCGGATACATCCGCTTCCCGGCTGCTCGCGCCCGCCATCTGCGCAACCTGCGGATGGTGCTGGACACCCCGCTCCTGTGGCAGGAGCGCATGGCCACCGAACTCCGTCACCCCCGCTATCAACCCGACGCCGAGAAAGGCAAGGGGGGCCACATCAGGATTCATGACGCCGGTGACTTTTTTGACGATTCCTACACCCTCATGTGGCTCCAGATAATCCGTGGCGCACCGAAGGGTCTGACCTTCTACGCGTACACCAAGGAGGTCTCCCGATTTCGTCGACTGGTTGAGCCGAACCTGCCCGCGAACTTCAAGTACGTCTTCTCGCGGGGCGGCAAGGAGGACATCCTGATCGACCCGACGCGGGACCGGGACGCGGACGTGTTCCCCACGCTGGACGATCTAGAAGCAGCCGGATACTCGTCCCAGGCTGCCTCCGACCTCCTGGCCGTACATGGCCCGCCCCGCGTCGGCATGACTGTCAACCGTCCCCGCAAGGACCTAACCGCGTCATTCGGGGAGCTTCAGAGGCAACGGAACGCCGAGGACGCCGCCCGACGCGCGCGCCAGCAGTCGAAGGCCCGCGACTCCCGCTGAGCTGCTGCCACACGCCCCCGGCCCGCCCTGCGCCGTCACCACGGCCGGGGCGGGCCCTGCGTTCCCCCACAGCCGACACCGAGTGCCGAGCCGGTTGCCGGGCTAACCCCAGCCACTATCAGCGTCGGCCAGACCGGCGCGGCACAGTACCTCGCCCGACCTCTGGAGACCTTCATGCAGTTCCTGATCACTGGTGACTCCCGCCGAATCCTGACCGTCATCGACGTACCTGACATCCCCGATGGATCGGCCGCAACCATCGGCATCGAACGCGCCGACCGGCCCGACCTGCTGTACGTGGGCGCCGACCTGCACGCCGACGGCACGATTACCGTCGGGCACTGGCCCGACGGCGAGGAGTGGGACCGCCTGGTGCACACCGCCGGCGTACCCGACCAGTGCGGCCACACCACCCCGGCGCTCTCGGCAGAGCCGACTTACACCCGCGCCCAGGTCAGCCAGGCGCTAGCCGATGCCTGCGCCCGCCTCACGGTGTCCACCGCTGACGCCGCCGCACTGGACCTGCTTGCGCTGACCGCACTCGACTCCCTTCCCGCACAGGCAGCCCTCTGATCGAGCGCCACCCCGCTGGGCCCGCCCCGCCATCACCGGCCCGGCGGGCCCGCTTGCGTCAGCACCCCACCCTCACCCCGTTCGTCCCCGTGCCACGGCGTGCGCGGTCGGCAGGAGGCTCGTCCCTCGCACGAACGCCAGCCACCGCTGTCCGTCCCAGCTCCTGGCCGAAGATCCCCCTTGCTGGGGCCTTCCGGCATCAGGAACCACGAGCGATGCGCGGCCGCGAGCCCGGGGGATCGTGGCGTGGAGGTGAAGTTGCATGGCTAATTCCCCTCCGGGTGATTGTCCTCACCGCCGGGCGCCACCAGGCAGAACTACATCCTGCAGCGCGGCGAGGCACTCCATCGATCACCTGTGAAAGGAATCCCGCGTTCCATGTCCCGCACCCGCACTGCCCTGTCCCTGACCGCTCTTGCCCTTGCCGTGGCCGCGCTGTTCATGGCGAGCCTGGTGTTGCTGCTCGCCATGCTCCCCGGCGCTGGCCACAGCACCGGCCACTCCACCCCGGCCCACTGCCCCACGAAGCGCGGCTCCACCGTGAAGCAGAGCGCGAGTACGGCGAGCACCCGCCCCTGCACCCCGCGCACCACGCCGGGCACGCCCAGCCACCAAGTCGTCCCGGGCGCGCGACAGCCCGCAGGTCCGGCCCCCAGAGTTCCGGCTGCGCCGAACGCTCCGGCCGCGCCCAAGGCTCCGGCCCCTCCGAAAGCCCCGGCTGCACCCAAGGTCCCGGCCGCTCCCAAGGTCCACTGACCGCCCCCGCTTCGATCCACTCCCAGGCCCGCCCCGCCGACCTCGGCCGGGGTGGGCCTTCCGCCCCCCAACCCCGCCACCGGCGCGGACGAATTCATCGTTCGCGACGTCAACGGCCACCGCCACATCCTCGGAACTCCGGGCCCCGACCAGGACACCGCCATCCGCAATGCCCTCAGCACTCTTGCCGGGCGCCGGCGCGACCACGCCCGGCGAGTCGAGCACAACCGCACCCACGTACTCGGCCTGGACCCGGTCCCGCCCGTCCGCCTCGGCCACACGGCCACCGGCACATGCGTTGTCCACGTCCGCTGCTCCTGCCCGCGGGTCGAAGGTCTCGCCGCCCACTACGAGCACGTGACCCTGGCGGCAGCCGACTGGCTCGACGAGACCCCCACCACCCCGTGGAAGTTCTGCCCCAACTCCCCGACACGGTTCACCACCCAGAGCGGAAGCGGTCGCCTCACCAGCACCCTCCGAAACGACAAGGGCATGGCCGTCGTGGAGCTTCAGCACAGTGAGGGCACCGCGAGACTGTCGACCTTGCCCAGGTGAGCGACCTGACCTGAACTCCAACCTCCCTTTCACCACATCGGCCCCGCCCCGTGCGCAGCGCAGCCACGAGGCGGGGCCGCGCCGGTCCGCGACCTCTGCGGCCCATCCCGCCAACAGCAGCCACGCACGGCGCACGCCTCATTGACGCAACTCGCATGTACGGGGCACGCACCGCCCGTCCTGCTGCACCAGAGTTGCACCTCCTTGTGGTGCTAGGCCCCGGCCTCCTCATGATCCAGCCCGTCACAACCACTCAACCCGGAAGGACCCGAGCATGACCACCGAGCCGCGCAGCATGCCCACCGACCGCCCGCGCCCGCCGGCGTTGGTCTCCGTAGAGGTGATCGCCTCCATCCGTGCCATCGTCGGCGACGCAGACCTTTGGGACACCGAGCGCGAAGACTACGAACAACAAGACCCCTCGCAACGCAACGGGCATCTCTTCGAGCACCTGCTGCTCGTCGACCAGTTCCTGCGCCAGCTCAGCCCGTCTGACCACGCCCGCACAGCAGGCGACAAACCTGTGAGCCCAAGCGACCCGGTCATCCCCCCGCCGCAGCACCGCACGCCCAAGGAGCGCCGCACGGCGGGCCCCACGATCACCGGCGCCGGGATCGGCTACGAGCGTGTCACCGACCCTCACACGCTCCTACCCGGCGAGTGGGTGCGCCTCACCAAACCTCTGGGCGACACAGACACCTTGACGCTGCACCTGACGGTGATCGAACCCCACGGCCGGCACCAGCAAGGCACCGGAGTATTGTGCCACCGACATGGCCGGGCGCTGATGCCTACCGAGCAGCACATCGTGCTGACCCAGCCAGTCATCGAACTCGGACAGGTGCACCGGGCCACGACACAGCCCCCGCACGGCATCCCCGGCACCTGGTGCGACAGCTACGACAGCAACGGCGACACCTGCGGCCGGTCCTTGCACCACCACGGGGACTGCCTCACTAGTACGACAGCCGACTACAACCCACCCCCGCCCCTGGCGCCCCGCTCTTCCGCAGGGCGCCAGGGCTCTGCCACGTCTACCCACACCTGATCGACAGCGCCGTGCCGGCAGCCGCGCGACTGGATCGGGGGTTGTGAGGCTTGCTGTCCCAGCCCCGAGTGTGCCGTCACCGCCCGGCCAACCCCCTGGCCGCGCACCTCGACTCCCTGCTTCTGGAAAGGGAATGCTGCGATGACAGCCCTGTTCGACGGCCCAACCTCGGTGCACTTCTTCACCGGCGGCCTCGGTGACATGCGTGGCTTCACCGACGCCGGATACCTGTCCCTGTACGCCGCGAACCATCACCCGGCCTCGGTGTTGACCGCCCGCACCAACTGGCCCGGCCTGTTCGTGAACTCGGCCGACGTGCAGACCATCGACATGCGCTGCGTGCCCACCGCCGACGTCCTGGTGGCAGCGCCAATCTGTACCGAGGCGTCTCCTGCAGGCGGCAAGGCCGCCCCACGGAAGGCAGTGCAGCTCGACGGGAACGGCCGCCCGACGCCGGGCCCGGACTGGCCGCAGACCCGCATCACCATGTGGGAGCCCGTCCGCTACGCCGAAGTCCACCGCCCCATGGCCTACGTCGGCGAGAACGTCGCACAATTCGGCACCTCCCCGCTGTTCAAGGCATGGCTGCACGTATGGGACGCCCTCGGCTACACACCGGTCGTCGCTTCGGTGAACGCCGCGCACCTGAAGGCCGACGGGATTCCTCCGCTGCCTCAGTCCCGGGACCGAGTCGTGTGGTGCTTCCTTCGCAACGACATCGCCGAGGCGCACGGCCTGCCCGATCTCCGGCCAATCAGCGATGCGATGTGCCCCACCTGCGGCCCCGTTGAAGGCGTCCAGTACTGGAAGAAGAACCCTGACCTTCAGGTCGGCGAGTACGGCCGCAAGAACCGTCAGTACTACTACGTATGCCCGAACACGCGCTGCGGAGCCGCCGTTGAGCCGGTCACCCGCGGCATCGGCGACGTCATCGACCCGAGCGTGCGCGGCGCACGGTTCGGCGACGGCTACTTCAATCACTTCTACCGCACCATCACCCCTTATGAGCAGAAAACCCGCGACCGTGTCGCGATCGGCCTGCAGCGGTACCGCGGCAAACCGTTCATCGCCACTCTGCGCAACCACTGCTCGGCCAGCTCACTGGATGAGCCGATCGGCACCCTGACGGCGAAAGGCGGCGGCCACCACTACCTGGTACGTCCGACCGCCGAGTTGAGCATCGACGAGTGCGAGTACCGGCCGCTGACCATCCGCGAGAAGGCCCGGGCCCAGGGATTCCCCGACCACCACATCTTTGCCGGGAAGGAAGAGGACCAGCGACTCCAGGTCGGAAACGCGGTCCCCGTCAACGTCGCATCCTGGCTCGCCCGGCGCGTCAAGGCCGTCCTGCCCCACTGATCTGACCCGCCCCCCAGTGAGCTACCAAGTCCCTGCCGCCCCCGCGCCCACCGGCCCGGGGGCGGCGGCATCGCAACCAGGCTTGCGGACCTAACCCTGCCCGACCGCACCGTGTGGTCAGCCGAAACGCCCCGCACGATCCCCTCCGTGCCGAAGGCGTCCAGCACCAGCCGGGGCTGCGCGGCGAGCGCAGTCGCGCCCCGCCCACGCCCACGCTCGTGCGCCGCACCGCTTCTGCGGTTGCCCGGCTAACCCCTCACGCGGCCAAGGTGTCCGCATCGCGGCTGATCGCCGCACCCCCACTGCTCCCAAGCCCCGGAAAGGGCCCGCCTCACCATGTTCAAGTACACAGTGGCTGTCCACGAGTTCACCGCCCAGGCCGCGAATCTCATCTCCGAGCCCGTCGCTGTCGGCGACTACCAGGACTTGACCGTCGATGACGCGCAGAACCCCAGCCAGGTCATCGTCTACTCCACCGGGCCGGCCGCCGCGCTTCGCATCGCCCAGCGCCACCTCACTCACGTCCACGCCCGCCTCACTTACACCAACCCCAGCGCCATCGGCCGTACGGCCGACGACATCGTGTACGGCGAAGCCCGCGCCCGCGCCGAAACCCTCACGCCTGGCCAGCGCGAGGAGGAGCTGCACTACGCCATGCACAGCGAGTCCGACGCGCTGCGGATGGACGCACTGGTCGACGTCATGCACGAGCGCGGAGAGATCAACCGCTAACTGCTCTTCGCCCCGCCCCGCCCCTTGGCCCCTGACTCCCTTGTGCACCCATGGGGGCGGGGGCCACCTGCTTCTCCAGCGCCCCATCGTTTCCGGACACGTCCGCCGACCGGCCCTTTGGTTTCGCGCGGCGGTTGAGGGTGACAGCGCGGACTGCGGATCACCTCACCTTCCCCTCCACGTACTTGCCGGTTTGCGGTGCTTGTCCCTGTTCGTGTCTTCCTGTCTCCGTCAATTCACTCGGGGGGTTCCGCTTCCGGTGACAGAGAACCAGGAAACGAGGAACCGAACATGCCTGATGAATCAGAGGTCGACATAGTCGACCTGTTCGGAGGCCCGGGAGGTTGGGACGTGGCCGCGCAGCGCCTCGGTCTTCCCGTGACGGGCATCGAGAACGACCATTCCGCTTGCGAGACCCGCCGAGCCGCCGGACTGGGCACCGTGGAGGGCGACGTGCGCGCCTACGGTCCCGCCGACTTCCCCACCGCCACGGACCTGATCGGTTCACCGCCGTGCCAGCCGTATTCCATCGGCGGCAAGGGCGCGGGGCGCCGGGCCCTGGACACCGTGCTGCACTTCGCCGCACTGCTCGCCGCGAGGCAGGACATCCGCTCCGGCCTCGCCACCCTGGACGACGAACGTACCGGCCTGGTGCTGGAGCCGCTGCGCTGGATCCTCGCGGCCCTGGACATCGGACGTCCGTACCGAACGGTGATGCTGGAGCAAGTGCCCACCGTGCTGCCCGTGTGGGAGGCAATGGCGAAGATCCTCCGGGCCGAGGGCTACACGGTGGTGACGGGCCGTCTGCACGCAGAGGAGTACGGCGTCCCGCAGACCCGTGCGCGCGCTGTGCTGGTGGCCCGCCGACGAGACAGGGCGGCACTACCCGCGCCCACCCACCGCCGCTACAGCCGCACCACCGAGCAGTGCGCCGGGGACCCCACGCTTCAGCCCTGGGTGTCGATGGCGGAGGCGATCGGCTGGGGGATGACACACCGCCCAGCGCTCACCGTCGCAGTGGGCACGGCAGCAGGGGGCCCGGACCCCTCCTGCGTGGGCGGCTCCGGAAGCCGGGCCACCCTGTACGGGGAACGCGACGCGGGCCGCTGGATCGCAGACACCCGACTGGTTGATGCCGACTCGCTGCCCGCCTACCGCGGCGGCCGCAAGGACATGATCCGGGTGTCCGTCGCCGACGCCGCCGCGCTTCAGACCTTCCCGCCCGGCCATCCCTTCCAGGGCACCCGGACCAAGCAGTACGAGCAGATCGGCAACGCAATGCCATCAGCACTGGCGGAAGCAGTCATCCGGCGGGCGATGGCCCGGGAACTGGCCGCCCGCACCGGGGCAAAGGCAGCCTGACCCGAGGAGTCCTCCGGAAGCGTCCCTGATGGCCCGCCCCGCACCCCGGGGGCGGGCCGTCCAGCATTGCCACCCCGAACCCACACCCGCACCAAGGGGTTGCCCGGCTTGGTCCCCCCGGGGTGAGTGTGAGTGCGGCAAGAGCGGCTCCCCGGCCACCCGGCGTGGTTGAGCCCCGGACCGTCGAAGGCCCGGCCGGGCCCGTTCTTGAAACCTTCCGCCACCCGTCACAGGAGTTGTCATGCCCATGCACACTCGTTCGGTTGTTGCCGCCCTGGGCCCCGACCCGACCACACTTACCCACCTCGTCCCTTATGACGGACCCCGCATAGCCGCCGCCGACTTCTTCACCCAGGCGCGGCAGGGCCGCGCGGTAACCGGGCCGCCGCCCTTCCGCGACGGCGACTGTGTGTCCTGCCCGCGCGGCATCGAATGGATGCGCAAGTCCGGCCGGTGGATCACCCCCGGGCAGCCCCACGGCCTGATCCTCTCGGACCGGGTGGTCGCCGACTGGTGGCAGACCCGGATGATGCCCGACAGCCGGTTCGCGCTGGTCCACCGGCTGACTCCCGCCGAGACACCCCTCCTGATCACCGGCGACCACTACGCCAGCTCCTTCCACGGCTGGAGCGAGACCCATGGCGTGTTCTCCTACGACGAGCCGGTCTCCGGCCCCTACCTGCGCTCGATCGCCTGGCAGGCCGCCCGCACCCGCACGGTGAGCGTCCACCTGGAACTCCCCAGCGGCATCGTCACCCTGCACTCCCGGACGGAGGGCGACGTCTTCTTCCACCCCGCCCCGACCGCGCGCCCCGCCCTCGCGACATCCCTCGCTCCGGCACCCGCCGCGCTCTGCGCCTGACACTCCCGCCCGCGTCTTGACACCGCCCGCCCCGCCACCCCGGCGAGGCGGGCGGTCCCGCGTTCCCCCGACACCAGGCCACCGTCGGGCCGGCCGCCGACCCTCTGCCACACGCTAACCATCAAGACCACCGACCCGCTAACGGCCGCCGTGCCCCTCGCCCCCGCACCCCTGCGTATGGCCCCTGGCCTCTGTCGCGCACACACCGACCACCGCCGGGCGGCCCCCGATACCGCCCTCACCGGGGACGAGACCCTCGCCGAACACCCGTGCCAGCCAAGCTTGCGTTGCTAACCAGCCCCTCCGTCATGGTCCAACTACCGGGCAATACCGCCCGGAACTACCGCATTCTCGACGGAACTAAGGGCACCAGAATGACCCACTACATCAGACCGGAACCGCCATTCACTCTGGACGGAGAGGAGATGACCCGCCACCCCGAGCGCGCCGTCCGCGTCAACCGCATCGCAGCCGCGCTCACCATCCTGGGCGCAACCACCCTGCTCGGAACACTGACCGCGCTGATTACCACCCTCGTCTATCTCGGCCTCACCCACACGCGCGACTGGCACGACCTGCTGAACTGGTGGCACCCGGCCATGGCGGCCCTCGCTCTTCTCCCGATAGCCATCTACGCCTGGCGCTGGAACCGCATCAAAATCGCTTGGCACTTCCGCGGATACCACCTGGGGGCCGAAGAGATCTACCTCCGCACTGGGCTGCTCACCCGAAGGCTCACCGTCCTGGCCTACGCGCGGATCCAGGAGGTGAACGTCGTCACCGGCCCCATCCAGCGCCACTACGAACTCGCCACGGTGACGATCAGCACAGCCGCCGGACGCGAGGCCATCACCGACATCGACCCGCAGACAGCTCACAACCTGCGCGACCATCTCACCGAACTCGCCCGGAAGCGGAGGCTGCCGGTATGAGCCAGCCCGCCATCGAAGGCCGACTCCACCCGATCACCCCGCTGCGGCGAAGCTGGGCCGTCCTTGCCGCACTCGCGGCCCTTGCGTACCAGCTGCGCGACCTCGTCAGTTTCCGACCCAGCACCGAAATCAGCACCGACACGATCGCCCTGCCCCTGTGGGCAGCGTGTACCGCCGCCGCGCTGATCGTCACCGGCATCGTCGGACTGTTCACCGCTGCCTGGCGGCACAGTCACTACATCCTTGACGGGAACGTTCTTGAGTACCGCAGCGGCCTGCTGTTCAAAGTTCGTCGCCACTGCGAACTCGACCACGTCCAGAGCGTCGACATCATGCGACCGTTCCTCGGCAGGCTCATCGGCATCTGCACCCTCCGCATTGTCATGCCCGGCACGGCGATGACCCTCTCCTACCTCACGCTCAACCAGGCACGAGCGCTCAAGGCCCGCATCCTTGCCGAGGACACCGTCGAAGACAGGCTCTACCAGGTCAAGACCAAGGACCTCATCCTGGCCCTGCTTCTTGACCTCAGCACGAACCTCTGGTCGCTCGTCATCGTCACCGGCGCCGTCTTTCCCTACGTCCTCTCCGGCGAGCTGTTCACGCTCTCGACCCTGATCGCGTTCGCACCCAAAGTGTGGAAACTGACAGGCAAGCGGCTCTTCGTCTACAACGGTTGGTCAGTCACCCGCACGGCCGACGGCGCCTACCGGACTGACTACGGCATGTTCGACACCCGGCAATACACCTACCAGGACTCGCGGATCACCTTCATCGAGCTCCACCAACCCCTTCTGTGGCGCCGCTTCGACTGGGTCGAGGTGAGAGCCGCCGTCGCCGGGGCTGCCAAGCCCGGCATTCTGATACCCGTCTGCCCTCGCGTCGTCGCAGAGAAGATGGTTCTCCACCTCCTCGGCCCTGGTGCCGTACGCCACTTGAACAACCCCCTGCCCGCCCCGCCTGTTGCCCGTAAGGCCACTCCGTTGCACAAAGCCCTCGGGTACCGCCTCAGCAACGGGTACTTCACAGCGTGGAACGGGTTCTTCCTCCGCAATGTGACAACGGTCTGCCCTGTTCAGCGCGTGCAGTCCGTCAGCACCCGTCAAGGACCGTGGCAGCGCAGGCTCGGCCTCGCAAGTGTCTACGCCAACGTGCCAGGTGGGGGCAGCGTGCCAGCCGCCCACCGCGCCATGGGTGAGGCGGCGGATCTCGCCGGTTGCCTCTACCAGGCATCAATGGACGAAGCTGAACACCTCAGGAAGACCACCGACGCCGAAACGTGACGGCACCGCTCGCCCCGCCACTCTCGACGAGGCGGGCGGTCCCGAGTTTCTCCCGGGGCCAGCGGTCCCGCCCCGCTTCACACTTGCGTGTCTTGCCGAGTACCCCTCCACAGTGGCCCACCGGCCCGGGGAGCAGGGAATGCGCCCCGACTCCGGCTGAACCCCGCGACCCTTTCCTGAACGGAGACACTCCTTTGTCCCCCGTACCCTTCGACCTCGACCCCACGCGCATGCCACTGATGGTGCTCCGGCGCCCGGACAACCAGCACTTCAGTCAGATGCCGTTCGGCGCGTTTGAGTCGGACGCCCGGCCAGTACTCGCCCGGAACGTGCAGGCCGGTGACCTGATCGTCGCCGCTTTCACCGAACATCCCACGCCCTACCAGCTCACCCGGGCAACCGCTTGGATCCCTGACCCGTACCCCGCTGCTGCCCCGGCGCCATGGGACCCGGCCTGCACGTGCGAGGAGTGCGGGACCGTCCACCGCCTCCTCGGCCCTGCCACGGCCGCCGGCCGAGTCGTGCTCACCCGCGACGCATGGGGCGGCCTGTGCGATGTGTGGGACGCCGACGAGCCTGTCCTGGTCATCCCCACGACCTCGTTGCTTCTGCCCATCGCCTGACCCGCCGCGTCCCCGAACGGAGGGCCACTACCCTGAAACCGGGCAGTGGCCTCACCTGCGGGCGTACCCGTCAACCGCATCGCAGTCGAGCTCACCATCCTGGGCGTAGCCACCCTGCCAGGAAGACCACCGAGATCGACAAGTGACAACACCGCCCGCCCCGTCACTCCAGGCGAGGCGGGCGGTCCCGCGTTCCCGGACGCCTGGGCCGCCGTCCCGCCTGAACAATCGGGTGCCACACCCTGAACCCGGCGGCCCCGAACCCTCCGGCGTCTGCCCCGGGTTCGGGCCGCCCCCCGTCCGGCCGGTCCGCCACCATCCCCCCTGCTCCCGCTACGACCGCCCCGAGGTACAGGGCAGCGCCTGGCTCGGCGGCCAGGGCCAGCCGGGTTGCGGGGGTTGGCGTCCGCCCAGCCATCCTCACCCCTGGCGGCCCCGAGGGAGCAGTGACCATCCCCCTGCTCATCTGGAGGCCGCACCCAAGGGCGTTCGCACGCCCCCAACCGAACCTCGACGACGGGACGTTCCGTGACTTCCGCTGCTCTCCGACCGCACGCCCTCCCCCCGCGCACCCTGACCCGCCTGACGCCCGCCGACTGCACGGCCACCCAGTGGTCGACGGCGAAGGCGAAGGCCGACGCCGGGAACCGAGTCCTGGCCTTCATCGAGAACGGACTGCACCAGGAGGCCTTCACCGACGACCTGTACCGCACCTGCTCACAGCACCTGTTCGCCCACATCGCGCACTTCAACCGGCACGGTTTCGCCGACACCTGGTTCACCACCCCCCACGACAAGGCCGCTTTCATCCGGCACGCCGTGAACGCCCGCAGTGGCGGCGATCCCGCCTGTACGTGGTCCGACGTCGAGCAGCACATTCAGCGCACACTCGCCGACCACCCGCACCTTCAAGAGAGGTCAACCTGGACCGGCGCCACCCGCCCGCACGACTGCCCGTCATGCCACTGCACCCCCCAGACACGCAACTGACCCCCACGCATCCGCTTCACCGGCCCCGGGACCGCGCTCACAGTCCCGGGGCCGCGCCGTGCCCGCACACCCGCGCCCAAACGCTCTCCACCGCCGCACCAGACCGCTCGCCCCGCCCCCGGCCGGCCGGGGGCGGGGACCACGCCCCCGCGCCGCCGGGCCCCACCTCTTTTCGAGAAGCGGAGCATAATCGTGGACCACCTCGCCCACCACCACCGGCACCAGCGCTGATCCTTGTGGCAGGACCTGGCCGACGCCCTGAACGCCCGCATCGCTACCAGACTGTTCCCCGACTTCCACAACCTGTACGGGACACGGAACGACTGGCGGCACCAGCCGCAGGCCAGCACCGCCGCCCACGCTGACGCCCCCTGGGCGGTTTTCGACCTGTCCACCAGGCAGTTCACCGTGTCCAGCCGGCAGCGGACCCTCAGCGGCGAACACTCCGGCAGCACCTGCGCAAACGCCGCTGACCTTGCCCCGGGCACCGTCCGGCACTCCCTGCGCACCCCAGATCCGCCGCCCACCGTGCTGGCCCCGGCCAGTATGTTGCGCCCCTTGCTCGTCACCCCGACACAGTGCACTCACCGGGCCGGGGGAGCTGTGACGTCCCACCCGCTCTCTCGGCCCGCCCCTCCGAGCAACCGCCCCAAGCCCGACCGGATCTCCCCGCGGCAGGGACTCGTTGTCGCCGCCCTTTACCTGCCCCAGCACCATCGCGTTCGGCCTCGCCCACCGATACCTGCTCGGCGGGCTGTTCCTCTTCGTGGGGCTGACCATTGCCGCCAGCGCAGCAGGTGTGCACTACTCCCCCCGGACACCGCAGTCCGGCGAGACGCACGAGCCCACCACGAACGCACCGTCCGACCCGCTCACGAAGTAACACCCCCCCGCATAGCAGTCCGTCAGGCCCGTGTCCGTTACATCGCGGACATGGGCCTGACACACGCCTGAGCAACTTGCCCCCACCCGCCGACCGCGCCGAATCCCCCGACAGCGAAGACAAGACAGGCGCCTGACCGGCCCGCCCGACGGGTGGGTCTGTCGAGCCGCACACGGACGGCGCCCGGCACCCCACCCCCTGCGCGTCGTCGGGCTCTTTCTCGCGCCCCGCCACGTACGACGTGCGGCGATCAACTGGGGTGGCGGAGCTAACTGTCCCGCTCTGCACGGTCTTTCCACCGGGCCACCGACCCGGCTACGACCGAACGGAGCCACATCATGCCCGCACCCCTCGCCTCCGTGTGCCGCAACCCGCACTGCGGCGGCCGGATCATGCCGCGCCCTGAAGACACTCCTGATACCTACTGCGTCGCCTGTGTGGACCTCGCCGACGATCACGATCAGGGCGAGCACGACTACGACAGCCATGAGTACTGCCCTGCCTGCCAGCCCTGACCAGCGCTCCCCGCTTTCAGCAGCAGGCCGCCCCCCGGGCCTCGGTCCTGGCCCCGCACGGGGCCGGGACCGCTCCCCGGCCGGGCTGAGCCACCACCGCGGCCCCCCTTACCCACCGTCCGCCCACGTCCGCCCCTGTCACCGGCGCCCGCTCCCAGCAGCCAGCCGCCTAAAACCGCGTCCGCCCCGACCACCGCCGTCCGGCCCGCCTCCGCAACCCTGCGGGGCGGGCCGTCGGCGTGCCCGGCAGGCTTCGGCACGCGCCCCGGCACCCGCGCGGGCCAGCCATCCCGCCCCGGCCGCCCCTTGCACAGCTAGCCGACCGCCTCTTCACCGTGGCACACCCGTCACGGGCCACCGGCCCGACCCCGAAGCGACAGGAACCATATCGTGTACGAGAAGCCCGACCTGGACACCCCGCTCGCCGCCCTGCGCACGAACATCACCGCGTGGCAGGCCGGCCTTCAGCGGCACCTGTCCGAGGAAAGCAAGGGCAAGGGCATCGCCTTCGACGTCCAGCTCATGGAGGACCGCGACGACCTCGCCGCGAAGATCGTGGAGGACTTCACCGCGATCGATACGGAGATGTCCAAGCGCCGCGTGATCGACAACGCCGCCCCCTCGGCGTGGAGCATCGAGCGCCTCACCGACGCCCAGCTCGCCACTGCCAAGACCGACTGGCCGGAACTGACCCTGTTCAACGACGCCACCCTCCGCCTGGCCGCCGACGTCCTCGGCATCCACATGGTCCGGGACATGGCCCGGCAGGCCGTGCGCAACGTCCCCGGCGTCCGCAACTCCCGCACGAAGTAGAGCCCGTCCGCGGCTCCGGCACCCTCGGCCCGCTGCCGATCCCCGGGGGCGGGCCGTCGGCATACCCCGGCCGCCCGCCGCGGCTTGCGGGGCTTGCTGACCGCCGTTCCACATTGTGTGTGCACGACGTTTTGTGCATCGTCCGACCCCGTCAAGGAGCAGGAGGCTACCCCAATTGAGCGTGACCCGATGGTGTGTCAGCACTTACAGCAGCCTGGCCATGACCACCCTGTGGCCGGATTGCTCGTACGCCCCGGTCAACGTCTACGAGAACGGCTGGCTCGTCCGGGTCAAGGCCCGTGTCCGTACGGGACACTGCCGGGCCTGCCTCGGTGCCGGCTGCGGGAAGCCCGAAGTCAAACCGTCCTACGACGGCCCGCACTCGCGCGTCCCGGACGAAGTGATCACACGCGGCCGGATGCTCATGCCCGGCTGGCAGGCGGACCCCGCCGAACCGGTCGGCGTACCGGTCGCGGGCACCCCCGCACCGCAGCCCGCCAGCGTCTGAGGGGCTGCCCAGCCTCAAGCCCCGGCCCGCGACGGGTCGGGGCTGCGTCATGCCCGCCGTCCCGCGCGGCTGCCGCTGCCGCGTCTGCTGCTGCGCGCCGTCCGTGGTGGTTGCCGTGCTTGGCCCGGGCCGGGTCATTGTGTCGGCGCCGCGTGCCGGGCCCGCCCCGCCACCAGGGCGGGCGCCGGGCTCGCCGGCCGCCCCGGGCCGCACTTGCGCCCGCACCCCACTTCACCGAGCGGAGAGAGCTCTCATGGGATACATCACCTACGGCCACGCCGAGTTGGACACCTACCTGCGCACCCACGCCATGGGCCGGGCCGGAACCCTGTGCAACCTGAAGGACATGCTCACCCATGTTCGCGAACTCGCCCCGCTGTGGTGGGAGCACACCGGCGCCGCCCTGGGCGCCCTCCGCTTCACCGGCGGGTTCATGGGCAACGTTCTTTCCGGCCTCTTCGAAGACGACGAACTGTTCATCAGCTGCGCCGTCTCCGGCATCGAGCAGTTGCGTGCCGAGCTCGTCCCCGACCGGGCCCGCCGCGCCCTCTACGGAGACGACCACGCCGACCTGCTGCTCCTGAACTTGCAGTTCGGCACGTTCCACATCGCCGACGCCGCCGATTCCTGCCAGTTCATCGACGGCTCCCGCCGCCCCGTCGCGGCCAACACCATCGTGGCCATGCTGGACATCGACCGCAGCCCCTCATGGGTCCATCCCGGCGGCTTCGGCGGTGACCTGTCCGGCGCCAAGACGAGCATTACCACCGTGCTCACTGCGCTCGACCAGAAGGACGCGGTCCTGAACGGATGGCGCGCCGCCATCGATGCCCGATAGCACCGCCCCGTGAACGCCCCAGCCCCCGGGCTCCGCGACCACCGCGGCCCCCGGGGGCTCACCCATGCCCCACCCCGCTGCGGAGCAGACCGCCTAGGTCCCGCGCACCCGGCCCGCACCAGTTGCCGCGCTTGCCCGGCCCCGGGCCACCATGCACCCCGCCGCCCCGCCCCCTCACACTCCCGGAGCCGACCACCATGAACACCACCCTCACCCCTGCCCCCGACCAGGTCCCCGGCGCAGCCGAGACCACGATCGACCTCACCCCCGTCACCGCGTACACGGCAGGCATCGTCCGCCTTGCCGAGGCGAAGGGCCTGCGTCCCGCCTGGGGCCAGCCCCACGGCCGTACCCGCCGCATCATCCTCAACGCGGTCGGCCCGCACGGCGCGTTCGGCTCCATCGTCATCGGCCGTACCAGCGGCAAGGTCCTGCGCGCCGAGGTCATCCACGGCAACGACGCCAAGGTGCCCCGCCGCGCCACGGGCACCAACGCCGTGCGAGCCCTGCTCATGGAAGTGACCCCGTCCGCTTGCAGCCAGGGCTGCAACGCGGAGTCCTCGACCGCTTGCCGCCCCTGACCCACCGCACCGGCGGACACTGCCCGCCCCCTGCCCCTGGCCCGCCCCCTGCCCCTGGCCCGCCCCCGTACCTCGTGGGGGCGGGCCGTCGACATGCGCCCGCGCCCGCCGCGCCCGCCGCGTCTCCGCCGCCCCTGCTGGCCGGGCCCTGGTGGGCTCCGGCGCTCTGGTTGCGTTGCTTGCCGGCCGCGGCCGCAGGGTGCGCACCACGGGCCGCACCGGCCCTGAGCCCGCCGGACACGGCGTACTGACCAAGGAGTTGGAACATGGACGAGTGGACGTGGCCCGATGAGAGTGCCGGGGTCGAACTGCTGCACCCGGCCCAGATCGAGACGGGCCAGCGCCTTGCCCGTGAGATCACCCGGCCCGACGGCACCATCGGCACCGAGTTCGCAACGGTCTGGGACGTCAGCGTGGGAGGCACCTACGAGACCTACGGTGGCATCGGATACAGCTTCCGCACGAGCGACGGAGAACTGCACCCTGCGCCGTCGAACTCCCGCCTGTGGGCACACCCGCAGATCCGCCCCGAGGACCTCCCGCCCCACGAGGGCCAGTGGATCACCAACCAGAGGTTCGGCGCACACGACCACAAGCCCGGCATGCTCGGTGACCGCTACTTCTACGAGCGCACCCGCGCCCTCGACACGTTCACCGTCCCCGACGGCCGGGTCTACCGGCTCCTGTACGGCCGCAGCACCCGCCACGACAACCGCCAGGACCCGCACGGCCGATGGAGGTGCTACTGGGTCTACCGCTGGGACCACGGAGTGAAATGGATCGGTCCCAGCCGCGAGAACTCTGATCTGGCATACGAGCAGTTCAAGCACATTCGCGAGGGACGCGCCTGGTAGCCGTCCCCCGCCCCTGCCCCTGGCCCGCCCCCGTACCTCGTGGGGGCGGGCCGTCGGCATATCCCCGCCCGCCCCGCCCGCCTCGTCACCGCTGCCCGACGGGCCGGTTGCGTTGCTTGCCGGCCGCCGACGCAGAGTGCGCTCACCCACCACGGGCCGCACCGGCCCGACCCCGCCGAACACGGCGCACTGACGAAGGAGTTCACCTCATGAACTGGGCCGATCTGCTGAACGCCCTGCTGGTCGCAGGTTTCGTCCTGCCCCCGCTGCTCGCAGTCTTCCGCCTGATCCCCTTCGCCGCGGCCCTCACGGTCCAGACCACGGCATGCACCGCGACGACGGTCTGGACCTTCCTGCGCGGCGACGCCGAGGGCACCGTCTGGTACGCCTGCCTGACGGTCTTCTTCGTGCTGCTGCTGTGCCGCGACCACCGCCGCAGCAAGGCCCGCCGCCGCGACCAGGACCACGCCCGCACCACGGACCGCACCCCCGGCCCGGAGCGGGCGGCCAGCCAGGACCGGCGTCAGGGTCGTGATCGCGGCATGGATCAGGTCCACGTCATCACCACCCTGAAGAAGCCCTGACCCCCTGCGCGCCCACAACTGCTGCGCATGGCCCGGCCCGCCCCGCATACGCGGGGCGGGCCGTCCGCGTCTGCGTGCTCCGGCCCCCCTCCGCCTTGCCTGCCGGGGTGAGGGGTTGTGGGGGTAACCCGCCCGCCGACCAGAGTCGGCGCAGCCGGGAACGCCCGCCACGAACCCCCTCTCGTGCGCTGTGAACGACCGGCTTCGGCCGGGCCGCGCGGGACGGGGACCCCCTCCCGCACAGCCCTGCCCCGGCCGGCCCGTTGGGCGGGGCTGTGCCACTCCCACCGGCCGCAGTAGCCCGGCTAACCGGCCCCTCCATCACGGTCCAGCCATCACCCCTGGCCACGGAGAGGCACCGCATGAATCCCACCGCATCGCCCTGCGATCAGACCCCCGACGATGAGGAATTGGCCCTTTTCCCGGCACCCCCACCCGTCCAGTACCAGGACCCCGACCAGCACGTCATCCAGTTCAGCGGCGGAGCCGGTTCGGCGCTCTCAGCTATCGCCATCGCCGAACGAGTCGGCCCCACGCGCATGACCCTCCTCATTGCCAATACACAGGTTGAGGACCCGGACCTGTGGAGGTTCGCGAGCGATGTGTCTGCCCTGATCAACGTGCCGCTGGTGATCGTCGAGGACGGACGTGACCCCTGGCAACTCTTCAGGGACGTCGGATTCCTGGGCAACAACCTCTTCGCACCCTGCACCAAGTACCTCAAGCAAATCCCCTGCAGGAACTGGATGACGGAACACGCACCCCCCGAAACCTCCATGGTCTACGTCGGGATCGAGCCGACCAAGAAGGACCGCCCCCGAGCTCCGTCGATCACCCGGAACTGGTCACCATGGCGGGTCGAGTTCCCTCTGCTCGACGGCCCGGATCGCCCCAAAGAGGACCTCCTGGCGGAACTCCGCGCCCACGGCCTCACACCACCACGCCTCTACGAACTGGGCTTCCCCCACAACAACTGTGGCGGATCCTGCATCCGGGCAGGGCAACGCCAATGGAGGCACCTCCTCGACGTCTTCCCGGAGCGCTTCGCCAGAGCCGAACGCGAAGAACAGGCGTTCCGAGCCGACAACCACAAGGACGTCGCCATCCTCAAGCGCCAACGCGACAACGTAATCCGGCCCTTGACGCTCGCCGAGCTGCGCCGCGAGTACGAAGCCGAGAAGGCGCAGGCGAACACGGCCGCGGCATCAACGAAGGCATAGGCGAGACACCCACGGCCGTCACGCCCGCGCGCCCAACGGCCCCGCACCCTCGTGCGGGGCCGTCCGCGTACGCCCCACTGCCGGGCCACTTCATCCGGCCGCGCCCCAGGGCAGCCCCAGCGGGTCGCCCCTTTGCGCACCGCTCCACGCCCGGCTTCCTGCCGGGTCGGACCGGCTGGTTGCCGTGCTTGCCCCATGCCGGGTCAACGTGCTGCCACCCCGAGCCACCGCCCGTCGGCCGGGCCTCACGCTCTGAGAGGAACACCCCACATGCACACCGACCTGTCGATGATCTCTCGCAACCTCCTGCTCCTCTCCACCGGCGCCGCCCGAGACCTCGGACCCAGCTGGAAGGTGGAGGGACTCCTGGGAAGCGCCCTGATCGTCCACCCGCTCGGCTTCCGGGTCATGGCCGACGGCTTCCCCGAGCACATCCTCTTGACCGCCCACATCTTGACCAGCCCCCACCCCGACGGCTCGCTGGCGAAGGTCACCGTGCGCGTCCCTCGCGCAGATGACGAGACCACCTGGCACCGCATCGCCGATGCGATCCGCATCCGCATGATCCACCACTTCGGCCGCGCGGACGCCGTGGCCGGACTTCGCGTCATGTCCCAGCCGCTCCGAGAAGCTGGCATCAACGCCACCGCCCAGGGCTCGACGCAGCGGACCACCATCGAACGCGGCCCGTTCGAGCAGAACCGCCCCGCAGACGACGGCACCCCCGGCCCGTTCCAGATCATCATCACCGCGCCCCAGGACGACAGCACGCGCGTGGAGCTGCGTATCCCGTTCCTGCCTGTCAAGGACGCCACCCGGATCGCGGCCGCCACCCTACCGGCCGTCTACGCACCCGTCCCGGCAGGCAACGACCTGCCCGACGAAGCCCGCCAGATCGCCGCTGACCTTCCGGGACTCACCGCCCAGCGCGCCACCAACAACGGCCCCCGCTGCACCGACCTGACCGACCCGTCCGGCACCCTCACCATCCGGCACGCACTCGAAGCCACAGACACGGGCACCCGCTCGTGGGCGGCCATCTGGCTCCGTAACGCCCCCGTAGCCACTGCGTACGCAGCAATCCGCGCCTACGCCACCCGCTGACCCGCCCACTACGCGGCCGCACCCGGACAACTTCCGCGTGCGGCCGCGACCTTGCGCCCAGACACATCGGCCTGTGCCCCGGAGCCCGGTCGATGGCTGCGCTCCGGACGCCCACCCCCCGCCTTGCCTGCCGGGTCTGCTTGCCGGGGCGGGGGGTTGTGGCGCTTACCCGCCCGCGGGTGAGAGTCGGCACAGCCGGTCACGCCCCGCACAGAACCCCCCCTTTCGTGCGCTGTGAGTGATCGTCCAGGCCGGGCCGCGCGATGGATGCGGACCCCCTCCCGCCCCCGCGCGGCCTGGCCCCCACCTGTCGACACCCAGATCAGGAGCTCCGATCGTGACCACGCCCCGCCCGCGCCCCGCGACCGTCACCGTCCGCATCGAGGACAAGCCCGGCGCCGATACCGCGCCCGTCGACTTCTTCGTGCCCGGCACCCACTATGGCGACGGCGACGGCTTCAAGGCCCCCGAGCAGACGCACACGTTCCAGTGCGAGCACATCGCCACCCACCCCCGCCCCGGCGCCGGCCCGCGCGCCTTCGGCTTCCTGCGCAACAACGCCCCCGGCGCCGACTGGGTCTCCGCCGCCCTGAGCAAGCACGACTTCCCCAAGTGGACCCGCATCCCCACCAACCCCACCGAGCCGAGCGGCGACGACACACCGACGGACCCCACCACGCCCTGACCCGCACAACCAGTCCCGCCCGCTGCCCGCCCCGGCCGACGCATCACGGCCGGGGCGGGGCCATGTTGCGGGGCTTGCCCGGCCCCGCCCCACGATCCGCCCCAAGCACCGAGGCGACCGCCCGGTGCACAACCAGCCCGGCTGAACCCTGCTGTCTCTGCGAGGAGTTCCCCCCTTGTCCGATGTCCTGTTCACGCTCATCACCGTCCTCCAGGCGGAGTCCGCCCTGGTGGCCCTGGTCACGGTCTTCAAGCCCGGCGTCTCGGAGCGGACCCGGCAGATGGCGTTTCGCGTCCTGACCGCCGCGACGCTGCTCTCCGCCGTCGCCCACCTGATGAGCAGCCACGCCGTTGTCGGAACGCTGTTCGCCGCCCTCACCGCCCTGCTCCTGATCACCTGGCGCCAGCCGCCCCGGGTCCTGGTCCGCTGGGCCCGGGCACACAAGGCCGAGAAGCCCACGAAGTAGCGGGGCGAGCACCCCGCCTCACCCCCGGCCCGGCCCGCACTCGCAGCGGCCGGGGCCGCCCCCATGCCCGCCGTCCCGGGCCGGACAGTTCCTGCAGAACGCCCTCAGCCGCGCGGGAACCACCGCCCGCGCGGACAGCGACAGCAACAGCGACTACATCGCCATCTCCGTCGGCGCCCACGGCATCATCATGATCGGCGGCCTTCATCGGCCGGGCCAAGGAGAACGAGATCCACTCCCGCCCGAGCGAGCACCAGGGCTGGGCAGCCGTTCACTACCCCCACACCGAGAACGACGGCGGCAACTTCACCGAGTTCTACCAGTGCACCAACCCCGACCTTGCCCAGGACACGGCCCACGTCGTCAAGGCCGTCCAGAACATCATCGCCGGACGTTGACGCCCCCCGTACGCAAGAGGCCCACCCCCGACGGGGTGGGCCTCTTGCGTGCCCCGCGTCGAGCCTTGCCCGGCTAGTCCTGCGGCGCCGCACCGTGCTCTCCACCAACCCGCCGTCCCCCGATGGGAGCTCGACAATGCCCACCCAGCCAGCCCGGCCGCCCCACCCGACCGACGGCCCCGTCCACAGATTCTTCGAACTCACCTACAGCAACTACCAGGTCCTGCACCGCACTCTGATGCAGTCGATGCCGCTCGACTGGCAGACACGCATGGTCGGCTGCCTCGAAGAACTCCGCGACGCCTTCAACCACATCGAGCAGCCGCACGCCTTCCACGTGCAGGCCGCGACCGAGCACATCATCAACGAGATGACCCCCGCCGAACTGGCCGCCGCAGGTATCGAAACCGACCGGCACGCCGGCCAGACCCCGCCCGTCCACCTGACGGACGACGAACTCGACCTGTGGCAGGCCGAACACGAACAAGCCGAGCCCCGCTACTACCACGACGGCTCCGAACTCGACCCGCACCAGCGGTTCCTCATCGCGGCCACGGACCCGATCCCGCACTACCGGCACACCTACATCGAACCCCGGCGCACCCGCTGACCTTCACCACCCTCACCGCGCCGCACGTACGAGGCCCACCCCGAAATCGGAGTGGGCCTCGTACGTACACCGCGCCCGTCCCGCCGCAGCCTCCGGCTTGTTGCCGGACTAGCCCGCATACGCCGCACCGTGCTCCCCGTCACCACCGGCTCGTCGCGACGCGACCACACCTGCCAATCCGCCTACAAGCCACCACACCCGCCCCCCGGAGTCTTTTGTGACCACGCTCGACGACCTGCGCACGTCCGCCCTCAAGAGGCTCACCACCGCCGAGTTCACCGACGCCACCGCCACCTGCCGAAGCAACAACCTCGTCATCGCCACCGTCCCCACCGCACACTCCGCATGGGCCGACTTCGCGCTCGCCTCCCACGCGGCACTGCGCCTGTCCGACCGGGCAGGCCGCGCCCGATACGCGCTCTTCCCCACCCCCGCCGACAACAAGCCGTACAGCCGCACCGTGTACTTCCGTGCCACCGGCCCCGGCCTCGCCCAGCAGCACGTCGGACAGGTCCTCCGCCGCACCGCCCGCATCGTCCCCGGCTACAACACCGAAGCGGACATCCCCAAGGCCCTCGCCACCGCCCTCTTCGACGACTCCCGGCGCGCGGACGACATCACCGTCACCCGCCTCGCCTGACCCCACCCCACCCCGCCCCACCGCACCCCGCCCCATCGCCGTACTGCTCCCGGCGGAGCGGTACCCCTCTGCACTCACACCCCCGGAACCCGGAAGAAGCAGCCCATGCACCCGATCCCTCAACGCTGCGCGGACCGACCCCTCGCGGGCGGACTGGTCGTACCGTACGTATCCCTCATCCATGACGGCCACGCGGCGTTCGGCACCCTCGACGCCGACCGGGCCCGCACCGCCTTCCTTCACCACCTCTGCCAGATCTGCGGCCACCCGCTCGACGAACGATGCTTCCTGATCGTCCGCCCCGCCGATATCGCCCGGGGCCACTCACCAGAACCGGCACTGCACCCCGAGTGCCTGCCCTACACCGCCGCAACCTGTCCCATGCTCAACGGCCAGGCCACGCACTACCGGCAGCGTCCGGTCCTGGCCAGCCACCCGGCCGGACGGCCCTGCACCGATCCGTCCTGCCTGTGCCCCTCCCGCACGCCCGACAACGACCATGCCGCCCGCAGCGGCCGCCCCGCTGACCGATACGAAGCATGGATGATCGACGCCGGCCACTACCAGCTCGTACCCGACCCGGACATACCCGACGTCCCAGTGGGCATCAGCCTCAACGTGCCCATCCTCCGCAAGCGCACCCTGCGCGAAGCCACCCTGACAGCCGTCCGGTCCGCTCTCCTCAACCTGATGCACTCCGTCCTGGAACCAGGCATCGCGACCGACTGCATGACCCCCGCCGACAACGACAGCTGACCGACGCCCACTCACGGCCCCGTGCCCGGACACCCCGACCCGGCACGGGGCCGCCCGCATACCCGCCCATCACCACAAGGCCCCCGGTCACCGGTCACCCCGCCCCTCAGCACAAGGGTTCCCGGCCTGGTCGCCCCCAGCCCAGTGCCCGCCGCCGCCCCCTCTCTGCTTTGCCTGCCGGTTCTGCTTGCCGGGGTGGGGGGTTGTGGGGGTTACCCGCCCGTGGGTGAGAGTCGGCGCAGCCGGTCACGCCCCGCACAGAAATCCCCCTTTCCGTGCGGTGTGAGTGACCGGCCAGGCCGGGCCGCGCGATCGATGCGGACCCCCTGCCCGCCCCGCGCGGCCCGGCCCCATCTGCCGACCACCGGATCAGGAGAGCGACCGTGACCACGCCCCGCCCGCACACCCAGGCCACCGCCCACCACTGTCAAGGAGACGAACCGATGAGCCTGCCCGACCTCCCCGCCCTGGCCACCGCCCTGCAAGCCTGGTTCGACGCCTACCCCACCGACCCCGACGACGCCGAGCGCCTGACACTCGCACTTGAGTCCGGCGGCGAACGCCACGTCGTCAGCCTCCAGCCAGGCCAGGCCGGATGGTTGCCCGACCTCGTCGAGAAGCAGATCGCCAGCCTCCGCAACTCGCACCCCGACGAGAACGGCCAGTGCGCACACTGCAACGGCCCCGGGGTGATGACTGGTGCCCGCGCACTTACTGCCTGGGTTGCCTGGCAGCTGGACGGGCCCGGACTGGACTACACCCACCCGGACGAGGCAACTGCCAAGAAGTACGCCGAAAAGCAATACCTGGACGGGCTCGACTCGGAAGACCAGGACGACGCCAGCCTGGAATGGACCGGCGGAGACAACCTCTACGAGTTGGAAGACAACGGTCAAGACACCGGCTGGTGCGTCAGTCCGGCAGATGATGACGCCCAGATCATCTGAACAGCGACCGCACACCGCATTCCTGTGCAGGGTCGTCGACGTACCCGCAGTGCCCGCCGCACGGGCGAGCACAAATGGCACGCCTACGCCCTCAACGCTGCCGCGCGGTCGCCCGCACCCAAGCCGCGGCCCTCCGCGCCTAGGCGCCGGGCGCAGTCCGCCTCGGCCAGCACCGCCGACCCGTATCCGCCACCGACATCCAGCACTCCGGCCCCGAGAGCCCAGGGGACCGCCATACCGGTGCCTGCCGCCGCTCCTACTGTGCTGGGCAGCTGGCAGACTCCCGCCGGCAAGGTTCCCTGGGCGCTGCCGCGTACTCGACCGGCCGTCCTGGCCCCGCAACCGCCCGCAGAGCAGCCCCATCGGCGGCGGGCAAGCCTTGCGCCACTTGCCGACTCCTGCTCCACAGTGCGTCCCGCCCCTCCCAACAGCACCACTCGAAACCCGAGACCGAGAAGATGGAGCGCGCCGCATGACCAAGTCCAAGGTGTCGAAGATCCGCACCCGCATCGACGCTCTGCGAGCAGTGATCAACAAGGAATGCACTGCGCCGATCTGCCAGGAGTCAGGTACCTGCCGACACGAAGGCGAGAAGGAAGCCGCCCGTCACATGCTCGACCGCCTGCTGGACAAGCTGAAGCAGGCAGCCGAAGACGGGCGCGACGAACGCGCGCAGATATGGGCCGACATCTACGAACGCGGCTACGACTCCTACGGAAACACCTACCGCACAGGCGCCAAGTACCGCTCCGGGCAGTCGATGAAGGAGCGGGCCGCAGGTATCCGCGCGGACATCAAGATGGCGCGCAGGGCTGGACAGACCCCCCTCGTACAGGAGGGTCCGGGGTTGGTATCCCAGGCGCTGGAGACCTACCGGTTCGACCCCATCGGGGAAGCGCCCGCGCAGATCAAGTTCCGAGTCCGGATCGGCGACGGCTACGGCTCCATCCGTATCGGTGTCGACAACATCCCCCAGGAGTGGGGATGGGTAGCCGCCGAAGAGGTCACCGACTATCAGGGCAGGAAAGTCACCCAGTGGCGACGCTCGCAGGCCCTGAAAGACCTGGAGGCAGAGTTGAAGTCGGTCGGGGAGGCGTACAACGCCGATCACGGCTCCAACCTCATGACGGACTGCTTCGCGAAAGCGTTCTTCGTGTTCGTCGAATCCGACGACCCCGGAACGCTCGCCTGGCGCGCCGAGTACGAACGCAAGCACCGGAACCGTCGCGCTTGATGCCCCAACGCGCCGCCCCCACGGCGCGAACCACCACGCACATCCCCTGCCACACCAGGCTCCCGGCCCGGCCCCTGCACCCGAAAGGGACGGGGCCGCTCCGCGGGGTGCGGCACATGCCGCACCCCGCGCTGTGCGTCGGCTACTTCGAAGCGCGGCAGAACCCCGCCCCGCCCGGTCTGGTCTACCGCCATCGCCCGTCGGCTGGTGGGCGGGTTGCGGGTCTTGCC
>NZ_JBIATE010000015.1:0-213812 GCF_042891445.1 Streptomyces sp. NPDC001890 | reverse complement strand
ACCTCAAACACCCCCATCACCACAACACACCACAACCACCAGCCAGAACAGTCACACTCATCCCACCCACCAAACCCACCAGCAGACGCCAGAAGAGTCCTTAAAGCAGCGGTATTGGGCCTAGCCGAGAGATCGCCAAGGTCTTGAAATCGGACAATTCCGTCAACTGCTCATCGCGTGTGCTGATTCGCCTTCTCAGCTCAGCGTTGTGCTTCTTGAGCCGCTCGATTTGCGCGACTCGCGGATCAAGGATCTCCCCGGCGTCTCGAAGCTCCCTAAGCCGCCGCTCGAACTCCTCGGCCAGGTGCTGGTAGGCGCCGGGCCTTGTGGTGCCATCGCGGTTCGTCTTGGGATAGAAGCCGGTGCGGGTCACCCCGGCCAGAGCGGCGAGGGTCTTGAGGTCTGTCTTTCCCCCAGGCGGCAGGTTCCCGCTCAGGATCCGCTCCATGGCAGCCCGGATCGCGGCCTCGTTACGGGTCTTGGTCTCCTCGGTGAGCCGGGCCATCTCAGTCCTTTCCAACGGGCGCCGCAGCTTGGGAGGCGGCGCCGATCTCGGCGACGACCCGTCACGGTTCCCGCGACCAGTCCCGGCTCGGCTTCATCGGGCACGATCACTTTTGTCCAGTCCGTGTCCGCCGCCGCCCGTTGGGCATCACGTCGGACCTTCGACTCCATGCCCTCGCGAGGCAACGGGCCTCCAAGCTCGACCATCATGGCCAGGTTGCATCGCATCCGAACATAGGCGTCGACATCGCCGTACTCAACATCACGTAGCAGCATCCGTGTTGCTCCCTTGCCTACTGGTCTCATGCTTCTCCCGCGATCATTCCGGGAGGCTGTCGGATATGGACGTCATGGCTGGCGGTTGCTGACAACGGCTGCGTAGGCGGCCCAGTCGCCGGCTGATGTTTTCTGCCACTGGACGGCAACTTGGATGTGGACGCCGAGTACCCGGGCGAGGATGGCTGCGGGCAGTTCAGCGGCAAGGGTGAACAGTGCGGTGGAGCGGTCCTGACGGGGCCGGATCCCGATCTCGTGGAGGCGCTGGGCGATCCGATCGTCGCGGAGGGGGTGCCCGGGGCGGCCCCCGGGAACAGTCAGGGGACATCGTCTGGGGTTCCGATCTTGGCTTTGCCGCGTCGGGTCGCGACGAGTTCGCGGATCAGGCCGGCCAGCGGTTCGGGGAGGACGACCGGTGAGGTGCCGAATGTGATTGCGACGGTGTCGTCGTCGACCGAGACGGCGAGGATGACGGCCTCCCCCGGCGAGAAGGGCCTGCGGCTCTGCTCGCGCCGGGCCATCACGAACAGCACGGAGGACGGGGCGTAGATGATGAGACAGGCGCTGGCCCAGTACCCGACGGCCGAGAAGAACCCGAGGTACTCGCCGAACCCGGCCTTGGCGTAGGCGTAGACCCCGGCATCGAGGTCCGGTCTGCGGACCGCGAGCGCCTGGAAGACGAAGGCGAGCATCAGCATGCCGGTCCCGGCGACCGCCCAGGCAATGAGGGCCCCGGCGGCGCCGGTCTCCTCGGAGAACCGGCGCGGCAGGGAGAACACACCGGCCCCGACCATGGAGCCGACCACCATCGCGGTCAGTGTCGGAACGGTCAGCTTGGCGGCCTGTCCGGCGGCCGGTGCCGCGTCTCACGTCGAAGCCCCGAGAACATCTACCGAAAATACGCATTACGGACATTAGTAATCCGGTGGTTGAATCGCCCGCAACCCGGCGGAACCGCCGGTCAGCCCGTGGGAAGGAGTCCGAGCGGCAGGCCGCGGACCCGGGATTCGATCTCGTCCCGGATCGGGCGGACCGCGTCGGCCCTGCTTCTGGTCCGGGCACCGTCTGCCGCGACCGGGAACGGCTGCGCTTCGACTACCTGGACCACGCCGGTTCGCCCCCCCCGCCGCGTCGTGGAGCCGTACCGGGCGGTGAACCGGGGCCGGCGCTGGTACCTGGTCGCGTGGGACGTCGAGCGCGAGGACTGGCGGACCTTCCGCGTCGACCGGATCGAGCCCCGCATCCCGACCGGACCGCGCTTCCCCCCGCGCGACCCGCCCGGCGGCGACGTGGCGGCGTACGTCTCCCGACGGGTGTCGGCCGCGGCCTGGCGCCACCACGCGCGGGTGACCGTCCACGCCCCGGCCTCGGCGTTGATCGAGCGGATCAACCCCGGCGTCGGCATCGTCGAGGCGCTCGACGCCGACACCTGCGTCCTGACCACCGGCGCCGACACCGTGCAGACCCTCGCGGTCCACCTCGGCACGCTCGACTTCGACTTCGACGTCACCGAACCCCCGGAACTGGTCGACCGCCTGCGCCGGCTCGCGGAGCGCTACGCCCGTTCCACGCGCGCCGATTGACCGCCGGCCGTTGCCAGGACCTCCGAGAGGAACCCCTGGAGCACCTGCCGCAGGACGTCGGGCCGCTCCAGGTGGACATCGTGTCCCGTCCCCGGGATGCTCACGGCGACCGTATGCGGCCGTTGTCGGAACATGCCGTCGGCCTCCTGCGGCGTGATGATTCCGGATTGCCCGAGGACGGTCAGGGTCGGGCATGCTACGCCTGCCCATTCGTCCCAGTAGGAACGCCGGACGTTCTCGGCCAGGGAGCCGACCATCACATCGCGGTCGAAGCGTGGCCACCATCCACCGTCGCGTTCTTCGAGCCCGGCCGCCCAGCCCTCGCCGACCGGTCCGCCGCCGAGGAACCGTACGGCTGCCTGCCTCGTGGGAAAAGGCGTCGGCCAGGTGTCGAGCCAACTGCCGATCTCGGCGGGAAGCTCCGGACCCGCCCCGCCGGGCCCGGCCTCGACGAGTACGAGCGCGCGGATCAGGCCGGGGTGCGCGGCAGCGGTGAGCATGGCGGTGTGGCCGCCGAGCGACTGACCCATCAGAACCGGCTGCCGGAGGGCCAGTTGATCGATGACCGCGACGGCATCCGCTACGTACGCGGCACGGGAGACGTCGCCCGGGTGGCGTTCGCTGGCGCCGTGGCCTCGTTGGTCGACGGCGATGACCCGGTACCGGGGACTCAGGCCCCGGGCCACGACGTCCCATTCGCCCGCGTGACCGGCCAGCCCGTGCAGAAGGACGAGAGGATGTCCGGTTCCGCCCCAGTCGCGGCAGGAGATGCGGACACCCTCGCGTACGACGGTGCGCTCGGACCAGTTCATGTGTCTTCTCCCGGTTTCACGGACGGTCGGGCCAGGCGCTTCGCCGGATCAGCGGTGGGCGGCGAGGAAGGCGCGGACGCCGGCGGCGGCGTAGTGGTCGAGGTCCGCCTCGGTGTGCTGGGCACTGCCGTGGAACATGGCCTTGTTCACGGGGATCCACAGCAACAGGCCGGCGAAGTGATGGGCCGCCAGCATCGGGTCGTCGGTCCGCAGCAGGCCCTCGTCGGCGAGATGCCGGAAGGTTTCCGACAGAGTGACCAGAACCCTTTCGAAGCCCTGCTCGTACCAGGCGGCACCCAGCTCGGGGAAGGCATCGGCGTTGGCGATGATCAGACGTCGCAGCTGAAGGACCTGGGGGCGGGTGAGGGCGGCCAGGAACTGGCGGGCGAGCCGGTTCAGGTTCTCTTCCAGGGCGTCGGCGTCCGCGGGGACGGCGGCCACCAGGTCGATCATGCCGTCGATGCGATCGGTGGTGGCCAGGACGATCTCGGAGAACAGCTTCTCCTTGTCCGCGAAGTGTTTGTAGACCGTCTGTTTGGACACCGCGGCCAGTTTCGCGATGTCGTCCATGCTTGTTCCCGAGTAGCCCTTGCTCAGGAACACCGTGGTCGCGGCCTCCAGGATCGCCTGGTGCTTGCGTGCTGAACGGCTGTCCATCGCCAACAACTTCCTTCCTGCCTCGGTTGGCCCCCATCGAAGAGTACTGGACTGACCAGTACTCATGTGGGTACTGTACCGTCCAGTTCCAAAAGCGCCAGGGATTCCGTCCCTGTGCGTGCGCACTGCGTATGAACATGAATGGGAGTGGGGATCTCGCATGGACAAGGTGTTCTCGTCCGACGGCACGGCCATCGCCTACGAGCAGCAGGGCTCGGGCCCCGCGGTGGTGCTCGTCGGCGGTGCCTTCATGACTCGGGGCGACTCCGCCGCGCTCGCCGGCCTGCTGGCCGAGCGGTTCACCGTGATCACGTACGACCGCCGGGGCCGCGGCGACAGCGGGGACAGCGCGGCGTACGACGTGCAGCGCGAGGTCGACGATCTGGACGCGCTGATCGAGCGCGTGGGCGGCGAGGCGATGGTCTTCGGGATGTCCTCCGGTGCGGTGCTGGCACTGGAGGCCGTGGCCCGGGGCAGTGCCGTGTCCCGCCTGGCCCTGTACGAACCGCCGTTCATCGTCGACACCACCCGCCCTGCGCTGCCCGCCGACTACGTCGACCACCTGAAGGCGCTCGTGGCCGAGGAGGCGTACGGCGATGCTGTCGCCTACTTCATGACCGCGGCCGTGGGCATGCCCGCCGAGGCCGTCGCCGGGATGCGGCAAGCCCCCTTCTGGGCCGGGATGGAGGCCGCCGCCCGCACCCTGCCGTACGACGGGCAGGTCATGGGCGACACCATGTCGGGCCGCCCCCTGCCCGCCGACCGCTGGCAGTCCGTGACGGTCCCCGTCCTCGTCGGCAGCGGCGATGCCGACGAGGACATGCTGAAGGGGGCGCGCGAACTCGCCGCGCTGGCGGACAACTTCACCCTGCACACCCTTCCCGGCCAGGACCACAACATCGACCCGGAGTCCCTCGCTCCCGTCCTGGACGGCTTCTTCGCCGCCGGGCAGCAGGTCTGAGCAGGGCTCCAGAACCACCACACCTACGTACGCACATGTACATGCGCGCAGGAGGAGACAACGACATGACCGCACCGGTGAACGGCCCCGCCAGCTACTTCCCCTCGATCGAGAAGAAGTACGGCCGCCCGATCGAGGATTGGAAGAACCTCATCCGCACATCGCCCCTGACCAAGCACATGGAGCTCGTCACCTGGCTGAAGACCGAGCACGGCCTGGGCCACGGCCATGCCAACGCCCTCGTCGCACACACCCTGGCCGAGGCGAAGTCCGGCGCCGAATAGCGGTTTGTGCACACTGCCGGTCGCGGGGTCGAGTCCGGCTGTTGTCGTGCGGGTATGGATCTCTTATGAAATGGTCGTCACCGCAACCCGGTTCGCGTTCACGCGGACGGCGGCGGGCGGTGGCGAACCGTACGTAAGGTCCGCGACGTCCCGTACACCTCGGGCTGAAGGGAAACGAATGGCTAGTCCTCTGTCCGCCTCCGCTGTGCTCAAGGCGTTGCGCGCCGAGGGCGTGCGCGTGGTCGAGGTCGGCAACTGGCGTACTCACAACCGCAATTCGAAGGGCCCTTGGGGCCCGGTCAACGGCAGCATCGTGCATCACACGGTCACCAAGGGAACGGCGGCGACCGTGGCCATGGTCCGGGACGGATACGCGTCCCTGCCCGGCCCGCTGTGCCACGGGATGATCGCGAAGGACGGCCGGGTGCACATGGTCGGCTGGGGCCGGGCGAATCACGCCGGTGGCGGCGATCCCAAGGTGCTGGAGCAGGTCATAGCGGAGTCGTATGGCACCCGCCCGACTCCGCCGACCCGCGGCAACAGCAACGGGGTCGACGGCAACGCCCGGTTCTACGGATGGGAGTGCGAGAACCTCGGCGACGGCAAGGACCCCTGGCCCAAGGCCCAGTACGACGCGATCGTCCGCGTCCAGGCCGCCCTGTGCCGGGCGCACAAATGGTCGGCGAAGTCCGTGATAGGCCACCTGGAGTGGTCGAACGACAAGGTCGACCCCCGCGGCTTCACCATGCCCGCGCTCCGCGCCGATGTTGCCGAGCGGCTCAAGCACCCCGCGAGCTGGAACCCTGGCTCGGACCAGGAGGAGGACCCCATGGCAGGCATCACCAAGCGCGACATCTTCGACGCCGTGTGGAAGACCGACGCGATCGGCGGTCCGGCGGACGCGGCGGACCACTCGACGAATCCGACATGGCAGCCGCAGTCCATCCTGAAGGACATGCAGGCCCGCATCCGGTCCATGGACAGGCGGATGGCCGCCCAGACCGCCGCGATCACCGCGCTCGCCGGTCAGGTCGGCACGGGCGCCGACACGCGGACCGTCGTCGCCGCGGTCGAGGCCGCGATCGAACGGGCCGTCATCGACACCGACACCGACACCGAAGCCGACACCGAAAGCGGCGCCGCCTAGGGACAGCCCTTAGGCTCCCGCCGGCCGGCTTTCCGTCGCGGAGCCGGGCAGGGCGCTCAGGGGCAGCAGTTGGGGACGCTTCGCGGTGCGGCCGGCGCCGGAGGACCGGCCGCGAAGGCGGCGTCCGAGCCAGGGGCCGAGGAACGCGGCGGCCCAGCGCAGTTCGGCCGCCGCGGTCTGACGGCCCGTGGGGGCCTTCCGCGGCGGCAGGGCGCGGGTCCAGGCATCGCTGCTTCCGGGCAGGTGAAGGGCTTCGGCGAAGGCTGCGGCGATCCGCTCGTGGCCCAGGGGACTGGCGTGGAGCCGGTCCGCACTCCACAGCCGGGGATCGGTGGCGACGGCCGCCCGGCCGGTTTCGGCGACCGTGACCCCGTGGCGGGCGGCCGCGGACCGGATGCACGTGTTGAGGTCGGACACGCGGGACCTGATCGGCCGGGCGAGGGGCACGATCTGCCCCACGTCGGGGAAGGTCAGCGTCACCACATGGGCCCCGGCCGCGGTGAGCGCGGCGAACATCTCCTCCATGTGCCCGGCCACCTCGGCCGCGTCGAACCGGGGCCGGAGCAGATCGTTGACCCCGGAGACAACGGTGGCCAGATCGGGCCGCAGATCCAGGGCGGGCCCCAGCTGTTCGGCGCGGACCTGTCCGGCGACACGGCCGCGTACGGCGAGGTTGGCGTACCGAAGGCCCGGGTCGACGGCCGTGAGGTGCTCGGCGAGCCGGTCGGCGAAGCCCCGCAGCCCGACGGTGTCGTCACCGTCGCCGAGCCCTTCGGTCTGGCTGTCGCCCAGGGCGACGTAGCGCAGGTACTCACCGTTCGGCATGCGTCGACTGCCTTTCCCGGAGTACGGCCGCGATCCGCCGGCACCAGTCCCGGTGCTCCTGCTCGAAGGCCAGGCCGCGCAGACAGGTCAGATACGGCCCGATCCGCTCGCCCCGGAGGAGGAACTCCTCCTCGTCCATGTCGCCGCGCAGCTGCCGCAGCAGCTTGCCGAGAAGCTCGATCTTGGCCTCGGCCGCGGACGCCCGCTCCTGGAGCTGCTCGATCACCGAATCCGTGCCGATGCGGTCGGCGACCTGGACCTTGACGAGCAGATCGTCGCGGATGAACGAGGGCTTCGACACGGCTGCGGCGAAGTTCTCCAGCTCGGCGCGACCGGCGTCGGTGACCTGGAAGAGGCGTTTGTTGGGCCGGGTCTCCTGGACCACCTGCCGCCCCGCGACCAGACCTTCCTTCTCCAGCTTGGCCAGCTCCGCGTACAGCTGCTGCGGCAGGGCGTGCCAGAAGTTCGCGACGCCGATGTCGAACGCCTTCGCCAGCTGGTATCCGCTGTACTCGCCGTCCAGCAGCGCCGCCAGCACGGCATGTCGCAAGGCCATCGAAGCGACCCCTTCCCTTTCCTCGTCCGCCACTGCATCATACTCAAGAAAATGACTAATCACATTCTTGTGTATCAGGAGGAGCCATGGAGGTCATGGAGACCGTGGAGACCACCGAACGCTTCCGCGCCGCCGTGGAGAAGGGCGAACTGGCCGCGCTGGGCGACCTGTTCACCGAGGACATCCGCCTCTACAGCCCCGTGAAGTTCACCCCGTTCGAAGGCAGGCCCATGGTGCTGGGGCTCTTCGGCGTACTGCTGCGCACCTTCGAGGACTTCCGCTACGTCGGACACTTCGAGGGCACGGCCGAGACGAGTGCCGACGGCGAGGAAGCCCCGTCGACGGTCCTGCTCTTCCGCGCCACCGTGAACGGCAAGCAGATCCACGGCATCGACCTGCTCCAGTTCGACGGGGCGGGCCGGATCAAGGAGTTCACCGTGATGGTCCGCCCCCAGTCCGCCGTGCACGCCCTGGGCCAGGCGGTGCTCGACGGCCTGATCGCCGACGGCCTCGTCCCCGGGGCCGTCGACCGTTGATGCCCGATACGGCATGATCCTCAGCCTCCTGGCACGACGGGACAGCCGTCAGCCCCTGATACGAGCCGGGTTCGTGCGCCGCGCGAGTCGGAGGAGCGAACCGAGGCGCTGCGCGGTTCCCGCCCGGGGCGTCGAACCCGGATGCGCGCGGACGGTCGGTGCTGGGACACTTCCGGCATGCCGCTTGTCGAAGCCTTGCCCGGGGTGTCCATCGAGTACGAGACCTTCGGTGACCCCGCTGATCCCGCCGTTCTGCTCGTGACGGGTTTCAGCGCCCAGATGATCGCCTGGCACGAGGACTTCTGCCGAGCGCTCGCCGAACGTGGACGCTACGTGATCCGGTACGACAACCGCGACTGCGGGCTGTCCACCAAATTCGACGAACATCCCGTCGACATGGGCCGGTTCATCGAAGTTGTGAGCTCCGGCGACATCCCGTTCGCCCAGGCGATGGCGCCCTACAAGCTGCAGGACATGGCCGACGACGGCCTCGGCCTGCTCGCCGCGCTCGGCATCGAGCGGGCCCACGTGGTCGGGTCCTCGATGGGCGGCATGATCGCCCAGACGATGGCCATCAGCCGGCCGGAGCGAGTGCTGACCCTGACGTCGATGATGTCCTCGACCGGCGAGCCCGACTACGGACAGCCCAGCCCCGAGGCCCAGGCAGTGGTCTCCAGTCCGAAACCATCGGACCGCGAGGGGTACATCGCGGCGGCGGAGAAGGACCTGGTGTGGGCCTCCAAGCGGTACGGCGACCCGGCGCCCCTGCGTGAGCTGGCTGCCCGGAGCTACGACCGCGCCCACTACCCGGCCGGTGCCGGGCGGCAACTCGCGGCAATGATCCTCAGTGGATCGCGCACCGACGCGCTGCGCGGGCTCCGAGTGCCGACCCTGGTGATCCACGGTCTGGACGACACGCTGACCGACCCCAGCGGGGGCAGGCGCACCGCCGAACTGGTGCCCGGCGCGAGGCTCCTGCTGCTCGCCGACATGGGGCACGACCGGCCCCGCGAACTCTGGCCCGAGATCATCGACGCCCTGGAGACCCACACCCGTTGAGCGGCCGTGCTCAGGCCGTGGTCAGGCCGTGAACCAGCGCCCGACCGCCGCCCGCAGCCCGGCCAGTTCGGCCGGGTCCGGGACGGGGGAGCCGCTGGCCCAGGCCACGTATCCGTCCGGGCGGATCAGCAGGGCGGAGAGGCCGGCCGGGCCGCCACCCCGTGCGACGACGGGATCGATGGTGTCCTGGTCCTTCGCCAGTACGGCCGCCGCCGACCGGTCCTCGGTCAGGTCGATCAGCAACGGCCGGGCGCTCCGGGCGAGTTCGGCGAGCCGGACCTTCTCCGTCCCGGTGACCAGCTCCAGTTCCGGTGCGAAGTGGCCGACCGCGGGGTGGGGGTCGGTGAGGCCCATCTCGTAGCGCACATCGGTTCCCGCGGTGAGATCGGCGAGGCGCTGGACGACCTCCTTTTCGGTGAGCAGCTCGGTGAAGAGTTCGCGCAGGGCCGTGGTGTCGCTCCCCGGAGCGGTGAGCGCGGACTGCGCCTCGGAGTTGAGCACCATGCGGCGGGCGGCCAGACGGCGCTCGGTGTCGTAGCTGTCGAGCAGGCCGGGCGGGGCGGTGTCGCGCAGCGTGGCGGCGAGCTTCCAGCCGAGGTTGGCGGCGTCCTGCAGGCCCAGGTTCAGCCCGGGACCGCCGCCGGAGGCGTACACGTGGGCGGCGTCGCCGACGAGGAGGACCCGGCGGTCGCGGAACCGGTCGGCGACCCGGGTGTTGCCGCCCGCCAGCCGCCGCAGCACATGCGGGCCCGTGCCGTCCGGTGGGCCGAGCGGCAGGTCGACGCCGAGGACGCGGCGGACACTCGCCTCCATTTCGGCCAGGGTCATCGGCTCGTCCGTCGCGGGCTGGTCCCATTCGGTGGTGCTGACCAGCGGTGGCTGACCGGGGAACGGCGCGTAGGAGAAGCCGCCCCGGTCGGTGCGGTGGGGCAGGAAGGGCAGGACCGGCCCGTGGCCGGGAACGGTGAGGGCGCCGTTGCCCGGGTCGACCCAGTCGGCCGGGACGGTGACGTGGGCGGTGCGGTTGGTGCGGCGGTCGTGGCTGACGCCGGGGAACCCGATCCCGGAGAGCTTGCGGATCACGCTGTGCGCGCCGTCCGCGCCGACCACGTAGCGGGCGCGGAGCTGCCGGTCGCCGTCGGGGCCGGTGACGTCGAGGGTGACGGCGTCCTCGTCCTGGGCGACGGCACGGACCCGGTGCCCGCGCCGCAGGTCGACGCCGAGCGAGCGGGCGCGCTCCTCCAGGACCTGAACGATGCGGTGCTGCGGGGCGGCCAGGCCGAAGACCGGATTGGCGTCCAGTAGGCCGAGATCGAGGCCCATGGCGGCGAACATGAAGTAGGCGGAGTTCGGCTGCGGGGGTTCCGGGCTGCCGCTGAGCGGCTCGTACAGACCGCGGTGGTCGGCCAGGCGCACCACCTGGCCGAGCAGGCCGTTGGCCTTGGGCTCGGTGCTGGGCTCCGGGAGTTGTTCGAGCACGATCGGGCTGATGCCGGCCAGGCTCAGCTCGCAGGCCAGCATCAGCCCGTTCGGGCCGCCTCCCACGATGATCACGTCGGCTGTCACGGTCGTGCCTCCTTGGTACGGAAGGGGGAGAGAAGAGGGCGTCGGCGTGCGGTGGTGGTCAGCGTTCTTCGCTCGGGACCGGCAGGCCGGCGGCGAGCTGCTCGAAGACCTGGGCCAGGACCGCGCCGAGCGGCGCGGGGTCGTCGGCGCGCAGACTGTGCTCGACGGCCGTCGCGCTGCCCGCCGCCACCACGGCGGCGACCAGCTTCGGGTAGACGTCGCGTTCGGCGTCGGTGCCGGTGCGGCGGGCGACGGCCTCGGCCAGCGCCTGCTGGGCGGCGGCGTTGGCCTTGACGATCTCACCGGCCAGCGCGGGTTCGCCCAGCATCAGCCGCACCCCCTCGCGCCACCGCTCGTTCTGCGGTGCGTTCCGGGACGCGGGGGTCTTCGGCGGTACGAACCGGCCGACGACCGCGTGGAGCAGCGAGTCCCAGAGCGGTTCGCCGGCCGGGCGAGCGAGCAGGTCCTCGGCGACCTGCAGCATCCTCTCCAGGTGGCTGGCGGCGATCGCCTCGGCCTTGCCGGCGAAGTAGTTGCGGAAGGTGCGGACGGAGACGTTGGCCTCGGCCGCGATCTGATCAACCGTCACATCGGCCCAGCCGTGCAGGACGCAGAGGCGGATCGCCGCCTGGCTCAGGGCGACCCGGGTCTCCCGCTTCTTGCGCTCACGGAGTCCGGGCTGCCTGGCCGTACGGGCCTCGTCTGCAGGTGTCATGCGAGCAGCGTAGAGCAAATCTTGCCGTCACGGCAAGATTGCAAAAATGGAAAAATTGCTGGGATGGAAGGAAGGTTCGAGATGGGTCGCCCGGGCGTGTGGCGGTGCCGCCTCGACGGTGTCGACGTGACGGCGCTGCCGCGACAGCGCCGGGTGGGGGGCGCCGGTGGGGGTGCCGCCTCAGTCGGGGGAGGCCGCGAGCAGGGCGATGGCGGAGCCGGCGAGGACGGTGGTATTGCGGGGGTAGGTCTGGGCGCGCACCCAGCGGGGGAAGGCGTTCTCGGCGGCTTGGGGAAGCGGTACGCGGGAGAGGGCGGCGACCGGTGAAACCGCACGTCAACGGCTGAATGCTCGCGGTTCTGCGTGAAGGTCGTCCGCTCCTGAATGAAGATCATCATCCGCTGGGATCACCCCATTCATGTCATGGACACGGGGAGTTTGATCTGTGAACCACAGGAGCGGGATGCGTCCGCGGGCGTACGGCGCGGTCGTCGGGATGTCGCTGTCCCTGGCGCTGATAGCCGGATGCGGCAGAGCCGACGGGACGGCCGGCGACGGTACGGCGTCGGCGCCCGCCAGGGCCGCCGATGACGCCGTGAAGGGCCCCGCCTACAAGGGTCCCGCACTGCCCGGCTTCGCCGCCCGGCCCGCCTGGAGCCTGCCCGCGGGCGACGCGGCACCCGGCGTCCTCGACCTCGGCTCCACCCTGCTGCTGGTGAAGGACGCGCAGGGCGACTACGAGAGCTCGGGCGGACTGACCGAGGGCGTGCTGCACTCCTCCGAGGAGGCCGATCCCCTCACGCTGGAGTTCCGTGATGGGAAAACCGGCGCCGTGACCCGGTCCGCTTCACGGCCGACGGCTCGGTGCTGTACGGGGTGACGGACGACGAGAGCGCCACGAGCACCGGCATCGCGGTGGACAGCCGGACGAAGAAGGTGCTGGCGAAGGACCTGCCCGAGGAGAACATCCCCTCCGTCGAGACGGCCACCGGTTACGGCTACGTCGGTACGGAGGCGGGCCTGTTCGTCTTCGCGCCGGCGTGAGCCCGGTCGGCGGCCGGTTGAGCGTCCGACCGCCGACCGCCGACCGGCTCCGGCATAGGAGCCGCGTAGTCCCTCGCAAGGAGCGCGCCGTCCCATGAGGGGCCGTGGGGGTTCTCCGTAGTGGGCTCCCCGGAGGCGAAGGAGGGTGAGATGGGCAGTCCGGACAGTTCCGGGATCGCGCTGAGCGTCGAGCGGGGGCAGGCCACCGACGAGGAACTGGCCGCGCTCACCGTGGTGTTGCTCGCGCTGCGGGCCGATCGCGCGGACCCGCCGCAGCGGCAGTCCGTCGCCGGGTCGCGGTGGTGGCGGCACGCGGACCGGTACGACGCCCCGCTCAGCTGGCAGTGAGGGGGACGCCATGACGACGACGATCGACCCCTCCGCTTCTGCCGACGCCGGTGTGGGTACTGGTGCCGTGGGCGCCCCGACCGATGTCCGGGGGCGTGTCGTGGAACTGCACGCCCTGCGTGAGCTGGCCCGCAGCGGGCCGAGCGAGAAGGCGACCGAGGCCCAGCACGCCAAGGGCAAGCTGACCGCGCACGAGCGGCTGGCGCTCCTCTTCGACGAGGGCACCTTCTGCGAGGTCGAGCAGTTGCGGCGGCACCGGGCCACCGGCTTCGGGCTGGAGGACAAGAGGCCGTACACCGACGGCGTCATCACCGGCTGGGGGCTCGTGGACGGCCGGACCGTCTTCGCCTTCGCCCACGACTTCCGGATCTTCGGCGGTGCGCTGGGCGAGGCCCACGCCACGAAGATCCACAAGATCATGGACATGGCCATCTCGGCCGGTGCCCCGCTGGTCTCGCTGAACGACGGCGCGGGCGCCCGTATCCAGGAGGGTGTCAGCGCGCTCGCGGGTTACGGTGGGATCTTCCAGCGCAACACCCGGGCCTCGGGTGCGATTCCGCAGATCAGTGTGATGCTCGGCCCGTGCGCGGGCGGTGCGGCGTACAGCCCGGCGCTGACGGACTTCGTGTTCATGGTCCGCGAGACCTCGCAGATGTTCATCACCGGGCCGGACGTGGTCAAGGCGGTGACCGGTGAGGAGATCACCCAGAACGGGCTCGGTGGCGCGGACGTGCACGCCGAGACCTCGGGCGTCGCGCACTTCGCGTACGACGACGAGGAGACCTGCATCGCCGAGGTCCGCTACCTCATCGGGATGCTGCCCTCCAACAACCGGCAGGACCCACCGGTCCAGCCCACCCGCGACCCCGCCGACCGGCGCAACGACGGTCTCCTCGATCTCGTGCCCCTCGACGGCAACCGGCCGTACGACATGCACAAGGTCATCGAGGAACTCGTCGACGACGGCGACTACCTGGAGGTCCACGAGCGCTGGGCCCGCAACATCATCTGCGCGATGGCCCGGATGGACGGACAGGTCGTCGGCATCGTCGCCAACCAGCCCCAGTCGCTGGCCGGGGTGCTGGACATCGGGGCGTCCGAGAAGGCCGCGCGCTTCGTGCAGATGTGCGACGCCTTCAACATTCCCATCATCACGCTGCTGGACGTGCCCGGCTTCCTGCCCGGCGTCGACCAGGAGCACGGCGGGATCATCCGGCACGGCGCGAAGCTGCTGTACGCGTACTGCAACGCGACCGTGCCGCGGATCTCGCTCATTCTGCGCAAGGCGTACGGCGGCGCGTACATCGTGATGGACAGTCAGTCCATCGGTGCGGACCTGACGTACGCCTGGCCGACCAACGAGATCGCGGTGATGGGCGCCGAAGGCGCCGCCAACGTCATCTTCCGCCGGCAGATCGCCGCCGCCGAGGACCCGGAGGCGATGCGCGCCCGCATGGTCGAGGAGTACAAGGCCGAGCTCATGCACCCGTACTACGCCGCCGAGCGCGGGCTCGTGGACAACGTCATCGACCCGGCCGAAACCCGGGAGGTGCTCGTCAAGTCCCTGGCGATGCTCCGCAACAAGCACGCCGACCTGCCGTCCCGCAAGCACGGGAACCCCCCGCAGTAGAAGGGAGCGGCGCCGGGGTGCGGGAGATGGGATCCCGGCGTGCCCCGGCGATCCCGTCCCGGCCCCGGTCCGGGCCCGCGCCCCGGTCCGGACCCCGGTTCCGGTCCTGGTCCCGCAGGCGGTTCTGCCGGTGGTTCCGTCCGTCGCGGGTCCGATCGCCGCCGATCGGACCCGTACGGTTGTGACCGCATATGACAGGTAACCGGTCCCCGGCGGTATGTCCGCGGCCGGCACCGGAAATCGGTCATCGAGAGTTCGTCCCCGATCACCCGTTTCGAACTCCTGGACGGGTAATGTGATCCCGGAATTCCTCGGGGTGGGGGAAACGGGAGGCCCGGTGGGGGAACGGCTCTTATTCAAAATCCTTGGCCCACTCATGGTGACGTCGGGCGAGCGAAAGGTGGTCATCGGCGGGGCACGTCAACGGACCACACTCGCGCTGCTGTTGCTCAATCCTGGCCGAACCGTGCCGGTGGACACTCTGGTGCACGAAGTGTGGAACGGGAACCCGCCCGCCACCGCCCGTACCCAGATCGCCATCGTCATCGCCGCGCTCCGCAAGACGTTCAAGGCGCAGGGCGCGGCCGACGACACCATCGTGACCACGCATCCGGGATACCTCCTGGACGCCGGGAGCCACTACATCGACTCGGTGGAGTTCGCCGGCCTCGTCGCCCAGGCGGAGACCGACGTGCGGGAGCAGCGCCTGGAGGACGCGGCGAGCGGGTACCGGCGCGCCCTCGACCTGTGGCGCGGGCCCGCGCTCGCCGGGGTTTCCGGGCTGCTCGTCGAGGAGGAGGCCGGCCGGCTCGGTGAGTACCGGCTCAACGCCTACGACGACGCCACCGCCGTCCAGCTGGCGCTGGGGCGCCACTACGAGCTGCTGCCCGAGCTCGGCGGGGTCGTGCAGGAGAACCCGCTGCGCGAACGGACCCGGTACCACCAGATGCTCGCCCAGTACCGGGCGGGCCGGCGCGCCGAGGCCATGGAGTCCTACCGGGAGGCGCGCGAGCAGTTCATCGAGGAGCTCGGGCTCGATCCGGGCCCGGACCTCCAGGAACTGCACGACCTGATCCTGCGCGACGACCCCTCGCTGACCCCGGCCGACGGACCGGTCTCCGTCGCGGCCGAGGCCGCGGTGCCCGAGGTCGTCGTGGTCCCCTCCGAACTTCCGCCGGACGTACCGGGGTTCACCGGCCGCGCGTGCGAACTCGCGTCCCTGGACGCGCTGATGATCGAGTCCGGGGCCGCGCTCCAGACCCCCACCGTCGGCCTGATCACCGGTGTCGCCGGGGTCGGCAAGTCCGGCCTCGCCCTGCGCTGGGCGCACCGGGTCGCCGACGGCTTCCCCGACGGGCGGCTCTTCGCCGACCTGCGCGGCTACGACGATCAGCACGAACCCGCATCCGTCGCCGACGTCCTCGGCCGCTTCCTGCGCTCGCTCGGCGTGCCGGGGCAGCAGATCCCGGAGGCGCTGGAGGAGCGGATCGCGCTCTACCGCAGCCTGCTCACCGAACGCCGCGCGCTGATCGTCCTGGACAATGTGCGCACCCACGCCCAGGTCGCCCCGCTGCTGCCGGGCAGCGGCGCCAGCTGCGTGGTCGTCACCAGCCGCGACCAGCTGGAGCAGCTGGTGACCTGGCCGCAGGAGGCCCGTGTCCACCTGGGTGTCCTGCCGCCCGACGCGGCCGTCGAACTCGTCGCCAAGATCGCCGGCGAGGAACGGATCACCGCCGCCCGCACGGACGCCAACCGGCTGGTCGAGCTCTGCGACCGGCTGCCGCTCGCCCTGCGCATCGCCGCCGCCCGCCTCGCGTCCAAGCCGCACTGGACGGTACGGCACCTGGTGACCAGGCTCAGCGACGAGCGGCGCAGGCTCGACGAGCTGAGCCAGGGGGAGTCCCGGGTACGGGCCGGGTTCGAGCTCAGTTACCGCTACCTTTCCCCCGACGCGGCCCGCCTCTACCGGCGCCTCGGCCTCGCCGACGTACCCGACTTCACCTCCTGGGTGGCCGCCGCGCTCCTCGATGTCGACGTGATCGACGCGGAGTTGCTCCTGGAGGACCTGGTGGACACGCAGTTCCTGGAGGTCGTGGGCGTCGACGCGACCGGGCGGCTGCGCTACCGCTTCCAGAACCTGCTGCGTCTGTACGCGGGGGAGCGCGCCCGGGACGAGGAGTCGGACGAGGCCTGGCGGGACGCCTGCCGCCGGGTCTTCCGCACCGCCCTGACCATTGCCCGCGAGGCCCATCGCCGGGAGAGCGGCGGGGAGTTCAGCATCGTGCACAGCGGCACCGAGCCGGCCACCATCGACACGGACCTGCTGGAGGAGCTCCTCGCGGACCCACTGGCCTGGTTCGAGGCGGAGCGGCTCTGCCTGGTCGGCATGGTCGAGCAGGCGGCCCGGATGGGCATGGCCGATCTCGCCTGGGACCTCACGGGGTCCGCGTCCGTGCTCTTCGAGACGCGCAGCTACGTGGAGAACTGGGAGAGCTGCGCGGAGCACGCCCTGGACGCGGCCCGCGCCGCCGACGACCGCCTGGGCCAGGCGGTCATGCTGCACCACACCGGGGCCGCCGCGCTGATGCGGCAGAGCATGGACGAGGCGAAGGCGCGCTCCGAGGAGGCGCTGGAGCTGTACGGAGACCTGGACGAACGGCTGGGCCGCGCCCTGGTCCTGCGCAACCTCGCGGTCGTCCACCGGCTCCAGGGCGACCCCGACGCGGCGGCGGACCGGCTGCGCGGGGCCCTGCCCATCTTCCGGGAGGCCGGTGACCTCTCGTCGGAGTCGTCCGTCCTCCAGAACATGGCCCAGCTGGAGCTGGACCGGGGCAACTACGAGGCCAGCCTCGGCCACGCCCGGGACGCGGTACGGGTCGCGGAGTCCATGGAACCCGCCGCCTCGCGCAGCCTCGCCCAGTGCCTGTACCGGCTGGGCAGCGCGCAGCTGCTGTCCGGACGGGCGGAGGAGGCCGAGGAGTCGTACCTGCGCGTGGAGGAACTGTCCCGGGCGAAGGCCGACACCCACGGCCTCGCGCATGCCCTGTACGGACTCGGCCAGGCCCGGGTGGCGCTCGGCGCGCTCGAATCGGCCGAGACCGCGTACGTCCAGGGCCGCAAGGTCGCCCGCGGGCTCGACAGCCCCGTGGTCGAGGGATCGATCCGGCTGAAACTCGGCGTACTCCTGCGGGAGCTGGGCCGGGAGGAGGAGGCCCGCGCCGAACTCCTGGGCGCCAAGGAGCTGTTCACCCGGCGAGGGGCCACGCACTGGCAGGAGGAGGTCGCCCGGGAGCTCAGCGGATCCCCGGATGTCGCCGCGGAGGTCCCGCCGGAGGTCCCGCCGGTCCCGCTGGAACTCGGCCCGGAGGTGGGAATCGGCGAATAGGAAGAAAAGGACCGGCCATTCTTCCCGGACCGGCCACGGGCGACGGGACGGGGGTCCGCTTTGCGGACGGGGTTAATCCGGCGATATCACGCCGATAAGGCCGTTGCCTAGCGTCATCACAGAAATTCGGTTTCCCGAGAGCTGTGGAGTTTGTGATGCCGCCTACCCCCGGGGTGCCCTCGTTCGCCGTGATTCCCGGCGCGCAGGTGCACCGAGTCCTCGACGGCCGGCACGAGGAAGTGGTCCGGCTGATCGAGTCGGCCTACCGCGTGCACGGCGGTGGTGACACGGTCAACCCGCCCTCCTATTTCCTGCGCTTCCCCGACCGCCCCACCTCACGCATCATCGCGCTGCCCGCCTCCCTCGGCGGCGCCGCACCCGTCGACGGCATCAAATGGATCTCCAGCTTCCCCGAGAACGTGGCGGCCGGGATCCCCCGGGCCTCCGCCGTGCTCATCCTCAACGACCCGGTCACCGGCTATCCGCTGGCCTGCCTGGAGAGCTCCATCATCAGCGCGGCCCGCACCGCCGCCTCGGCGGCGCTCGCCGCGGACCGGCTCACCGAGGGGCGCGACCGGCCGCGCCGGATCGGCTTCTTCGGCACCGGCCTGATCGCCCGGTTCATCCACCAGTACCTCGTGGGCACCGGCTGGAGCTTCGAGGAGACCGGGGTGTACGACCTGTCGGAGGAGCACGCCCGGGGCTTCGCCGCACACCTGGAGCGCGAGGGCGACAACGGCACGGTCACCCTGCACACCGGCCCCGAAGGCCCCGAACAGCTGATCCGCTCCAGCGACATCGTGGTCTTCGCGACCGTCGCCGGAGCCCCGCACGTCACCGACCCGGCGTGGTTCACCCACAACCCACTGGTCCTGCACGTGTCGCTGCGCGACCTGTCGCCCGAGGTGATCCTCGCGGCCACCAACGTCGTCGACGACATCGACCACTGCCTCAAGGCCGACACCTCCCCGCACCTCGCCGAACAGCTCAGCGGGAACCGGGAGTTCATCGACGGAACCCTGTACGACGTACTCACCGGCGACCTGAAGATCCCCGACGACCGGCCCGTCGTCTTCTCACCCTTCGGGCTCGGCGTCCTGGACCTCGCGGTCGGCGGACACATCTACGAAACCCTGCGCGCCGACGGCCAGCTCGCCGTTGTGGACGACTTCTTCCACGAGATGCGCCGATACGGCTGAGATGAGACGACCGTGACCACTCTGCTCGACAGCCCGCCCCGGCCCGCTGGGCCCGGCCCGGGTTCCCTCACCGTACGTGTGGAGGAGACCGCCCTCGCCCCGCACGAACCGCTCGACCTGTACGCCGCGCTGCGCGAGCAGTCGGCGCACGACGTCTTCCTGCTGGAGAGCCGCGAAGGCCCCGGACAGTCCCCCGGAGCCACCGTCGTGGGCCACGGACTGCTCGCCGAGATCCGGGTGCACGCCGACCGGATCCGTGTCGACGGCGCCGAGGCCGTCGTCGCCGCGGCCCTCGCGGCCGCCGACGGCCTCGGCCTCGCTCCCCGGCCCGGCAACGAGCGCGGTCTCCTCCACGGCGACCAGCTCTGGCAACTGCTGCGCACCGTGCAGGACCTGTTCACCGTGGAGACCGACCGGCCCCACGACAGCTACGCCTTCGGCTTCCTCGCCACCTTCGGCTACGGCTCCGCCTGGCACATGGAGACCCTGCCCGACCGGGGCGAGCGGGACCACGGCGAACCCGACATCGTGCTCGGCCTGTTCCGCGAGACCGTCTGGTACGGCCCCGAACCGGGCACCGTGCGCAGACTCACCGCGCACAGCGACGCCTTCCCCGACCCGGAACCCCTCGACCTGAGCGAGGAGACCATCGCGGCGGTCGCCGCCGTCGGCCGGGTCCCCGAGGTCCTGCCCGAGGCGCCGAAGCCGCACTCCGTACGGGACACCTGCGACGAGCAGACCTTCCTCGCGCGGGCCCGGCGCTGCCTGGAGCACATCGGCGTCGGCGACATCTACCAGATCCAGATCGGCCACCGCATCGACGTCGAATCCGACCTCGAACCCTTCGAGGTCTACCGGCGGCTGCGCGGCCGCAACCCGTCCCCGTACATGTACCTCGTCCCGCGCGACGGGCGCACCGTCATCGGCGCCAGCCCCGAAGTTCTCTTCCGCACCGAGGGCGGCAAGGTCGTCATGCGGCCCATCGCCGGGACCGCGCCGCGCAGCGGCGACCCCGGCATCGACGAGCCCCGGCTCGCCCGGCTCGTCGCCGACGAGAAGGAACGGGCCGAGCACGTCATGCTCGTCGACCTGTGCCGCAACGACATCGGCCGGGTCTGCCTGCCCGGCACGCTGGAGGCGCACGGGCTGATGACGGTCGAGACGTACTCGCACGTCTTCCATCTCGTCTCCACCGTCGAGGGCACCCTCGCCCCCGAGGACGACACCTGGTCCGTGCTGCGCGCCACCTTCCCGGCGGGCACCGTCACCGGCGCGCCCAAGATCCGCGCCATGGAGATCATCGAGGAGCTGGAGAGCGAGCCGCGCGGCATGTACGCGGGCGCCGTCGGCCTCGTCGACCTGCGCGGCTGGAGCCAACTCGCCCTGTGCATCCGCACGATCGTGCACGACGGCCGCAGCGGCACCTACTCCACCCAGAGCTGCGCGGGCATCGTCGCCGACTCGTCCCCCGGGGCCGAGTGGCGGGAGACCCTGCACAAGATGGGTGCGGCCTACTGGTCGCTGACCGGTGAGGAGCTGCTGCCGTGAAGGTCCTGCTCGTCGACGCGTACGACAGCTTCACCCACATCATCGACCAGTACCTGCGCACCCTGGGCGCCGACACCGACGTCGTCCGGTCGCACACCCGCACCCCGCAACAGCTCGCCGGCATGCGGCCCGACGCGGTCGTCCTCGGCCCGGGGCCCGGCCACGCGGCCGACTCGGGCCACGTCGAGCTGGTGCGCACCTTCGCCGGGTCCGTACCGCTGCTCGGCATCTGCCTGGGCCATCAGGCGATCTGCCTGGCCTACGGAGGCCGGGTCACGGTCGCCGAGCGGCTCAAGCACGGCAAGACCAGCCTCGTGCGCCACGACGGTGCCGGGGTGTTCGAGGGGCTGGAACCGGTGATGACCGCCACGCGCTATCACTCGCTGATCGCAGACGAACCGCTGCCGCCCCCGCTGATCGCCACCGCGCACGCCCAGGACGACGGCTATGTGATGGGGCTGCGGCACCGCACGCTCGCCGTGGAAGGGGTGCAGTTCCACCCCGAGTCCATCACCACTGTCGGCGGCCTGCGGCTCCTGGACAACTTCCTCACGGCCGCCGGGCGGAAATTGAAATCGATCTCCTGAGGCTGGGACCGTCCCGTGGGACATACCATCCAGATGGCTGGAATATTCACGTCCGAATGGCGCTGACCAGCGGTTATATCAAATATATTGCTGCGTCTGATGGGTGGAAGTCCCGGTGATAATGATTCGAAACAGGTCCTTCCTAATGTTCTGGATGTCGGAACGAACCGCAACAGTTCATAGGGGGAAAAGGAATCATGAAGCTCGATGCGATCACCGGGAAGATCCAGCAGACCCTCGTCGTGACGCTCGCCGGTGCGGCGATATTCGCCACCGTGCAGACCGTCGCGGAGGCCGGCCGGTCGGACCGCGCCGGCTCCTACCTCACCGCCGCCGCCACGCCGCTCGACGACCCGTGGCACCCGAGCCCCGTGGCCGCCCAGGCATCGAGACTGGACGACCCGTGGCACCCGAGCTCCGTGGCCGTTCAGGCTTCGGCGTTGGACGACCCGTGGCACCCGAGCCCTGTGGCCGTCCAGGCTTCGGCGTTGGACGACCCGTGGCACCCGAGCCCTGTGGCCGTCCAGGCTTCGGCGTTGGACGACCCGTGGCACCCGAGCCCTGTGACCGTCCAGGCTTCGGCGCTGGACGACCCGTGGCACCCGGCGCTGAGCGCCTGACCGAAGAAGGAGAAGACCAGTGAGCGCCACGACACCCGAACAGGACCGCTCCTGGCCCCCGTTGCTGGGGCAGGTGCTCGACGGCCGGGATCTCACCGCCGTCGACACCGCCTGGGTGATGGACCAGGTGATGCGGGGCCGCGCGACCGACGCACAGATCGCCGGCTTCCTGGTGGCCCTGCGGGCCAAGGGCGAGACCGTGGGCGAGCTCGAAGGGCTCGTGCACGGGATGCTGGCCCATGCCGTACACATCGACGTGCCGGGGAGGACCGTCGACGTGGTGGGCACCGGGGGCGACGGCGCACGCACGGTCAACATCTCCACGATGTCCGCGATCGTCGCGGCGGGAGCGGGGGCACGGGTCGTCAAGCACGGCAACCGTGCGGCGAGTTCGGCCTCCGGCTCCGCCGACGTACTGGAAGCGCTGGGCGTCACCCTGCGGCTGCCGCCCGAGCGGATCGCCGCCGTGGCCGACGAGGCGGGCATCACCTTCTGCTTCGCGCCGGACTTCCACCCGGCGATGCGTCACGCGGCGGGACCGCGCAAACAGCTCGGCATCCCGACCGTCTTCAACGCGCTGGGCCCGCTGACCAATCCGGCGGCGCCCACCGCCCAGGCGGTCGGGGTCGCCGACGCCCGGCTGCTGCCGCTGATCGCCGGAGCGCTGGCCCGGGCCGGCGGCCGGGGCCTGGTCTTCCGGGGCGACGACGGGCTCGACGAGCTCACCGTCACCACCACGTCGACCGTGCTGACCGTGGACGACGGCGACATCAGGCAGGAGCGGTTCGATCCGCGCGACGTGGGGATCGCGCTCGCGCCGCTGGAGGCACTGCGCGGGGAGGACGCCGCGTACAACGCGGCCGTCGCCCGGCGGATCCTGGACGGTGAGCGCGGCCCGGTACGGGACGCGGTGCTGCTCTCCGCGGGCGCCGCGCTCGTGGCGGGCGAACCCACCGGGGGCCGTACCGTCACCGAACGCCTGGGCTGGGCGGTGGAAGCGGCGGGCCGGGCGATCGACTCCGGCGCCGCGGCCGACACCCTCGACCGGTGGGTGCGGGCCACCTCGGCCCCGCACGCCGACGCCCCGCACGCCGACACCCCGGTCGCCGAAGCCCCGGTCCCCCGGGTCGCCACGGCGGCGTGACCGGGCAGGGCACCCGGGACGGACGTGGACCGTGGACGGCACCATGGCGGTAAGGGCTGCCCCGTAAGCCCCGGGAGACCGGTGGGCAGTACGGCCATGGCGCGTCCGCGCGGTCACCTGGCAGCGGTGGGTTCGAGAGCCTGGTCCCGCTCCAGGTCCGCTTCGCCGGCCGCCGCCGGCTCCGCGTCGTCCCGGGCGGCCGCCTCGGACCCCGCCGGCCGGGAACCGCGGAACTTCTCGCGCCGGATCCAGGAGAGGGCCGGCGACGTGAGGCCCGTGGTGATCAGCGCCATCAGCACCAGCATGGTGAACAGATCAGGCCCGATCACACCGAGTTCGAGCCCCAGGTTCAGCACCACCAGCTCGGTCAGTCCCCGGCAGTTCATCAGCGCCCCGATCGCCAGGGAGTCGCGCCAGGACTGACCCGACAGCCGGGCCCCGGCCGTGCTCCCGCCCCACTTGCCGAGCATCGCGACGGCCAGCACCGCCAGCGCCCACAGCCACTGCACCGGGTCGCCGGCCAGCAGTGAGACATCGGTGCGCAGCCCGGTGGCGACGAAGAACAGCGGCAGCAGCACCGGAACCGAGAACGCGCGCAGCCGAGCCGTGCAGCGCTCGATGACCCTGGATCCCCGAGGAGTGACCAGGCCGAAGACGAAGGCACCGAACAGCGCGTGCACACCGATCCGGTCGGTGGCCAGTGCGGAGAGGCACAGGCCGCTGAAGAGGACGACGAGGACCACCCCGTCCACGGTCCGCTCGGCCCGCTTCGCCCAGCGGGCGAGCAGCGGACGCAGCGCGTAGACCATGACGGCGAGGAAGACCGCGGCGAGCGCCGCCGTCGTCAGCGCCTCGGCCGGCGAACCGCTCGTCGACACCGCGACCACCGCCGCCAGCAGGCACCAGGCGGTCACGTCGTCGACCGCCGCGCACGCCATGGCCAGCGAGCCGATCCGGGTACCGATCAGACCCCGGTCGGTGAGGACCCGGGCGAGGACGGGGAACGCGGTGATGCTCATCGACACGGCGATGAACAGCACGAACGGCAACCGGCCCACGCCCGGCGGCGCGAACGAGCCGAACATCGCGAGGGCCAGCAGCGAGCCCAGGACCAGCGGCAGGACGATGCTGGCCTGACTGACCGCGACCGCGGTCCCGCGATGGCCGCGCAAGGTGCCGAGATCCAGTTCGAGTCCGATCAGGAACATGAAGGCCAGCAGGCCGATGTTGCCGAAGGCGCCGATGTACGGCAGCACCGACTCGGGGAACAGCCAGGTCTGTGCCGCGGGCGAGATCCAGCCCAGCAGCGACGGCCCCAGCATGATGCCGAGGGTGATCTCACCGATGACCGGCGGCTGGCCGAACCTGCGGAACAGCTGGGCGCCCGCCTGGCACACCAGGATGACCACCGGGATGGCGATCAGGAGATCGGGCAGGGGGTCACGTGCCGACACGGCCGGCTCCTTCCTTGGCGGTCGCCGTGGCGTCCGACCAGCGTGCGTATCGGCGCCGCCCGTACAACAGCGGCTGGGCGGACTCGTCGGCGGTGAACCGCCGCACCTGGGCGAAGACGGTGGTGTGGTCCCCGACCTCCCGCGTACCGACCACCGAGCAGTCGGCGATGGCGTGCGCGGCCTCCGTCAGATGCGGGCCGCCCGCGCCCAGCGGCAGCCGCCACTCGCTCAGCGCGAACCGTTCGGGGTTGCCGGAGCTGAAGAGGTCGGAGGTGCCGTGCGCGTCCTCGTGCAGCAGGTTGAGGGCCAACTGCCCACTGGACAGCACCGATTCGGTGGTGGGGCTCGCCGTGCGCAGGCAGATCACCAGCGTCGGCGGGGAGAGCGCCACGCTCGCCAGCGAACTGCAGGTCATCCCGCGGGGCGTGCCGTCGGCGTCGAGCGTCGTCACCACGGAGACGCCGGAGGGGAAACTGCCCATCAGCGGGCGTATGTCGGCTTCCGGAACGGGCCGGTCGGTCATGGTTTCTCCTGTCGAAGACGTGTGCCGCGCGCCCGGCAGCCGGCCGGAGAGGGGTCCCGGCTGCCGGGCGGCGCGGTGCGGCACGACTACTTGCCGTGCAGCTGGCGGAGCGCCTCGTAGGTGCTCGGCAGGGAGTTGAGGAGTTCCTGCTGCTCCTTCTTGACCTTGGTGAACATGGCCTGAGCGGCGGCCACGGACTCCGGCTTGTGGTAGAGGATCGGCAGCGGTGCGTCCGGCTCCAGACCGAGGCCGGCGAAGATGCAGTAATAGCGCTCGTTGGTCCAGAAGTTACGGAATTCCGCCTCGAAGTTCCCGTAGTACGTGGTGTCGTCGGTGGCCGCGGGATTGACCGGAAGGCCAGCCTTGTACGCGTCGATCTTCTCGCGGATGCTCGGGGCGAGCTTCAGTTCCTTGTTGGCCCGCCAGAAGGGCGAGTCGGTGCGCGGCGCGAAGTAGAAGTGGGTCTGGATGAAATCGCGGGTGTCGTCGAACATCACCTCTATTTCCTTGTTGAAGTTGTCGACCAGGGCCTGGTTGAACGTCTTGTCCGGGAAGTGCTTGGCCAGCTGATAGGCGGCGGCGGTGATGAAGTAGATGCCGGTGGACTCCAGGGGCTCCAGGAAGGCGCTGGAAAGGCCGATGCCGATGACGTTCTTCACCCAGGCGCGGCGGTTGCGGCCGACCCGGAACTTCACGTGGTTGAACTGGGTGGTCTCGGGGTCCAGGCCCCACAGCTCGCAGAACTCGGCGGTGGCCTCCTCCTGCGTGGTGAAGCGGCTGGAGTAGACGTAACCGGTGCCGAAGCGGCCCAGCATCGGGATCTTCCAGGTCCACCCGGAGGACATCGCGATCGCCGAGGTGTACGGCTCCACGCCGTTGGCCTCGTCGTCGTGCGGCACGGCCGTGGCGACCGCGCGGTCGCACAGCAGCTGGTCGCTCATGTCGACGAAGGGCTCCTCCATCGCCTGGTTCATCAGCAGGCTGCGGAAGCCGGAGCAGTCCACGAACAGGTCGGCGTCGAGGACCCGGCCCTCCTTGGTGTGCAGGGCCTTGACGAAGCCCCGCTCGTCCTTCTCGACGCGGGTCATCTCGTCCTGGATGTGGTGGACACCCTGCTTCCCGGTGGCGAACCGGCGCAGGAAGTCCGCGACGAGCGCCGCGTCGAAGTGCCAGGCGTACCGGGTGGGCGAGGTGCCGTCCAGGTGCCGCGGCGCCTTGTTGGCGTCCATCAGCGGAGCCTCGCGGAAGCAGGCGTAGTCGTACGGCTCGTCCGTCTTCCCCTCGTACTTGTTCTTGAACCAGTAGTGCGACATCGGGGTGTTGTCGTGCTCCGGGCTGATGCCGAACGGGTGGTAGAAGTGGTCCGGACCGCCCTTGTCGAGCTCACGCGGACTGCTCTGGCCCTTGCCGGGAGTACGCCAGTTGATGAAGCGGACCGCCATCTTGTAACTGGCGTTGCATTCGCGCATCCACTCCTCCTCCTCGATTCCGAGGAAGTCGAAGAGAACACGGTGCAGATTGGGCACGGTGGCCTCGCCCACACCGATGCGCGGAATGCTCGGCGCCTCCAGGACCGTGACGTCGACCGTGCTCTGGAGGGCCTTGCCGAGATAGGCGGCGGTCATCCAGCCGGCCGTACCGCCGCCGAGGATCACGACCTTCTTGATGGCGTTGTCTGTTGCGGTGGAGGTGCCCGTCATATCGAATTCCCTCTTCTGGCGGAGTTGTGGTGGCGGAACTGTGGGGATGGCCAGAGTCGGCAGCAGCTCTACGGCACTTCTATAACCCGGCGGAAAAGGCCGAATGAGATTGCTGGGTGTCGGGATTTATGGAGGGCGTATAGCGCGCGGGCACAGCCTGGGACCTGTTGATTCCGCACTCGTATCTCCCAGCAGAGGATGGCCGCATCACATGGCGAGCACAGAACGGGAGCCGGAGACGGGGCTGAAAGGCATCCTTTCCACTGTGGGAGGAACCCCGCTCGTAGAGCTCGAACGGTTGATGCCGGGTTTCACCTCGCGGGTGTTCGCCAAGGTGGAGCGTTTCAACCCCGGCGGTAGTGTCAAGGACCGCTCCGCGCTGAGCATGGTGGCCACGAAGATCCGGTCCGGGGAGCTCGTCCCGGGCCGTTCGACGGTCATCGAGTCCAGCTCGGGGAACCTCGCGATCGGGCTCGCGCAGATCTGCGGCTACTACGGCCTGCGGCTCGTCTGTGTGGTGGACACCCGCACCACCCGGCAGAACATCGCGATCCTGCGGGCCTACGGGGCCGAGGTCGAGATCATCACCGAGCCCGACCCGGCCACCGGGGAACTGCTGTCCGCCCGGCTGCACCGGGTCGCCGAACTGGTGGCGACCACCCCCGACGCCTACTGGCCCGACCAGTACGCCAACCCGCTCAACCGGCGGGCCCACGAGACCACGATGGGGGAGATCGCCGAAGCCCTCGACGGCAAGGTCGATCAGCTCGTCGTGGCCGCGGGCACCAGCGGCACGCTCGGCGGCTGCGCCGAGTACATCCGCCGGCACCACCTCGGCACCACCGTCAACGCGGTCGACGCCCTCGGCAGCGTGCTGTTCGACTCACTCGTCGACTGCGCCCGCCTGGTGCCCGGCCACGGTGCGTCCGTCGCGCCCAAACTGCTGCGGCGGACCGACGCGGACCGGGTGGTGCACGTCGGCGACCTGGACTGCGTGGTGGGCTGCCGCACCCTGGTGCGCCGCGAGGCGATCCTCGCCGGCGGCTCGTCGGGTGCGGTCGTCGCGGCCCTGACCCGGCTCGCCCCCGGCATACCACCCGGCTCCAACGTGGTGATCGTGCTGCCCGACGGCGGCGACCGCTACCTCGACACCATCTACGACGACACCTGGGTGCAGCAGCACTTCGGGGACGTAGCCCACCTGTGGGACGGGCCGTCGGACGCCGGGTTCGTGGGCCAACTGGCCGATATAGCCCAGTAATAGCGCGTCACCGCAGGCTTTCCTCACCAGCGGACAGTTCCAGCGAGCAGTTCCAGCGAGCAGTTCGAGCGAACAGCACCGGGGAGCAGCACCCGCGAACAGCACCGGGGAGCTGCTCCCGCGAACAGCACCGGAGAGCAGTTCCAGCGAACAGCACCACAGACCCTCGAAATGACCCGAACCGAGACCCGGAGGCACCACATGACCACCCAGATCGCCGACCTCAGCACCGAGCGCAAGGCCGAGATCAAGGAGATCGTCTGCGACATCCTCGAACTCGAACTCGACGAGGTCACCGACACCAGCCTCTTCAAGGAGGAGCACGACGCCGACTCCCTGCGCACCATCGAGATCCTCGCCTCCATGGAGCGCAACTTCGGTCTCGTCCTGGAGCAGGCCGAGCTCAGCCGCATGATCAACCTGGCGGGCGTGTACGCCGTGGTCGCGGAGGCCGAGGGAAAGTGAGCGGAGCGACGGGCGGCACGGCGCCGCGCACGGCCCCCCGGCACCGGGTGGTGATCACCGGGCTCGGCGTGGTGACCAGCATCGGCACCGGGGTGGACGCCTTCGCCGACGGCCTGCGGGCCGGACGCAGCGGCGCCAAACCGATCGGCGCCTTCGACACCACCGGATTCGCGTACTCCAACGCCTGCGAGATCACCGATTTCGACCCCGGGGCGTGGCTGCGCGAGATGGCGGCCGACGAGCTCGGCCGGGCCGCGCAGTTCGCGGTGGCCGGCAGCCGGATGGCGGTCGCGGACGCGGGACTCACCGAGGACGACGTACGGGCCAGGCGCACCCTGGTCTCGGTCGGCACCACCGACGGCGAGTCCCGCGACCTGGACCACCTGATCGGCCTTCAGGTCGCCGAGGGCGAGGACCGGCTCGATGCCACCGTCGCCCGCCGGGTGTGGCCCGGCCGGCTCTCCGCCGGCATCGTCCGCGAACTCGGCCTGGAGGACGTGGAGACGGTCACCGTCCCCACCGCCTGCGCGGCGGGCAACTACGCGGTCGGCTCCGGCTACGACGCGATCAGCTCCGGTGACGTCGAGATGGCGCTCTGCGGCGGGGCGGACGCCCTGTGCCGCAAGACGTTCACCGGCTTCTACCGGCTCGGCACCATCGCCCCCGACGTGTGCCGCCCCTTCGACGCCGACCGGCAGGGCATCCTGACCGGCGAGGGCGCCGGGATCCTCCTGATGGAGTCCCTGGAGTCCGCGTTGGGGCGCGGCGCCCGCATCTACGCGGAGGTCCTGGGTTACGGGCTGTCCTGCGACGCGAGCCACCCGGTCGCACCCGACCGGGACTCCATCGCACGCTGCATCACCGCCGCCCACCGCAACGCCGGCATCGAGGCGTCCGACGTGGACTTCATCTCGGCGCACGGCACCGGCACCAAGGCCAACGACGTCACCGAGGTCGGCGCGATCCGGCAGGTCTTCGGCGACGAACTGCCGCGCACCGTGTCGATCAAGTCGATGATCGGCCACACCATGGGCGCCGCGAGCGCGCTGGCCGCCGCGGCCTGCTCCCTGGCACTGCGGGAGGGCTTCATCCCGCCCACCATCAACCACCGCACCACCGACCCCGAGTGCGCGGTCGACTGCGTACCCAACGAAGCGGTCGAGGCCCGGCTGCGGGTCGTGCAGAACAACGGCCTCGCCTTCGGCGGGAACAACGCGGTCCTGATGCTCGGCCACTGGGACGAGAACGCGGCCGAAACCCTGCCCGCCGACGCGACAGCGGCGGCCTGAACCGGCCCGACGCGGCCTGAGAGGAGTTGGACGGAATGTCAGCCGACGCGGTCACCACCGCGCAGGACCTGGTCGTTTCGGGCTGGGCAGTGTCCTCCCCGTACGGGCTGGGCCGGGACGGGTTCACGGCCGGACTGCGCGAGGGGCGGCGCGCCGTCGCCGCCCTCGACAGCGAACAGTGGCCGGTGCCCTACGAAGAGGCCGGGCTCATACCCGGCTTCGACATCAAGGCCGTCCTCGGCCGCAAGGGCACCCGCTCCATGGACCGGGTCACCGCCATCGCCGCCACCACCGTGGGCATGCTCCTGGAGGAGTACGGGGCCGGCCTGGCCGCCGACCCCGAGAGCACCGGCCTGGTGCTCGGCACCTCCGGCAGCGTCCAGTCGATCATGGACTTCACCCGGGACGCCCTCACCGGCAAGGCGCCCTACCTGGTCGACCCCGCCAGGTTCCCCAACACCGTGATGAACTGCCCCACCGGGCACAGCGCCATCCGGCACACGCTCAAGGGCCCCAACGTCACCGTCTCCGGCGGCGCCGCCACCGGGCTGCTCGCCCTCAACTACGCCTCCCGGCTGCTGCGCGGCGGCCACGCCACCGCACTCCTCGCGGGTGCCGCCGAGGAGTTCTCCGTACAGCGCGCCCGGCTGGAGCACGTCGCCGACCACGGCGGCAGCGCCGCCGAACCGCTCGGCGAGGGCGCGGCGCTCTTCCTCCTGGAGAGCGGGGCGGCGGCCCGCGACAGCGGACGCACCGTCCTGGCCACCGTGCTCGGCTGCCGCTTCCGGGCCTTCCGGAACACCGGCCGTGCCTCCGCCGTGCTGAAGAGCTGCGTCGACGAGGTCCTGGCCGCCGCCGGGGCGACCCCCGACGACATCGCGATCGTCGCCCCCGGCACCCCGCCCGGTGTCTTCGGCAAGGAGGAGACGGCGGCCCTGGACGGCCTCGCCGCGCCGCGCCTCGCGGTCCGCCCCCTCATCGGCGACGCCACCGCGGCCGGTGCCGCCTTCCAGCTCGCCGCCGTACTCGCCGAGTCGGCCGCCCGCCCGGCGCTGGTGGACCGGCTCGCCCTGGTCACCGCCATCGACCGGGACGGCACCGTCGGCGCGGCCCTGCTCCGCCTCGGCTGAGCCACCAAGCCCTCCGTAAGTCCCACCCTCCCGCGCAGCACTCGCAGAAAGGGCACGCACCATGTCCGACACTCCCAGGCCGGTGGCCCTCGTCACCGGTGGATCGCGCGGTATCGGGCGGTCCGTCGTGGAGGTCCTGGCCCGCGACGGATACGACGTGGCCCTGTGCTACCAGTCCCGGGCGGAAGCGGCCGAACTCGCCGCGAAGGCGGCCCGGGAGCACGGCGCCCGGACGCTGGCCGGCCGCGTCGACGTCACCGACCGGGACGCGGTGCGCGCCTTCGTCGCCGAGACCGAGAACACCCTCGGCCCGGTCGACACCCTCGTCACCGCCGCCGGAATCGTCCGGGACAGCAACCTGGCCACGCTCACCGACGACGACTGGGACGCCGTGGTGCGCACCAACCTCGACGGCACGTACAACTTCGCCAGGGCGCTCGTCTTCCCGATGATGAAGCGCCGTCGGGGCACCGTGATCACCCTCTCCTCGGTCGCGTCCCAGGGACAGGCCGGCCAGACCAACTACTCGGCCTCCAAGGCCGGGATCATCGGCTTCACCAAGGCCCTCGCCAAGGAGGGCGGCCGGGCCGGGCTGCGCGCCAACACCGTGGCCCCCGGCTTCATCCGTACCGACATGACCGGCGGACTCTCCGAGAAGTACGCCAAGGACATGACCAGGAGCATTCCGCTCGGCCGGTTCGGGGAGCCCGAGGAGGTCGCCGAGCTGGTGTCGTTCCTCGCCTCCGACCGTGCGTCCTACATCACCGGACAGGTCTTCTCCATCGACGGCGGCCTGGTCGTCTGACACCCCGGTCCTCCCGTGATCCCAAGGAGTTCGCCATGACCGCCCGCACCACCAAGCCGCCGCGGTTCTACTTCAACCTGCGCAGCCCCTACAACTTCTTCGCCCTCGCCGACCTGGAGCGCGACCACCCGGAGCTGCTGGACCGCGTCGAATGGCGCCCGTTCTGGGAGCCGGACCCGACCAGCGAGAAGCTCCTCGCCGAAGCCTCGCCCGGCGCCGAGTTCCCGTTCCACCCGATGTCCCGCGCCAAGCAGTTCTACATCCTGCGCGATGTGCGCAGGCTCGCCGCCGACCGCGGCCTGGCGCTGACCTGGCCGGTGGACCGCAAGCCCTGGTGGGAGCCGGCCCACCTGACCTGGTTCCTTGCCGAGCGCGAGGGGCTCGGCCGCGCCTGGGTCGAGCGCGCCGGGCGGGCCCGCTGGCTGGAGGGGCGCGACATCTGCGACCCGGACGTGGTGCGCGAACTGGCCGAGGAGATCGGCCTGGACGGTGCGGAGGTCGCCCAGGCCCCCCATCACCCGCTCGTGCGCGAACAGGGCGTACGGGCACTGCTCGACGTGCACCGCGACGGCGTCTTCGGCGTGCCGTACTTCATCAACGGCAGCGAGCCGTACTGGGGCCTGGACCGCGTCACCGACTTCGCGGCTTCCTTCGCACCCGCCCCGGCCACCGCGGCCGGTGCCGCGCCCACCGCCGCCGAGCCGCCCGCCGTGCCCGCCGCGGGCCGGACCACCGACATGAGCCACGCGGGAGGCTGCGGATGACCACCGCGACCGGCACCGACGAGCGCGCCACGGCCGGGGGAACCCTGCCGCTGACCGCCATCCAGGAAGCGATGTGGACCGCGTACCGCGTCGCACCGGAGAGTGCCTCCTACAACATCGTGATGCCGCTGCTGCTGCGCGGGCCCATCGACCCGGCCGCCATGGCCGAGGCGGTCACCGCCGTCGGCGACCGGCAGGAGCTGCTGCGCTCCGTCTTCACCGAGCAGGACGGCACCCCGGTCCGTACCGCCGCCGAACAGGCCCTGGTCCGCATGGAGTTCAGGGACCTCGACGGCATCGACGAGGAGGGCCTGCGGCGCGCCGCGGAGGAGGCGGGCGCCCGCCCCTTCCGCCTGGAGTCCGGCGCCTTCCGAGTCGTACTGCTGCGCCGCTCCGACAAGGAATGGGCGCTGGTGACCGCCGCCCACCACATCGTCAGCGACTTCACCTCGCGCTGGCTGCTCGTCCGCGACCTGCTCGACGCCTACGCGGGCATCTCCACCGGCACCGCCCCGGCCTGGCGGCCCATCCCCGGCTCGTACGCCGACCACGCCGCCGAGGAACTGCGCCACACCGCCTCCGAGGCGGGGCGGCGCGGCGCGGACCGGTGGCGCGAGTCGGTCGCCGGGGCGCCCGCGGCGGAGCTCCCGCTGGACCGGCCGCGCCCCGTCGTCCGCTCGCTCCGGGGCGGCACCGTGGTCCGCGTGCTCGCCCCGGCCACCGCCCAGGGGCTCGACGCGGCGGCCGACGACGCGGGCGTCACCCCGTTCGCGTATCTGCTCGGCGTCTTCCAGGCACTCACCCACCGCTGGACCGGCCAGGAGGAATTCGTCCTCGGGGTGCCCGCGACCAGCCGGATGGGCAAGGCGCAGCGGGACGTGATCGGCTGCTTCCTCAACACCATGCCGGTACGGGCCGAGTTCGACGCCACCAGCACCTTCCGGGGCACCGCCGCGCTGGCCGGCGAGCGGGTGATGCGGGGCATGGTCAATGTCCGCTACCCGTGCGCCCTGGCCTTCCCGCAGGCCACCGTCTTCCGCACCGCGCTGTTCCTGGTCCAGATGGACCGGATGGACCCGCCGGTGCCCAACGTCCCGCCCGGGCAGGTCATCGGCCCGTCCGTCGCGTACAAGGGGCTGGACATCGCCCTCATCGACGTACCGCAGCAGGAGGGCCAGCTGGACCTGCTGCTGCGCATCGAGCAGACCCCCGACGGTGTCACCGCCGTCTTCTCGTACGACACCGACCTGCTCGACCGCGCCACGGTCGAGCGGTTCGCGGACGGCTACGAGCGGATGCTCGCCGCGGCCGTCGCCGACCCGGGCACCCGGATCACCGACGTGGAACTGGCCGGACAGGACGAGACGGCCGCGCTGCTCGCCCTCGGCACCACCTCCTTCGACAACGCCGCCGATTTCGGCGACTTCAACGACATCGACGACTTCGAATCCTTCGAGAACTCCTGGGAACACCGATGACCATGCGCATCGCGATCGTGGGTGCGGGACTCGGCGGTCTGACGGCCGCCGCCGCACTGCACCACCGGGGCCTGGACGTCCAGGTCTACGAGCGGGGGGAGGAGCTGCGCGAGCAGGGCGTCGGCATGCACCTCGGCCCCAACGGCACCCGGCTGCTCCAACGACTGGGCCTCGGGCCGGAGTTGGAGCGGTGCGCGGTGCGCCCCGAGGCCCTGGAGGTCCGGGCCTTCCACAACGGTGCCACCGTGGCCCGCCAGGAGATGGGCGAGGCGTGGCAGGAGCGGTTCCGTGCCCCGTACTACACCGTGCACCGCGGTGACCTGCACCGGATGCTGTCCTCCCGGGTCCCCGCCGAGCGGGTGCACACCGGCAAGGAGCTGGTCCGGTACGAGGAGACCGTGTACGGGGTCGTCCTGCACTTCGCGGACGGCACCGACGCCCACGCCGACGTACTGATCGGCGCGGACGGCGTGCACTCGGCGGTCCGCCGCGCGGTCGCGGGCGCCGACGCCCCGGTCTACTCCGGCAACAGCGCCCTGCGCGGTGTGGTCGACGCCGCCGACCTGCCGGACCTGGACCCCGCGCTGATGTACATGTACGCGGGCCCCACCGCGCGCGTCCTGCTCTACCCGGTCGCCGGGGGACGGCAGTTCACCTACGTCGTGGTGACCCCGGCCGCCGAGGGTGCCGCCGAGTCGTGGACCAGCGCGGGCGACCGCACCGACCTGGACGCCGTCCTGATGGGCTGGGACCCGGCCGTGCGCGCGCTCGCCGACGCGGCGGGCGAGGTGCGCCGCTGGGCACTGTACGACCGCGAGCCGCTGGAGCGGTGGAGCACCTCCCGCACCACCCTGCTCGGCGACGCGGCCCACCCGATGCTCCCGCACCACGGACAGGGCGCCAACCAGGCCGTGGAGGACGCCGTGGCGCTCGCCGTCTGCCTCGAAGGGGCGGCACCCGGCGCGGACGGCATCGCCGCCGCACTGCGCCGCTACGAGGAGGCACGCCGCCCGCACACCACCCGCGTGCAGCTCGGCTCCCGCACCGGGCAGCAGCCGAAGGACGCCGCAGCGAACCGCCGCATCGACGCCGAGAGCGTCGACTGGGTCCTGGACCACGACGTCGAGGCGGCCCTCGGCGGGTCGGCCCTCGGCGGGTCGCGGGACCGCCTTCCCCAGGCCGCCTGACGCGCAGTCGAGCCGCGTGCGAATGGACCAGGGGCCCCTGACGCTCTCCCCGCGCCAGGGGCCCCGCCATGTCCGGGCACGGAATCCGGCGCGGTCCCGGGCCAGGGGCATTGCGTGATGGGAATGGTCCGGTTCGCCGGCCCCGCGAGTGGCGTGGTGTCATGTCCGTTGTGCGGCAAAGGACCCGGGAGAGCAGAGCGGGCACGGCGCTGGCAACCATGTGGTTGTCGAGACCCATGAGAGGTGTCTTGAGAGTATTCGGCAGGCCACGGTGGGTGCGTGATCCTGGCGGGCTTTCGTCGGCGACCACTCCCACGATGCTGTGCGAGGCATTGCTGCGCGATACTCGTCCTGTGGAGTGGTTCGAGCAGGCCCAGGAAGCGGAACAGCGTCGGGATTGGGATGCGGCCATCGAATTGGTAAGCGCCCACGCCGAGTGCTATTCCACCGATCACAACAGGCACGACAGCCATCTGTGGCACATGGATCTGCTCGTCCGTGCGGAACGGCTCTCGGAACTCACGGAGCGCGCTCTCACGGATGTCCACGCTCGTCGGAGACTCAACACATCGCTTCGCGAGCGGGGGATGGGGGCGGCGCTGCGCAACCGTGCCAGAGACGGTGATCATGGTGCCCTGTACGCCCTCGTTCGGCTGCTGTGCGAGACGGGCCGGGCCCAAGAGGCCCATCGAGCGGTCCAAGACCTCGGTCCGGACAATCAGTACGCACACCAGATCGTAGCCAGCTTTCGATCGCCGTCGAGCGGTGCACAGTAACGCCGCCGCCGGCTTCGCTTCACCACGCGATGGTCCTGGACCGACGAGATCACCCGGGCAATCGACTGGATTGCTCCATGGCTGAGACTTCCGTTGCCGATGACGTTATTCATCTCGCCTGCGGCATCTGCCCTTCACGCCGATTCCCCGTTGAGGTATGGGAACGACCGACGAAAGAGTGTCCGTTCAACGCTGAAGACGGGCACTGCTACGCGCCTGGTCGCGTGACCACTGGGTGAGCGGGATTCAGCGCACCCAGGGTCCGGGGAGGTCCTTGCGCACGACTTCAAGATCAGCAGCCGCCCGGCCACGGGCATGGATCCAGGACTGGTCCTGGATCCCGTCTCGGCGTACCAGTCGACCAGGTGCCGCGTACCAGCGCACGGGCGAGTCGTCCTTGCTGGCCCACATGGGGTGGTCAGGCAGGTCGACTCGGGCGTAGCGCTCGTAGAGGCTCGGCAGCAACGCTTCCGGTAGCTCGCAGGCGTCGTAGAGACGCTGGTCGTCCGCTCCGAAGAGCGACTCGCTCAGCACGAGTTCGACCCACGCGAGGGACAGCCGATCAAGAAACGGGACCCAGCCGTCATGGGACTCCACCACGACCGGTGGATCATCCTGTTCGATCTCGGCCATGGGGATCGCCCAGAAGGCGCAGTCCTGATTCTCACGGCGAAAGACCAGGACGCCTCCCAAGGCATCGTCGACGTAAAGCCCAGTTGCGGGAACCAGGGGATCCTGCTGTCGACTCAGGTCGTGCCGGCGCCCGAACAGTGCATACCCCTCGCGCAGGGCCGCCGGGAGCTCGAAACCCAGATCGGCTTCTACGGCCGCCAACTCTTCCTCGCTGCAGCCGTCTGCCGACTCCAGCGGTCGGCCCATCCACGAATCGACGAACCAACGCACGAAATCCCAGGCCTGCGCGCGAGTGTGTACCCCACCTCGCAGCGCGACCGAGACATCAGGACCATCCAGCATGCTGAGGACGCTACCGCCTTCGATCCCGCGCTGAAGCACAAGCTCGGCTTCCCAGGATCGCCGACCATCAACTTGATCCGCCAACGACATGAGATGTCTTCGACCGCTCGGCGATGGTGTGGTCGCGGGTGGGGACCAAAGTGCCGTCCACGATGAGCACGGTGTCCTTGGCGAACCGCTTGCGGGGCTGGAGGGCGAGCATCGGTCCGAGGTGGCCGATGATGCGGTCCGCCGCCGACTTCGAGACCCCGAACAGCGGGGCAAGCTGCCGCATGGTCAGGTTTGTGCGCCAGCAGATCGCGACCAGCAGGGCCCGGTCCTCCAGCGGAAGACTCCACGGCCGGCCTTTGCGGATCGCGTCCGCACCTGTGCGTCGCAGCACCGTCACCAGCTTGCGGAACTGCCGTGGGCTGAGCCCTGTGCACGGGGCCACCCAGGAAGGCTTCGACGCCGTGATCACACCAGCCACGCAGCGATCATTTCAGTTGCCGATGACGCTCGTTCTGGCCGATCCTGACCACTTCGCAAGCGAGGAGGGCCACGTGGGCTTGACTCTGTTCCCAGGAGACGGAGACGTCAGCAGCCCGGACGTCTCATGGTCCTGCATCAGCTTCAATGCTTTCCGGGAACGGCTCGCACGGGCCGAGGGGTTCAGCCTCCCGGAAATGTGGGGCTTCGGGGGCAACCGGCCGTGGAGCGACATCTCCACCACCCTGGAGCCGCTCCTCGATCACCCGGATGCCGGTGGTGACGATCTCTCCACTGCCCACTGCGCTGCGATGCTGCCTCGCCTTCAAGCGATCACCGGCGAATGGCTGGAGAAGCCCGACGAACCACTCCTCCAGCAGCACATCCAGGACGCTCAACGACTGATGGTCGTCCTGCGTTTCTGCGTAGACGAGAGCGTCGCACTCATCTTCCTTTGACGTTGAGGCGTGCCCAGGCAGCCGACACCCCACCCCGGCCGCAGCCACGGGACAGCCCCTAGCGCTGTGACCGGGAAGGTTCGCCTCAGCTCGGCCCGGCCGGCTTGTGAAGGCCGCGAAGACGACCGCCGAGACCAGGACGGTTCTTGAGGGGCTGGATGAGAAGGCGTCGGCTGGAGTTTGATTCCCTGACCAGGATCGGCCAGATCACGCCACCGCCCGTACTGTCCGTTGCTCACGGGCAGGAACGGACGCAGCCGCTCTCACGCGGGCAGGTTCATGAGCGAATCGACCACCCAGTCCGCTGTCTCCCGTACCTGCGGGTCGGCCGCCCACAAGTGTCCCCACGGCCCACGGCGGAGGTGCACGGTCCGCAAGCCGGCCCGCGCTGCCGGGAAGGTGTCGTTCATCGGGTGGTCACCGACGTGGACGGTGTCCTGGGCCGGGGCCTGGGAGGCGCCGAGGACGCGGGCGAAGAAGTCGGGCGACGGCTTGGCGCAACCCCACTCCCCGGAGGTGGCGATGAAGTCCGCGGGCAGATCCAGACCCCGCAGCAGTTCCCCCGCGCGAATCGTCTGGTTGCCCGCGATGACGACCCGGACGCCGAGCTCGCGCAGCGCCGTGAGCGCGGGACGCACATCGTCGTACAGGTCGGCCTCGTCGAGACGCTCGCCCCGGCCGGCGGCCTCGCGAGCTGCGTACTCGGCCGCGATGTCGATGCCGGGGCGGAGTAGGCGAAGGGCTTCCGCATTGTCGAGGCCCTGGGCGGTGACCGCACCGACAAGTGCGGAGAGGGTGTGCCTGGGAACGCCCAGCCAGTCGGCCCAGGAGGCCCAGTACCGGTCGTCGCGGACGAGCGTCTCACCGATGTCGAACACGATCGTCTCCATCACTCCGCGAGCCTACGAGCGGTAGCCAGGTCTGCAGCACCTCGGGGTGCCGCGGACCCCGGAACAGGAACCAGGCCGGACGGATACGCCCCCCACACCCCGGGCTCGACGAAATACATGGCCGGCATAGGGCCCGGATAGGCCGCCCTTCAAACATGGCCATAACCGACCACACAAAGGGGCGTCGAACTGATGAGCGAGAAGCAGCAGACTGAAGAGACCCTGCACCGCGTCGTGCTCAACGACGAGGAGCAGTACTCGATCTGGTGGGCGGACCGCGCCCTGCCGGCCGGCTGGCACGCCGAGGGCACCGAGGGCAGCCGCGAGGAGTGCCTCGCGCGCATCGCCGAGATCTGGACCGATCTGCGCCCGCTGAGCCTGCGCCGCCGCATGGACGCCACCGCCGCCTGACCGAACTGGCCGCTGGATCCGAGGCCGGGCCCGACCCCCACCGCGCCGCCCGATCCCGATGGAGGAGAGACTGTGAACGACCGCACGCTGTCGGGTTCGTACGCCGGTGCGACCACTGCCCGGCCCAGGACCGCGCCCCTGCTGCCCGCGCTGTTCGCCGCCCAGCGCACCCGTACGCCCGACGCGCCCGCCGTGATCGGCGCCGATGGAAGCGTGGTCACGTACGCCGGACTCGGCGCGCGCGCCGCCCTGTTCGCCACCCGGCTGCACGCCCTGGGCGTGCGCCCCGGCGACTTCGTGGGCGTGTGCCTGCGCCGTGGGCCCGACCTGGTCGCCGGGCTCCTCGGCGTCTGGCTGGCGGGCGGCGCCTACGTACCGCTCGACCCCAACCACCCCGAGAGCCGCATCGCTCTCGTTCTCGACGACGCGCAGGCACCGGTGGCCCTCGCCGAGCGGTCCACCGCCGACAAGCTGCCCGCGGCCACCCGCGTCCTGCTTGCCGAGGACGTCACCGGCGAGCAGCACCAGGATCTCGACGGCGAACAGGCCGCAGCAGCACCGGAGTTCGTCGCCGAACCGGCCCGGCCCGCCTACGTCCTGCACACCTCCGGCTCCACCGGCCGCCCCAAGGGCGTCCTCGTCCCGCACGAGGGCATCGCCAACCGGGTGCGCTGGCTGGCCCACCGTCACCGGCTCGGTCCGGCCGACCGGGTGCTGCTCAAGACGACCGTCGGGTTCGACGCCGCCGGACTGGAGCTGTTCTCCCCGCTCATCAGCGGAGCCGCCCTCGTGCTCGCCCCCGAAGGCGCCGAGCGCGACCCCGCGACCCTGCTCGCCGCCGTCGCCGACCACGGCGTCACCGTCCTGCAGGGCGTCCCCTCCGTCTACCGGCGCCTCGTCGACGAACCAGGCTGGGAGCGCGCCACCGCGCTGCGCCTGGTCTTCAGCGCCGGCGAACCCCTCCACGCCGACCTGTGCCGCCGCATTCTCGAACGCGCGCCCGGCGTACGGATCTGGAACACCTACGGACCCACCGAGGCGTCCGTCGACATCACCGAGCACCAGTGGGACCCGGACCGGGACACCGGTGCCGTCCCCATCGGGCGTCCCATCGGCAACATGCGCGTGGTCGTCCTCGACCCGGCGGGGCGGCCCGTGCCCGTCGGTGTGCCCGGCGAGCTCCACGCGGGCGGCATCGGGCTCGCGCTCGGCTACCTCGGCCGCCCCGACCTGACCGCCGAACGCTTCGTGCCCGACCCGCACAACGACGGACAGCGGCTCTATCGCACCGGCGACAAGGTGCGCTGGCGCGCCGACGGCGTCCTCGAATACCTCGGCCGCCTCGACCAGCAGGTCAAGGTCAACGGCGTACGGATCGAGCCCGGCGAGGTCGAGGCCGCGCTCGCCGCCCACCCCTGGGTGCGTACCGCCGTCGCCGCCGCCGTGCCCGACCCCGCAGGCGCGGGCCACCGCCTCGCCGCCTGGGTGCAGCCGCGCGGCGAGGCGCCCCGCCCGGACGAGCTGCGTGCGTTTCTGCGCCGCACCCTGCCGGATGTCCTTGTGCCGTCGGTGTTCGTGACCGTCGACGAGTGGCCGCTCACCGCCAGCGGGAAGATCGACCGGGGCGCGCTGCCCGACCCGGCCGAGACTCGTGCCGAGACCGTGTACGTTCCGGTGCGCGACGCCACCGAGCGGGCCGTCGCCGAGATCTGGTCGCAGCTGACCGGCGTCCCCGCCGGGGAGATCGGCGCCACCCACGACTTCTTCCAGCTCGGCGGCTCGTCCCTGATGCTGACCCGGCTCTCCGAGCTGCTGTCCGCGTCGGCGGGCACCCGCGTACCGCTGCGCGCCCTGTTCACCGCGACCACCGTCGAGACCCAGGCCACGCTGCTCGGCCGCCCCGTCGCCCCGACCGGCGACGAGCACCTCGCGGAAACGGTCCTTCCCGTGCCCCGCAAGCCCGAAGGACTGCCGCTCTCGCCCGGCCAGCAAGGCATGTGGCTGCTCGACCGGCTGCGCCCCGGCAGCAGCGAGTGGAACGCCCCCGCCTTCCTCACCCTGCCCGCCGAGTACAGCGACGCCACCGTCGCCGCCGCGCTCGGCGCACTCGCCGACCGGCACGAGATCCTGCGCACCCGGTACGTGCTGAACGGCACCGAGCCCGTCCAGATCGCCGACGCGCCCGGCACCCGACCGCCCCGGCTGCGCACCGCGCTCGCCGCGAGCGCCGACGAGCTGAACGCGCTGGTGCAGGAGGAGTTCGCCCGCCCCTTCGACCTGGAGAACGGCCCCGTCTGGCGGGCCCTGACCGTACGCCGGGGGACCGAGCACCTGCACGTGATCCTCTCGCTGCACCACATCGCCTGCGACGGCTGGTCCTCCGTCGTCCTGGAGCGCGACCTCAAGGCGCTCGCCGAGGCCGCGCACACCGGCACCGACGCCCGGCTGCCCGAGCTCCCGGTGCAGTACGCCGACCACGCCGCCCACCGGCGCGCCCGGCTCACCGACGCGTTCCTGGCGCGCGAACTCGACCACTGGAAGCGGGTGCTGGACGGCATCGTGCCGCTCGACCTGCCCGCCGACCGGCCCCGGCCCCCGGTGCGCGACGCGCACGGCGCCGTCCACCTCTTCACCGTCCCGGCCGCGCTCACCGAGCGCGTCGCGGCCCTCGGCCGCAGCTGCGGGGCAACCCTCCAGCAGACCCTGCTCACCGCGTTCGCCGCGCTCGTCGCCCGCCTCACCGGCCGCTGGGACGTCCCCGTCGGCATCCCGGTGGCCGGCCGCGAGCGGCCCGAGACCGCCGAGGTCGTCGGGTTCTTCCTCAACACCCTCGTGCTGCGCTGCGACGCCGTCGCCGACGACACCTTCCGCGACGCCGTCGTACGGGTCCGTGACACCGCCCGCACCGCCTTCGCCCACCAGGAGCTGCCGTTCGACCGGCTCGTCGCCGAGCTCGACGAGAGCCGCGACGCCGCCCGAACCCCGCTCTACCAGGTGATGTTCGACCTGCACGAGGAGGGCCGCACCGGCACCGCGACCTCCTCCGGCGACCTCGACGCCTTCCGGGGCGCCTGGCAGGCCGCCCGCACCGACCTCACGTTCGTCGTGCAGCGCCAGGGCGACGGCTCGCTGCTCGGGATGGCCGAGTACGCCACCGCCCTGTTCGACCCGGCCACCGTCGAACGGTTCGCCGACTGCTGGACCCGCCTGCTGGAGGCGGTCGCCGACGACCCGTGGGTACGGCTGGGCACCGCCGACATCCTGCCCGCCGCGCTGCGCGCCGAACTCGTCGCCCACGGCCCCGGCCCGGCCGGCGCGGGGGACACGATCACCGGAGCGTCCGAAGGCGGCGTGCACACCGCGATCGCGGAGGTGGCCCGGCGTTCCCCCGAGGACCCGGCCGTCGTCTGCGGCGACGAGACCTGGACGTACGAACGGCTGAACCGCCGCGCCGAATTCCTCGGCCACCGGCTGCGCGGCCTCGGGGCCGGACCGGAGACCACCGTCGCCGTGCTGCTCGGCCGCACCCCCGAGCTGCTCGCCGCGATCCTCGGCAGCTGGCACGCCGGCGCCGCCCATGTGCCGCTCGACCCGGGCGCCCCCGACGACCGGATCGCCCATGTGCTCGCCGACTCGGGGGCGGGCGTCCTCGTCACCGACACGGCGGGCGCCGCACGCCTCGCCGGGATCCACCGCGGCGCCGTCCTCACCCTGGACACGGAACCGGACGCCGCACCGCCGGCGGACGCCGAGCCGCTGCCCGCCGGGGACGGCACGCGCCTCGCCTACCTGATGTACACCTCCGGCTCCACCGGCCGCCCCAAGGGGGTCGCCGTCGAGCACCGCACCCTGCTGCCGACCCTGCGCGCCTTCCAGGCCCACCTGGACTTCGGGCAGGGCCCCGACGACGCCTACCTCGCCCTGGCCCAGCCCACGTTCGACATCTCCTGGACCGAACTCGTCATGCCGCTCGTCGCGGGCGGCCGGGTCGTCCTCGCCCAGGAGCACGAACTGCGCGACCACCGCGCCCAGCTGGCCCTGCTCGACCGGCACGGCGTCAGCCACCTCCAGGCCGCCCCCGCGCACTGGCAGATGCTGATCGACGCCGGTTTCGGCCGCCGCCCGCTGGTCGGCAAGACCGGCGGCGAGGACTGCCCGCCCGCCCTCGCCCGCGAGCTCTCGCGCAGACTGCGACGGTTCATCAACGAGTACGGGCTCACCGAGACGACCATCGCCTCCACCCGGTGGGACGCGCACGACACCGCGCAGTCCACCCCGATCGGCCGCCCCTACCCGCACTGCACGGTCCGGGTCCTGGACGAGAACCTCACGCCCGTGCCGTACGGGGTGACCGGCGAGCTGTGCATCGGCGGCACCGCCCTCGCCCGCGGCTACCACGGCAGGCCCGACCTGACCGCCGCCGTGTTCGTGCCCGACCCGTACGGCGAGCCCGGCGCCCGCCTCTACCGCAGCGGCGACATGGCCCGCATGCTGCCCGACGGCACCCTGGAGTTCGCCGGGCGCGCCGACGGCCAGGTCAAGATCCGCGGCAGGCGGGTGGAGACCGGCGAGGTCCAGGGCGTCCTGGCCGAGCACCCCGCCGTCGCCGGTGCCGTGGTCACCGTCCACGGCACCGGCCCCGACGCCGCGCTCGTCGGCTACTGGGTGGCCGCCGACGACATGCCCGTACCCGGCGACAGCGCCCTCCTGGACCACTGCGCCCGCAGCCTGCCCGACTACATGGTCCCCGCGCTGCTCGTGCCGATCACCACCGTGCCGCTCACCCGGCACGGCAAGGTCGACACCGCGGCCCTGCCCACGCCCGACCTCGCCGCCGCGCTCGCCGACGAGCCGTACACCGCGCCCGAAGGCCCCGTCGAGGAGATCATCGCCGGGATCTGGGCCGAGGTGCTGCTCGGACCCGACGCCGTCGCGGGCCACCGGATCGGCTCCCGCCAGGGCTTCTTCCGCAGCGGCGGGAACTCCGTGCGCGCCGCCCAGGTCATCGCCCGCATCCAGGAGGAGTTCGACGTCGAACTGCCCCTGCGCGCCGTCTTCGAACGCCCCACCGTCACCCGGCTCGCCGAAGCCGTGGAAGAGGCCGTGACGGCCGAGATCCAGACGCTCACCGAAGCCGAACTCGCCCTCGCCCACAGGGAGTACCAGTCGTGACCGCACCCACCGCGCCGACGCAGCCCACGCAGGAGGAGCTGCGCGCCGAGCTCCTGCGCCGCCGCCTCGCCGGGCGCGCCGGGCGAGGCGCCGACACCCCCGTCCGCAGCGCCGCCATCCCGCGCGCCGACCGCACCAAGCCCCTCGAACTCTCGGCCGGGCAGCGCCAGTTGTGGTTCCTGCACCAGCTCGACCCGGAAAGCCCCGAGTACCTGCTGCCGATGGCGTACCGGCTGCGCGGCCCGCTCTCGCCGGGCACCCTCCAGCAGGCCTTCGACTCGCTCGCCGCCCGCCACGAGATCCTGCGCACCCGCTACGTCCTGGACGCGGCCGACCCCCGCCAGGTCGTCGACCCGGCCGGGCCCGTCGACCTCGCCGTCACCGACCGGCCCGGCCTGGACGCCGCTGCCCGGGACGCGGCCGCCGTCGCCTTCACCGAGGCCCGCGCCGCCGAGACCTTCGACCTGGCCGCCGACCACCCGCTGCGGGTCCGGCTGCTGCGCTTCGCCCCCGACGACCACGTCCTGCTCGTCGTCATGCACCACATCGCCTGCGACGCGCTGACCCGCCCGCTGCTCCTGGCCGACCTCGCAGCCCTCCACCGGGGCGAGGAACTGCCCGAGCTCCCCGTCCAGTACGCCGACTACGCGGCCTGGGCCGCCCGCCGGCAGAGCGGCCCCGAAGCCGACCGCGGACTCGGCCACTGGCGCCGGGAGCTCGCCGGCGTCGAACCGCTCGCCCTGCCCACCGACCGGCCGCGCCCCGCCGTACGCACCTGGGGCGGTGCCACCCACGGCTTCGACGTCCCCGCCGAAACCGCCACCGCGCTGCGCCAGGTCGCCCGCGACGGCGACGCCACCCTCTTCATGGTCCTGCTCACCGCCTACCAGACCCTGCTCGGCCGCTACACCGGCAAGCGGGACGTCTCGGTCGGCACCGCCGTCTCCGGGCGCACCCGCCCCGAACTGCGGCAGATGGCCGGATACGCGTACAACACCCTGGTGCTGCGGGCCCGCTGGGGCGCCGACCCGGCCTTCCGGGACGTCCTCGCCGCCAACCGCACCACCGTGCTGGACGCCTTCGACCACCAGGAGACGCCGTTCGACCGGATCGCCGACGAACTGGAGCCCGAGCGCGACCTGTCCACCACGCCGCTCTTCCAGGTCATGTTCGACCTCGCGTCCGGCGAGGGGGCCGACGGACCCGATCTGCCCGGCATCTCCGCCGAGCCCGTCCCGGCCGCCGGCGCCATCGCCCGCTTCGACCTCACCCTGCACCTCACCGAACGTGCCGACGGCACCCTGCACGGCAGCCTCGAATACGCCACGGCCCTCTTCGACGCGACCACCGCCGCCCGGATCGCCGGGCACTACACCCGGCTCCTCGCACAGATCGCCGCCACCCCCGGCGCCCCGCTCTCCACCCTCGACCCGATCGGCCCGAAGGAGCGCGCCCTGCTCCTCGACGGACCGGCCACCCCCGTCGGCACCGACCACGCCCTCGACGCCACCGCCCTGCGCCCCGTCCTGGAGACCATCCTGGAACAGGCCGCGGCCACCCCCGACGCCACCGCCCTGCGCCACGGCGACACCACGTACACCTACCGCCGGCTCGTCGAGGAGTCGGAGCGCCACGCCCGCCGGCTGGCAGGGCTCGGCATCGGCCCCGAGGACACCGTCGCCGTCCTCCTGGACCGCTCGCCGGAACTGGTCGCCGCCCTGCTCGGCATCTGGCGCGCGGGCGCCGCGTACGTACCCGTCGACCCCGGCTACCCGGACGAGCGCGTCGGCCACATGCTGGCCACCACCGGCACCCGGACCGTCCTCACCGAGACCCGCTACGCCGACCGCTTCGAGGGCCCCGCCGCCCTGGGCGCCGATGAAGACCGCCGCACCGTCCTGGTCACCGACGACCCCGCCGAGCAGGCCGCCCGCGCCGCCGCCACCGCCGCCCTGCCCACCGGCCACGACCTCGACGCGCTCGCCTACGTCATCTACACCTCCGGCTCCACCGGCCGCCCCAAGGGCGTCCTCGTCACCCACCGCGGGCTGGCCAACTACCTCGGCTGGACCGTCCAGGCATACGCGGGCGCCGGGCCCGGCGGCGCCCCGCTGTTCTCCTCCATCGCCTTCGACCTCGGCGTGCCCGACCTGTACGCGCCGCTGATGACCGGCCGGAGCGTCGACCTGCTCCCGCAGGACTTCGACACCGCCGACCTCGGCGCCCTGCTCGCCGCGGGCGCCCCGTACGCCTTCATCAAGCTCACCCCCGGTCATCTCGACCTGCTCCAGCAGCAGTTGACGGATGATCAGATCAGGGGGCTGGCCGGCCTCGTCATCGCGGCCGGGGACTCCTTCACCGCCCGGCTCGCCGAGCGCTGGACCACATCGGCGGGCCCCGACGGCACCCGTCTCGCCGCCGAGTACGGCCCCACCGAGATCACCGTCGGCAACTCCGCGTACTTCCTGGACGGGCCCGTCACCACCGAACTCGTCCCCATCGGCCGCGCCGTCCCGCACACCACCATGTACGTCCTCGACGAGCACCTGCGCCCGCTGCCCGTCGGCGTGCCCGGCGAGGTGTGGATCGGTGGCATCGGTGTCGCCCGCGGCTACGCGGGCCGCCCCGACCTGACCGCCGAACGCTTCGTGCCCGACCCCTACGGCCCGGCCGGCACCCGGCTCTACCGCACCGGAGACATCGCCCGCGTACTGCCCGACGGCAATCTCGACTTCGTCGCCCGCGCCGACCACCAGGTCAAACTCCGCGGCTACCGCATCGAGCCCGGCGAGATCGAGTCCGCGCTCACCGCGGACCCGGCCGTCGCCGAAGCCGTCGTCCTGGTCCGCGAGGACAGCCCCGGCGCCAAGGAACTCGTCGCCTACGTCGTCCCCGCCGAAGGCGCGGGACCCGACGACCTCACTCCGGCCGCGCTGCGCGCCCGCGTCGGCGAGACCCTCCCCTCGTACATGGTGCCCGCCGCCTACCTCGCTCTCGACGCCCTGCCGCTGACCGCCAACGGCAAGCTCGACCGCCGCGCGCTGCCCGCCCCGGGCCGCGCCGCCACCGCCGTCGGCGACTACGTCGAGGCCCGCGACGCCACCGAGGGCGCCATCGCCGGGATCTGGGCCACCGTCCTGGGCCGCGACACCGTCGGCGTCCACGACAACTTCTTCGAACTCGGCGGCGACTCCATCCGTGCCGTCACCCTCGTCGGCGCGCTGCGCGAGGCCGGCTGGGAGACCAGCGTCCGCGACATCTTCGCCCACCGCACCGTGGCCCGGCTGCGCGCCGCCCTCGGCGACGCCGACGGCGCCGGACCGGGCGGCACCGTCGCCCGGTTCGCCCTCATCGGCGAGGCGGACCGGGCCGCGCTGCCCGCCGACGTCACCGACGCCTACCCCGTCTCGCTCACCCAGGCCGGGATGCTCGTCGAGATGTACGGCGAGAGCACCGAGAACCGCTACCACAACATCACCTCCTTCCGGATCCGTGACGAACTCCCCTTCGACCCGGAGGCGTTCCAGCGGGCCGCCGACCTGATCGTCGAACGCCACGAGGTCATGCGGACCTCCTTCGCCCTGGACGGCTACTCCCGGCCGCTCCAGCTCGTCCACGCCGCCGGACGGATGCCCTGCGTCTTCGACGACCTGCGCCACCTGCCGGCCGCCCGCCGCGAACTGGCCCTCTGGGAGTTCGCCGACCGCGACCGCGAAGAGCTCTTCGACCTCACCAGCGCCCCGCTCATGCGGATGGCCGTCCACCTCCTCGACGACGAGAGCTGGTGGCTGTCCATCACCGAGTGCCACCCCGTCATCGAGGGCTGGAGCTACCACTCCCAGCTGATGGAGATGCTCCGCGCCTACCGCGCGCTGCGCTCCGGCGCCGAGCCCGAGCCCGCACCGCCGGTTCCCGCCGTCCGCTACGCCGACTTCGTCGCCGGTGAACTGCGCTCCCTGGACGACCCGGCCGACCGCGAGCACTGGCGCCACGTCGTCGACACCTACGAGCGGTTCAGCGTCCCCGCCGGATGGCAGGGCGACGACGAGGGCGACGAGCGCTACCGCGTCGACATCCCGCTCGGCGACGTCGAACCGGGCCTGCGCGCGCTGGCCACCGCCGCCGAGGTCCCCTACAAGAGCGTCCTGCACGCCGCGCACAGCAAGGTCCTCTCGCTGCTCACCGGCGCCGAGCGGTTCCGCGGCGGCATGGTCGCCGACGCGCGCCCCGAGGAGGCGGGCGCCGAACGCGTCTCCGGCATGTACCTCAACTCGGTGCCCTTCCCGTACGAGCGCACCGCCGCGACCTGGGGCGAACTCGCCCAGCAGGTCTTCGCCCGCGAGGTCGAGCTGTGGCCGCACCGCCGCTACCCGATGCCCGCCATGCGCAGACCCGGCGGCGAAACCCACCTCATCGACGTCCTCTTCCACTACCTGGACTTCCACCAGGTCGACACCGAGCTCATCGACATCATGGCCAGCCGCGACGACAGCCCCAACGAGTTCCGGCTCGTCGTCGGCACCCCCGTGCGCGGCCACCTGTCCATCGCCTCCCGCACCCGCACCCTCTCCCGGGGCCGGGCCAAGCGCCTCGCCGCGCTCTACACCGCCGTCTTCGCCGACATGGCGCGCACCGGCGCCGACGGCGACGCCCGGGGCGCCTACCCCGACGCGTACGAGCGCGGCGCCCTCGCCGCACCCGCCCTGCCGCACTCCGACACCCCCGCCGACGTGCTCGGCGCGTTCGAGGCCCAGGCCGCCCGCACCCCGGCGGCCCCTGCCCTCTCCTTCGCGTCAGCCACCAGCTCCTCCGCCACCAACTCCTCCGCCACCCTCTCCTACGCCGCGCTCGACGCCCGCGCCGAGGCGGTCGCCCACCGGCTGCGCGCCCTCGGCGCCGGGCCCGAGACCCGGGTCGCCGTGCTCCTGGACCGGGGCCCCGACCTGGTGGCCGCGCTCCTGGGCGTCTGGAAGGCGGGCGCCGCGCAGGTGCCCGTGGACCCCTGCACCCCCGACGCCCGGATCGCCGGCACCGAGTTCACGCTCGCGGTCACCGAACGCCGCCACGCCGCCCGCCTGGACGACGTCCCGCTCGTGGTCGCCGAGGACCTCACCGACGTCCCCGTGCCCGCCCGGCCCGCCACCGCCCACGACCCGGACCGGCTCGCGTACGTCCTGCACACCTCCGGTTCCACCGGCACCCCCAAGGGCGTCGAGATCAGCCACCGCTCCCTCTCCCACTACCTGCACTGGGCGGTCGAGCAGTACGCGGCGGCGGGCACCGGCGGCGCGCCGTGGTTCACCTCCGTCGGCTTCGACCTCGGGATACCCGCGCTGTACGCGCCCCTGATGACCGGGCAGACCGTGCGGCTGCTCCCGCAGTCGTACGGGCCGGGGGAGTTCGGCGCCGAACTCCTCAAGGGCGCGCCCTACTCCTTCGTCGGGCTCACCCCCGGCCATCTGACGCTCCTGGAAGCCCAGTTGACCGACACCGAACTCGGCTCCCTGGCCGCGCTCGCCGTCTGCGCGGGCGACGCCTACCCGGCCGCCCAGGCCGACCGCGTCGCCGCCCGCATCGGGTCCGGCTCGATGGTCCTCGCCGCCGAGTACGGCCCCACCGAGGCCACCGTCGCCGCCACCGCCCTGTGCGTCCTGCCCCGGAACCGGAACCGGCACGGCGGCGCACCGCGCCCCGTCGCCGCAGCGGCCGGTGTCCAAGCCGGGCTCCAGCACGCCGACACCCTGCACGCCCCCGAACGGCCCCGCGACCCGCGCACCCTCGTGGCCCTCGGCTCCCCGCTCCCGGGCGTCACCCTGCGGCTCCTGGACGGCGCGCTGCGGCCGGTCCCCGACGGCATCGCCGGTGAGGTGTACCTCGGCGGCGACGGGCTCGCCCGCGGCTACGCCGGACGCCCCGGCCCGACCGCCGCCGCGTTCCTGCCCGACCCCTACGGACTGCCGGGCGCCCGCCTCTACCGGACCGGGGACCTGGCCCGCCGGCTCCCCGGCGGTGCCCTGGAGTTCCTCGGCCGCGCCGACGACCAGGTCAAGATCCGGGGACACCGCGTCGAACCCGGCGAGGCCGAGGCCGCGCTGGCCGCCGACCCCTCCGTGCGCGAGGCCCTCGTCGCGGCCGTCGACGCCGCCGACGGCGGCAAGCGCCTCGCGGCCTGGGTGGTGCCCGCCGAGGGGCACACCGTCTCCGTGCCCGCCCTGCGCGACCGCCTGCGCGCGGTGCTGCCCGCCGCCGTCATCCCGGCGACCGTCACGGCCCTGCCCGCGCTCCCGCTCGGCGAGAACGGCAAACGCGACCGGTTCGCCCTCGTGGCCCGCGCCGCCACCGCCGCCGACGCCCCCTACGTGGAGCCGCGCACCGACACCGAGCGACGGCTCGCCGCCGTCTGGGCCGAGGTGCTCGGCCTCGAACAGGTCGGTGTGCACGACGACTTCAGGGACCTCGGCGGCGACTCCCTGCTCGTACCGCCCCTGCTGCTCGCCGCCCGCAGGGCCGGGCTCCCCCTCGACCTCGCGACCGCGCTGCGCCACCACACGGTGGAGCGACTGGCCGCCGCACTCGACGTCCGCACGGCCCACGACCCGGCCCAGGAAGGCTGACCCCATGCGTCATCTGATCTCCATCGACGACCTCACCGACGCGGAGCTGCGGCGGATCGTGGACCGCGGCGCCGAGTTCTCCGCCGGTCTCGCCCGGCGGCCCGCACCGCTGGACGGCCAGGTGGTCGGCGTCTACTTCGCCAAGACCTCCACCCGCACCCGTACCGCCTTCTCCTCCGGATCGCTGCGGCTGGGCGGCTCGCTCATCGCCTACGGACCCGGCGACCTCCAGCTCAACACCGGCGAGACCACCGAGGACACCGGCCGGGTGCTGTCCGGGATGCTCGACGTACTCGTCGCCCGGACCGCCGGGCCCGAGGCCGAACTGCGCGGCTGGGCACAGCAGGGGACCATGTCCGTGGTCAACGCCATGACCGCCGAGGAACACCCCACCCAGGCGCTCACCGACCTCACCACCCTGGTACGCCACTTCGGCCACGTCGATGGCCTGCGCATCCTGTACGCGGGCGAGGGCAACAACACGGCGGCGGCGCTCGCGCTCGCCCTCACCCGCTTCCCCGGCGTCCACTTCGAGGTCCGCACCCCGCCCGGCTACGGCCTCGCCGAGCCGATCGCCCACCGGGCCCGCGCCCAGGCCGCCCGCACCGGCGCCACCCTGGTCGAGCGGCACGACATGGACGAACTGACCGGCGGCTACGACGTGATCTACACGACCCGCTGGCAGACCACCGGCACCAGCAAGCCCGACCCCGACTGGCGTAACGTCTTCGCCCCGTTCCGGATCACCCCCGCCCTGTGGGACGCCAGCCCGGACGCCGTGTTCATGCACGACCTGCCCGCCCACCGGGGCGAGGAGGTCGTGGCCGAGGTGCTGGACGGACCGCACAGCATCGCCTTCGCCCAGGCCACCAACAAGATGCACAGCGCGATGGCGGTACTGGAGTTCGTCCGCACCGCCGTGGCGGCCGAGGAGCCCGCGGTGACCCCGGACCGCACCCTGGTGGCCGCGCGATGAGACCCGCGACCGATACCGCGACCGACTCCGTGCCCGATACCGCGACCGACTCCGTGCCCGACACCACGACCGATACCGTGCCCGACTCCGTGACCGACCCGGCGGCCCTGCCGTGGCTGCTGGCCGCGCAAGGGGAGGCCACCGACACCGACGCCGTACCGGAGGAGGACGACCGGACGACCGAGCGGCCCACCCCGGACGGGGAGACCACCGCGCCGCCGCCCGTGCCGCTGCGGCGCAACCGTGACTACCGCCTGCTCTGGGGCGGCGCCGGCCTCTCGCTGCTCGCCGGGCGCGCCACCGCCGTCGCGTACCCGCTCGCCGTCCTGTGGGCGACCAGGTCGCCCAGCGACGCCGGGCTCGTGGGGACCGCGCTGCTGCTTCCGCAGCTCGTGGTGCAGCTGCCCGGCGGCGCCCTCGTCGACCGCTGGGACCGGCGGCGCGTCATGCTGGGGGCCGGACTCGGCCAGGCGGTGGTGGCCGGTGTGATCGCCGCGCTCCTGCTGAGCGGGCACATCTGGCTGTGGGCGCTGCTGGCCGCCGCGTTCGTCGAGGGCACCCTCGGTGTGCTGTTCCAGCTGGCCGAGCGGGCCGCCGTGCCCGCCGTGGTGCCGTCCGAGCAGATCGGCGCCGCGATGACCGGCAACGAGGCCCGTACCCGGGGGGCCGCCATCGCGGGGCAGCCGCTGGGCAGCGGACTGGTCACACTCGGCTCCGCGCTGCCGTTCGTGGCGGCGGCGGCCGGTCAACTCGCCGCCGTGGCCTGCCTGTTCGGGGTACGGGGGAAGCTTCAGCAGGACCGGAAGGACGCGCCCCGGACGGCGCTCGCCGCCGAGGTCCGCGCCGGCCTCGTCTGGATGTGGCGCCAGCACTTCCTGCGGGCCGTGATGGCCGCCGTCGCCGTCTCCAACATCCTCTTCCAGGGCCTGAACCTGGCGGTGATGTCGGGCATCCAGTCGGCGGGCGGCACCGAGTTCCAGGTGGGCGTCGTGCTCTCGCTGAGCGGGGCGGGCGGCCTGGTCGGGGCGCTCAGCGGTGGCCGGTGGACCGAACGCCTGTCGATGCGCGCCCTGGTGATCGGCGGGCTGGCGGTATGGGCGCTGCTGATGGTGCCCGTCGCCGTGCTCCGCGACCCCTACGCGCTGGGCGCGATCTTCGCGCTGAGCGGCTACGTGGGCGGTGTGTTCAACGTGGCGGGCGGCGTCTATCTCGTCCGGATCGCACCGGACAGCATGCGGGGCCGGGCCAACTCCCTGGCCATGCTGGTCGGTGGCGGTGCGATGGCCGCCGGCCCGGTCGCGGCCGGCTTCGCCCTGGAGGGCCTCGGCCCGACCCGGACGGTCCTCGGGCTCAGCCTCGCGATGGCCCTGACGGCCCTCGCCGCGCTGATCTCCCCGGCCCTGCGCCGGGGCCCGTTCGCGACGGCCGACTGACCGGGCGCCCAGGGCGTCCGGCGGACGGAGGAGGGGGTCACCGCAGCCGCGGTGACCCCCTCCGGTGCGTGCGCCGGGAGCATCAGCCCCCGGGTGAGTCACGCCGGTCGCGCGACGCCGTCGCGAGCACCACGGCGACGGCCACCGCGACCGCGCCGACGAGCCAGGCGGCGGTGGTGAGCGTGAGCCGGTCGGGTTCGAGCAGCGGCTGGCCCCGCTCCGCCTGCCACAGCAGCAGGGCGGTGAGCCCGGCATGGCCGGCACCGCCGACGACGATCAGGGCCGTACGCGTACCCTCGCCGCGCAGCAGCGGCAGCCGTCCCGCGAGCAGCCCGAGGCCCAGCGCGGCGAGCGGCAGCAGCTGCAGCGCGTGCAGACCCACGAAGTGGGCCACCCGCAGGTCCCCGCCACCGGTCGCCCAGTCGGTCAGCGGCAGACCGGCACCGCCGTCCAGCACCCCGACGCTGTGCGCGCCGAGCGTGGACGGATGCTTCCCGGCGTCCAGGGCCCGCTGCTGCGCGGCCGTGGGGGTGGTCATCAGATAGCCGATCGACATGCCCGCCAGGGAGACGAACAGTCCGATCGGGATGGCCCAGGCCAGCGGCCGGTCCACCTTGCGCTGCCACAGGAGGAAGACCCCGAGCAGCAGCGTCATGGTCCAGCCGATGTACGCCGCGCCGCCCATCGCCTTGACCAGTACGTCATTGAACGTGGACGACACGTTGAAGTGGCTGCGTTCGCCCCGTACGGCCTGGAACGTGATGATCGATATCTCCGGGACGATGAACAGCGCCACGGTGACGGTGCCGAGTCTGCGCAAGGTGCGCTGCCAGCGCTCCGTCCGGCCGATCATCCACGCGAGGGTGATCGTGTACAGGCCGAAGGAGACCGCGAACTTCAGGGGTTTGAGCCACACCCCCTCACCCAGCACGGTGCGTCCGTCGAGGAACAGGCCGCCCGCGGCTATGACCGCGAGCAGTGCCATGGCCCCCGCGCACCAGGTGAGGGGGCCGTGTAATCGGGGGATGCCCCCGTTGTCGCTGGTGTCCTTCCGTTCGACCCTGGCGCTTGTGATCGTGACCACAGTGACTCCTTCACTGGTGGGGGCAGTGACCGGTACCGGCCGCCTGTATGGCCGAAAAACGATGTAGGGATTCGTACATCCGTTTCCGGAGGAACGTAATCCGTTGTCATATCGTCCCGGCATCGCAGCGGCTTCGAGGCCTCTCGTACCCCCTTTGACCAGGCAATACGCCCTGCAAGCGGCGTTATAGGACGCACATAGTCCGGGCCGCGAGAGTCGTTCCATCACCGAAGTCCCCCGCACCGCCACTGACGAAGGAGATCCACCGATGCCGCAGAACACCATGGACCGCCGGGGCGTCCTCAGGGCCGCCGCCGGTATCGCCGGGGCGGCGGCCGCGGTGACGGTGGCCGGCGCCCTGCCGGCGGCCGCCCACGGCCGGTCCCGCAGCGAGTTCCCCGAGATCCCGGGCATGGTCGGCGACCGTCGCGCCAACGAGTTCTGGTACGAGTACGACGAGCGCTTCTACTTCAACCCGAAGCCCGAACTCGTCGAGGCCGTCGACGTCATCGTCAAGCCGTTCGGCGGCTTCACCAAGGTCGACTCGGCCTGGGCCGCCACCCGCGCCGACGGACGCTACCCGCGCAGCTTCCTGGAGCTCATCCAGCCCAACCGCGACGCCTTCGTACTGCTCTCCGACGCCCAGCGCGACGTCTACCGCGAGTTCTACGGGAACGACCCGGCGGGACTGGTCCGCGCCTTCCAGGACTTCGGCCAGGGCGTCCTGTTCGACCCGCGCCGCTCGGAGGGCAACAAGGTCCACATGATGAACTTCACGCCGCCGGACTTCACCCACGCCTACCACCGCTGGCACCCCTTCCTGGCCGGCTTCCGGCTCCTGGGCATCGACGTGAAGTGGTGGACGCACATCAACCGGCTCGCGGGCGTCTCCTGGGAGCTCCAGTCCATCGGCCAGCCGGCCATCGACGCGAACGACAACAAGCGCCTGGCCCCGCGGACCGTGGACGGTGTCACCCGCAAGTGGCTGTACCGCAGCGCGAACCAGCTCGACACGGCCTTCGACACCTACCCGTACCCGGTCGACCTGGGCAAGTTCTAGAGCCTGCCCGACCCCGACCCACCGGACAGGCCACAGGACCGCAGCTCACCCGCGTACGACTCAGGAGGCACAGCCCATCATGCGAGCCACGACCGGAACTTCACCCCGCATCGGCGTCTGGATGATCGGCGCACGAGGCTCGGTCGCCACGGCCGCGACCGTCGGCGCCACCGCGATCGCCGCGGGCAGCGCCTCCTGTGACGGATGCGTGACGGACCTTCCCCCGTTCCGTGACGCATCGCTCCCGGCCCTCGCCGACCTCGTGTTCGGCGGGCACGACATCGTGTCCGTCCCACTGACGGCGAGGGCCGGGCAACTCGCCCTGGCGGGCGTCCTGCCCGCCAACATCCTGGACGGCGTGCGCGGCGCCCTGGAAGCCACCGACCGCGAGATCCGCGACGGCTCGCAGCGGCCCGGCGAGCCCCAGGCCGCGGCCGCCGCGCGCTTCGCGGCGGACATCGTCTCCTTCCGCGAACGGCACGCCCTGGAACAGGTCGTCGTCGTCAACGTCTCCTCCACCGAGCCGCTGCCCGACCCCGACCCGGCCTTCCTCGACCTCACGGAGCTCGACGAGGTCCTGGCCACCAGCACCGACCTGCTGCCACCCAGCTCCCTCTACGCGTACGCCGCCTTCCGCGCCGGCTGCGCCTACGTCAACTTCACCCCGTCCGCGGGCGCTTCGCTGCCCGCCCTGGAGCAGCTCGCCCGCGCCTGCGGCGTCCCGCACGCCGGGCGCGACGGCAAGACCGGTGAGACCCTCGTCAAGAGCGCGCTCGCCCCGATGTTCACCCAGCGCGCCCTGCGCCTGCGCTCCTGGTCCGGCACCAACCTGCTCGGCGGCGGCGACGGCGCCACCCTCCAGGACCCCGAGGCCGCCCGCAGCAAGACCGAGTCCAAGCAGCGCAGCCTGGAGGAGACCGTCGGCCACCCCGTCCAGGGCCAGGTCCACATCGACAACGTCCCCGAGATGGGGGAGTGGAAGACCGCCTGGGACCACATCTCCTTCGAGGGTTTCCTCGGCGTCCGGATGTCCATGCAGTTCACCTGGCAGGGCTGCGACTCCGCCCTCGCCGCCCCGCTCGTCCTCGACCTCGTACGGCTGGCCGCCCACGGCCGGCGCCGCGGCGAATCCGGGGCGCTCACCGCGCTCGGCTTCTTCTTCAAGGACCCGGCCGGCTCCCGCGAGCACAACCTCACCCTCCAGTACGAGGCCCTGACCGCCTGGGCGAACGCCCCGGTCCCGGCCGCGATCGGCACCCCGCGATGAACACCACCCTGCGCACCTACGCGGAACTGGTCCGGGCCCCGGCCGCGATCACGGTCCCCGGCGACGTCGTCGCCGGGGCACTCGCGGCGGGCCGCCCCGGCGTCCGCCGCACCGCCGGCCTCGCCGCGTCCTCCGTCGCCCTGTACTGGGCGGGCATGGCCCTCAACGACTGGGCGGACCGCGCCGAGGACGCCACCGAACGCCCCGAACGCCCCATCCCGTCCGGCCGCCTCACCCCGCGCGCCGCCCTCGCCACCGCCATCGGCCTCACCGGCGCGGGCCTCGGCCTCGCCGCCGTCGCCGGCGGCCGGCGCACCCTGCTGCGCCGCACCCTGCCGCTGGCCGCCGCCGTCTGGGCGTACGACCTCGGCCTCAAGTCGACCCCGCTCGGCCCGGCCGCCATGGCCGCCGCCCGCGCCCTGGACGTCCTGCACGGCACCGGCCCCCAACGCGCGGCCGCCGCCCTCCCGGCCGCCACCGCGGTCGCCGCGCACACCTTCGCGGTGACCCGCCTCAGCCGCCACGAGGTCGACGGCGCGCCCACGAGCGAGCCGAAGCTGTCCCTGGCGACGACGACCGCGATCGCCGGAGCGGGCGCGGCCCACCTGCTGGCCACCGCCGGCCCGCGCGCCGCAACCGCCGACGCCGCCCAACGGCCCACCCCCGCCCGGCTGTTCTCCGCCGCGGCGGACGGCGCCCACCTCGGCGCTCCCGCCGCGTCCTCCGTCGCCGCACTGCTCGCGGCCGCCGGGACAGCGGACGCCCCCGCCGCCCGCAAGTCCGCCCGCGCCCTGGTCACCGGAGCGGCCCTCGCCACCTACGCGGGTACCTGCGCCCGCGCCCAGACCGCCGTCGTCCGCGACCCCTGCGCCCCGCGCGTCCGCGCCGCCGTCGGCGCGGGCATCCACGCCCTGCTGCCCCTCCAGGCCACCCTGGTGGCCCGCGCCGGAGCACCCCTGCTCGCCCTGCCGCTCGTCGCCGCCCTGCCCCTGGTGGGCCGGCTCGCCCGGAAGGTGTCCTCGACATGAGCCCCCGCCCGGACACCCCGGCCCCCGCACTGCGTTTCGCGTACGGCACGAACGGCTTCGCCGACCACCGGCTGCCCGACGCGCTGCGCGTCCTGGCCGACCTCGGCTACCAGGGCGTCTCCCTCACCCTGGACCACCAGCACCTCGACCCGTACGCCCACGACCTGCCCCGGCGGATCGCCGAGACCCGGCGCGCCCTGGCCGACACCGGCCTCGCCGTCGTCGTCGAGACCGGCGCCCGCTACCTCCTCGACCCCTGGCGCAAGCACCGCCCCACCCTGCTCTCCGCCGAGCCCGAGGGCCGTGAGCTGCGCCTCGGGCTGCTGCGCCGTGCCATCGGCATCGGCGCCGAACTCGGCGCCGGGGCCGTCCACTTCTGGAGCGGCACCCCGGACCCCGGCACCACCCCGGAACAAGGCTGGCAGCGGCTGGTGGACGGCTGCGCCGAGACCGTCGCGCACGCCGACGCCACCGGGATCGACCTCGCCTTCGAACCCGAGCCCGGCATGCTCGTCGCCGACCTCGCCGGCTACCGCAGGCTCCACCGCGAACTCGGCCTCCCCGACCGCTTCCGCCTCACCCTCGACATCGGCCACTGCCGGTGCCTCGAACCCCACAGCGTCCCCCGCTGTGTCGAACTGGCGTCCGACCGCCTCGCCCATGTCCAGATCGAGGACATGCGGCGCGGCGTCCACGAACACCTGCCGTTCGGCGAGGGCGAGATCGACTTCCCGCCGGTACTGCGCGCCCTCGGCGCGGCCGGGTACCGGGGACTGGTCTCCGTGGAACTGCCCCGGCACAGCCACGCCGCAACCGCGACGGCCCGTCACAGCATCGAATTCCTGCGTAGCGCAACCCTGTCGAAGGAGGCCGAACCCGTATGACAGCACCGACCATCACGGCGGCACCGACCACCGTGCACCACACCCTCACCCTGCGCGCCCTCACCGAGGGACTGGGCTCCGCACTCGGCCACGAGCACCGCGCCCGCCTCGCCCAGGACCTGGCGGCCGTCGCCGAACAGGGCCCGGCCGCCCTCGACAGCCGCTTCCCCGCCGCCGGCCGCGTCTACGGCCGGGGCAGGCTGCCCGGCTGGGCGGGCTGGAGCGTCGAGGACGGCGTACGCACCCGGCTCCTCGCCCAACTCAAGGCCGAAGGAGCGGAGTTGGCGCAGGAGGTCACGGAGCGCTACCGCACCGGCGACGCGGCGGAGCGGCGCGGCGTCCTGTGCGCCCTGCCCTTCCTGCCGCTGGGACCGCACGCCGTCCACCTCACCGACGACGCGCTGCGCACCAACGACAACCGGCTCATCGCCGCCGCGCTCGGCCCCTACGCACGGGTCCACCTCGACCAGTACCGCTGGCGCCAGGCCGTCCTCAAGTGCCTCTTCACCGGAATCCCGCTGGCCAAGGTGGCCGGACTGCACGAACGCCGGGACGCCGAACTGGCCCGGATGGCCGTCGGTTTCGCGACCGAGCGCCGTGCGGCCGGCCGCACCGTACCCGCCGACCTGTGGCTGGTCGCCACCCACGACAGCTGAGCACCACCCCCGGCCCGCGACGGAGCCGGGCCACACACCCCGACGGAGATCGGCCATGCGTATATTCGACCCGCACATCCACATGACGTCCCGGACCACCGACGACTACCGGGCCATGTACGACGCAGGTGTACGCGCCCTGGTGGAACCGGCCTTCTGGCTCGGCCAGCCACGTACCCACCCGGCCAGCTTCGCCGACTACTTCGACGCCCTGCTCGGCTGGGAGCCCTACCGCGCCGCCCAGTTCGGCATCCGGCACCACTGCACCATCGGGCTCAACCCGAAGGAGGCCAACGACCCGCGCTGCACCCCGGTGCTCGACCTGCTGCCGCGCTACCTCGCCAAGGACTCCGTCGTAGCGGTCGGGGAGATCGGCTACGACACCATGACCGACGCGGAGGAGCACGCGTTCGCCGCGCAGCTCGGCCTCGCCGTCGAGTTCGGGCTGCCCGCACTGGTCCACACCCCGCACCGCGACAAGGCCGGCGGCACCGCCCGCTCCCTGGCCGTCATCGAGGAGTCCGGCATCGAACCCGGCCACGTCGTCCTCGACCACCTCAACGAGGTCACCGTCACCGAGGTCGTCGACACCGGCTGCTGGATGGGGTTCTCCATCTACCCGGACACCAAGATGACCCCGCGGCGGATGGTCGACATCCTCAAAAAGTACGGAACGGAGCACATGCTGGTGAACTCGGCGGCGGACTGGGGACACAGCGATCCCCTGCTCACCAGGATCACCGCGGAAGCCATGCTCGAAGCCGGTTTCGACGAGGATGATGTCGACCGTGTCATGTGGCGCAACCCGGTCACGTTCTACGGGCAGTCGGGCAGGCTTGACCTGGACGGTTACAACGATGTGCAGGCCGCGGGGCTGTACGCCGGAAATTCGATCGCCCGCGGCGGCAGTTGAGGTCGATACATCATGCGTCTGCACCACTCGGACTCCACCACCATCCACCTCGCCTACTGCACCAACGTGCATCCGGCGGAGACCCTCGACGGGATCACGGCCCAGCTCACCGACCACGCGGAACAGGTACGCCAGCACCTCGGCACCGACCTCGTCGGCCTCGGCCTCTGGCTCCCCGCCGACGTGGCCCACCACCTCGCCGGCCACCCCGCCGACACCGCCGCGCTGCGCCGGGCCCTGACCACTCGGGGCCTGGAGACCGTCACCCTCAACGGCTTCCCCTACCGGGGCTTCCACACCCCCGTCGTCAAACGCGGCGTGTACTTCCCCGACTGGTCCGAGCCGTCCCGCCTGACCTACACCCTCAACCTCGCCAAGGTGCTCGCCGGGCTGCTCCCCGAGGACGCCGCCCGCGGCTCCATATCCACCCTGCCGCTGGCCTGGCGCACCCCCTGGACCGGCGTGCAGCGCTCCACCGCCGCCCGGCACCTCGACGACCTGGCCGCCGGACTCAAGCAGATCGAGGCCGAGACCGGCCGCACCATCCGCGTCGGCCTGGAACCCGAACCCGGCTGCGTCGCCGAGACCACCGCCCAGGCGTCCCGGGCCATCGCCGGTGCCGACCACGACTGGATCGGCCTGTGCCTGGACGCCTGCCACCTCGCCGTCCAGCACGAGGACCCGTCGAGCGCCGTCGCCGCCCTCGTCGCCGAAGGCGTGCCCATCGTCAAGCTCCAGGCGTCCTCCGCCCTCGTCGCCGACACACCCGCCGACGCAGAGTCCCGCGAGGCGCTGCGCCCCTTCGCCGAACCCCGTTTCCTGCACCAGGTCCGCGAACAGCGCCCCGACGGCACCCTGCACGGCTCCGACGACCTCGCCCCCGCCCTCGCGGGCGCCCTGCCCGGCGACGCGCCCTGGCGCATCCACTACCACGTACCCCTGCACGACCAGCCCGAGCCGCCGCTGCGCAACACCAGCGACTCCCTCCAGGAGACCCTGCGGGCGACGTTCGGCGGGGAGCACGCCCTCACCGACCACGTCGAGGTCGAGACATACACCTGGGACGTCCTGCCCGCCGGGCTCCGGCCCACCGGGGCGGCCGGCATCGCCGCCGGGATCGCCACCGAACTCGAATGGACCCACGGCGAGTTGATCCGCCTCGGCCTCACCGAGCACGGAGGAGTCACCCCATGACCGGCCGCCAGGTCGCGGTCCTGTGCACCGTCGGCCTCACCCCCCGCCTCCTCGGCGAGATGCCGCACGTCGCGGCCATCGGCCAGGAGGGCTTCACCGCCCGGCTCGACACCGTCTTCCCCGCGGTCACCGCCACCGTCCAGGCCACCCTCACCACCGGCCTGCTGCCCCGCGACCACGGGGCCGTCGCCAACGGCTGGTACCACCGCGACCACGGCGAGGTCATGATGTGGCGCCAGCACAACGCCCTGGTCCAGGGCGAGAAGGTGTGGCAGGCCGCCCGGAAGCAGGACCCGGACCACAGCACCGCCTACCTGTGCTGGTGGTGGGCCATGGGCGCGGACGTCGACACCGTACTGACGCCGCGACCCGTCTACCACTACGACGGCCGCAAGTCCCCCGACTGCTACACCAAACCCGCCGGGCTGCGCGATGAACTCACCGCCCGCCAGGGCGAGTTCCCCCTCTTCAACTACTGGGGGCCGACCGCCTCCATCGCCTCCACCCGGTGGATCGCCGACGCCGCCCGCCATGTCGTCGACACCCGCCGCCCCGACCTGTCGTTCATCTACGTGCCCCATCTCGACTACGACCTCCAGCGCTACGGCCCCGACAGCCCCCAGGCGGTGCGCGCCGCCCGCGAGGCCGACGCCGCGCTCGCCCCGCTCCTCGGCGACCTGCGCGACCGGGGGACCACCGTCGTCGCCCTCAGCGAGTACGGCATCAGCCCCGTCTCCAGGCCCGTCGACATCAACCGCGCCCTGCGCCGCGAGGGACTCCTCTCCGTCTACAGCCAGCGCGGCATGGAGTACCTGGACCCCTGCACCTCCCGCGCGTTCGCCGTGGCCGACCACCAGGCCGCCCATGTGTACGTCGCCGACCCCGCCGACATCCCGCGCGTCCGCGACGTCCTGAAGCACACCGAGGGCGTCGACGAGATCTGGGACCGCACCGAGCAGGCCACGTACGGCATCGACCACCCCGACGCGGGCGAGCTGGTCGCCGTCGCCGAACCGGACGCCTGGTTCACGTACTACTACTGGCTCGACGACACCCGCGCCCCCGACTTCGCGCGCGGCGTCGAGATCCACCGCAAACCGGGCTACGACCCGGCCGAACTCTTCTTCGACCCCGCCGACAAGGCGGTGAAGGCGAAGGCAGCACTCACCCTGTTGCGCAAGAAGGCCGGGATGCGCGCACCGCTCACCGTGGTGCCGCTCGACCCGGCCCATGTCAAGGGCAGCCACGGACGGCTGCCCCAGGACCACCGGGACGGGCCGCTGCTGCTGTGCTCCGACCCGGGGCAGGAACGGGACCGCTACCACGCCACCGAGGTGAAGGATCTGCTCCTGCGCCTCAATGGACTGGCCTGAGACCGGCCGTATCGAAAGGATCGAGAGGAGGCCAGATGACACCTCGGCGGAATACCGCGATCAGCGAGGTGCGCATACCCCGACCGGCGCTCGAAGCGGTTCGCCGGATGCAGGAGTCGGGCGAGATCCACGTGTGGTGGTGGCCGCTCGGCGCACGGACCGACCCGGCGGACTACGCCGTTCTCGACGAGGTGGAGCGGGGCCGGGCCCAGCGCTTCCACGCCGAGGCGGACGCCGCCGCGTTCACCGCCACCCGGGCCGGTGCCCGGCGGGCCGTGGCAGGGCTGCTCGGCGTCGAACCGGGAGAGGTCGGCTTCGGCCGGCGGATCTGCCCCGGCTGCGGCGACCGGGAGCACGGGCCGCCGGCCGTCACCGACCCGCCGGTCCCGCTCGCGGTCAGCCTGTCCCGCACGGCGGGGGCCGGCGCCCTCGCGGTACGGGCGGGCACCTGGGTGGGCGTCGACGTGGAGGCGCTGCGGCCGGTCGAACCGGCCGGCCTGGCCGAGGTGGTCCTCACCGCCGCGGAGAGCGCGTACGTCCTCGGCCTGCCCCCGGGCCCGGCCAGGGACGCCGCCTTCCACCGGGCCTGGACCCGCAAGGAGGCGGTGGTCAAGGCCGTCGGCCTCGGCCTGCTGGGCATGCCGCTCAACATGCTGGACGTCGCTCCGGCACAGGACGGCCCGGTGCGGGTGGTGCACCGCTACCGCGGTGAGGAAACGCGGTGGCAGGTGACGGACGTCGACATCGGCGACCGCTGGGCGGCCTCCGTGGCCCGCCCGGAGACCAGCCCCCTGGGCCCGGTCCACACCCACGCCCCGGCGTGAGGGCCGGCTGCGCGCCGCAGGATCCCCATCCTGCGGCGCGCAGCCATGCCCGGACCTCGCCACCGCGCACTCCACGCGCCCCCGCACCGGAGCACGACACACGTGCACCGGAATCGCCGGCCGCCGCCCGGCCCGACCACGAATGCCTGGTCAACTGCCCCAAACAGCACCGAAGTAGATCGAATATAGAAGTACGGACCACGCTCGACCCGATGCCATATACGCTCGAAAATCATCCCCTTGAGACCCGGAACCGCACTACGGAGAGGACAGGTCGCAACATGGTGACCGAGACGAGCCGCCCTTCCCTCGACAACGGCTACAACACGGTCAACCGGGGGCACGCCCTTCGTCTGGCCGACGTGACCAAGGTGTACGGCAAGAACGGCCGCGGCGTGCGTGCCCTGGACGGGGTCTCCGTGGGGATCGAGCGAGGCTCCTTCACCGCTGTGATGGGCCCGTCGGGTTCCGGCAAGTCGACGTTCCTGCACTGCGCGGCCGGCCTCGACAAGCCGACCACCGGTCAGTCCTACATCGGTGACACCCAGCTCAACGACATGAACGAGACCCAGCTGACGAAGCTGCGCCGCCAGCGCATCGGCTTCGTCTTCCAGGCGTTCAACCTCATCCCGTCCCTGTCGGTCCGCCAGAACGTCGAGCTGCCCCTGCGCCTCGCGGGCGAGAGCCTCGACAACGGCTGGCTCGACGAGATCCTCGGCCGCGTCGGCCTGGGCGGCCGGGCCGCCCACCGGCCCGCCGAGCTCTCCGGCGGCCAGCAGCAGCGCGTCGCCATCGCCCGCGCCCTCATCACCCGGCCCGACGTCATCTTCGGCGACGAGCCGACCGGCGCCCTCGACACCGTGACCGCCAAGGAGATCCTCTCCCTGCTGCGCGACTGCGTGAACGAGACCGGCCAGACCGTCGTCATGGTCACCCACGACCCGGTCGCCGCCTCGTACGCCGACACCGTCCTCTTCCTGGCCGACGGCAAGATCGCCGGAAAGATGGACTCCCCGACCGCCGACCGCGTCGCCGAGCGCATGACACACCTGGGAGCGTGGGCCTGATGCTGCGCTACGCACTGCAGACGCTCAAGGCCAGGAAGGGCGGCTTCATCGGCGCCTTCCTCGCCCTGTTCTGCGCCGCCGCCCTGGTCACCGCCTGCGGCATCCTGCTGGAGACCGGGCTGCGCGGCACCATCGCCACCGAGCGCTACGCCGCCGCCCCGGTCATCGTCGGCGCCGACCAGAACGTCCACCAGACGACCATCAAGAAGAAGAAGGGCAAGGTCAAGGAGAAGCACAAGGCGAAGCCGCTGGCCGAGCGGGTCTGGCTGCCCGAGGGCACCACCGCGAAGCTCGCCGCCTTACCCGGTGTCCGCAAGGCGGTCCCCGAGACGAACTTCCCGGCGTACGCGGTCGGCCCCCAGGGCCAGATCGTGCCGGGCATCGACGGCAAGCCGTCCTACGGCCACGCCTGGTCCTCCGCCGCGCTGACCCCGTTCGAGCTGACCGACGGAAAGGCACCCGCGGGCGCCGACGAGGTCGTCCTCGACCGGGAACTCGCGGCCCGTACCGGCCTGAAGACCGGCAGCAGCGTCGTCGTCCAGTCGACCGGCGCCCCGACGACGTACAAGGTCAGCGGCATCGCCGCGGCCCAGGGCGGCGACCTGCACCAGCAGACCTCGCTGTTCTTCTCCGACGAGACCGCCCGCGAGCTCTCCGGTCGGGCCGGCCAGGTGGCGACCATCGGCCTGCTGCCCAAGCCCGGCGTCTCGGCGGGCGAACTCGCCGACCAGGCCGAGAAGGCCCTCGACGGCGACGGCCGCAAGTACGCCATCGCCACCGGTGGCGAGCGCGGCCCCATCGAGTTCCTCGACGCGGGCAAGGCCCGGGTCAAGCTCGTCTCCATGGGCGGCGCCATGGGCGGCACGTCGCTGCTCGTCGCGATCCTCGTCGTCGTCGGCACCTTCGCGCTCTCCATCCAGCAGCGCTACCGCGAACTCGCCCTGCTGCGCGCCATCGCCGCGACCCCCAAGCAGGTCCGCCAGCTGATCGGCCGCGAGGCCCTGATCATCGGCGGCCTCGCGGGCGGCCTCGGCTCCGTCGTGGGCCTGCCCATCGCGTACTGGCTGCACAGCAAGTTCATCGACTTCAAGGCCATCCCCGACACCCTCGAACTCACCTTCAGCTTCGTGCCGTTCACCGCCGCCATCGGCGCCGCCCTGCTCGGGGCGTGGGTCGCGGCCCGCATCTCCGCCCGCCGCACCGCCCGCATCCGCCCCGCCGAGGCCCTGTCCGAGGCGTCCATGGAACAGCGCCACTTCGCGTGGGGACGGCTCGGCGTGGGGGTGCTCGTCCTGGCCCTCGGTATCGGTGTGGTCGTCCTGCTGGGCTTCCTGCGCACCGAGCCGGCCTCGCAGCCCGTCACGTTCCTGTCCGTCGTGGTCCTGGCCGTCGCGGTCTCGCTGCTCGGCCCGGTCATCGCCCGCATCGCCGTCGCGATCCTCGGCATCCCGCTGAAGTTCTCGCGCGTCGGCGGCCACCTCGCGACCGCCAACGCCCGCGCCAACGCCAAGCGGATGGCCGCGGCCGTCACCCCGCTGGTCCTGCTCATCGGCATGGCCTGCACCGTCCTGTTCGTGCAGACCACCATGGGCGACGCCGCCTCGGCCCAGGCCAAGGCGGGCAACAAGGCCGACTGGGTGGTCGCCTCGAACGGCCCCGGCGTCCCCGCCGAGGCGACGGACGCGCTGCGCGCCGTACCGGGCGTCACCCAGGTCACCGAGATCGTCCGGACCCAGGTCCGCATCGGCCTCGACAAGTACCCGGCGCAGGGCATCTCCGCGCAGGGCCTCACCACGAACTGGGACCCCGACGTCTCGCAGGGCAGCCTCAAGGGCTTCGGGGACAAGAGCGTCGCGATGAGCGACGTCTCCGCCGACCACCTCGGCAAGAAGCCCGGCGACACCCTCAAGGTGACGCTCGGCGACTCCACCGTGGTACAGCTGAAGGTCGCCGCCGTCTACGAACGGGGCCTCGGCTTCGGCGACCTGACCATGTCGCACGACCTGGTCGCCCAGCACGTCGACAACCCGCTCGCCTCCTCCGTCCTCGTCAAGACGGCCGGCGACGGCAAGGCGGGCCGTGAGCAGCTGACCGGTGCCCTCAAGCACTTCCCGGGCATCGGCATCCTCGACCGCACCCAGGTCGACGACGTCCAGGCCGAGGTCCAGCAGTCCAACGCCGAGGTCAACTACCTCGCGATGGGCCTGATCATCGCGTTCACCGCGATCGCCGTGGTCAACACCCTGGCCATGTCGGTCTCGGACCGCACCCGCGAGTTCGCCCTGCTGCGGCTCGTCGGCACGACCCGCCGCCAGGTGATGTCGATGCTCAGGATCGAGTCCGCGCTGATCGTCCTGGTCGCCGCGGTGCTCGGCACGGCCATCTCGCTCGCGGTGCTCACCGCCTTCAGCGTCGGGATGACGGGCGCCGCCCAGCCGTCCATCGACCTGCCGATGTTCCTCGGGGTCCTCGGCTTCGCCGCGGTGCTCACCGCGCTGGCGACGCTGGTCCCCGGCCGCGTCGCGCTCGGCGGCCGCCCGGCGGACGTCATCAGCGCCCGCCAGTAGGGCCGACGCGTCGCGCCAACACGCCAGGGGTGTACGGGAGTTCAGCTCCTGTACACCCCTGGCGTGTTGCTGTGGAAGGGACACGGCCGAGGGGCCGGCCCCGTGCGGGGGCCGGCCCCTCGGCCTGCCTGGCGGATACGGACGTCGCGTGCCCGGCCCCGCTCAGCCGAGGACCGCGCCGTTGCCCGCCCGGTCCACCCGGCTGCGCCGGTGGTCCAGGTGCGCGTACACCCGGTGCAGCCAGCGGTCCGCACCGTCGTAGGCCGGAGTGAACGAGGTACGGCCGTGCACCGCGAGGCGGTTGTCGACGACGGCCAGGTCGCCGACGCGCAGCGACAGCGCCGACATCGTCTCCATGAACGCGTCCCGCAGCTCGGCCATGGCGTGCCGGGCCTCGTCGTCCAGCGGATGCGTGGCGGAGAAGTCCACCAGCACATTGGGGTCCTCCGGGTCGCCGTTCAGCACCGCGTGGGCGGGCGTCACGCTGCCCAGGGCGCCGAAGGACGGCGGCGGCTCGGTCAGGAACCGCGGCTCGGAGAGTACCGCCCGCGTCTTCTCGGAGAGCATCGGAAGCGCGCGGCGGATGGAGGACGTGCACAGCTTCGCATCGCCCGTCGGGTCCTCCCGCACACACAGCAGGCCCACGAAATCCGGGCGGTTGTCATGGAATGCGTTCTCGATGTGGAGTTCGAGGAGAACGGAACCCGCATTGCTCTGCGAGGACTCGCTCCCTGGAACGGGAACGACATTCTGCACGAGCGCGCCGGTCTTCTCGTTGCGGAATGCTATGACCTCTCCGAGGTGCAGCATCGCGGTGGTGATGACGGAAGCGGCGACCGTGGGAAGACGCTCCACCGACCCCTTCACGGCCGGCGTCGGACGCAGCGGGTCGTCCGCCACCACCGGCAGGTTGCGCAGCAGCAGGACCCCGTCGGGGCCCGCGTCGTGACGGAACGCGCGCAGCGCCTGGAGCAGCCTGCGAGGGAGCTGTACGGAGGTCTCACGCGCGGCGTCCAGCCAGCGGAGATCGTCGATCCTGCCGTCCGCGAACCCCTTCGGGGTCAGTTGCTCGGCGACGGCGGCGAGTGCGTTCTGCTCGGCCTCCGTCAGCTCCACGACGGTGCCTGCCGCCGCTGCCGAAAGCGGCAGGGAAAGCGTATGGGTCTCGGACATGTGGACATCCTCGGTTCGGTCGGAAAATACCGCCCCAGTCTCCGAGGAAGTGCTATCGCGACCCTACGGGGAATTCGGTCCCTGGCGCACCCGGGAACCCGTCCGGACGCATATAGACGGCCCGTAGCCGCCGGGCGGACGATCGCACCGTGGCATTTCTGTCCGCACGGCCGGCCGGTCGGAGGAATCGGAGGCCACGGGAAAACGCGAGAGGTCGACAAGGACCGTGAAGGAACAAGGAATGGGGGCAGTCCATGGCGTTCGTACCCGGAACACCGAAGAGCACCGGGACCCAGCAGCCTTCCCGGGCAGCGCCCGGGACACCGGATCTCGGCGGTGCGGCCCACGTCTGGTGGTGGCGGCCGCCGCAGCGGGTCGCCCCCGACGATCTGGCGCTGCTGGGCACCGACGAATTCCACCGCGCGCTCACCCTGCTGGCCGAGCGGGACGTGGCCGCCTTCGTGCACACCAGGGCCGGGGCGCGCCGCGCCCTGTCCGAACTACTGCTCGTGGCACCGCGGTCCATCGAGCTGGGCCGGCGCCGGTGCCCCGGCTGCGGGGACCTCGGGCACGGCCCGCCGATGATCGAACACCCCGAGGTGCCCTGGGCGATCAGCATGTCCCGTACTGCGGGGTGCGGTGTCTTCGCGCTCGGTGAGGGCCACGCCATCGGCGTCGACGTCGAGGCCGTACGGCCCATGCGCCAGCCCTCGTTGTACGACTCGGTGCTGACCGACAACGAACGCGCCCATCTGCTGTCGCTGCCGCCCGGACCGGCCCGCGACGCGGTGTTCCACCGCGTCTGGACGCGCAAGGAGGCCGTCGTGAAGGCGGTCGGGCTGGGACTGGTGGGCACCGCGCTGAATCAGCTGGAGACCTGGCCGGCCCGTCACGGACCGGTCCGCGTACTGCACACGCACTCCGGCCGCACCACCGTCTGGTCGGTCCAGGACCTGCGGCTCGACGACCGGGTGGCCGCCGCCATCGCCCGTCCGCCCGGTGGTGCCCCGCCCGGTCCCGTTCACATCCACTCCGTACTCGGCCCGCCCGGGGAAACCGACGCGCCCGACACCGAAGGAAGCCGACCGTCATGACGACGCAGCCCCTGGAGACCGCCCCGATGGCCCCGGCCGCTCCGGCCCCCCGGGCCGCCTACGCCGATGAACTCACCGACCGCGGCCCGCACGCCGCCGGCCCCGGGGAGCTCGACGACACCGGACTGACCGGATACTTCGCCGAGCTCGCCGCCGCCGTCGAGCGGGCGGACCCCGGTCCCGCCGCACGCGGCGGCTGGGAGGAGCGCGAACGCGTCCGGGTCTCCGTCTGGGTGCGTACCGCCTACGAACACCCCCTGTCCGCCGCCGTGTTCGGCCACCCCGGCGGCCCGGTCGCCCATGAGGTGCGGGCCACCCAGGCCGCCGAGCTCGGCTTCCGCATCGACGTCGGCCGGGGCCGCGCCGTACCGGCCAAGCCCTCCGCCGAGGTCCGGGCCGTCGCCGCGGTCGCCGCGATGTGGGCGGTCACCGCGACCGCCTTCGCCACCGCCGTCCGGCCGCCCCGCGAACGCGTCGTCGCCGACGCGTGGACCGTGGTCCGCGAGACCATCGCCCCCGCGCTCGTCCCCGAGATCCCGACGTACTCCTGGACCCGCGGGACGTGGTGACACCACGGACGACGGCGACTTCCCGGCCACCGCGGTCACCCGACCGCGGTGGCGCTGTCGTGCGCGGCGGGCGAACGCGGGCCGGGGGAGACCGGGCCGAAGGCCGCCGGGTCCGCCGGGTCCAGCGACGCCGCGTACAGGAGGACCAGCTCATGGCACCGGTACAGCGGCAGCCCCTGCGGATCGAGCCCCGAGAGGTCGAGCAGCGCGGTGTCCACCAGCGACTCCAGCACCCGCTCGGCCTCGTCCTCCGACACCGCGAGCCGCACCGAGGCGTCCCGGGCCGAGAACGGCTCCGTACCGGCACCGGACAGCGCCCTGAGCGCCTGCGGGGCCCCGGCGGCCATCCGCCGCACCGACGGCAGCAGCGCCGCCCGCACATCCAGATCGCCGAAGGACAGCTCGGCGAGCCGCTCCGCCGGATCGGCGAGCCGGTCCGCGAACCGGCGGGCCGGCCACGACGGCCGCGCCGCGAGCCGGGCTCCCACCACGGCCAGCGCCAACGGCAGCCCCCCGCAGTACGCGACCAGGTCGTCGGCGGAGTCCGGGTCGTCCCTCAGCCGTTCCGCACCGGCCGCCGCCGCGAGCACCGCCAGGGACTCGTCGTCGTCCAGCGGCGCGAGCGCCACGGTGTCCGCCCCGGCCACCCGGGCCAGCCGGGCCCGGCTCGTGATCAGTACGGCCGCCTGCGGGCTCGCGGGCAGCAGCGGCGCCACCTGGAGGTCGCCGACCGCGTCGTCGAGGACGACGAGGAGCCGCTTGCCGGAGGTCCGGGCCCGGTAGAGCCGGACCAGCTCGTCGCGGTCGAAGGCGCGCGGGGAGTCCCCGTCGAGACCGGGCTCGCCCAGCGCCCGCAGCAGCCGCACCAGCACCTCGCCGGCCTCCTTGGGCGTGCCGTCCTGATGGCACAGCTCGACGAAGAGCTGGCCGTCGGGGAAATGACCGGCGCTCTCCTCGGCGGCCCGCACGGCGAGCGCCGTCTTGCCCACCCCGGCCATCCCGGTCACCAGCAGGCGCCGGGGCCGGTTCGTCCCGGCCGCCAACCGCGCGGTCAGCAGGGACAGTTCCGCGGACCGGCCGACGAAGCCGTCCTCGGCGGCCGGAAGCATGGTGGGTACATCGGACCGCCCCCGCGCTGCCCCTGCACCTCGCAACCCCAACTCCCCGCCCAGCACCGCCTGGTACGTCGCCCCGAGCACCTCGCCCGGGTCCACCCCCAGCTGATCGACGAGCACCTTGCGCCCCTCGTAGTACGTCTGGAGGGCATCGGCCTGCCGCCCGCACCGGTACAGCGCGGTCATCAGCTGCGCACGCAGCCGCTCCCGTACCGGGTGCTCGGCGACCAGGCCCGTCAGCTCGGCCGTCACCTGCTCGTGCATGCCCAGCGCCAGATCCGCCTCGATACGGTTCTCCAGCGCCAGCATCCGAGCCTCCTCCAGCTGCGGCAGCTCCGCCTCCAGAAGGAACTCGGTCACGTTCGACAGGGCCGGACCACGCCACCACCCGAGCGCCTCGGTCAGCAGCGCCTGGGCGTCGGCGTGACGCCGCTCCCGCAGCGCCTCGCGGCCGAGCCGGTCGAGCCGCTCGAACTCGACGACGTCGATCCGGGCCCCGGGCGCCCGCAGCACGTACCCGGGCTGCCGCCGCACGATCTCGACCTCGTCGCCGAGCAGCTTGCGCAGCCGCGACATGTACGTGTAGATCTGCGCGCTCGCCGTGACGGGTGGGTCCCACCCCCACAGCAGCGCGCCGAGTCTGGAGTCCGAGACGACCCGCCCTTGTGCGAGCAGCATCGCGGCAAGGACCGTGTGCACCTTGGAACCGGACAACGCGATCCAGTCCCCGTCACGCCGGGCCTCCACCGGCCCGAGAATCCGGAAGTCCATGCGGCAAACCCCTTTCAGGTCTGAGCCTCCTGCATGGAACCCGAAGGTAGGCGGCACCCTTATCCATGGGTTATCGCCGTCGGCCGGACACCGATACCGCCCGCCGGAGCCGGGTTTCATCGCGATGTCATCGGTCCCTGCCACTGTCTGTGCCGACCCGGGCCGAACCGCGTACCGCACCGGAACGCGGACACGTCGGCCAACCACATGCGGAGGACGGAATGCGAACACGAAGGATCGCGGCCGCGGCGGCCGGTCTGCTGATGACGGCGGGGCTCTCGGTGGCACAGGGGACCACGGCTCAGGCAGCGGCTCCGTGCGACGGCACCTACACGATCGTGGTCGGGGGCACGGGCAGCTCCTGGAACAACGACGGCTTCTACGGCAACATCCAGCAGCACGTCGGGTACCCCACCACGATCCCCAACGGCGCGAGCGCCCGCGCGGGCGTCAACGAGCTGAACCGGCTGGTCCGCGACCAGCGCGCGGCCTGCCCCGGCCAGCACGTCAAGATGGGCGGGTACTCGCTGGGCGCCGCGGTGGTGCACATCTGGGTCACCGAGAACTGGCAGACCTTCGACAACGTCAACGCCATCCTCATCGCGGACCCCAAGCGCCAGGGCAACCCCGGTGCCAACGGCGGATCCGTGCCGTTCGGCGGAATCGTCGGCGCACCGCTCGCCGGTGCCGACAAGTTCTTCGGCAACATTCCCGTCAAGACCATCTGCCACTGGGACTACGTCTGCGACGAGTCCGCCGGCATCTGGACGTACCCGGCCAACCACGTCAACAACTACCCCGAAGACTTCAACATGGACCACCACAACGACAGCGCCAACGAGCAGTGGTACAACGGCGCCTGGTACCCCGCGTAACCACGGACGCCCTTCACCATCTGCCGGCGGCCGGGAAGACCGGCCGCCGGCAGATGGTGATCTCCGGGTGATCTCCCATCGGAGCCCCGGGCCTATCACGGCGTGATAAGTCCGAGCCCGGTCTCGTCCCCACGCAGGATCATCCGGTACGTCAGCCGCAGCACCCGGCCGGGACGGACCCCCAACTCATCGGCCAGACGCAGGCGGACGCGATCGAACACGGTCAACGCGTCGGCCTGCCGGCCGTCGAGGCAGAGCGCACGCATCAGCATCGCCGCCACCGACTCGTTCAGGGGATGCTCCGCGGCGAAGGCGGACAGCTCGGCGATCGCCTCGGAGTGCCGGCCCAGCCGCAGCTGCCCCTGCGACTTGTGCTGCGCGACGGCGATCCTGCGCTCGGTGAGCCGCAGCCGCTCCAACTCGGCGAACGGGCCGGGCAGACCGGCCAGCGGCTCCCCGCGAAACAGCTCCAGCGCCCGGGAACACAGCCGGACCGCCTCGGCCGCCTCGCCCGCCCGGTCGGCCGCCGCGGCCTCGGCGACCAGCGCCTCCATGCGCGCCACGTCCACCTCGACCCGGCCGGCGGCCAGCCGGTAACCGCACCGGCCGTGCTCGATCACCGGGTCCGGGCCGTCCCCGAGGCGCAGCGTCTTGCGCAAGCGGTAGATGTACACCGGCACCACATTCGTGACCGGCGGCTCCATTCCCCACACCCCGTCGAGCAGTTCCTGCTGACTGACCGCCCGCCGCGCGCAGAGCGCCAGCGCCGCCAGTACGGCCTGCTGGCGCAGATGCCCCGGATCCAGGGCCCGCCCGCCCCGCCGCACCTCCAGCGGCCCGAGCACGGAGATCTCCACCCTCGGTCCGCCCACCGTCCGCGCCATTGGGACCACCGCCTGCGGGCGGGGACCGCAACCGGGCACGACCAGGCCGCAGTCGAAGGCATGGACGATGGCGGCGGCCCGGTCGCGCAGCCCGAGCTTCACGAGGATCCGCGCCACATGCCCGGCCACGGCGTCCTCGGAGACGGCGAGCGCGGCGGCGATCTCGTCGTCCCGCAGCCCGCAGCCGACCGCGTGGAGCACCCTTCGCTCCTGACGCCCGAGCAGTGCGGCGGCCGGCCGGCGGCGGGTCGTGACGGTCGTCGGCATCGCTGCTCCCCGGGCTCCGGACTGGCCGTTCCGGCGATCGCCGTCGAAAAGCCGATCGCCGTGGAAAAGCTAGTGGCGGGAGTGCCGGACGAGGCATCCGGAACGATCCGGAGTGACAGGCGCAAGCCGTCAGGGGCCGCGCGCCGGGCGGGACTTCACGGAACGGCCCCGGCCCGCGGCGTTCAAGGGCCCTGGATCACCGGTCGAGCCGCTGGAACCGCCGTACCGCCAGGGGCAGGAAGACCGCCGTCAGCAGCACCGGCCACACCACGGCCATCAGCAGCGCGTGCTGCTCGATCCAGGAGCCGCCACCGCCGACCGGTGTGCCGAACAGTGCCCGGGTGGCCGCGGACGTGGAGGAGACGGGGTTCCAGGCCGCGACCGGGCCCAGCCAGCCGGGCATGAGCTGCGGGGCGACGAAGATGCTGGAGATCATCGTCAGTGGGTACGCCACCGCGAACAGCCCGCCCGCGGCCTCGGGGTTGGGCACGAGCAGCCCGAGCCACACCCCGATCCAGATCAGCGCGAACCTGAGCCACAGCAGCAGTCCGAACGCGGCCAGGAAGCCCCAGCCCCCGTCCGGCCGCCAGCCCATGGCCGCCGCGGTGAGCATCATGATCCCCAGCTCGGCGCAGGCGACCAGGAGGTCGGTGACGCCCCGTCCGGCCACCACCGCCCAGGAGGTCATCGGCATGGAGCGGAAGCGGTCGATGACGCCCTTGGTGGAGTCGTGCACGATGATGGTCGCGGTGTTGATGAAGCCGAACGCCATCGTCATCGTGAACATGCCGGGCATCAGGAAGTCCTTGTAGTCCCCGCCGCCGGGCACGGTCATCGCACTGCCGAAGACGTACCCGTAGAGGAGGACGGAGAGGATCGGGAAGCCGAGCTGCCAGGCGATGTTGACGGGCTGGCGCCGGTAGTGGGTCAGGCCGCGGCGGACGATGTTGCCGCAGTCGGCGAACAGCCAGTACAGCCGTCCGCGGCCGGGTGTCCCGGTCAGGTCGAGAGCGCTCACGCCGCCGCCTCCTTCTGCTTCTCGGCCCGGTGTCCGGTCAGGCGCAGGAACACGTCGTCGAGGCTCGGCCTGCGCAGTCCGATGTCCTCCACCCGTACGCCCTCGTCCTGGAGGGCCCGTGCCACCTCGGTCAGGGCGGTCACCCGGTCGGTGACCGGGGCGTACACCCGCAACCCGACCTCGTCGGTGCCGGGTTCGCCCTCGCAGACGCGGGCGACCGTCTTCACCACCCGGGGAATCTCGGCCCGCTCGGCCACCACGACCTCGACACGGTCGCCGCCGACCAGGTCCTTCAGCCCGTCGGGGGTGTCGTCGGCGATGGCCCGGCCCTCGTCGATGACCGTGATGCGGGAGGCCAGTCTGTCGGCCTCCTCCAGGTACTGCGTGGTCAGCAGCACGGTCGTGCCGCTCGCCACCAGGGCCCGGACGGACTCCCACACCTCGCCCCGGCTGCGGGGATCGAGACCGGTCGTCGGCTCGTCCAGGAAGAGCACGGACGGAGCGAGGACCATCGAGGCGGCGAGGTCGAGGCGGCGCCGCATGCCGCCGCTGTACTTGGCGACGCCCAGGCCGGCGGCGTCGGTGAGGTCGAACTGCGCCAGCAGTTCCATGGCCCGCGACCGGGCCCGCCGGCCGCCCAGGTGGAACAGCCGGCCGAACATCTCCAGGTTCTGCCGGCCGGTGAGCACCTCGTCCACGGCCGCGTACTGCCCGGTGAGCCCGATCCGTCCGCGCACCGCGTGCGCCTGCCGGGCGACGTCCAGGCCGGCCACCTCCGCCCGGCCGCCGTCCAGCCGCAGCAGCGTGGCCAGGATGCGCACGGCGGTGGTCTTGCCCGCGCCGTTCGGCCCGAGCAGGCCGTGCACGGTGCCTGCACGGACCGTCAGGTCGAAGCCGTCCAGGGCGCGTTTCTCCCCGTACCGCTTTTCGAGCCCCTCGGCCCGTACCGCGTAACCGCCGCTTCCGTCACTCATGGATGCCCCTCCCGCTCTCCAATTGAGTACACCGTACCCGATTACGCGTACATCGTACTCGGTTTTTCGCGCGGATCTAAACTGCTGCCATGACGAGCAGTACGCAGACCAGTGGCAGCGGCGACATCAACCGGACCCTCGAACTGCTGTGGGACACCGGTCGACGGCCCAGCCGGGGCCCCAAGCCGGGCCTGACCCTGGACCGGATCGTGGCGGCCGCCGTCGACGTCGCCGACCGCGAGGGGCTCGGTGCGGTCTCGATGCGCAGGATCGCCGCGGAGCTCGGCACCGGCGCGATGTCGCTGTACCGCTACGTCCCCGGCAAGGGGGAGTTGCTCGACCTGATGCTGGACCGCGTCCAGCGCGTGTCCGAGGATCCGGCCGACTTCGGCGACGGCGGCTGGCGCTCGACCCTCCAGGTCCTGGGCCACGCCACTCTCGCCCTCTACCGCCGCCACCCCTGGCTGCTGGAGGTCAACCAGTCCCGCCCCGTCCTCGGTCCGAACGCGCTCGACGGCATGGAGAAGGTGCTCGGCCGGATCAGGTCGATGGGTCTGTCCGACCCCGAACTGGTCTCGGTGATCATCCTGATCGACGGGTACGTGGTCGGGGCCGCCCGCACGCAGGTGTACGAGGAGGAGGCCGAGCGCACGTCCGGTCTGACGGACGCGAAGTTCTGGGAGGCCCAGCGGCCCGTCCTGGAAAAGGCCATGGCCGGCGGGCGCTATCCCGTCATGGCCTCCTTGTCCGAGGACTCCTTCGGCACCGGCTTCGACCACTTCGAGTTCGGCCTCCAGCGCATCCTGGACGGGCTGGAGGTGCTGGTGGCGGGGCGCGCCGAGCGCCTCGCAGACAGCTCCGTCACCGGATCGGCGGCGCCGGAACAGCCCTCGTAGCTCCCGTGGTTCTCATGGCTCCCGCGGCTCCTGTGGCTTGAGCGGCTTGAGCGGCGCGGCACGCGCGACGAGCGCTCACCGGCCCGACGGGCGGTGGGGTGTCGTGGTGCCGTCGAGTTTGGTGACGACCGTCTCGTCCGGGGTGAGGACCCGTCCGTCCTGTGCGCGGACCTCCAGCGGGAGCAGGGGGAGGCCCTGGCGGCGATCGGTCAGTTCCGAGTGGGGCTCGCCGGGTTCGAAGAACCGCGCCTCGCCCCACTGACGCAGTGCGACGATGACGGGGAAGAGCTCCCGGCCCTTGTCCGTCAGCTCGTACTCGTGGTGGGCGCCGCCGCCGGGTGCCGGTACCGAGTCCAGGATCCCGCCCGCGACCAGGGTGCGCAGCCGGGCGCTCAGGATGTTCTTGGCCACCCCGAGGCTTCGCTGGAACTCGCCGAAGCGCCGGCTCCCGTCGAAGGCGTCGCGCACGATCAGCAGCGACCACCAGTCGCCGATCGCGTCGACCGACCGCGCGACCGGGCAGTCGCTGTCGTCGAACCGGGTCCGTTTCACCATGTCGTCCTCCTTCGCGGCCGACCGGCCACCCCCTGACAGTTGCAACATGCTACCAGTCACCCCTACGGTCACGGGTAGCAACTTGCAACCGAACTGCTGGGAGGGCCACCATGAACCAGGCGACATCCGCCGCCGTACTGCCCCGCGGCGCCACCGTGCTGTTCGCGGTCGCCTGCGGAACCGCGGTCGCCAACGTCTACTTCGCCCAGCCGCTCCTGGTGGCCCTCGGCAACGAGTTCGCGATCTCCCCGGCGGCGCTCGGCGCCATCGTCACCCTCACGCAGACCGGCTACGGCCTCGGCCTCTTCCTCATCGTTCCGCTCGGCGACCTGCTCGCCCCCCGACGCCTGATCACGACGCAGCTGCTCCTCCTGGCCGCCGCGCTCCTCTTCGTCGCGACCGCGACCACCGCCACGACGCTCCTCGTCGGGATGGCCGCCCTGGGGCTGCTCGCCGTCGTCACACAGTCCCTCGTCGCCTGCGCCGCCTCCTTCGCCGAGCCCGCCCGCCGCGGACGTGTCGTCGGCATCGTCACCAGCGGCGTCGTCACCGGCATCCTGCTCGCCCGTACCGTCTCCGGGCTGCTCGGCGACCTCGCGGGCTGGCGCTCGGTCTACCTCGCCTCGGCAGCGCTGACCTGTGCGTCGGCCCTCGCACTCCACCGCGTCATTCCCCCGCGCGGCACACCGGCGCCCACGCTGGGATACGGGCGCCTGCTCACCTCCACCGTCCGCCTGTTCACGCGCGAACCCCTGCCGCGCCTGCGCGCACTGTTCGCGCTCCTCGTCTTCGCCGCCTTCAGCACCCTCTGGAGCAGCGTCACCCTGGTCCTCAGCGATCCCCCCATGTCCCTGTCGTCGGCCGCGATCGGCGCGTTCGGGCTGCTCGGCGCCGCCGGAGCCCTCGCCGCCAACGTCGCGGGCCGCCTCAACGACCGCGGCCACGCGAACCGGACCACCGGCATCGGCCTGGCCCTGCTGACCCTCTCGTGGCTGCCCCTGGCGCTCACCCGGCAGTCGCTGTGGGCCCTGGCGGCCGGAGTGATCCTGCTCGACCTCGCCGTACAGGCCGTACACGTCACCAACCAGAGCCTGATCCACGCGCTGCACCCCGACGCGGGAAGCCGGCTCATCGGCGGGTACATGGTCTTCTACTCGATCGGAAGCGCCGTCGGAGCCCTCGCCGCGACAAGTCTGTACGCCGCGGCGGGCTGGAGCGCGGTGTGCGTGCTCGGCGCCGGATTCAGCGGCCTCGCCCTCGTCCTCTGGGCATTCACCAGGAACGGCGCCACCCGGCCGGTGGAGAGGCGGGAACGATGCACCGCCTGAAGCGACACGGCTCGCATGCTCGAATATGAGTACGACGACTCAGGCCCCGACCGCCACCCGGTCCCGACGATGAGGGCCAACACCGCCGAGACCGGGAGACCTTTCATGCTCAGCCGCGCCGCCGACGTCCTGGTGCCCGCGTTCGGCCGCCTGACGGTGACCACCGACCCCGGCGCCGAACTCGCGCCCGGCAGCATCATCGCCGCCAACCACACGTCCTTGGCGGACCCCGCGATCGTGGCCGCCGCCCTGCACCGCCTCGGGGCCGAGCCGGTCATCATGGCAGCCGCGGGGCTGTGGCGCGTCCCGCTGCTCGGCCGTGCGCTGGCCCGCGAAGGACACATCCCGGTCATCCGCGGAGACCGGCGCGCCGCGGCCGCGCTGGACGCCGCGGCACAGGCCCTGGAACAGGGGCGGCTGGTCCTCATCTACGCCGAAGGGGGCCTGCCCCGCCGCAGGGACGCCGGGGAAGCGGCACCCGGCGCCTTCCGCAGCGGCCTGGCCCGGCTCGCCGAACGCACCGGCGCCCCCGTCGTACCCGTGGGCCAGGCCGGAGCCCGCCGGATCACCTCGGGCAGCACCGCCAAGCAGCTCGCCGGCCTGGTCACCGCCCCGCTGCGCCGGCCGGACCTTCATGTGCACGTGGGCGCGCCCCTGGAGTTGACCGGCGACCGCGCCACCCGGACGGCACGGGCCCGGACCGCGGTGACCACCGCGTGGCGCACGGCCGTTGCCCACCTGCGCTGACCCGCCGCTCTCGCCCCACGCGCCGGCCACGCCCGGACGGGGCCTCAGACGCCGGCCTCCGGCGAGGACTCGGCGAAGGCGAAGGCGCCGGCGGCTGCGGCGAGGGCGGCGGTCCGGGCCGCCCGGCCCGGCATTCGCGGGTCGGACGGAGTGCGGAGCAGCACCAGCTGGTGGTAGAGCGGCGCGGTGGCGGCGATGAGCAGTTGCCGGGCGTCGGTGCGCGGCGGGAGTTCGCCGCGCCGGACGGCCCGGCCGACGACGATCTCGCAGCGGGCGTACCGGTCCTCCCACAGCCGCTGCTGGGCCTCGGCGGCCTTCTCGGAGCGGAACGAGGCGGCGATCAGGGCCGCCATGACCGGTGGCTGTGCGCTCATGCCCGCCTGGATCTCCTCGTTCAGCGCTGTCAGGTCGCCTTCCAGCGAGCCGGTGTCCGGCGGCTGCCAGTCGTCGTCGCTCGCGGCGTCGAGCACGTCGGCGAGCAGTCCGCCGACGTCCCCCCAGCGCCGGTAGACGGTGGTGCGGTGCACCCCGGCGCGGGCGGCGACGGCGTCCGTGGTGAGCCCGTCGTAGCCGTGTTCGGCCAGCTCCGCGAGGGCTGCGTCGAGTACCTGGGCGCGGATACGGGCGGTGCGGCCCCCGGGTCGGCGTCGCGGCGCCGATGGTGGCCGGGTGCCGTCCGCGTCCGCTCCCGCGTCCGGTTCCGGTGTCGTTTCCGGTGCCGGTTTTGGGGCTGTGGGAGGCGTCATGGGCGAATCCGATTGCTCGGGGGGACGAAGATATGGCAACATCTTAAAGCATCAACCGTCGCACTAGTGGAGTGATCGATGCTCTTCCTCAGCATTCGCCCTGCCGTACGGCCCCTCCCGGCCGCCTCGTTCCCGAATGCTCTGGAGACCTCGTATGCCCACTCAGATCACCACGCTCGCCGTCAGTAAGTCCTTCAACGGCAGGCCCGTCCTTGATGCCGTGACCTGCTCGCTCGCCGCCGGCGAGCGCACCGGGATCATCGGCGAGAACGGATCCGGCAAGTCCACCCTGCTGCGCCTGCTCGCCGGACGCGAACAGCCCGACGAGGGTGCGGTCGTGGTCCAGGCCACCGGTGGCGTCGGCTATCTCGCCCAGGACGAGCGGACGGACCCGCGGGCCACCGTCCAGCACATCATCGACCGCGCCCTGAGCGACCTGCGCGCCGTCGAGCGGCGCATGCGGCACCTTGAGACCGGGATGGCCGACGGCGACGCGTCGGGCCTGGCCGAGTACGGCGAACTGATGACGGTCTTCGAACTGCGCGGCGGCTACGACGCCGAAGCCCGGGTGGAACGTGCCCTGCACGGCCTCGGCCTGGGGCTGGTGGGCCGTGACCGCGTCGTGGGCAGCCTGTCCGGCGGAGAGCGGGTCAGGCTGCGGCTGGCGGCCCTGCTGGCCGCCGCGCCGGAGGTGCTGCTGCTGGACGAGCCGACCAACCACCTCGACGACGGCGCCCTGACCTGGCTGGAGGAACACCTCCGCGCCCGCCGGGGCACCACGGTGGCGGTCTCCCACGACCGGGTCTTCCTCGAACGTGTCGCGACCAGCCTGCTGGAGGTGGACGCCGACCGGCACCGCGTCGTCCGGTACGGCAACGGCTACCCCGGCTACCTCGCCGAGAAGGCCGCCGCCCGCCGGCGCTGGGCCCAGGCGTACGACCAGTGGCGGGCCGACACCGACAAGCTCCGCGAGGCCGCCGCGACCACCGCCCGCCAGGTGGCTCCGGGCCGTCCGATGAAGGACGGCAACAAGATGGCCTACGACCGGGCGGGCGGCCGGGTCCAGCAGTCCCTGGCCGGCCGGGTGCGCAACGCCGAGGAACGGCTGCGCCGCCTGCTCGCCGACCCGGTACCGCCGCCACCGGAGCCGCTGCACTTCACCCCGGTACTGCGGACCCGCCGCCTGGAGGGAACCGTCCTCGACGCCGCCGACGTCGCCGTCACGGACCGGCTCGACCGTACGAGCCTCACCGTCGCGGCGGGCGAACGCCTGCTGATCACAGGGCCGAACGGAGCGGGCAAGAGCACGCTGCTCCGCGTCCTGGCCGGGGACATCGCTCCCCACGGCGGGAGCGTCACCCGGCGCGGCAGGATCGGCCACCTCCCCCAGGAGCCGCAGCCCGGGAAACCGGACGAGACGGTGCTGGCCGCCTTCGCCCGCGGCCGGGCCGGGGACCCCGCCGAGCACGCCGAACAGCTAATGTCCCTGGGCCTGTTCGGCCGCGACCAGCTCACGGTGACCGTCGGCCGGCTGTCCACCGGGCAGGCGCAGCGGCTCGCGCTGGCGCGACTGCTCAGCGAGCCGTCCGAGGTCCTGCTGCTCGACGAACCCACCAACCACCTGTCGCCCGCTCTCGTCGAGGAGCTGGAGACCGCCCTGGCCGACTACGACGGAGCCCTCGTCGTCGTCAGCCACGATCGCCGGCTGCGCCGGCGCTGGCGGGGCGCCCGACTGGCCATGCGGGCGACCGAGACGTCCGCCGTCGCCGGACACACCCGGAGCTGAGGATCCCGGCCGCCACCGACCGCCTTGCCGTGGGTGCCGCGCCGGTCGGGTGAACGACCGGCGAGTGGTGCGCCCCGTCGACGGCGGCAGGGCGAACATCGAGTCAATCGCCGTACCCGATGAATCGCCGTATCCGAAGGGAAAGGGCTCTTCCCATGCGCCGTGCACTGATCGTCGTGGATGTGCAGAAGGACTTCTGCGAGGGCGGCAGCGTTCCGGTGAAGGGCGGTGCGGACCGGGCCGCCGCCATCGCCGAACTGCTCGGGCGCTCGGACGGGCAGTACGCCTTCGTCGTCGCCACCCGTGACCACCACATCGACCCCGGCACCCACTTCTCCGAGAACCCCGACTTCCAGGAATCCTTTCCCGTGCATTGCGTCGTCGGCAGTGAAGGAGGCGAGTTCCACCCGGACTTCGCGCCCGCCGTGGACTCCGGGCACGTCGACGAGGTCGTCTTCAAGGGCGCGCACTCCGCCTCGAAGAGCGGCTTCGAGGGCTTCACCCAGGACGGTACGACGCTGTCCGACTGGCTGAAGGCCCGCGATGTCACCGATCTCGACATCGTGGGGATCGCCACCGATCACTGCGTGAAGGCCACCGCGCTGGACGGAGCACGAGCGGGCTTCACGGTGCGAGTCCTGCTCGACTACACCGCGGGCGTCGCCCCCGACACCACGCGCACCGCACTCGACGAGCTGCGCCGGGCAGGCGTCGCGCTGAGCGGCGAGCCCGTCGTCCTTGCCTGATCGGGCCCGCCCCAGGGCGGGCGAGGGGGGTATTCGCGTGATCTTGGAACATGCCCACCCCATAGAATTCGGACAACATCCCACGCGAAGTGGGCTTCGCGTGGGAGATGTCCGTCCGAGGGGGCTACGAGGTGACCGCTGCCAGAGCGAGCGCGACGGGGACGCGCCCCGACGACCCGGCACTCGCGCTCTACCAGGAACTGCGGCTCCGTGGCGCGGCCAGCTTCGACGAGGCCGTCGCCGAACTGGACCTCGGCCCGAGCGAGCGTGAACGCTGCCGCCGCGATCTTCTGAACCTGGGCCTGATCGTGCCCACGGGCACCGAGCACGACAACGGCCTTGCGCTCGCCTCCGGCAGCGCACCCGAAGCGGAGTCCGACACCGTGGCCGTGGTCAGCCCCGAAATGGCACTGATCAAGCTCCTGGAGAGCGAACGCGGCCGCCTCGCCGAGGACCTGCGCCACGCCGAGGAGGTCAACGGCCGGCTGGAGTCGCTGGCCACCCGCTTCCTGCGCGCCGAGGTCCTCGCACCGTCCGCCGAGGTCGAGGTCGAAGTCATCACCGACTACCGGCGCATCCAGCAGGTCCTGGAAGACATCACCGAGACCGTGGAGCACGACCTCTGCGCGCTGCAGACCCAGCTCAGCCACAGCCGCGAGATCCCCGAGCGGACCCTGTCCCGCGACCGCCGCCAGATAGCCCGCGGGACGCGGGTGCGCTACATCGTCTCCAGCACGAGCTCCGGTACTCCGCAGGGCATGGAGCACCTCACGGCGAAGGTGGCCGCGGGAGCCGAGGTACGGGTGGCCGCGGACCTCCCGATGAACATGATCATCGCCGACGGGCGGTTCGCCCTGGTACCGATGGACCCCGACCATCACGACGCGGGCGCGATCCTGGCCCGGGGCCCGTCCCTCGTCCGCTCGTACCGCGCCTGGTTCGAACAGTGCTGGCGCAGCGCGGTCCCCTTCGAGCAGCGGCGCGGTGACCAGCAGGACGCCGCCAGCCTCACCGACCAGCAGCGCGCCATCCTGCGGATGCTCGCCACCGGGATGAAGGACGAGCAGATCGCCCGCAACCTCGGCGTCTCGCTGCGCACCGTCAGCCGTATGCTCTCCGAACTCATGCAGGAGCTGGGGGCTTCGAGCCGCTTCGAGGCCGGGGTACGGGCGATGCGGCTCGGCTGGGTCGACTGAACGCCCGCGAACGGCCCGTGACTCCGTGTCGAGGTGTCAGAATCCGAAGACCGGCTCCCTGGGCGCCACCACCGGCGTCCCGTGCGGCGGCGGCTCAAGTGCTTCGATACCGACCGGACGGCCGACAGGGACCCGGAGTACCGCGGCGAGCCGGTCCGCACCCTCCGGCATGACCGGCCGGGCCCAGGAAGTGAGCGCGGACGCCACACTCAACTGGGCCGAGATCAGGGCGAGATGCCGCTCAGCACGGCCAGGTCTGTGACGTTCGTACGAACCGGCCTCGGCGAAACCGGTGACCGACCGGACGACCTCGTCGAGCAGCGCCACCGCCCGGCGGGGATCGAACCCCTCGACACCGTACGCCTGCCGCAGATCGGCGACCGCGGCCGTCAGCCGCCGCAGCTCCGTGTGCCAGCCGGGCCCACCCGGCGCGACATCCGGCGCACGGCCACCGCACTCGGCCCGGACATCCGCGAACAGGGTGCTCAGCCAGGCGTTCCACGTACCGTCGAGCACCTGCCGCGTACGCTCCAGCCGCTCCGGACGGAACCCGGACCGGCGCTCCGCGCCGGAAATCTCCAGGACATGCCGCCTGACCGTGTCCGAACCGAACTCATTGAGCAGGTCCAGCGCCCACAGACCCGTTCCACCGTCCGGCGCCAGCCGGTAGGACTCTCTGGTCACATACGTCTGGTCGGGCTCGACCCCCCGCTCCATCAGCAACGCGGGCAGCAGCACGGCATCGTAGAAGGCATGCCCGAGACCGTGGAAGCGGACCGCACGGCCGGGCAACGGCTCATCACCGGCACCGTGCCCGCACAGCTGCAACGCGACCGCCTCGAACTCCGCGTCGACCACCTGGTCCTCGAAACCCTCCACCCGCACCGGCACACCCCAACGCCCCGGATGCGAGACGGCCACGTCCGGCAGCCCCTCCTCGGCCAGCCCCTCGCACAGCGCGGCGACCCGGGACGGCAGCCCGCCCCTGCCCCAGTGGGCGGCGAGGTCCGCACGGAACGGCTCCAGGAGCAGGTACAGCCGGCGCACCCGCCGCAGGCCGGCGCCCGCCCCGCACCGCGAACACCGTGGATCCCTCAGGTCACCCCCCTCGCCGGGGCGCCCACAGGCACGGCACGCGCCCGCATGAGTGGGAGTGCCGCAGTGCGGGCACCCGCCGGCGACCTGAACGCCGTGGAGCCAGCGCCCGCACGGCTCGCAATACGGCAGGGGACGCACCCGCGGCACGACTATCCCCTCGGCGTGCAGCCGGCCGACGACGTTCTGCACCCAGTGGCTGCAACCCCCCGGATGCCGCGGCCGGGCGATGTGGTCGAACTCGACACGGGCCCGCACCAGATCGGCCTCTATGGCCACCCCGTGCCCGTAGGCCACATCGGTCGGCGTCCTGCCCGTGGACAGCGCCCGCAGCTCCACGGAACCGGCATGGTCCGCGATGCCGGTGGTGAACAGCACGCTCTCGCCGTCGGCACGCAGGAACCGGGCCAGGACGTCCGCCGCGACGTAGGGACCCGCCAGATGCCCGAGATGCAGTTCGCCCCGGGGAACGATCGGAGTCGCGGTGATCCACAAAGAGGCGGCCCCGGCCACACCGCCGCACCGCCGCACCTCTGTCCCGCAGCCCGGCGAGGCAACGCCGGGGGAGCTCGTTTCCTGGCCGCGCAAGAAGCCGTTCCGCATGGATATCCGTCCTGGAGATCAGTCAGTACACACACCGGCACCGGTGGTCCCACCCGTGCCGCGAGAACCCGTCCTCCACCAGCCTGGCAAAACAAACACGGCTCGGGCGGGGCCCGGACGTGCGTGTTCACGCCGTGACGTGGATACGCCACGGGGTCCGGGGGGCGACGTCGCGAAGACGCCGACCCGGCCCCCGGCCCGCCTCGGCGCAGGGGCTACGGTCGTGGGCGTGACCGAACACGATGCCTTCAGTGCCACCCGCGAGGCCTACGACGCCGCTGCCCCCCTGTACACGCAACTGTTCCGCGACGTGTTGCGTGACAGCCCCTTGGACCGCGCGTTCCTGAGTGTCTTCGCCGAGGCCGTGGGCGCGGGTGGGGACGGGGACGGAGGCGGTCAGGTCGCGGATCTGGGGTGCGGACCTGGTCATGTCACCGCTCACCTGGATGAACTGGGGCTGGCGGTGTTCGGCGTCGACGCCTCTCCCGCGATGATCGAGACGGCTCGGCAGGCCTACCCGGGCCTGCGGTTCGACGTGGGCTCGATGGCCGCGCTGGACATCGCCGACGGCGCGCTGCGAGGCGTGCTTTCACGTTGGTCCATCATCCACACTCCGCCGCGCGAACTCCCCGCCATCCTGGGGGAGTTCCACCGTGTGCTGGCACCCGGCGGCCACATCCTGGTCGGCTTCTGGGCCACCGACGACCCGTCACACCCGGCGCAGGTCTTCGACCACGCGGTCGCTCCCGCCTATCGGTGGTCGCCGGATCACCTCGCCGCGCTGCTGCGCACGGCCGGTCTGGCCGAGGTGGCCCGGATGGTTCGCGAGCCCCAGCCCACCGACCGGCGGCAGTTCAAGGAGATCCACCTGCTCGCCCGCAAGCCCGAAGCAGGGCCGGCCCGGCCGACCGCATGACCGGCACCGGGAAGCAGCAGGCGACAGGTGCTCGCGCGGGGGGTCCTGTTTGACCTTGACACGGTGGCAGGGTCTTCACTGCTGGCCGAGGAGGTGGTCTCGATGACGTTCACGGGACAGGACACGGACGGGACACGAATGCTCCGGGGGCTGGCGGACAGCAGTTCGTCCGTGCGGCTGCGGGCCGCCCTGGCGGTCGGTACGGCGCCCGACCCGCGTTATGTCGACACGCTCGTCGAGCGATGCGCGATCGAGCCCGAGTTCTTCGTCCGCGACATGCTGACCTGGGCGCTCACCCGCCACCCGGTGTCCCTGACGCTCCCCGGGCTGGTCCGCGAACTCCGCTCGGAGCGTGCCCAGGCACGGAGCCAGGCGCTGCACACACTGTCCAAGATCGGGGACCGGCAGGCGTGGCCGGCGATCACCCGGACGCTCCTGTCCGACCCCGACGACGAGGTGGCGCGGAGCGCCTGGCGGGCCGCGGTCGTACTCGTACCGGAAGGCGAGGAGCCCGCCCTGGCCGTGGTGCTGGCGACGCAGCTCGGGCGCGGTGGGCGTCAGACGCAGCTGAGTCTCAGCCGGGCGATGGTCGCGCTGGGCGAAGTGGTCCTGCCGGCTCTGCACGCCGCGACAGCGGCCCCTGATCCGCGGGCAGACGCACACCCGCAGGCGGATGCGGACGCACACGCACGCCCGCAGGAACTCGTGCACGCGCACGCGCTTGCCACGCAACGGCTGCTGCGCGACCCGGACGCCGGGTTCGAGTTCGCGATCGAGGAGGCGAAGCGCGTCGTGGCCCTCGGCGGGTCCGGGCAGGAGGGACGATAGGGCGTGCTGATCGGTGAGGTGGCGCGACGGTCCGGGGTCAGTGCCCGCATGCTCCGGCACTACGAGTCGCTCGGCCTGGTGCGGCCCTCGGGCCGTACGGGCTCCGGATACCGGGAGTACTCCGGGGAGGACATCCGGCGGATCTTCCACATCGAGAGCCTGCGGTCACTGGGGCTGTCCCTGCGCGAGATCGGGCGCGCGCTCGACGATCCCGGCTTCACGCCCACGGCGCTCGTCGGCGACCTCATCCGCCGGACGCGCGAACGCATCGCGGCCGAGACGGAGTTGCTCACGCGGCTGCGCCGGATCGATGACGCGGACCCCGCCGACTGGGAGCACGCCCTCCAGGTCGTCTCGCTCCTCCAGGCGCTGGGGTCCAAGAGCGCCGACGCGCGTCAGCGCGCGGCCCTCTCCTCGGTCGACGAGGTTCCGGTGCCGGTGGAGGCCCTGGTCGACGCGGCACTGAGCGAGACGGAGCCGAACGTCGCCGGAGCCATTCGATGGGCGCTGGCACGATCGGGCGACGATGGTTCGGCACTGCTGGCGCGGGGCCTCGGCTCGCCGGTGGCGGCGGTGCGGGAACGCGCCGTTCAGTCCCTCGCCGAGATGCCCGGGGACGAGGCCGCCGCCCACCTGCAGGACGCCCTCGCGAACCCCGACGCCGTGGTCCGCGGGTACGCGGCTCTGGCGCTGGGGACACGTGGAGCGGCCGATGCGGTACCGACGCTCATCGACATGATCGTGGCGGGCAGGAACGACACCGATGCGGCCGACGTACTGAGCGTGCTGGCGGACGACACCGCGACGGCGGACCGGATCGCGACCGGGCTCGTCGACCGGCTCGCCGGGGCAACGACCGGAGCGCCCGCACGCGGACGGCTGACCCAGGCACTGGCGGGCATCCCGGGGGCGACGGCCTCACGGGCCCTCGCGGAGCTGTCGCACGACGAGGACCGTGCCGTCGCGCTGACCGCGACGTACCTTCTGCGGCTGCGCGAGGGGTGAGCCCGCGGGTCCGTCCTCATCCGCGGGGCGAGCAGTGCCGCGACGGAGCTCCTCAGGTCTCGTACGGCGGCGAAGGCCGGCTCCACACCGCGTCCGACCGGCTGATGATCCGCCGGAGTTCGCGGGCGCTGCGGGGAGGAACGGCCCGCAGCACGGTGTCCAGGAGAGCCCGCGCTTCGAGAGGGTTGCCGCAGCAGTACCAGTGCGCGTCGCCCCACTCGTAGTCGTGCCACAGCGCGCGCTCGGGACGGTGGACGTAGTCCTTCCACAGGCGCACGGCCGCGGTGACGTCCCCTGGCCGCAGATAGTTGCGGGTCCGCTCCAGGCGGGCGATGTCGGCGAGTGCGTGCGAGGACAGGCCGTCGATGCCGCCGATGACCGGCCTCGCGTCCGGTGTCCGGCGACGGTGGACGCCGCCCCGGACACGCCCCGGCCGTCTACGCGGCATGGCCCTTTCGGTTCGTCGTCATGCCGGACATGGTGCCACGGTCCCGAACGACGCCGGACGAAATCGGACGACGCATCGAACTCGCGGGCGGGGCCGGGGCGGTGGCCGGTGTGCGGGGCTTGGTGTGGTTGCGGATCAGGAGGCAGGCGAGCAGACCGGCCGTCAGGACCGCGACGGGCAGGGCCGCCGTGCTGTGCAGGGTGGAGAGGAACGCGGCGGAGTAGCTCCGACCGGCCGAGACCCCGGCGGAGAGCTGCCCCTGCACGAGGGCGCCGACAGCCGCGGCACCGATGACCGATCCGATCTGGCGGACGGTGTTGTTGACGCCGGAGGCGGCACCGGCGAGCCGGGGCGGCACGTTGCGCATGGCCTCGGTGGTCATCGGGGCGACGATGCATCCGACGCCGAGCCCGGTGAGCAGGGTGGCGGGGACGAACGCGTACCAGGAGGTGGCGGGCCCCGCGATCAGGGCGATGGCGAGGATTCCGGACGCGTACAGGGCCAGCCCGGTGATCAGCAGGTACTTGCCGCCGATCCGGTCGGACATGCGTCCGGCGAACGGGCCGAGGGCCATCGACACCAGGGAGGAGGGGGCCAGCACCAGCCCGGCCTTCATCGCGCTCATGTGCAGGACGGACTGGAGGTAGAGGTTGAACGGCAGCACCAGCCCCAGCATGGCGATCGAGACGAGTCCGACCAGCACGGTCATCACGGTGAAGTTGCGGTCCTTGAAGAGCGCGAAGGGCACGAGCGGCTCACGGTCCTGCCGGCCGCGCTGGTGCAGCAGGAACCCGACGGCCAGGACCGCGCCCGCGGCGAGCAGTGCCCGGATGCCCGGACCCCACTGGTAGCGCTCGCCCTCCTGGAGACCGAACGCCAGGCAGAACAGGGTGGCGGTGGCGAGGAGAACGCCCGTCAGGTCGAAGCGGTGGGCACGGGAGGGGCGGATGTCGGGGACGACCAGGAACGTGAGGGCGAGCGCGACGATCCCGATCGGTACGTTCACCAGGAAGATCCAGCGCCAGCCCACGGCCGAGACCAGTACGCCCCCCAGGGTCGGCCCGGACAGGGTGGCCAGGCCCGCGACCGTGCCCCAGACGCCGAGCGCGGAACCGCGCCGCGAGGCCGGGAAGACGGACACGATCAGGGTCATCGTCTGCGGTACGAGGAGGGCGGCACCCAACCCCTGCACGGCTCGGGCGGCGATCAGGGCCGCCGCGTCCGGGGCGAATCCGCAGGCGACGCTCGCCAGGGTGAAGACGACCAGGCCCGCGGCGAACAGGTTGCGCGGGCCGCGCATGTCGCCGAGCCGGCTCGCGGTGATCAACAGGACGGAGAGCGCCAGCGCGTAGGCACTGACCACCCACAGGGTCTGGTCGAGCGAGGCTCCCAGGCCGTTGATCATGTTGGGGATCGCGATGTTCACGATCGTCAGGTCCAGCAAAGTCATGAAGAACCCGAGCGAGAGCGTCGCCAGGACTGCCCAGGGGTTCCCGCGCCACTTGAGCACGACCGTCTCCTTCAACCGTCGATGGCCGGATGTCCCGGCGCCTGCTTCCGAAGCTAACGCATCTTCATAGATGCATCAAGATAGATGTATTGATTTGGATGCATCTCTCGAAGATGTATCGACCCCGATGTAATGTGGTGGCATGGATGGAGTCGAGCTGTTCTTGCTGGGACGAACTCTCATGAAGATCGGGGAAGGCGCGATGCCCGAGCCGGAGGGCGGCGCGGCCCGTTACGGCGGTGGGGTGCGCTCCGTCCTCATCGTGGTGAGCGACCTGACCGCCCACCCCGACAGCGCGGTCGGCGAGATCGCGGCCCGCACCGGCCTTCCGCAGAGCCAGGTCTCCACGGCGGTGGCCCGGCTGAAGGAGGCCGGCGCCGTGGTCACCGGCCCCGACCCCGCAGACCGCCGCCGCCTCCTGGTCCGGCAGTCCTCCCGCCCCTCCGACCGGATGGCCCGGATCAGGGCCACTTCCATCGAGGGCGCGCTGGCCGACGCACTCGGTGACGATCCCGAGGGGCTCAAGGAAGTCACCGAGGCCCTGGACGTGCTGGCCCGCCATCTGTCCCCGCAGGTCCGGTCCCGCAAGCGGAGCTGACGGCCGGCCCGGCTGCTCCGACCCGTACACCGAACGGTGCAGCGGGCCCGGACGACGACACCGTCCGGTGTACGACCGGATGTCCGCATCGGGAGGACGCGGCCGCCTCCACCCCCTCCGTAGGTTCTGGATCACCGGAAACGACACCGAGGAGGACGGCATGACGGCGACGAACACGGCACCGGCAGCGGGGGTACGGGCCCCGCTCACCCTGATCGGCATCGGGGCCCTGGCGATGGCTGCGGTGGAGACGCTCAACCCGGAGTACGACCTGGTGAGCGAAACCCTCAGCCGGTACGTGCACGGCACGGCCGGCTGGCTGCTCCCGGCGGCGCTGCTGGCCGCCGGCGCCGCCTCCGCCGTACTCGCGGTACGACTCGGCGCCGGGACCCGGCGAACGGAACGGGCGGGCCGGGCGGCGCTGGTGGTGTGGACGGCCGGCATCCTGGTCGCGGCCCTCTTCCCGGCGGACCCGCCCGGCCACTGGACCCGCCCCTCCCTCTCCGAACTCGTCCACGGCAGCGCCGCGTTCCTCGCCTTCGCCGCCCTGCCGGCCGCCGCCGTGCTGCTCCGCGGGACGCTCACGACCCTCAGGCCCGGCCTGCGCACGGCCCTGAACACCCTCACCGCGGCCTCGGTCACGGCGACGGCGGCGCTCGCGGTCCTCCTGGCCGACGTGATGGACGGCGGTCCGTCGCTGGGGCTGGGCGGTGTCCCGACGTTCGTCGGTCTCGTCGAACGCCTGGTACTCGCCGCCGACTTCGGGTGGATCGCGCTCGCCGCAGCAGCGGCGGGCGCCCGCATCGAGCGGGGGCGGGACCGTCGTGCATGATCGGCGCATGGACCGACTCGCCGTCCCCGCCCCCGCCAACCCCCGCGCGGCCCGGCTCGTCGACCGGTCCCTCGCGGCCGGCACCGCCGTCGCCGTCCTGGCCGGCACCGCCCGGCTCGGCGGCCGGCTGGACGCCGCGGGAGCCCTGCCGCTCGCCCTGTGGCTGGGCCTGCTCCTGCTGGCGCGCCGCCGGTGGCCGATCGCCGTGCTGCTGCTGAGCGTGCAGGCCGTCGTCGTGTTCCGCACCTCCGGGCTCACCGACGCCGGCTGGGTGTGGCCGGTCTCCGCCGCGTACGCCACCCTGGCCGCCGACGACCGGCCCGGCCGCCCCGGCCTCCCGTGGGCGGCCGGGATCGGCCTGGCGGAACTGGCCTTCGCCGCGACCTGGGAGACGTACAACGGCGGTGCCACCCCGCGCGAGGTCCTCGGTTCCCTCGGCGCCGAGGCCCTGTGGCTGGCGGTGCTCCTCGCCGCCGCGACCGCCTACCGCAACCGCCTCCGCTGGCGCGCCGAACTCGACGAAGGGCTGCTGCGGGCCGTACGGGAACGGGACCAGGAGACCGGCCGGCGGATCGCGGAGGCCCGCCTGGAGATCGCCCGCGAACTGCACGACGTCGTCGGGCACACCCTCACCGTCGTCGGAATCCAGCTCCGGGTCGCGGCGGAGGCCCTGGACGACTCACCGGAGGAGGCGCGGGCCGCGCTCACCACGGCCCAGCAGATCCGTACCGAGGCCGTACGGGACCTGCGCGCGCTCGTCCACGTGCTGCGCGCGCCGGGGGAGGCCCCGGAAGATCCCGCGGCCGGAGTCCCCGAGGTCGCGGCGCTCGTCGACCGGATGCGGTCGGCCCAACTGGACATCCGGCTGGAGACGTCCGGTGACCTCGCCGCCGTTCCCGCACCGGTCTCCCTCGCCGTCCACCGGATCGTGCAGGAAGCCCTCACCAACACGGTCCGCCACGCAGGGGCGTCACGGGCCGACGTGGCCGTCCGGTGCGGCCTCGGGCGGGTGGAGGTGAGCGTCACCGACGACGGCCGGACCCCGGCGGAGACATCGCGGGCGGCAGGGCACGGGGTGCGCGGGATGGGTGAGCGGGTCCGGGCGCTCGGCGGCGACTTCCGCGCCGGACCGCGCGGCGACGGCGACGGCTGGCTCGTGCGGGCCGCCATCCCTGTGCCAGGCTTCCGCCCATGACGATCAAGGTGCTCCTCGCCGACGACCAGTCCCTGGTACGGGCCGGATTCAGCAGCCTCCTCGCCCGCGCCGAGGACATCGAGGTCGTCGGCGAGGCGGGCACGGGCGACGAGGCCGTCCGCACGGCCCGCGCCGTCCGCCCCGACGTCGTCCTCATGGACATCCGCATGCCCGGCACGGACGGCCTCACCGCCACCCGGACGATCGTCGGGGACCCCGGACTGACGGACTGCCGGGTCATCGTCCTCACCACCTTCGAGACCGACGAGTACGTCTTCGCGGCCCTGCGCGCCGGCGCGAGCGGCTTCCTCACCAAGGAGACCGAACCGGACGACCTGCGCCAGGCCGTCCGGTCGGTGGCGGCCGGCGACGCGCTGCTCTCCCCGGGCGCGACCCGACGGGTGATCGGGCAGTTCGCGCAACGCCCGGCGGCCCCCACCGACACCGCCGAACGGCTCGCCGTACTCACCGCCCGGGAACGCGAGGTGACCCGCCTGATCGCGACGGGCCTGTCCAACGACCAGATCGCCGCAGAACTCTTCATCAGCCCGCTCACCGCCAAGACCCACGTCACCCGCGCCATCGCCAAGCTGGGCGTCCGCGACCGCGCCCAACTGGTGATCCTCGCGTACGAGACGGGCCTGGTCCGCGCCGGCGGCCAGGCCGAGTCCGCATAACGTCCCCGCCTGCCCTGCACGATGAGGAGGAAAAGGGGCTGAGGGACGACCCTGCCCCGTGCTTGCATGGGTGCCATGGTGTCTGCTGAGCGTTTGCTCGCCTTCGCGGCTATGTCGTTCCTGCTGATCGTGATCCCCGGGCCCAGCGTGCTGTTCGTGATCGGGCGGGCACTGGCGCAGGGGCGCCGGGCCGCGCTGACCACGGTGGTGGGGAACACGTTGGGCGCTTACGTGCTCATCGTGGCCGTGGCACTCGGGGTCGGGTCGATCGTGGAACGGTCCGTCCTGGTCTTCACGGCGCTGAAGCTGGCCGGTTCCGCCTACCTGGTGTATCTGGGCGTCAAGGCGTGGCGGCAACGTGGCGCGCTTCAGGGCGCGTTCACCGGCGGCAAGGCCGCGCAGGGTGGCTTGCGCACGTTGTGGGAGGGGTTCGCGGTCGGGGTGGCCAACCCCAAGACCATCGTGTTCTTCGCCGCTGTGCTGCCGCAGTTCGTCGACCGCGCCCAAGGGCACATCGTGGTTCAGATGCTGCTCCTCGGGCTGGTCTTCAACGCCATCGCGGTGACCTGCGACAGCGCGTGGGGACTGGTCGCGGCCACCGGACGGGACTGGTTCGCCCGCTCACCCCGGCGACTCTCTCTGGTCGGGGGAGTGGGCGGGCTCACGATGATCGGTCTTGGTCTCACCGTCGCCGTGACAGGACGCAAGGACTGAGCCCGTACAGCGAGACCGGGGCGATATCGGCGAATCCTGGCGAATCGTAACCCGGAGTGTACGATCGTACGCTCCACCCTCTACGCTCTCCCCATGCAGACGGACCACTTCGCACAGGACCCCCGCACCAACCTCGAACGCATGCTGGCGGGCGACCTCTACATCGCCGACGACCCCGAGATCGCCGACCGCCAGCAGCAAGCCGTACGCCTGGCCGCCCGCTACCAGGCCGCCTACACCGAAGACGCGGGCGCGGCCCGGCCCCTCCTCGCCGAACTCCTCGGGTCGGTGGGGGACGAGGTCCACGTCAGGCCGCCGCTGTACGTGGACTACGGGAGCAACATCACGATCGGGGCGCGTACCTTCGTCAACTACAACCTGACCGCCCTGGACGTCGCGGCCATCACCATCGGCGAGGACTGCCAGATCGGCCCCAACGTCCAGCTGCTCACCCCGACGCACCCCCTGGAGCCGCAACCCCGCCGCGACAAGCTGGAAGCGGCCCAGCCGATCACCATCGGCGACAACGTATGGATCGGCGGAGGCGCGATCGTCCTCCCCGGCGTGACCATCGGGGACAACTCCGTCATCGGCGCCGGCGCCGTCGTCACCAAGGACATCCCCGCGGACGTCGTCGCCGTCGGCAACCCCGCCCGCCCCGTCCGCACCCTCTGAGGCCGCGACGACCATGGCCACCGGACACACCGATCCGCAGCGTCGCGAACGCATCCTCACCGCCACGCTCGACCTCATCGCCGAGGAAGGCACCGCCGGTGTCTCCCACCGGAAGATCGCCGCGCGCGCAGAAGTTCCCCTGGGCTCGATGACCTACCACTTCAGCGGGATCGACGAGGTGCTCCGGGAGGCGTTCCGCCACTTCACCGAGCACGTGGTCGCGCTGTTCGACACGCACCTCGCCGCTCCGGCCGACCGGGACCAGGCCGGAGAAGCGGTGGCCGACCTCATCCACGCACTGTCCGACGGAAGCCGGCGCGACCTCGTCCTCACCCAGGAGCTCTACACCCTCGCCGCCCGGCGGCCCTCCTATCGGGAACTCACCCACGAATGGATGACCCGCAGCCGAGGCCACCTGGAGAAACACTTCGACCCGGACACGTCCCGCCAACTCGACGCCCTCATCGAGGGGTTGACCCTCCACCGGGCCCTGGCCACGGAACCCCACGACCGCACGCTCACCCTCGACGCCGTCAAGCGCATCACCGGGCCCTCCGGGACGACCACCTGAGGCCGCTCCCGAGGATCACCGGCATCCGGATCGAGCGGGGTGAATCCTTCTGTGCCCGCCGCGCCTCTCATAGGCGTGCGGACGACCGCGTCCGCCCCGTGCTCACCAGGAGGACCACATGACCACCGTCATCATCGCCGCCGCGGCCGGCGCGCTGCTGCTGTGCGCGTGCACCGTCACGCTGCTGCGCCGCCGGAGGCGTCAGCGTGGCTGACCACACCTGGCCCGGCGCGACTTTGGTCGCCGCGGCGCAACGCGGCGACGTCGAGGCGCTCACCTCGTTGGTGTACGGCTCCTACCCGCACGTGCACCGGTTCGCGCACACGCTGTGCGCCACACCCCAGGACGCCGAGGACGCCGCCCAGGAAGCGCTGATCATCCTCTACCGCAAGATCGGCATGCTGCGCGCCTCCGGGGCGCTGGCATCGTGGATGTTCCGGATCGTCCGCAACGAGTGCCTGCGCCGCACCCGAGCCCTGCTCCACCGCGTACCGGCCGACGAACACGACCGGCTCGGCACGCCGGACCGGTTCGACGCGTTCGGGGGCACCGCGCGGTCCGCCGAGGAGGACGTCCTGCTGCGCCTGGAAGCCGAACGCGTCGCGGCCGCCGTCGCGACCCTGCCCATGGACCAGCGGCGGGTGCTGGTCATGCGGGACATCCAGGGCCTGCCCGGCCGCACCGTCGCCGACCGGCTCGGACTGAGCACCGCCGCGATGAAGTCCCGCCTGCACCGGGCCCGTTCGGCAGTACGCGAGGCACTGAGCGAGGAACCGGCCGTGACGAGGGGAACCGACAACGATGACGTCTGACTCGACCACGGCGCCAGCGCGCGGCGGTTTCGCCAGCGACAGCGTCCCGCGCCATCTGGCCCGCGGCGCCGTCGGGTTCGGTGCGCTCGTAGGGTCCCTGGCCCTGTTGCCGGCCGTCGGCCCGGCGAGTCTGCTGCTCGCGCCCGTCGGCCTGGTCGCACTGCGCGGCTGCCCGATGTGCTGGGCGATCGGCCTCGTGGAGACCGTCTCGGCCGGGCGGCTGCGTCGGTCCTGCGTGGACGGGAGGTGCGAACTGACCCACGCCAAGTCCCAGGGGCCGGCGTCGAAGCGATCCCGGGTCGCGGATCACGGCGAGTGATGCGACCGGCCGGGCACGGAAGGGGCGGGAACCCGGGTACCCGCCCCTCCCCGCCCCTCCCCGTCCTTCCCAGCCCTTCCCCGCCTCTCCGCCCGAGCGTCCGAGCCCCGCGGTGCCGTCGGCGCTGCCGATGGGCGGTGCGGGTAATCCGAAAGAGCGAGAGGGCTCTTGAAACCCTGCCTCTACCTGCCATCCTGAACCTGGCCCCGCCGCACCCCCGTCGGCCGGACCACCCCGGGGAGGTCTCCGATGACATGCGGAAACTGTGGCGCGGCAGCCACCCAGGGCCCTGACGGGTCCTGGACCTGCAGCAACCAATGCGGCTGGTCGTCCAACTCTCCCGGACCCGCCATGACCCCGGAGATCACCACCACGCGCTGTCGAGGCTGCGGCGCCGAGGTGCACGGCCTCAACGGCCGGTACGCGTGCGGACTGTGCAGCTGGTCCAACCACTGGGACGAAGGCCACCAGCCGCTCCCCGCCGCGGGCAACATCCCCAGGGACACGAACAACCTGCAGTGAGTCGAAGTCCTCGACGCGTTCGCCATGGCAACGCCTTGGTTCACCATGCTCACGACCGGACAGCTGGTCGAGTACACCATTTCCCACAAGACGCCGACGAAGTGGACGCGTAAGGACGTCCGCCCCACCGGTTGGGGCAACCTCACCGCGATCACCGTCGGATCGTGCGCGAAGAACGGAACGACGGGCCCGAACTCCGCGTGGACGGTACGTGGAGAAGAGCCGCTCAGGACCCGCGCGCAGCGTGACCGACCTCCGCCATCCGCACCCCGGCCGGGCAGGCGAGGCCCCCGACTGCCGCCGATATCCTGCGTGACATGGTCAACTCATATGCGGGTGCGAGCCTTGACGATGCCGGGGTCGCGATCGCCGCGGCACATGCCGGCGCGGACGTCGTGCGGAGCATGTACGGCCGGCGGCTCACCCGCATCGACAAGGGCGCCGGGGATTTCGCCACCGCCGCCGATGTGGAGGCCGAGAAGGCGATTCTCGGTGTCATCCGGGCCGCCCGGCCCGATGACGCCGTGCTCGGCGAAGAGGGCGGACACCAGGGTGCCGCCCGGGCCGCGCGCCAGTGGTTGGTCGACCCCTTGTGCGGCACGCTGAACTACGCGGTCGGCAACATGCTGGTGGCCGTCAACGTGGCGCTGCGCGACGGTGCGGCAGCGGTGGCCGACCCGTTCTCTGGCGAGGTCTTCTTCACCGACGGGGAGACCGCCTGGGTGCGGCACGACGGCGCCGATGCGCAACTGACGCCCACACCCGCCACCCGACTCGTGGATGTCAATCTGGACCCGCCGTTCCCCGGCGCGCCCGGCTTCCGGGCTGTGGAACTGCTGGCCCGGCCCGGGTTCGTGGAACATTTCCGGCCCCGAGTCGTATCCACGACGCTGGCGTTGGCCTGGGTCGCCGCCGGCAAGCGCGCCGCGTACGTCACCGACGGCGGAGACCTGTCCGGCAGCGTCCATTTCGCCGCCGGCATCGCTCTGTGCCGGGCCGCCGGCTGCGCGGTCACCGGGATCGACGGCTCCCCGGTCGGACCGGCGGGCCGCGGCCTGGTCGCGGCCGCCGACGGCGAAACCCACCAACTGCTGATGTCGATGATCCGCAGCGGAAGCCGGCACCGCGCCTGACGGAGAGGCCAACCGCTCGCGCCTACTTGCTCCGCACTTTCCCGAGCGCGTCGGGGTCTTCCTCCAGCGCGGTGGCCGCGGCCTTCCAGCCGGTGTCCTCGGGGTAGAGAGCGCTGCGCAGGAAGGCCGTGGTGAGCCGCTGGACCAGGGCGACCCGGGCGGGGCTCTCGTCCGTCGTCTCGGCGACCTCGTATCCGGGGATGCCGCCGAGCGAGTGCTCGGCTCCGAACAGCGTGAGCAGGCTCTTGTTTCCCGGGCTGCAGGTGTAGGGGTCGGTGAACCAGTCCGGTCCGCGCGTGGACAGGTGGGACTGGTCGCTGTCACCGGCGACTATGAGGGCCGGTGCGGTCATGGTGTCGAAGGGCGGCCGCATGAAGGGGAAGTGCTCGGCGGCGAACGGGGTCAGGTCGTCGCCGAGACCGGCCATGGCGAGCAGCACACCCGCTTTGACGCGGGGGTCGGACATGTCCTCGCCGGGTACGGCGTCGGAGTCCAGGACGCGTGCGCCCAGCAGCGTGCTCGCCGTCTGGGCTCCCCAGGAGTGCCCTGCCACGGCGATGCGGTCGCGGTCGAGGCGCCCGGCGAGACCCGGCACGGAGGCTTCCAGAAGGCCGAGTCCGTCCAGCACGCGCTTGAGGTCGTCGATACGCAGACGCCAGATCAGCGGCGTACGGGGATCCTCCGCGGGGAGCCCGAGCGTCCTGGGGTCGAGATGGGTGGGCGGCAGGGCCGCGACGCAGGGGGCACCGGTTTCGAGGCGCCTCCCTCGCGCGCGACGACGCCGCGGCGGACGTCGTCCACCTCGCCCGCGGAATCGAGGTGCTGCCGGCCGGCCGGCGAGACCAGCACGTCTCCGGTCTGATCCTCGCCTTCACCATCACCGGCATCGAGGCCGAGGAGAAGCGGCTGCGCGCCGAGGGTGTCGAGATCACCATGCCGCTGCGCGAGGAGCCCTGGGGCGAACGCCTCTTCCAGATCACCGACCCCAACGGCGTGATCGTCCAGTTCGTCGAGTGGGTCACCCCGTCCGGACCCGAGTACGCCTGACAACCGCACCGCATCCCCGGCGAGGCGGCCGAGGTGCGGGCGTACCCGGCCTCACCGGCCGCTCCGTGCGGTTCACCTCGGTGCTCGCGAGGGACGGGCGCGTGCGACGATCGGGGTGGAGCGGCTGGGTGGAGGCCGAACCTTCCCAGGAGTGGAGTCGGATGAAGGACGACGAGATACGCGCGGGTTTCGACGGCCGTGCCCGCGTCAGGGTGAATCCTGACCGCGACACCGCCTCGAATCGGCGCCGGATCGAGGAGATCGCCCACGCGCTCGGCTACCGACTGCTCGCGACCGAGAAGGCCGGCGAGTTCGGTATCCGCTTCGTCTACGAACGTGACGACGCCCCGATCGCCCGCCGCCGCGCCGAGTTGACCATCGGCCGGCTGCGTGTGGGTGGTCCGCTGCTGCCGGCGGTGGAGCCGCCGCCGCCTCCGCCACCGGGTCCGCCGCCACCGGCCCCGTCGCAGGCCCGGCCCCGGCAGCCCAGCCGTCCTCGGTGGGGGGAGCCGCCTCCGCCACCCCCGCCCGCCACCGAGGCTCCGGCCCGACCACGCTTCCCACCCCCGCCACCGGGCCCCCCGCCTCCGCCACCCCCACCACCCGTCGCCCCAGCCCCTTGACGGCGTTCACCGGCGCCGGAGCCGCTGGGCGACTCCATGAACCGGGCGTGTCAGGCCACCGTCCCGGCGACTCCGGTGCGGCCCTCCGGGACGCCGACGATCGTGACAATGACCTGCTCGCGCACGGCCTCGCCGAGTACGTCCGCCATCGCGTCGGTGGTGGCGGCGACCAGGCGGGCGGGAGCGTCAGGGATCTCGGGTACGTGATAGGCGGCTTCGCGCATGCTGAGGGTGACGAGAGGCGCGTCGCCCTCGGCCGGGTTGCCGCCGATGCCCCGACGGTGCTGCGGGATGCCGATCAGATCCACTCCGACGAGGCGGCGGAACTCCGCGCCGTAGACGGAGCCGACCGCGTCGGTCAGGGCGCTGATCAGCTTCGGTTCCACCGTCCCGTCCAGGGATTCTTCGCGGATGTGCACGCTGAAGTGCGGCATGGTGGCAACTCCGTTCAGGTCGTTTGTACGATGAGGGGAGCTTGCTTTGCATGCAAAGTAAAACACCTTTGATGGCAAAGGTAAATAGGGAGAGGTGCGCAATGTCAGGGCCCAGGGCGTACGACGCCGCAGAAGGCGGCGAGCGCGAGGTCGATGATGCCGTCCGGGCCCTGCTGCTGCTCATGCCTCGGATGGTGGGCAGAGTCAAGAAGATCCCTGTGCCGGAGGCGCTGCAGTCCTTCGCACTGGCGCCACGCCACCTCTCCCTGCTCTCCTACCTGCTCTTCGACGGGCCGATGACCGTGAACGAACTGGCGGCCCGGCTGCAGGTCGCGCCGACGACGGTGAGCCTGCTGGTCGGCGACCTGAGCAGGAAGGGAATCCTGGACCGGCGTGAGGACGAGGCGGACCGACGCCGTCGGATCATCGGCATCGCGGCCGACCAGCAACCCGCGATCACTGCCTGGCTGGCCCCGGGTGCGACTGCGTGGCGCAAGGCGTTGGCCCCGCTGACACCGGATCAGCGGCAGCTGTTCGTCGACACACTGCTCGCTTACGAAGCCGCGGTCGGCGGTGCGGAACAAGGCTGAGCCGAGCCCGTGGAGGATGCCTCGCAGGCGGAGCCGGTCTGCCACCGGCCGCGGTCCGCACGCCCGTGATCCGTGATCTGCCGGCAGGGAGAGAGAGTTTCAGCGTGAGGACTGAAGAAGACACGCCGCTCGCTGAACGGGTGCTTCTGGTTGAGAGCCGTGCCAACAAGGAAGCCCTGGCGGCTTTTGGTCACGGTTTCACCCGACGGTCTGCGAACGAGGAGGCGCTCTTCCTCTCGTTCAACTACGCGGACGTACCCGTGGGCAGAACATTCGATTGCTGTTTTCGGCGCGTGGACGAGAGCGACGTCGTCCGGGTGAAGGTCACCGTCATATCCGTCACCCAGCAGTTCGGGGTCGGATGGGACGAGATCCCGCACGGTTGGAAGACGCTCACCCTTCTGAGGTTCGAGCCGGAGGTTCCCTCGCTGATCAGAGACCTGCCAGAGGCTTCCAGCTGGTATGAGCACCCCATCTCCGTCTTCATCTCGGACAGTGCCGCGCGGGAAGCGCGAATCGCCAACGGCTCACGATCGATGTGAAGGCCGGGCCACCATCCAGTACGTGACTGAGTGATGGGCTTGGTGGGGTCGCCCCGCGGGCGGGCTCCGCGGGGCGCCGAGGCGGTACAGGCGATGCGCGCAGGCGACCGCGGCGGCAGGCGACCAGGGCAGCAGGCGACCGGGGCAGCAGGCGGCATGTGCCTCAGATCCGGAGTGCTCCGGGGAACGCGCCGTGCCCGACGCCCGGTGCGGTGAGGGCCAGCCAGCCGTGGCCGCGCACCTCGGTGTCCGGGGCGACGTCGTCGGGGTCGACCGAGAGGTACCCGCAGGCGGAGCGGGCGCCCGCGGTCCCCGCGTTGGACGGGGCCTCGTCGTACTCGGGGTCGAACTCCGGGTCGTCGACCGCCAGGGTCTCCCACGGCAGCGGGTCGCCCTCCCATTCGGGGACGCTCTCGGCGGCGTACTGACGGATCACCAGGCCGTTCTCGGCGACGATCCACAAGTCGGAGCCGCCGGCGTCGTCCAGGAAGAAGAACTGGGCCTGGCCGCAGTGGAGACTGACCCGCTCGACCGTCTCGATCATGCCGTCCCAGAAGTCGCCGACGAGCTCGTCGAAGGGACCGAAGACCAGGCGCCAGCCGTTCAGCTCCGGGGTGACGAAGGCCCGCCCCACAGAGCGGTCGGCGCCGTCCGGCCCAGGTACCTGGATCATCTGGCCCTCTGCCGCCTCCACGCCGGCGGAGGCCGTGACGGGCCGCCGGTCGTGCAGGTCCAGAGCCTCGAAGACACCCTCGTACGACGCCCCGGGCACGGCCATCCACCAGCCGCTGAGGATCGCCGACGGAAGCGTCGGGACCCCCTCGTCCAGGATCTTCACCCGTATCAGCCGCTCGATCGCTGCCCGGTCACGGTCGTCGAGCGCGTCGGCACCGCCGCCCTCCACCAGCGCCGCCATCGCGCCCCGCCGGATCTTCGGGGACACGGCAGGGTCGCGACGCAGGGAGCGCAGTCGCGGCCCGAAGGAATCGTGCAGCAGGCGGGCGTAGTCGGATGCCTTGTAGGGGACGAGGCGGCCCCGGGCGAAACTGCCCACCAGGGCCATCAGCCCGGCCTCGGAGTCCACCCGCAGCCTGACGAGCCCCTGGAAGCCCCTGCCTGAACTTCCGTGGTCCGGATCGGCCGCCAGGGCCGCGTACTGGCCGGCGGAACGCTCGTCGAACACCCCGAGGAACCGCCCCGCCTGCCAGTCCGGCACCTCCTTGCGCCGCCAGGCCGCCAGTACGACGTCGAACGCGGGCGGCCCGATGTGCCGCAACGCCCGCATGACCGGCTGGAGACCGGCGGTCCCGTTCACACCGGCCACGCCGCGCAGCAGTTCCGGCACCACGCTGTCGGCCTGCTCCGCCAGCTGTGCGGCGGCGGCCTCCACACGCGCGGCGTCGTTGCTGCCCAGGTCCTTGAGAAGCGATTCGATCTTCATGCCGCAGCACAGTAGCCCCAGCCACTGACAGCGCCCCGCGGGGCCGTGGGGCGCAGCCAGGAGGCCGGAAGGCGAGACACCCTGCCCCGCCCGCCCATTCGCGTGACCTCTACCATCATGTGGCGTTTCGTCGTCGGACGCCGATGCCTGACCGGTCGTGTCCGCCGCCCAACGCCCACGACTCCGCCGCACGGCGATGGAGTCGGGTATCGAGCAACCGAGGAAAGGAACGTTCATGCGGGCTCGGAGCATCGGTGCGGCCGCCGCGACAGCATTGGCGCTGGTGGCGGCCCGCGACCTCGTCCAGAAGAAGCACGCACTGCTCAGGAACTTCCCCGTGATCGGGCACGCCCGGTACCTGCTGGAGACGATCGGGCCGGAACTGCGCCAGTACGTCGTGACGTCCAACGAGGAAGAGCGCCCGTTCAGCCGTGACCAGCGCACCTGGATCTATGCGTCGGCGAAGGAAGAGAACAACTACTTCGGGTTCGGAACCGACGTGGACGTCGAGCACGTGCAAGGGCACGCGTACGTGAAGCAGCGGACGTTCGCCGGCACGCTGCCCGATCTGCACGACCCGCAGGCCCCGCTGCCCTCGGCCAAGGTGCTGGGCGGCCCGCGCGGGCGCGTCAAGGCGTTCCGGCCGGCGAGCGTCGTGAACATCTCGGCGATGAGCTTCGGATCGCTGTCCGGCGCGGCCGTCACGGCGCTCAACAAGGGCGCGGCGCTGGCCGGCGCGATGCAGAACACGGGCGAGGGCGGCCTCTCGCCGTACCACCGCAACGGTGGTGACCTCATCCTCCAGATCGGGACGTCGTACTTCGGCTGCCGCAACGAGGACGGCACCTTCAGCCTCGACAAGCTCAAGGACGTGGTCGCGAGCGCCCCGGTCAAGGCGATAGAGATCAAGCTCTCCCAGGGCGCCAAGCCGGGGCTCGGCGGGATGCTGCCGGGCGCGAAGGTGACCCCCGAGATCGCCGGGATCCGCGGCATCCCGGCCGGCAAGGACTGCGCCTCCCCCTCCCGGCACACCGCGTTCCACGACGTCGACTCGATGCTCGACTTCGTGGAGCTGCTCGCCACCGAGACCGGTCTGCCGGTCGGGATCAAGAGCGCCGTGGGGGAGATGAGCTTCTGGCAGGAACTGGCCACGCTGATGGCGCGAGGCGATCGCGGGGTCGACTTCGTGACCATCGACGGGGGCGAGGGCGGCACCGGGGCTGCACCCCTGATCTTCACCGACTCGGTGTCGCTGCCGTTCCGGATGGGATTCTCCCGCGTCTACAGCACCTTCGCCGAGCGGGGTCTGACCGACGACATCACCTTCATCGGTTCCGGCAAGCTCGGCCTGCCCGAGAACGCCGCCGTCGCCTTCGCCCTGGGGGTCGACATGATCAACGTCGCCCGTGAGGCCATGCTGTCCATCGGCTGCATCCAGGCGCAGAAGTGCCACACCGACAAGTGCCCCACCGGCATCGCCACCCAGGACCCGTGGCTGGTGCGCGGCATCGACGCGCCCTCGAAGGCCACCCGGGCCGCTGTCTACCTGCGCACCCTGCGCAAGGAGCTGCTGAAGGTCTCGGGAGCCGTCGGCGTCGCCCACCCGGCACTCATCACCACCACCGACATCGAGATCATGAACGGCGACTACGACGCCCGCACCCTGGCGAGCGTCTACGGCTACAAGGACGGCTGGGGCGAACTCGGCCCGGAGCTCGCCCAGGAGATCACCGCGCTGCTCACCACCGGACCGGACGCTCCCCACAAGCCTGCCGGCTGACGTCCGACGGGGGGCGGCCATGGGCGGGGATTCCATGGCTGCCCCGAACTCTCCGGCCCAGCACGGTTGATAGCCTCCCGGGATGACTGCGCCTTTCGATCAAGCCGTCCGCGCCCGACTGCAAGCCCCCAACATCTGGTACGTCGGCACCGTGTTCGCCGACGGAGCACCGCAGGTCAGCCCGATGTGGGTGGATCTGGAGGGGGAAGGGGAGCTGACGTTCAACACCTCGGTGGGCCGGGTCAAGGAGGAGAACCTGCGCCGCGACCCCCGCGTCTACCTCTCGCACGCGGACGCCGCCGACCCCTTCGACCGCGTGCAGATCAGTGGTGTGGTGGCCCGCTTCGTCGAGGGCGAGGAGGCACACGACCGCATGGACCGGCTGGCCCGCAAATACCTGGGCGTCGAGCGCTTCGAGTGGATCATGCCGCAGGAGCAGCGGGTCGCGGTGATCGTGCGTCCCGTCAAGGTGCGGCACATCGTCGGGGTGGAGCGGTTCCGGCCGGGCGGCCCCGTCCCCGCGCCCGGACCGGCGTACCCCTCGTGACCTGACCGTCGTCGCCGACACGACGGCCTCGGCCGGATGGTCACCGGCCCTCGACCGGGCCCGGACCAGGAGCGAGCGGGGGGAGCCCGTGGGCGGCGCGGACGCGGTCGGCGAAGTCCGGTTCGGCGAGGGGGACGCCATGGGCGGCGAGCAGGGTGAACAGGTCTGCGAGCAGGCGCGGTTCGGTGCCCCGGAGCCGATGGCCGGCGGCGAGACCGAGAACGCCGACGAGCGGTCCGCGGCCGGTGGCGGGGGTCGTGGTCAGGCGCAGACGCAGCGTGAGGCGCGGCGCGTCCGAATCGGGGTCCCCGCCGAAGGCCATGTCCAGGCCCGCGATGTCGTGCCAGCGGTAGCGACGGCGCAGCAACGCCCTGGAGAGGGTGAGGCCCTCGCCGTCGGCGCGCACCCAGAAGCTGCTGGGCGCGGGCAGGGCCACGACGGGGACGACCGCGGCGGCGATCAGCAGGCTGGGGCCGACGCCCAGCCGGTCCACCGCGCCGCTCGCGCCGAGGACGACAGCCGACAGAAGGCCCAGAAGGCATCCGGGGCCTACGCCCGAGAAACGCCACAGGAAGCCCAGGCGCACGGTCCGCAACCGGTTCGTCGTGTCCACGGGCTCAATCCTGGAGCCTCGATGTCACCGTTCCGCCACGTTTCCAGGGCCCTTGCGCCACAGATCCACAGCGGCTTCCCGCGCGTTCACCCAGGTCTCCGTTCGCAGCACCGATGACGGCGCATCCGCAGCAATCGCCTTCGTTCGGAGGGATTGACGCACCAAAGGGATTGGGCGGGCGGTGCCTGCGCATGATGCCGTCACCGGACGATCACCTGCTTTGGAGGCTCCGAAGTGACTGCGGAGGAACACGGCACCATCGAGCCCGACGGAGAACTGCTGGACCTGGCCGATCAGGAGCTGGTTCGCGATCCGTTCACCGCCTACGCGCCCGTCCGCGAACGGGAACGGATGGTGCGGGGACGCGTGCAAGGCGTCGACCCGATGTGGGTGGCCACCCGCCACGACGACATCCGTACGATCATGAGCGACCCCCGCTTCACCATCGACGCCGTGACCGTCCCCGGCGCGCCGGTGGCCCACCGCACCGAACAGACCTGGCGGGCCCGCGGCATGTATCCGGAGCACGAGAAGTACCTGCGCGCCGGCATCTTCGACGCGGACGGCGTCGACCACCGGCGCCTCCGCGGCCTGGTCACCGCAGCGTTCTCCCCGGGCCGTGTGGCCGCGTTGCGCCCCAGGATCGAGGCAGTCGCCGGCCAACTTCTCGACCGCCTGCCGGGCCACGCGGAGAACGGAGTCGTCGACCTCATCGAGCACTTCGCCCGGCCGTTGCCCATCACCGTCATCTGTGAACTCATCGCCGTCCCCGAAGCCGACCGTGACCGCTGGCGCGCACGGAGCGCCACCCTGACCGCCGGTGTCTGCGGCGACGAACTGGGCGCCGCGCTCGCCGGCATGGTCGAGGACGCGCACGCCCTCGTCGAGCACCATGCCGACCACCCCGGCGGCGACCTCGTCTCCGAACTGCTCGCGCCCCATCACCAGGACCGGCTGAGCACCGACGAGTTGGTCGCCCTCATCACCAACCTCGTCGTCGCCGGACACATCACCACCGTCAACCTCATCGCCAACAGCACCGAAGCACTCCTCACCCACCCGGACCAGCTCGCCCTGCTGCGCGAGGACGCCACCCTCATGCCGCACGCCGTCAACGAACTCATGCGCTACTGCGGCCCCGTCGTACGCGCGCTGCCCCGCTACGCCACCTGCGACACCACGGTCGGCAGCACCCCCGTACGTACCGGGGAGGCCGTCCTCCCGATCGTGTCCGCGGCCAACCGCGACCCGGCCGCCTTCACCGACCCCGACCGCCTCGACCTCGGTCGCACCCGCCGCAGCAACGAATCCCACCTCGGATTCGGGCACGGCGCACACCGCTGCCTGGGCGCGCACCTCGCCCAGGAAGAGGCCGCCGTGGCCCTGACCACGCTGCTCGGCCGGTTCCCCGACCTGCGGCTCGCCACCGACCCGGAACACCTGGAACGCGGCAGCAACCCCGTCAACTGGCACCTGAAGGTCCTCCCTGTACGCCTGCAACCCCGGTCCTAGGTCACTGCTGCGGGGTGGCGGCGGGCCGTCCGCAGACGCCGGCCTTCGTCGGGGTTGACGTGCGAGGGCTGCGGGCAACCTTGTGGCGTCATCCCGCACATCGTGCCGAAGGAGACATACGTCGTGTTGCGCCGATCTGCTCTCACCCTCTTCACCGCGGCGGGCCTGGTCATGTCCACGGCACTGGCCGGGCCTGCCGTCGCATCGGCTCCGGCCGCGGCCGCCGCCTACCCCACCACCCCGGTCAAAGTCTCCGACGGCGCCGGCAGTTACATCTCGGGCACCCTGACCTGGTACAACCGGTCGGTGGACTTCACCGGGACGTTGAAGTCGGTCGGCTGCCGCAGAGCGTGGTACAGCGTGTTCGACGGCTACGCCAACCCCCTTGGCGCCAGGAGTAGCAGTACGCACTGCAACACGGTGACTTCGGTGCCCGCCACACTTCCCGCGGACGTCGTCGGCGGCGGCTCGTACGTCGGGGTCTGCCTCGACGACGCGAACGGCGAACCGGTGACATCGTGCGGCGTCTACCCCCGCCCGTGACCGGTCCCGGGCGTCACGGGGCGGCCCCCACCGCGATGGCTACCCGTCCCGGTCATTTCGCAGGGCCTGGACGAGCCAGGGGTACACCGGGATCAGGTCCGGTACCACCTGCCAGCCGTTGACGATCCAGACCAGCCGCCAGTACCGGTCCACCCCGGGATCGTGCGCCTCCTCGAACTGCTGGGCCAGCCAGTCCCGGAACTCCGTGTCGGGGGTGCGCGCGAACACCTGGGCGAAGCGGCGCACCAGGTCGTCGACGACGGGCGCGGCCCGGTCGCCGAGCGGATCGATGCCCGACTTCACGGCCTCGGCCACCTGCTGACGGGTGAACCGCATCAGTTCCTCGCCGGCCCCGCTCTCGATGCCGAGCGTGCGCCCACCGGCCTGGCGCAGGGCCGTCCGGCGCATCCGGGCCCGGAAGTCCTCGTCGCCCATCAGCCCGACGAGTTCCACCCATGCGGCGACCTGCTCGCTGGACGGATCGCGGGGGAGGCCGGGAGCGGCCGCGCGAACCATGGCCACCGCGGCCGGGTCGGCGTCCGCTGTGCCGAAGGTGCCTTCCACGAACTCGTCGATCAGGCGTCGGCGTTCCTCGCCGGACAACTGCGTGAGCCTGTGCATGAGCTTGGTCTCCTCTGGATCGGACCCGCGTCCGGCCGCGACCCGCAGAACGCTCCGGCGCAGTCGCAGCATCCGGATCTGGACGTCGATGGCGTCGGCATGCGCTGCGGCGACTTCCGCCACCGAGAGCTCACGGTCCAGCACCCGTCGAATCGTGGCCAGGTCGATGCCCAGCTCACGCAGGGTGCGCAGGAGTTCCAGACGAAGCAGTGCGTCGCGGTCGTAGAGCCGATAGCCGGCGGGGCTTCGGGTGGTCGGAGTCACCACCCCCGAATCGGAGTAGAACCGGATGGTCCGCACGGGCAGGCCGGTCCGCCGGGAAAGATCCCCGATCGAGAGGAGGGTCGTCACGTCCATGTCCCCGACTCTGCTGTCTCCAGTCACTGGAGACTCAAGTCTATGGACCGGACCGGACGGGTCCGGCCTGAGAGGACGACACCCGGGGGAGGACGGGCCGGCCACGAGGGGCTACGGCCAGGACGGGCCACGGCCGGGACGGGACCCTGTCAGGCCCGCAGGAAGGCGAGCACCGCCAGCACCCGCCGATGCCCCTCGGTGGCCACCGGCAGGTCCAGCTTGGCGAAGATGTTGCCGATGTGCTTGTTCACGGCGGCGTCGCTGATGAACAGCTCGGCGGCGATGGCGGAATTGGTGCGGCCCTGGGCGATCAGACCGAGCACCTCGCGCTCCCGGGGGCTCAGCCTTTCCAGGGGGTCCTTCCGTATCCGCACCAGCTGCTGGATCACCTCCGGGTCCACCACCGTGCCGCCGATGGCGATCCGGTCGATGGCGGCCGTGAAATCGGCCACCGCGGCCACCCGCTCCTTGAGCAGATAGCCGACCCCGGCCCCGCCGCCGGAGTCCAGCAGGCCCAGCGCGTACGAGCGTTCCACGTACTGACTGAGCACCAGCACGGGCAGACCGGGGTACTCCTCACGGAGTTGCACGGCGGCCCGCAGACCGTCGTCGCTCAGCGTCGGCGGCATCCGTACGTCGGTGACGATCAGGTCGGGCCGCTCGGAGCGCACCGCCGCGACCAGGGCACCGGCGTCACCGACCGCCGCCACCACCTCGTGCCCGACCCGCTGCAACAGCCCGACCAGGCCCTCGCGCAACAACACGGCGTCCTCTGCCACGATCAGGCGTAGCGACACGGAACCTCCACATGCAACAGGGTGGGACCGCCGACCGGACTCGACACCCGCATACGGCCGTCGAGCGCCCTGACCCGGTCGGCCAGCCCGGTCACGCCGCTGCCCGCTTCCGTGTCCACGCCGCCGCGGCCGTCGTCCGTGATGTCGAAGATCAGCAGATCGGCATGGTACCGACCGCGCACCTCCGCCTTCGCGGCCCCGCTGTGCCTGGCGATGTTCGTCATCGCCTCGTTGAGGAGGTAGTACATGGTCGTCTCCACCTTCCTGGGCAGTTCCTCGGGCAGCCGGAGATCCACCGTGACCGGGATCGGGAACCGGGCGGCGTAGTCCTCGATCGCCGCGACGAGCCCGTGATCGGCCAGCACCGGCGGATTGAGCCCCCGGATCAGAGCCCGCAACTCCTGGTGGGCGGCGGAGAGTTGAGTCTCCGCCTGGGTGAGCAGCTCGGACTGCGGGGAATCCGGCGGGGTGTCCAGGCGCAGCATCCCGAGGGTCATCCCCAGCGACACCAGCCGCTGCTGCGCCCCGTCGTGCAGATCGCGTTCGATCCGTACCCGCTCCGCGTCGAAGGAGTCCAGCAGGCGGACCTGCGAGGCACGCACCTCGCGCAGCTCCTCGCCGAGCTCCCGGTCGCGCGGGGCCAGGAAGGTACGCGTCATGGCGGCGCGCGCCCCCGCCCACGAGGTCACCGTGTACGGCGAGGCCAGCAGCACGATCGCGCCGAAGACCGCCCAGGGCCAGGTCTCGCCGTCCAGCGAGCTGAAGAAGACGGCCGGAAGACCGAAACAGAAGCCCAGCACCATCAGGTCCAGCCACCACAGCGCGGCCGTCGAGATCAGCGTGAACATCAGCTCCCGCCAGGTCACCTGCTCCCTGAGCCGGGTGGCCACCCACGCCCTGGTCCCGGGGGCGTCCGGGCGCCGGTGCGGATCCGGCAACCGGTCCAGGTCCACCAGCCGCAGCCGTCGGCGCTCCACCGTGGCCACCACCGTGGAGGCCAGCACCAGACCCACCAGGGGGGCGATCCCGATCAGTACCACCAGCAGCGCGACCCCCACCGCCAGACCGGCGGCGAAGATCGCCACCGCCGCCGTACCGAACAGGACGCCACTGCCGAGATAGGCCAGGGACCTCCAGGGCCAGCTCGACGTCAGAAAGCTCATGGGGCGCTGAGCCATGGCCTGCCAGGCCGTCGTGGGACGCATGCGGTCACCGTAGCCCGGCGGTTCGGGCTTCCGGAGTAGAGCCTGCACTACCCCGGAAGTAGAGGGTGGATCAGTGTCCGGCCCCTTCCTCGTGCAGTGAGATCGACGCATGACGACAACGAGGCGAACCTCCGTACAGGACGTGGTCGAACTCCACGGCGTGCGCAAGGTCCACGGCACCGGCGACCACGCGGTGACCGCCCTGGACAGCATCTCCATGGGCTTCCCCCGCTCCACCTTCACCGCGATCATGGGCCCCTCCGGCTCCGGGAAGTCCACCCTGCTGCAGTGCGCGGCCGGACTGGAGCGGCCGACCGACGGGCAGATCGTTCTCGCGGGCGTCGACATCGGCAAGCAGAACGAGAAGCAGCGCACCGAGCTCCGCCGCAAGCACATCGGCTTCGTCTTCCAGGCCTTCAACCTCGTCGAGTCGCTGACCGCGGCCCAGAACGTGGAACTTCCCTCCCGGTTCGCCGGCCGCAAGGTCGAGCCCGAGCAGGTCGCGGACGCGCTCGCCTCGGTCGGTCTGACCGAGCGCGCGAACCACCGGCCCAGCCGGCTCTCCGGCGGACAGCAGCAGCGCGTGGCACTCGCCCGTGCCCTGGTCACCCGCCCCGACGTCCTCTTCGCGGACGAGCCCACCGGCGCGCTGGACACCGTCACCTCCCGCGAGGTGCTGCGGATGATGCGGATGCTGGTCGACCGGGAGGGCCAGACCACCCTGATGGTCACCCACGACCCGGTGGCGGCTTCCGTGGCCGACGTCGTCGTCTTCATCAAGGACGGCCGGATCGCCGACCGGATCCCGCTGGACAGGGACCCGCAGAACAACAACGCCGCTGTGATCGCCGCTCACATGGCCCGGCTGGAGGCGTGATGCTGATCATCGCGAACGTACGCGAACGCTGGTCCGGCTTCCTCGGAGCCTTCCTCGCCGTCCTGGTCGGCGTGGCCCTCATCACCACCACCCTGGTCATCCACGACTCCTCCCGCCCCACCACCCAGCCCCGCTACACCGGTGCCGCCGCCCTGGCCCTGCCCGAGCAGGCCCTCGACACGGACGGCAGCCCCGAGGACCGGATCGCGTGGAGCCCGGCCGAGGCCGCACCGATCCGGGCCGCGCTGGACGCGGTCCCCAAAGTCGCCGCCGTCGTGGCGGACCGCTCCTTCTACGCCCAGGCATTCCGCGGCGGCAGGCCCGTCGCCGACGAGGGCGCCGCAGAGGCCGGCCACGGCTGGGACAGCACCCGGATGGCGCCCTACCGGCTGCTCTCCGGCCGGGCCCCGAACGGGGACCGGGAGGTCGTCGTCGACCGCGCCCTGGGCGTGGCGGTGGGCAGCGAGCTCACCGTCAACATCACCGAGGGCCGCACCCCGTTCACCGTCGTCGGCACCGTCGACGGCCCCGGCTACTACTTCAGCGAGGCGTTCGCCGCCGAGCAGCAGCCCGGCATCGGCGCCCTCGCACTGATCGCGGACAAGGGGGCGTCCGCCGCCGGCATCGCCTCCGGCGCACGGCACGCCCTCGAAGACCGGGGCACGGTCGTCTCCGGCGACGCCCGCTCCGCACTCCAGCCCCAGTACGTCGAGCACAAGCGCTCCCTGGGCGTCCAGCTCATCGGCGCCATGGCCCTCCTCGGCCTGTTCACCACGGTCTTCGTCGTCGCCTCGATGCTGGTCCTGTCGACCGGCATGCGCCGCCGGGAGATCGGCCTGCTGCGCACCATCGGCGCCGCACCCGGCCAGATCCGCCGCATGATCCTCGGCGAGGCCGCCGTGGTCGGCCTGCTCGGTTCGATCGCCGGCTGCCTGACCGGCATCGCCGCCGCCCCGCTGCTGCACGACATCCTCAAGGGACTGGACGTCACCCCGCCGGGCATGGAGATCACCGTGGCCGCCTGGCCGCTGCTCACCGCCTCAGCGGTCGGCATCGGCGTCAGTGTCATCGGTGCCTGGGCCGCCGGCCGCAAGGCCGCGAAGGTCGCACCGATCGAGGCCCTGCTCGACAGCCGGCCCGCCAGCAACGGTATGGGGCGCGGCCGTTGGATCGCCGGACTGTCCGTCCTCGGCCTGGGCGCCGTCCTCGCCATCGCCACCGCCACCACCGGCGCCGACGACCGCATCAGCATGGCGCTCTTCGCGACCATGACGCTCATCGTCGCAGCCGCCCTGCTGGCCCCGGCCCTCGTCGGCCCCGTCGGCCGCTGCCTGACCGCCCCCTTCCAGAGACGCGGCTCGGCCGCTGCCGTCCTGATCCGCTCCGAACTCGTCGCCAACCCACGCCGCGCCGCCTCCCTGGTGGCCCCCGTGATCGCCGCGGTCGGCTTCGCGGTCCTGCTCAGCGGAGCGGTGGAGACGATGCGGGTGGCCTACCCGGCGGGCGAGGCCCTGAAGGTCGCCGGCCAGACGATCGTCACTCCCGACGGCACCCCCGGCAACACCGACGAGGTCGTCGCCGCCAACCCGGTCGGCAAGGCAGCCCTGCCGACCCGCGCCTTTGTCGGTGAGCAGCGGACCGTCCTGGACGTGCTCGGCACCCGTGACGCCCGGTGGAACAAGGCGGGCGAGGCCGTCCTCGGCCGGCGCACCGCCTCCGACCTGGGTCTGAAGCAGGGCCAGAGCGTCCCGGTCCGGTTCGCCGACGGTGCGAGCGTCGACCTGAGGATCAGCGAGGTCCTGCCCGACGACCCGGCCCGCGGTGACTTCGTGGTCGCCCGTGACCTGGTCCGGGCCCACGACCCGGCCGCGCTCACCGACGACATCTTCGTACCGGCGGGCACCAAGGCCTCCGCCGCGGTCCCCGGTACCGCCCTGCACGACGCCATGAAGTACGCCCTCGACGACTACGACACCGACGCCGAACTGACCGACAGCCTGGCCGCCATGCTCATCGCCATCGCCGTCGGCTACAGCGTGATCGCCGTTGCCAACAGCATGGCCATGGCGGCCCACGGCCGTCGCCGCGACTACGCGGTGATGAAGTCCGCCGGCGGCACCGTCCGCCAGCTCATCGAGCTGGCCGCCGGCGAGACCGCCCTGCTGGTGGCCGTCGGAGCCGGCCTCGGTGTCCTGGTGACGCTGCCCCCGCTGGCGGGAATGGCCTCCGGCCTCTCCCAGGCCACTTCGTCCGACGTCGGCCTGCACCTGAACACCGGAACCATCACCATGGCGATCATCGGCACCCTGGCCGCGGCAGTCCTGGCAGGGGTGATGGTCACCGGGAAGACGCTGAGGAAGTCCGCTTGACGGCCGTCCCGCCAGGGCTCACGGAACAGCCCCGGCCGCCATGGAACATCCTTGCCGGTCGCCGCCATCGACGAGCGGGTGCACCCGACACGGCCGCACCCCTCGCTTCGCTACAGATTGATCCAGTAGCGGCGCTTGCTGCCCGCCTCGGTGATGCGGACGTCCTCCAGGACGCCACCGTTGCGCTCGATGCTGCGAGCGGAGCCGGCGTTGCTGTCGTCGCAGGTGACGAGAACCCGCCCCAGACCCATCGCACGCGCCTCGGGCAGAACCGCCCCGAGAGCCCACGTGGCCAAGCCGCGCCTCCGGGCGGAGGGGCGGATGCTGTAGCCGATGTGTCCGCCGACATCGAGCAGGAGGGCGTTCAGGTAGTGCCGCAGATCGATGGCTCCCAGATAGGTCTCGTCCTCGACGATCCACCAGTGGGTGGCGTGGACGCGCCCCTCTCCCAGCGCGACCGACCTGTCCGACTGCTGCCGCAGTTGCTCGACCCATGCCGAGAAGACCTCGGGGCGGTCGAGGCCGGCTTCGGGAGCGAGGCGCAAGCCGGCCCCGTCCTGGTGGGCACCGGGCGCCCACTCGTCGCGTGCCGTGAGCCATGAGGACCGAAGTCGGTCCGTGGGTATGGTCAGTTCGGGCATGCGGGCGACGGTAGCACTCGCCCGACCCCTGCGATTAGGCACTTCGCGTCGGAGCGCCGGGGAGTACCAGGGAGTACCGAGGAGTGCCGGGGAGCGTCACAGGGACAACGGGCCGAGGCCGTCGGCGACCTCGGCGAAGTCGCGGATCGAGGTGGTCTCGCCGCTGGTGCGCCAGCACAGCGCCCAACGGCTGAGCGGGGCGTCGTGGATGGGGATGTAGGCGATGTCGGGCCGGGCGTAGTAGCGCAGTGCGTGCGCGTGCGCGGGGCAGACCGCTTCCCCGCTGCCGACGATGGCGAGCAGCTGCGTGCCGTCGATCACGGACGGCCCCCGGGGAATCGGCCGTCCGCTGGGCGTGAGCGCGGGTATGAGCGACTTGCGCCAGTATTCGGGAGTGGCGCCGGTCAGGACGGCCTCGTCGGCGAGGTCTTCGTAGGAGACGGAGCGACGCGTGGCCAGTCGGTGGGCGGCGGACACGCACAGCACGACGGGCTCGGTACAGACCACCGGACCCACGGTGAGGTCCGCTTCCCGGATGGGGAGCCAGGCCAGCAGGACGTCGATCGCGCCGCGGCGCAGGGCGGAGAACGGATCGTCGTAGCCCACGGCACGGATCTGCACGGTGCAGCCGGGACGACGGGATGCGAACGTGGTGAGGAGGGGGCGCAGATCCTCGCTGTTGCTGGACGTCATGCCCAGACGCAGCACCTCGGGCCGCCCCTTCGCGGACAGCGCGGCCCGCTCCAGGCTCTGCTGCAGGCCGCGGTGCACGGGGAGCAGGTCGTCGTAGAGCTGCCGGCCGAGCGGGGTGAGGCGGACATGGTGGCTGGTGCGGTCGAAGAGCGCTCCGCCTATGCGGCGTTCCTGCTTCTTGATCGCCTGGCTGACCCGGGCCGGTGACACGTGCAGCCGTGCGGCGGTCCGGCCGAAGTGCAGCTCCTGCGCGAGCGTCAGGAAGATCTCGATGTCCCTGATCTCCACATTGCCCCCGGTCTCGTCCGCGGCTCCTCGGTCGCGTTAACCGCCAGGTTAACGGGCCCTGCGGGAAATGCCGTTGCCGGTGATTGCCCCGCGCTCGATGGTTGAGCCGGGACGACGCAGCCGTAGATGCGTCGTCGATGCGGTGCCGAACCAGGAGGATGCTCCATGAAACACCTGCAGACCGGCGTGCTGATCGCCACCACCCTCTCGGCCGGGCTCATGGCCGGACTGTTCGCCGCCTTCGCGTACGCGGTGATGCCCGGTCTGGCCAAATCGTCCGACCACACCCTCGTCGAGGCGATGCGGAGCATCAACAAGGCCATCCTCAACCCGGTCTTCATGCTTCCGTTCATGGGCGCGATCCCTCTCCTTGCTCTCGCCGTCGTGCTGGCCTGGCGCGGCCACGGCCGCCCCGTGCTGCCCTGGCTGATCGCCGCACTGGTCCTCTACCTGGTGGCCTTCCTGGTCACCAGCGGCGTCAACGTCCCCCTCAACGACCAGCTCGCGCGCGCCGGCGACCCCGGCGATGCCGGGCAACTCGCCGCGATCCGCGCGGACTTCGAGAGCAAGTGGGTCTACTGGAACATCGTCCGCGCGCTCCTGCACACGGCGGCGTTCGCCTGCCTGGCCTGGGCGCTGCTCGTGTACGGCGCGCATCAGCTGCACGAGAGCAGGCACGGCGACGCGTCCGTGCGGACCTCTGCTCCGGCGCTCGGCTCCGGGTACGCGCAGACCGCGCAGCATCCGGGTGGTCAATGGGGTGGCGCCCCCAACGCCTGAACCTCCGCGCAGGAGAGGGCCGCGAGTCCTGTCGGCAGGCCGTCGCGGACGGCGGTCGCAGTGGTCACGGCCGCCGCCAGGGCCCGCCGTCGCCGGGTCAGGGGCGGGTGAGCCATGTGCGGGCTCAGCCGGTCAGGGGCGGATCGTGTCTGAACGTGGCCGAGCGCGGGCCCTCGGCGAGTCCGAAGGCCGTCCCGGCGAACCGGCCGTCGCGCCGCATCGGGCTCCCGGCGGCTGACCCGCGCCACGCAAGCCACGACACTCCACGCGATATGACTTTGAGTGCCCGTCAGGATACGTTGAGTGCATGATCGGTGCGGCGTCGTTCCCCCCGGCGCATCGCCGGATGCGGGACAGTGGCGTCTTCGTCGTGCTCGTCTGGGTGGCCTTCCACCTGATGGGCTGCGTCCACAGCCACGGTCCGGCGTTCGGCAGTCCGCACTATCCGATGAGCACCGCCTACGCCGCTGCCGCCCCCGTGGCCGCACTCGGCGGCGGGCCCACGGCCTCTGCCCCGGAGCGGGCGCCGTGCTGCCCCGACACCGGTGACCACACCGTGGACCGGGTCCGCAGCGACGCCCCGCCCGTACCCTCGCCGGGCAGCGCACCGGCCGGGCACGCCCTGCCGTGCGGCCCCGACGCGGCTCTGGCCGGGGTGGGGGGCGCCCGCGCTCCGGGAGACGGCGCCCTCGGCGGACGCGGTGTCCTTACGGCCCTGTGCGTGGCGAGGACCTGACAGGCCCCGCACGGCCGCCCTCCCTCATGTCGTCCGGCACCGCCGGGCGGGTCCCGGGCGGCTGTGTGTCCGCGCCCTGACCCGCCGATACCCCACGCCGGCTGCCGCAGGCCTGGGGTGAGGAGCCGTGACACCCTCCATGAACACCTCCCTGTACGCCAATGCCCCTGTGTACGCCCCTGCCCCCGCTTCCGCCCGCGGCCCGTCCGATCTGGTCGGCCACACCCCGGTGCTCTGGGTGGGCGAACCGTTCGCCCCCGCCGGGCGCGGCTTCTGGGCCAAGCTCGAAGGCGCCAATCCCGGCGGGATCAAGGACCGTCCGGGCCTGCACATGGTCGCCCGCGCCCGCGCACGCGGTGACCTGGCCGACGGCGCGGCCATCGTCGAGTCCTCCAGCGGCACCCTGGGACTCGGCCTGGCCCTGGCCGGGATCACCTTCGGCCACCCGGTGACCGTGGTCACCGACCCGGGCCTGGAGCCCGCGATCCGCCGGGCCCTGACCGCGTACGGCGCCCGCGTCGAACTCGTCACCACCGCACACCCGGTGGGCGGCTGGCAACAGGCGCGGCGCGAGCGGACGGCCGACCTGCTGGCCCGGCACCCCGGGGCCTGGTGCCCGGACCAGTACAGCAACCCCGACAACGTCGCCGCCTACACCCCGCTGGCCGCGGAACTGATCGCCCAGCTGGGCCGCATCGACGTCCTGGTCGCCTCCGTCGGCACCGGTGGCCACTCCGCAGGCATCTCCGCCGCCCTGCGCCGCACCTTCCCCGACCTGGCCCTGATCGGGGTGGACTCGACCGGGTCGACGATCTTCGGGCAGCCCGCCGGGCAGCGCCTGATGCGCGGACTGGGCTCCAGCATCCACCCGGGCAACGTCGCCTACGACGCGTTCACCGAGGTCCACTGGGTCGCCCCCGCCGAAGCCGTCCGGGCCTGCCGCACCCTGGCCCGCAGCCACTACGCCTCCGGCGGCTGGAGCGTGGGCGCGGTCGCACTGGTCGCCGGATGGGCCGCCCGTACCCGGCCCGCCGGAACCCGTATCGCCGCGATCTTCCCCGACGGCCCCCACCGCTACCTCGACACCATCTACAACGACGGCTGGTGCCACGGCCACCACCTGCTCGACGCACCCATGCCGACCGAGCCGGAGGAGATCAAGGAGCCCGGCGAGCGGACCGTGACGTCCTGGACCCGCTGCACCACGGTCACCGACCCCGCTCCGGCCGCCGCCCGTACCGCCCTGGCGGGTGCGCGGTGAGGCGGCTGCGCGCCCAGGTGCGCTCCTTCGCCCCCGGCATCCAACTGCTGATGGTCAACCAGTTCGGCATCAACCTCGGCTTCTACATGCTCATGCCCTACCTCGCCGACCACCTCGCCCACGGCCTCGGCCTCGCGGCGTGGGCGGTCGGTCTGGTGCTCGGCGTACGCAACTTCTCCCAGCAGGGCATGTTCTGGCTCGGCGGCACCCTCGCCGACCGGATCGGCTACAAGCCGATGATCCTCGCCGGCTGCGCCCTGCGCACGGGCGCGTTCGTGCTGCTGGCCTTCGCCGACACCCTGCCCGCCCTGGTCATCGCCGCCGCCGCCACGGGACTTGCCGGAGCCCTGTTCAACCCCGCGGTCCGCGCGTACATCGCCGAGGGAGCCGGGGAGCGCCGGGTCGAGGCGTTCTCCTGCTTCAACGTCTTCTACCAGGCGGGCATCCTGCTCGGTCCGCTCGCCGGACTCGCCCTGCTCGCCCTCGACTTCCGCCTGGTGTGCGCGGTCTCGGCGGCCGTGTTCGCAACTCTGGCGCTCGTGCAGGCCCGCGCCCTGCCCGCCCGCCGCCCCGCCGCGGAATCACCGGGCGAGGCGGGCTGGCGGGGGATCGCCGCGGACTGGCGGACGATTCTGCGCAACCGTCCCTTCATGCTGTTCTCCGCCGCGATGGCCGGTTCCTATCTGCTGGCCTTCCAGACCTACCTGGCCCTTCCCCTGCAGGCCCGCGCCCTCCTCGGCGACGGCGGCGGCACCGCGATGGGCGGGGTCTTCGCCGTCTCCGCCCTGGTCGCGGTCGCCGGCCAGCTGAGGCTGACCGACCGGGCCAGGAAACATCTGGACGCCCCGAAGGCCATCGCGATCGGGCTGGCGGTCATGGGGGCGGCGTTCCTGCCACTGATCCCCGGGCCCCACGGCCCCGCTCACGGGTTCGCCGCGCTGCTCGGGATCGCGGGGCTGGTGGTGTGCGCGGCGCTCCTGGCAGTGGGTTCCGCACTGCTGTACCCGTTCGAGATGGACACGCTCGTCCGGCTCTCGGGCGAACGCCTGGTCGCCACGTACTACGGCGCCTACAGCACCGTGGCCGGCATCGCCGTGGCCGGCGGCAATCCCGCGGTGGGCGCGCTGTTCGACCTCGCCGACCGTACGGATGCCCCGTGGCTGCCCTGGACAGCGCTGACCGCGCTCGGGATCGGGTGCGCCGCGGCCCTGACCGGGCTCCGCCGCACCGGTCATCTGCGACCCGCGATGCCCACGGCAGCGGCACCCGCCACGGCGTGAGACCACTGGCCGGGCGAGTTACCTCGTGCGGCATCAGGGGAACATGACGAAGCCCTTCCCCCGTGGAGGGGAAGGGCTTCGTGAGCGAGCGCTGGGCAGGCCTTGCACCTGCATTTCCCCACGGGAAGCGGGGCGTCTTTCCTTGGACCACCAACGCACTGTCAGTCACCGCGAGCCGCGGCGAACTTCCAAGATCAACTATAGCGCATGCAGGACAGCCGGTCGCCCCCGCTCAGCGAAGACCGCGCTTCTCGCGTTCGGCTTCGGTCAGCTCCTCCATCAGTTCCTCCGGGTCCACCGCGTACTCGGTGTCGGCGAGGGCGTCGTAGTCCCGGGTGCTCAGTGGCAGGCCGAGCTCGCCGAGCTCGGCGGCCAGCCGGGTGAACGCGATTCGCTCGTCGGGCTCGTCCTGGTAGCTTGCCCGCTCTGCGGCGACTCCCTCGGACAGGGTGCGGCCGGCCAGGCCCCAGAAGCTGAACTCGGTGTCCAGCTCCATGAGGTGCCAGGCACGATCCGCGGGTTCGTCGGGGTGCAGCCAGTAGCCGAGCCACCCCTTGCCGCCCTTCGCCACGAGCTTGACGTACCTGGCCATCTCCGCGGCTGCGGCGTTGACGGCCTGCATCTCCGGGTCCGCGAGTTCCTCTTCGCTCAGATAGCTGGTGTCCAGGAGCGGGTGGACCTCTCCCGCCTCGAAGAAGTCGAGGTCGAGAAGGCGGGTGAAGTCGGTGCGGCCTTCCCACTGCGCCACCAGGAGCACGCGCAGATCGTCGGGTACCGGACGGCCGTCCAGCCGCTCGCGGGAAAACTCCGCGAGCCGTTCGTCGTACATGCGCCCTCTCCAGAGGTCGAAGCGAGAATCCTCGCGTCAACGTAACAACGGTGTCCGACAACCAGGGGCCGGGTGTGCCGACGCCGGCTGCCGCCCCTCCTGCGATCCCCGGGCCTACAACCAAGCGCGCTTCTCGTGAGTCTTGATCTCGGCGGTCATGTCCCGCCATGGATGATCAAGAACGAAGGAATGCATGAACCGACCCAGAGGCACGACGGCCGCCACTGCCGGCGCCGTCGTGCTCGCCACCGCGGGCGGCCTGCTCACCGCAGCCCACTCTGCCTCCGCCGCCGCCGTGACCTGTGCATCGCCCGTCTTCAAGCGGACGTTCTACGCGAACACCACCTTCTCCGGGACCCCCAAGGGCACGGACTGCGACTCCGCGATCGACCAGAACTGGGGCACGGGCGCCCCCGGCTACAAGGGGATGCCCGCCAACGACTTCGGCGTCCGCTGGTCCGTGACCCGCGACTTCGGCTCCGGCGGACCCTTCACGTTCGCCGCCTCCTCCCGCGACGGCATCCGCGTCTACCTCGACGGCGTCCGCAAGGTCGACCTGTGGAAGAACGTCGCCACCACCGTGTCCAAGACCGTCAATGTGACGATCCCGTCGGGCAAGCACAGTCTCCGCGTCGACTTCGTCAACTGGACCGGCGCCGCCAACGTCAAGTTCGCCTACAGCCCCCGCACATCGGCGACCGTCGACAAGGTCAAGCCGCTCGTCCCGACCGGGACCACCGTCACCTACAGCGCGGCGACCACGTCCACGAAGATCAGCTGGGCCAGGAACAAGGAGATGGACCTCGCCGGGTACCGCGTGTACCGGCGGCTGAAGGGCACTTCCTACCCCGCGAAGCCGATCGCGACCACCACGTCCACCTCGTACACCGACACGACCGTCCCGAAGGACGGCAATGTCTACTACTACGAGGTCCGCGCCTACGACAAGGCCGGCAACGCCTCCTCCGGTACCGCCGACCTCGGCATCACCACCCTCGACCAGACCGCCCCCGCCGCCCCGAAGGGCGTCGAGGACAACTGGGCGATGGGGTACCCGGACAAGATCACCCTCTACTGGGACAGCAACACGGAGTCCGACCTCGCCGGCTACCGCGTGTACCGCTCGGTGTCCCGACCGGTCGCCCTCACTCCCGAGAACCTGCTGAACGGCGACAAGCTCTCGGCCGGTGGATACAGCGGGCCCCTGCCGCAGACCGGCGACGTCTACTACTACGTCGTCACCGCCGTCGACACGCACGGCCACGAGTCGGCGGCCTCGGGCACGGCGATGTACTACACCCGCGATCTGACGGGCCCGGTGGACACCGCCCTCAACGCGCGGGGCGCGGAGAGCGAAGCAGGCGTCACACTGACCTGGGACGCCTCCGAGCGGACCAGCGACGACTTCGCGGGCTACTCGATCATCCGGTCGCGCCAGCCGCGCGGCACCGCCGGGCGCCAGCCCGAGGAGGTCGGCAAGGGGGTGAAGGGCACCAGCTTCACCGATGCCGCCCCGCCGCCCGGCGTCACGTACTACTACGGGGTGGTCGCCGTCGACCACGCGGGCAACGGGGGCGCTCCGTCCGAGGAGATCGCCGTCACGGTCGCCGGCAACACGACCGCCCCCGCCGCGGTCACCGGCGTGAGCGCGACTCCGAAGGAGAACGGTGTCGCCCTCTCGTGGAACGCGAGCGACGAGCCCGGTCTCGACCACTACCGCGTGCTGCGCGGAACCCTCCGCGACGGGAAGTGGACGTACACCCCGGTGCAGGACTCCTGGACCCTGCAGCCGCGGGAGATCGAGGGGACGGCGTTCCACGACGCGGTACCGGCCGACGGGCAGCAGGTGCGGTACGGCGTCGTCGCCGTCGACCAGTACGGCAACCAGCTCACCCCGGACACCGGAGCGACCGTCACCGACGTCACCGAGCTGGACCTCCGCCCGACCGCCCCGCCCGCGACCGGCGCACCACTCGCGTATCTCAGCACCCACCAGCCGGGCGGGCTCACCTGGGCCCTCTCCAGCGACACGAACGAAAACGGCAGTGCGGTCTCCGGCTTCAACATCTACCGCTGGAACCCGCGGACCGCGACGTTCGACCTGATCGGCACCGAGCCCGAGGACAACTCCAGCAGCGGATCCTGGTTCGACAGCACCCAGCCTGCCGCCACCACGGTGTACTACCGCGTCACGGTCCGCTACGCGGACGGCAGCGAGTCGGGCGCGACCGAAGCCGTCGCCGTGACCGGCTGACCGCACTCACGCGGCCGAGATCCACGGCGACTTCGTGAGGGAGGGTGGGCGGCACCGCCGGGTGCCGCCCACCGGACGCCGGTGGTGCAGGGGTGGGCACCTGCTCCGCCATCGCGGCCGGGTTCATGTCCCGCACCGGTGGCGACCTGCGCCGACTGCTGGGCCGCGCACCCCGCTCCGCGCTGGCAGCCGCCTGCGCGTAGGACCTGTCCGCCGGATCACGGCCGTCGGTGGCGCGGGCACGCACACGGGGGACCGGGCCGGCTGACCGCGACCACCCCCGAGGGGGCCGGACCCCCCGTTACGGTGACAGGCATGTCTGACACCGACTTCTGGACCCTGCCTCCCGACCGCATGACCCGGGGCAGCGGCAGCCGCTACGAACTGACCGTCCTCCACCCGCCGTTCACCGTGGACGTCGGCGAACTTCCGCCCAACGCCCCGGACCGGGCCGAGGAGTTCGCCCGCTCCCTGGACACGATCGACGACGTCGTCGAGGACCTCGGTCCCCGTAAGCAGAGCGACTCGTTCACGGTCGCTACGAGGTCCGATCTGGACGTCGTCCAGGTGGGGGTGTGGGGGAACGTCATGTCGGTCTCCGACCCGGCCTTCGCGGACGACGGCAACGGCATGCCGCTGCTCGCGGAGGCCACCCGGCTGCGTGAGCGCTTCCCCGACGCGCGGATCGTGGGCCGGGTGGAGGTGCACTGCGGTGCCGAGCACACCGAGGACCTGGTGTGGCTGCCGGACGGCACCATGTTCCACGCCTGTGGCTGGCCCGGTGACGAACCGTTCGTCGTGACCGGCGACCCGCAGGCGGTGATGTCCGCCCTCGGGATCACCGAGGAAGTGCTCGAAGAGCTCGACGTGTACTTCGACCTGGACGACGACCCGAACCAGAACGACTGGGGCGCCCTCGCCACGGCATGCCTCGGGGACGCGGACCCGTGGGGAAGGGCCGACCTGGACGCCTCCTCACTTCGGGTGCGGCACAGCGAGCATGCGACCAGCCACATGGAAAGCCTCTACTTCGCCGGCTGAGCACCCCTCAACCTCCTGCGAATTGCCGATGGTTGACGTGCCGACACGCACGTGTCCGCCTTCTTGCGCGGTGGGGGACCGGCCTAGGATGCACGAGCGGCGCGTACATGTCACGGGGGCCCATACGCGCCGCCCCTATCCCCTCACGGCCCCATTCATGAGGGAAGATCACACGTGAACAGAGCACTGCGCATACCCGAGCGGTGGCGTCTGGCAGGCCGGGTCCTGGCCGCTTTCGGGATCGCTTCGGCGATCACCGTGACCGGCCTGCCCGGCATCGAGACCGACACCGCGAGCGCCGCGCCGCGCGCCGTCTCGGCCCGGATCAAGCCGGGCGCGAAGCGCTGCGACGTGAAGAACCTGGGAACCAAGTACCAGAGCACGCCGAAGAACTCGGGGTTCCCCAACGACCCCACCGGCTCGAACTTCTCCGCCTGGCAGGGCAATCCGAAGAACTTCAACTACGACCTGCCCGGCAAGGCGTACGACGGGGTGAAGCCTCCGACGGCCGCCGACAGGACGCAGGCCCTGTCGAAGGTCCCGGGCGACACGGAGAAGAACTACAAGGAGTGGCAGAAGACCGCGGACAAGTCCGGTGACCCGGAGGACCGCAAGTTCGAGATCTACGCCCGGTACTTCCACAACCAGGAGGGCCTGAGCTTCGAGCACTGGTTCGAGCACCGGTACATCCGCAACCAGACCAACAACCACAAGGGATCGGCGTTCGAGCGCCAGCTCGTCCGTGACTTCCGCCTGGTGGGACCGGACTGGCTGTGCGAGGTCACCGTCGAACTCATCGACGCACAGGGCAACGTCGTCGAGACGCGCCGGTACGACGCCTACAACCAGCGCACCAAGGAGTTCAACGAGTTCAAGTCGAACTCGGAACTGACGAACAAGCAGCTCGGCAAGGACCGGAAGATCGCCCGTCTCATGCCGGACCACAAGTTCCGGTTCACCGGCGCGAAGGCGTTCACCCCGGGGCAGCGCAAGAAGATCGACAACCTGAACCGGTATGTCAACCGGCTGCGGCCCGGCCAGACGAACCAGGTCCGCGGCAACCAGCGGATCTACAACCCCGTTCCGCGGACCAAGCCGATCAAGGGCTACTCCGACTACCAGCGGTGGTTCGCCCCGGGTTGCCAGGGCGGCCAGGGCCGGATGCAGCTCGCCGCAGCCTCCACCTGCGGCACCCGCGGCCCGCTGAACGACCGGATCAACGGCTCCGGGAAGAACCTCGAACAGGCCAAGAGGATCCAGGCCGACGCCCGGCGGCTCGACACCCGGGGCACCCTCCCTCGCGGCGGCCCCGGCGGCGTCGACTTCACCACTCTGGAACTGCGCTACGTGGGCGGCCTGGGCAAGGGCAAGGGCATGCAGTACTCCATGCGCGCCGACCAGATGCCCGACCCCGACGAGAACCCCGGCTTCGGTGGCGAGGCGCGCATGCAGCTCTCCTCCGACGCCCTGTTCACCTGGCTCGCGCTCACCCCGGAGAAGTTCTGGGTCAACCTCAACCCGGACGAGCCCGACCGGGTCATGGACGCCAAGTTCGGCAGGACCGACGCGGGCCGGGTCCTGCTCGAAGCGGACCTGGAGATGAAGCACGACTTCTCCGAGGCCCTCAACCCCGACAAGCACGCCGGCGCCAAGCGGTACTGGGACACCGCACCCCGCCAGAACGGCATGCCCTGCTTCCCCGGCGTGCGCATGTGGATCGAGCCCGAGCCCGCCCAGGTGCGCGAGCAGGACGGCGGAATCTACATCCTCGACGCACCCCTGAAGGTGTCCACCCAGTGGCTGGACGTCGAGTGGCAGGCACCCGGATCCACCGAGTGCAAGGGCCTGACCGACGAGCAGAAGCACGCCATCGAGGCCAGCGTCCGCACGAACGTGATGCCGCTGGTCGAGGACCGGGTCAACACCGACCCCGACTACGCCGACCTGCGCGCCGTGTACACCGCCCGCGTCGCCGCCGAGTACATCCGCCAGCAGGACGCGAAGACCCCGACCGACTTCCACAGGATCATCGACTCGAACGACGTCTCCGCGTGGCCGCTGCGCGCGCCCAACGAGAACTGGACCCGCGAGGACGTCCACAAGCGCTACATGGACTCCATCAAGAAGGGCATCGAGTGGTTCGAGCTGGAGTACGGCGGCAAGGTCTACAACCAGGGCGTCGGCGGTGTGGACTTCTCCAAGCAGCCCAAGCAGAACATCTCCCGCACCCGGTTCAACACCGAGCACCGCACCCTGGACACCACCACCAAGACGTCCCTCCAGTCCGATGACGTCTCCTACCGGGACACCGACACCCTCTACCTCGGCGGCGGCAGGATGACGGCCGGCGAAGGCGAGGACCCCAAGCCCGAGCCCACCCCCACCCCCACGAAGCCCGATCCCGACCCGTCCGAGCCGGGTGACGGCCCGTCGACCCCGGCCCCGACCGGCGGGAGCACCCAGCCGCCGGCGAACAAGCCGGACCCGCACGGCGGCCTCGCCGACACCGGCTCCGACACCCCGGTCGGGCTGATCTCCGGCATCGCCGCGGCGGTCGTCGCCGCCGGCGCGGCCCTGGTGTGGTGGATGCGCCGCAGGCGCCAGGACGCCACCGGCTGAACCGGCCGACGGCGATTCACCCGCTGAGCACGAGAAGGGCCCCCGGCCACCGCCCGAAGGGCGAGGGCCGGGGGCCCTTCCGCGAGGGAGGGGGCGAGGACACCAGGGCCTCTCGTCCGGATCATGCCGGGCTCGCGGGGTCCGGCTCCAAACGAAAGGCCCTGAGGGCTGTCCCGTAGTCCCTGGTGGATCAGCGTGCGGCGTCGGACGCGGTGCATCGCAAGGCGGAGGGACGCCCGAATACTGGATGTATTCGGGCGTTCCGACAACGCGGCGAGGTGCCGTGGCCGTCGTCGCACGCCCGCCAGGGATCACGGGACAGCCCTTAGCCGCGCTGCCGCGCCCGCCGTGCCGAGGGTGCCGCGGTGGCCGGTGGGGTGCTCAGGTGGCCCTCGGCCAGGTGGGTGAGGAGGGTCAGGAGGGTTTCGCGGTCGCTCTCCGGCAGGGAGGCGAGGGCGCGTTCGTGCACCCCGTCCACGATGCGCCGGCTCTGCTCGGCGGTGCGGGCGCCCTTCTCGGTGACGGCGATGACGCGGGCCCGGCGGTCGGTGCTGGACGGGCGGCGCTCGGCGAGGCCGGCCTGCTCCAGGGCGTCGACGGTGACCACCATCGTGGTCTTGTCCATGTCGCCGATCTCCGCGAGCCGGGCTTGAGTGCGCTCCTCCTCCAGGGCGTGCACGAGCACGCAGTGCATGCGGGCGGTGAGCCCGATCTCCGCCAGGGCCGTCGCCATCTGGGCGCGCAGGACGTGACCGGTGTGATCCAGCAGGTAGGAGAGGTCCGGCTGGGTGCGGTGCGGGGGCGGGGACATCGCGGTCATGGGGTTCAGGGTACGCCACGATCCTGCCGTAATAGATAGTCTGCAACGGAACCATCTGCTACGGTCCTTCCATGTTGCCGGCCTCGCCCAGAGGTCCGAACCGACCGGAAGGAACGCCATGCCCGGCCCCGCACCCCGCCCCCTCACCGACGCCGAACTCGACAGCATCCTCAGCGAACAGCAGTTCGCCGTCCTCGCGAGCGTCCGCCGCACCGGCCATCCGCATCTCGCCACCGTTCTGTACCGCTGGGACCCGGTGGAGCGCGTCATCCGGATCTCCAGCACCCGGGACCGCCTGAAGCCCCGTCACCTGCGCGCCGATCCGCACGCCGCTCTGCACGTCGCCCGCGACGTGTGGGCCTATGCGGTCGCCGAAGGCGAGGTGGAGGTGTCCGAGCCCACCGCCGAACCGGGAGACGCCGTCGGGCGTGAACTGCTCGCCATGGCAGCGGCGGGCGGCGTGCCGCTGGACGACGAGGCCGCCTTCCTCGCGGAGGCCGTCGCCGAGCAGCGCGTCGTCCTCCGCCTGAAGGTCTCCCGCCTCTACGGCACCGCCCTGGACGTCGCAGGGCCCCCGGCGGGCGCATGAGGTCCGGGGCACCGCTGTCCGCCGGAGGCTGCTTCCGGGCGGCCTCACGAGGCCGTCGGCTCACGACGAGGACGGTCTGAACACCCCTGGCTGTATTTGACCGTCGAGGGCTCTGATCGAACCGCCCCTTCGGCCAGAACTGGCCGTTTCACGGGTGGGCAACAACTCGTACACGTATCGGCGCCACACTGATGGACCATGCCCCACTCAAGCACCCCAGCCAACAGCATCAGCCGCCGGTATCTGCTGGCCGCCTCGGGCGCCCTCGCATTCACCGCCGCCTGCGGATCCAACACCGGCCGTGCCGGCAAAGCGGGTGATCGCCCCGCCCTCGACCAGTGGTACCACCAGTACGGCGAGGCCGGGACCGAGCAGGCGGTGAAGCGGTACGCGGCCGCGTACCGCGAGGCGGACATCACGATCGAGTGGCGGCCCGGCAATTACGACCAGCAGACGGCCGCGGCACTGCTGACCAGGAACGCACCGGACGTCTTCGAGGGCAGTCCGACCCTGGACCAGATCCGGGGTGGTCAGGTCGCCGATCTCACCGACCTCCTGGACGGGGCACGCGATGACTTCAACCCCGCGGTCCTGACCCCCAAGACCTACCAGGGCAAGGTCTACGGCATCCCGCAGACCATCGACATGCAGATGCTCTATTACCGAAAGAGCCTGCTGGCCGACGCCGGAGTCCGGCCACCACGGACCCTCGACGAACTGGTCGACGCCGCAAAGGCCCTGACGACCAAGGACGTCAAGGGCCTCTTCCTCGGCAACGACGGGGGAGCCGGCGTGCTCGGCGCCACCCCGCTGCGCGCCGCGGGCCTGGAGCTGGTGACCTCCGACGGAGCGGTCGGATTCGACGACCCGCAGGCCGCCAGGACCCTCGGCAAACTGCACCGGTTCCACCAGGACGATTCCCTGCTGCTCGGAGCCCCCACCGACTGGTCCGACCCGTCCGCGTTCCTCCAGGGCCTGACCGCCATGCAATGGACGGGACTGTGGGCCCTCCCGCAGATCGAGAAGGCGCTGGGCGACGACTTCGGCGTGCTGCCCTTTCCCCGCGACGGGGCACAGGGCAGCCCTTCGGTACCGGTCGGCGCCTACGGGGCGGCCGTCAGCGCGCACAGCAGCCACATCGACGCGGCGAAGGCATACGTGAAGTGGCTGTGGGTGGAACGGACCGACTACCAGGAAGACTTCGCGCTGTCCTACGGCTTCCACATTCCCGCCCGGATCTCGCTGGCCAAGAAGGCAGCCGGACTCGCCAAGGGCGCGGCGGCCGAAGCCGTCCGTTTCACGACCGAACACGGCTACGCACAGCCCCTGTTGTGGACCAGCAGGAGCCAGACCGCCTACCAGGACGCCCTGAGCCGGATCATCACCGAAGGAGCCGGCCCGGACGCCCAGATCAGATCGGTCGTCGCGACGGCGAACGCCGAGCTGAAGCGGGTGCGGTCATAGCCACGCGGACACCTGAAGGCGCCGAACGGCCGCTGGGACGGCGACTGCTGGGTCCCCAGAACCGCTACCTGTGGTTCTGGGTCTTCGTCGGCCCCTTCGCCGTCGGGCTCGCCCTCTTCACGTACGTACCGCTGCTGTGGAGCGTGTGGCTCAGCTTCTTCGACGCCCACAACACGGTGACACCGACCGACTTCGTGGGCCTGGACAACTACGCCGAGATCCTCGGCGACCCGTCCTTCGTCTCCAGTCTCGTCACCTTCGTCGTCTTCTCGCTCTTCATCGTTCCGGCAACCTACGGGCTCTCGCTCGCCCTCGCCCTGATGGTTGCCAGGCTGCGCTTCGCCCAGGCGTTCTTCCGGTCGGTCTTCTTCCTGCCGACCGCCTGCTCGTACGTCGTCGCCGCGATGATCTGGAAGCTGTCGATCTTCAACGGGGTACGGTTCGGGCTGGCGAACACGGTGCTGGGCTGGTTCGGCGGCCCGGACACCGCCTGGCTGTCGACCACCAGCCCGCCCTGGTACTGGCTGGTCATCGTGACCGTGCGCCTGTGGCTCCAGGCAGGCTTCTACATGGTGATCCTGCTGGCCGGACTCCAGCGCATCCCACGCACCCTCTACGAGGCGGCGGCCGTCGACGGCGCGCGCCCCGGCTGGCAGGTCTTCAGACACATCACCTTCCCGCAGCTGCGTGCGACCTCCGTCGCCGTCGTCCTGCTCCTGGTGATCAACGCCTTCCAGGCCTTCGACGAGTTCTACAACCTGCTGTCGACGGCACGCGGTTACCCGCCCTACGCCAGGCCGCCCCTGGTCTACCTGTACTACGTGGCGCTGGGCCAGGACCAGAACCTGGGCCTCGGCAGCGCGGGCGCGGTGATCCTCGCACTGATCATCGCGGTCGTGGCCGTGGTACAGGCACGCTGGTTCGGTCTCGGACGCCGGGAGGACTGACGCATGCGACAGCACCCGACGGATCGGACAACAGGGCTCTCCACGACCCATGCCCTCCGCCGGCTCGCGCGCGGACTGCGGCTCGTGCTGCTCATCGCGCTCGCCGTGCTCTTTCTCGTCCCGTTCTACCTGCTGGTGCGCAACGGCCTGGCCACCGAAGCGGACATCACCGGGGCGGACTGGACGTTCTTCCCGCACAGCCTGCAGTGGGGCAACCTGCGGGAACTGTTCAACGACAGCAACGTCCCCATGCTGCACGCCCTGTGGAACTCGGCCGTGATCGCCGTCCTCACGACCGTCGGCACCCTGCTGCTCGCCTCGATGGCCGGATACGGGCTGGCCCGCATCGAGTATCCGTATGCGAGCCAGGTCTTCTACGCGTTCCTGGTCACCCTGATGATCCCGTCCGCCGTCACTTTCGTCCCGAGCTTCGTCCTCGTCTCGTCGCTCGGCTGGGTCTCCACCCTGCGCGGACTGATCGTCCCCACCCTCTTCAGCGCGTTCGCCGCCTTCCTCTTCCGGCAGTACTTCCTCGGCTTCCCCCGGGAGCTGGAGGACGCGTCCAGGGTGGACGGGCTCGGCTACTGGCGTACGTACTGGCGGATCGTCGTCCCCAACACGAAGCCGGTCTTCGCCGCCGTGGGGGCGATCGTCTTCATCGGCTCGTGGAACTCGTTCCTCTGGCCGCTGGTGATCGGCCAGGAGCGCGACGCGTGGACCGTGCAGGTCGCGCTCGCCACCTTCACCACGGCTCAGACCGTCAACCTGCACGAGCTGTTCATCGCAGCCGCCGTTTCGATCCTGCCCCTGCTGGTGGTCTTCCTGGTACTCCAGCGCCACATCGTCGCGGGCGCGGAGCGCTCCGGCATCGATGAATGACCAGGAACGCGGTGCCGGTGCGGACCACCGTCCGCACCGGGGTCAGCGGTCGGCGATGTCCTCGCGGAGGCCGTCGGAGAAATCATGAGAGATGAGTCACGCGAAATGCGGCAGGTGGGGCGGGGCGACCAAAGATCGGCTACCACGGCTGTGAGCTCGCCGGGGTCCGCCCAGGTGAGAGCGTCGCCGTGTACGGCGGCGGGCCGGTCGGGCTCATGGCCGCCTACTCGGCCCTGTTGCGCGGCGCGAAGAAGGTCTTCGTCGTGGACCGCGTTCCCGAACGGCTGGAAAAGGCCCGGGAGATCGGTGCGATTCCGGTCAACTTCGCCGAGGGCGACCCCGTGGAGCAGATCAAGGACCGGACCGAAGGCATCGGCACGGACAAGGGCGTCGACGCCGTCGGCTACCAGGCGGCGGCGCGCGGCACCGACCGCGAGGAACCGGCGACGGTCCTGAACTCGCTCGTCGGCACGGTCCGGGCCACCGGAGCGCTCGGCGTACCCGGCCTCTACGTTCCGTCCGGCCCCGGAGGCCCCGACGAGCAGGCCAGGCACGCATGCTCCTCGTCCCGGTCGGCAAGCTCTTCGAGAAGGGCCTGCGCCCGTGCACGGGGCAGTGCAACGTGAAGCGCTACAACCGGTACCTGCGCGACATGATCATCGAGGGCCGGGCCCGGCCGGGCTTCGTCGTCTCGCATGAACTGCCCCTGGACGAGGCGCCGTCGGCTTCCGGGATTCAGACATGGACATCGCGTCGGAACGGATGTGGCTCATCGCGCCCCAACCCGTCGTCAGGGCCTCCAACATCGTGTTCCACTGCCTGCGAAGCATCCGCGACGGCTACATCGACGGAACTGCTGTCAGCAGTCCGCAGGATCGCGCCCGCTGGGAGGCACGCGGCAAGGCGGCCGCCGAGATGCGCGGGCTCATGCGTGAAGATCTCGGCGTCGGCCCACTCACCGAACGCCACAGCCCCCTTCTCGACGAATAGAACAACCCTGCCGCGCGCCCGGCAGCCGTTCAGCGCGGGACGACCCAGCCCGGTACCCAGGTGCCGGCGGCGTCCTGGCCGGCCGTCGTGGCGGCGAGGTGGGCGCGGAGGGTGGCCAGTGCCGGGTGGGGGTTGTCGCGGTGCCAGAGAAGCGAGTGCGGGTAGACGGGCGTCGGGCCGGTCACCGGGATGCGGCGCAGGCCGTGGCCGGCAGGCCAGATGAGGCGCATGTGCTCGCCCATGAAGGTGGCCAGGGCCGGAGTGTCGGAGATGGTGTCGAGGAGCGCGTCGGAGCCGAAGTTGGGACCGGTCACCTCGATGGTGAGGCCGAACTCGGCGACGAGGTCGTCGTAGTAGGCGCCCCACTCGGTACCGGGGGCGATGCCGGGCATCCAGATCCGGTGCCCGGTGAGCTGGGCGACGGTCACCGAACGGGCGCCCGCCAGCGCATGGGCGGGGCCGGTGAGGAGCTGGAGCGGCTCGTCGAGCACCCGGACGGACTCGATGTCCTCGGGAAGGGGCCGGCCGGGCGCGGCGACGGCGCGGAAGGTCGCATCGATCGCACCGGAGCGGATGGCGGTGACGGCCGTCCCGATGTCGAACAGCGTCATCACGTCGAGGTCGATCTCGGGGTGCGCGCGGTGGAAGCCGCGCATCAGGCCCGACTGTGCGCTGCGCGAGGCGATCACGTCGACGCGCAGCGGACGGCGGTCGGGGCGCACGGACGCGCCCGCACGCTCGGCGACACGCAGCAGCTCGCGTGCGTGGGGCAGGAACGCCTGCCCGTCGATGGTCAGCTCGGCGCCGCGCGGGGCACGGGTGAACAACCGCACGCCGAGGGTGCGCTCCAGCGCGGCGATGCGTTTGGAGACGGCCTGCTGGGTGATCGACAGGTCGGCGGCGGCCTTCTGGAACTGGCCCGCTTCCGCGACGCCGACGAAGGTACGTACTGCTTCGAGATCCACGCCCACCCACCCTACTGAACAACCGATGGTTGTGAATCGCTGACAGTTCGGTTGTTTGACCTGCCATGGCCCTGCCCACTTAGCTCTCACCGGTCGACGTCGGATTGTTCGGACGGGATTTCACAGGGAGCGCCGAGCATGGTGGGCAGGAGGCGGTTGGGCCGGCAGTTCGGCTGGCTGTGGGCGTCGTACGCGGTGAGCGCGTACGGGTCCGGGCTGGGGTTCGGGGCATTGCCGCTGATCGCCGTACTCGTGTTGCACGCCGGTCCCGCCGAGGTGTCCGCGCTGTCCGCGGTGGGGCCGGCGGTGGGGGCGCTGATCGCGGTGCCGCTCGCACCGTGGGTGGAGTTCCGGCGCAAGCGCCCGGTCATGATCACGATGGATCTGGCCCGGTTCGCGGCCATGGCGACGATCCCGGTCGCCTACGCCTTCGGCCGGCTCGGTTTCGTCCAGCTGCTCGTGATCTCGGCCGTGATCGCCGCAGCCAAGATCGCGTTCAACGCGGCCGGCGGTGCCTACCTCAAGGCCCTCGTCCGACCGGATGACCTGCTCGTCGCCAACGCGCGGTTCGAGTCCACGAACTGGAGCTCCATCGCGGTGGGGCCACCGCTCGGCGGGGCGGCGATCGGCCTGTTCGGGCCGGTGACCTCCGTGGTGGCCGACGCGCTCAGCTACCTGCTCTCCGCCCTGGGCATCACCGCGATTCGCGGCCAGGAAGAAGCACCACGAACGACCGGCAAGAGCCCACTCCGGGCGGGCGCGCTGCTCGGCGGCTGGCGGCACATCATGGGTCACCCCGTCCTGCGGCCGCTCTACCTCAACCAAATGCTCGTCGCCGGTCTGATCATGGCCACCGAGCCGGTGCTGGCCGTACTCCTGCTCCGCCGGCTCGGGTTCCCGCCCTGGCAGTACGGCCTCGCCTTTGCCGCCCCCTGCCTCGGCGGACTCATCGGCTCGCGGCTGGCCCGCCGTGTCGTGGCCCGCTTCGGACAGCACCGGGTCTTCCGGACCGTCGGCACCCTGCGTGCCGTCTGGCTGATCGGCCTGGCCTTCGTCCGTCCCGGCGTCGTCGGCCTCGTCACCGTGATGGCCGTCGAGCTGGCGATCATCATCAACATGAGCCTGTACAGCCCGGTGCTCGCCACCTACCGGCTCGAACACACTCCCAAGCATCTTGTCGCCCGCACCCTGACGGCCTGGTCGATCGGCCAGCAGGCGTCCATCGCCGTCCTCACCGCGCTCACCGGCCTGCTCGCCGATCTCACCAGCCCCCGCACCGCTCTCACGGTCGCGGGACTGCTCATCCTCACCAGCCCGCTCCTGCTTCCCCGGCAGGACCGGACGCCGCGGCACGAGCCGGAGCCGGCCCGCAGCGGCGCATGACACGCCGCGACCCACCGCTGAGGCCCGCAGGCTGCCGCACACTGCTCGCTGAGTGCGCGGGTGCAGGTCATTGGCTCCGATTGCGGTGGGCGGCGACTCGTACCCGGGTTCCGCACCGGGTCGAGCAGTAGCGCTGCGGGGTGCGGCGCCCTGTGTCGATGAAGTAGCGGTCGCATCCGGGTGCGGCGCAGCGGCCCCATGCGCAGTAGCCGCGTTCGCTGAGCCAGAGCGCCAGGGCGAGCGCGGCGGTGGACAGCAGCCATGGGGCCGGCTGTGCGCCATGGGGGGCCTGGGTACGGAGTGACCAGCGGCGGCCCGGGACGCGGGCCAGCCGAGGTCGGGCGGGGTACCGGTCGAGCAGGGTGTTGATCGCCTCGGCGGCGCTGTCCTCGTCCTTCGTGTCGAAGATGCCGGCGACGACCGCAACGGCCTCGCGGACCTCTTCCGCGGTGGTCCCGGTCAGTCGCAGGGGCGGGCCGCCGTGTGCTTCCACCACGGCTTCGAGTCCGGCCGGTGTGGCTCCGCTTCCGTCCTGTACGGCATTGATCAGATCGGCCAGGAAGTACAGGCCGCGCGGGTTGTCGTCGGTGAACTGCTGGTCCATGGGCTCTTCCGCTCGGTGAGCTGGCATCACCCACCATGGTAACGTCTAAATTATTCATAGTCGTTACGTGATTGATCGTGCAGGCAGGAAGAGGCTCGCCGTGTCCGAGACGCATACGTCCGTGCTGGTCGTCGGAGGCGGACCCGTCGGTCTGACCCTGTCCTGTCTGCTGTCGGACCACGGTGTGGACCACGTCCTGATCGAGGCTCACCCCGCCACCTCGCGCCATCCCAAGGCCCGGGGCGTCTCGGCCCGGTCCATGGAGATCTTCCGGCGCATCGGGCTGGAGGGAGCGGTCCGCGCCGCGGGGCTGCCGGCCGACCAGGTCCACTTCTACCGGGGTCGCGACCTGGTCGACCCCGACTACGTCCGCACCGGCCTCGCCCGGGAACCCGGCGAGGGCCCCGAAAGCACGCCGTCGCCGGGTCTCATCTGCTCCCAGGACGCTCTGGAGCCCCTGCTGCTCAGCCGCGCCGAGGAGCAGGCCGGCTCCCGGGTCCGGTTCGGCACTCGTCTGGCCTCCTTCGCCGACGACGCCCTGGGCGTACAAGCCGTCATCGAGGAACGGGCCACCGGCCGCCGGCACCGACTGCGGGCGGACTGGCTCGTCGGCTGCGACGGCGCCGCAAGCACCGTGCGCGCCGGGGCCGGGATCAGGATGGAAGGCCCCACTGGTCTGGGGCGGTATCTGAGCATCCGCTTCGAGGCACCCCTGGGCCGGGTGGTGGCCGACCGCGCCAGCGCCTCGTACTTCCTCACCGCCCCGGGCCGGGGCGGGTTCATGGCCGTCGACAACGACCGGCACTGGATCTACCAGTACCCCCTTGCCGCGGACGCGAGCGCGGAGGCGGATCCGACGGACCACCGACTCCTGGCAGAACTGGTCCGCACGGCCGCAGGCATCCCCGACCTGGACGTGACGGTCCGCGACACGATGACCTGGCGCATGGACGCCCAACTCGCCGACACCTACCGCCACTCGCGCGTCCTGCTGGCGGGCGATGCCGCCCACGTCATCCCGCCGACCGGCGGGCACGGCATGAACACCGGTATCGGCGACGCCGACAACCTCGCCTGGAAACTCGCCGCCGTCACCGCCGGGCACGCCGGCGAAGCCCTCCTGGACACCTACGAGACCGAGCGGCGCCCCCTCGCACGCCAGGTCATCGACATCTCCACCGCCAACGCGGCGCACCGGACCGGCTACCGCATCGACGACGAACTCCTGCTGACCGCCGCCTACCGATCCGCCGCCGTCCTCTCCGACCCGGAGGACGCCGATCACCCCAGCACCCTGGACACGTCCGGCTCCCGTCCCGGCGGCCGGCCAGGAGAGCGCGTACCCCACGTCCGCCTCACCGGAGGCCCCGCGCACGTGACATCCACCCTCGACCTCATCGGCCCCGGCTTCACTCTGATCACGGCCCACGACACCCCGGAATGGCAGCGGCAGGCCGAAGCCGTACAACGGGCGGGCATCCCCCTCACCCTGCGCGGCGTCCGCACCGCCGCACAGCGGGAGGCCGATCCCGGGCAGTGGGCACGCCTCGTCGGACCCGACCACGCGGACGCCGCACTCCTGGTGCGCCCCGACGGGCACATCGCCTGGCGCGGCACCTGCCCGGCGGACCTGTCGACTCTCCCGGCCCTCGTACGGCGCGTACTCGCGGCCTCGTGACGCCCACAGGAGCGGTCCTGACGACCCGGATGCGCGGCAGCCGGTCAGCGCTCCCGCTCACGGAACATCCGTGTGCTGTGTCCTGGGGCACCGGAGGTCGCAAGGGCGACCGGGCAGAAACATCGGCATGCCGCCTGCCCCCGCCTCAGTGTGGTGGGCGAGTGAACGCCCCCAGGGCCCGGCCTCCTCTGCTCGGCGCGCCGACCGGCCGTGCGGACACCGCCTTCACACTCCTCTGACCGCTTCCTGACATCGCGTGATTACTGTCCCGACGCATGCGCACACCTCCTCACCGCCCATGCGGTCACCAGGACAGCACCCGCAGGGCCCTCCGGCACACGATCGGCTCCGTCGTCGCGGTGTCGGCGGCCGTCGTCGCACTGGTCACGCCGACCGCGGCCGCCGACGCCGCGCCGCACAACCCGTCGTCCACCAGCGGCAACGCGGCGGGACCGGACACCATCACCACCCACGCCGGCGCCACGACCGCACAGGAGCGCAACCGGATCAACGCCTACTGGACCCCCGAGCGGATGAAGCTGGCAGGCGCTCTGGTCCCCGAAATCACTCCCGTGCCCAAGAACGACAACACGCCGGACGACCCGCGGCCCCTTCCCGCGAACACGCCGGACTCCGGGACCGTGTGGACACACGGCGGGGCGGTGCGGAAGAACGTCGGCCGCCTGTTCTTCACCTTCTCCGACGGCTACGACGGCAGTTGCACCGCGACGGTCGTCGCCGGCGCCAACCGCAGTACCGTCATCACGGCGGCACACTGTCTGAGAAGCGTCGGGTCGCCTTCCGCCGACGACACCTGGAACCACAACTTCTACTTCGTGCCCGGCTACCGCAACGGAACGAAACCACTCGGCGGCTTCAGCATCAGGACCATGGCCACCTCCTCCCGCTGGGACGCCGATCCGGACACCACGGAATCGTCGGACGTCGCCGCCGCCGGCTACGACACGGGACTCCTCGTGGCGAACCCCGCTGCCGGGGGGCGCCCGATCGCGGACGTCACCGGAAGCCAGCAGATCGGGTTCGGCCGGCCGGTCGAGGACGAGTTCGTCCACGCCTTCGGGTACCCGAACCACGGACTCAACGATCCCAAGGACAAGTACGTCGGATCCCGCATGATCCACTGCGCGGGCACGAGCCACCCCGGTCCCAAGGCCCCCTTGCTGTGGGGCGGGACCTGCGACATGTCAGGCGGGTCGAGCGGTGGCCCTCACCTGGCCCACTTCGACACCCGCACCGGCACCGGCACCGTCGTGGGCGTCACCACCACCGACGAGGAACTCGCGGGCGGGCACACCCCCACGCTCTACGCCACGCGCTTCGGTGACAGCGCCCACCGTCTCTACGACTGGGCGCAGTCGCGTCAGGACCTCCGCTGATTCACGGTCTGGCTCCCGCCTGCCGGATCCGGGGTACGGGTGGGGTCCCGGCGGCGCGCCGGGACCCCACCCGTACCGGCGGCGCGCCGGCCGGGAGTTCCTCGCCCGCACACCGATGGGACACCCCTCCCGGCCCGCCTCCTGAAAGGGGCCGTGTCCTGTCGGTTCCTCTGGGCGTTGATCTTCACATGAAGCTTCGACTGATGACCGCCGTCGCCGCCGCCGTCGCGGTGCTCACGCCGGCTACTGCCGCCTCCGCCCACACCACCGAAGCCGCACCCCGCGCGGCGGAGGGGGTCCTGACCTGCCGCACGTGGGTCGACGGATACAAGGGATTCGCGGACTGCACCAACAACACCCAGACCGCAGTCGCCTTTCGAGCCACCATCGTCTGCGGGATCTGGCCGGACACGAACGGCCAGTGGATCACGCTGAACCCCGGCCAGCGCGGCACCTCCGAAGGCGAATGCGGTGGTGGCACAGGAGCAGGCAGCGCCAACTGGGAAGAGGGGTGACCGTGGGGTAATCCCCCTCCACCTAGAAGTCGCAGGTCACGGGGCTGGTGTGATGGCCTTCCGGGGTACTCGCGCCGACCGTGGGCAGCAGCCTGTGGCGTCGATCGTCCGATGGAGGGGGCAGCTCGCCGGTTCCTGCTTGTGCCGAGGCCGGTCACGCCCCGAGGCCGGTCACGCCCCGAGGCCGGTCGCGCCCGGGGGGCGTGACCGGCCTGACTTCCGGCGGCGGGATGCCGAGTGGTTGCGGATCAGCTGGGCAGATCACCGGTGTAGCGGTAGATGTTTCCGGCTGCGTTGACGCCCCCCCGACCGAGGCGCGGGAGCCCGCTGAGATCGCCCGCGCCTCCGCCTCCTGCGGGCCCTGCTCGTCCTGCGCGTCCTGTCCTACTCGGCGCTCACCGCCTCGACCACGGACAGTACGGTTGGCGTCGGCACGATTCGGCGCAGCCGCAACCCGGCCTCCTCGAAGAGCTGCGCGAAGTCCTCCTCCGTGCGCTCCCTTCCCACGAGGGAGGCCATCATCATCAGGTCCAGGGTCTTGGACTGGTGGGGCAGGTTGCCGGGCGGCACGACGGCGTCGATGACGAGGATGCGGCCGCCGGGTGCCATGGCCTGTCGGCAGTTGCGCAGGACCGTGGCTGACTGCTCGTCGTTCCAGTCGTGGAGGATGCGCTTGATGAGGTAGAGGTCTCCTGCCGGGACCGACGAGAAGAAGTCGCCCTCCGACAGTGACCAGCGGCCGATGATGTCCTCGTGGTCGAGCCGGTGGCCGGTCAGGACGTGCGCCTGGTCGTGGAGGACCCCGTGCAGGCCGGGTTGCCGGCGCAGCACCTCGATGAGGAGGCCGCCGTGGCCGCCGCCGACATCGACGACGGTGCCGGTGGGCGGGAAGTCGTAGGCCTCGGCGATGGGCTCGTTCTCGGGATCCGACATGGCGGCCATGCCGACGTGGAAGACGGCGGCGGTTTCCGCGTCGCGCGCGAAGTGGTCGAAGAACGGCGTCCCGAAGATCTCGGTGAAGGCGGAGCCTCCGTCGGTCAGGCAGCGGTGCATCTCTCCGGCGGGGCGCCACATGGTGGGGTCGGTCAGCATGAGGATCGCGGCACGGGCCGAATGGGAGGCGTCCGAGCGCAGGGCCTGGCCGGTGGCGGTCAGTCGGAAACGTCCCTCGCCCGTCTCCTCGACCACACCGCGAGTGGCGAGCAGCCGCAGGACGCGACCGAGCTTGCGGCTGTCCGTGCCGGTCGCCTCGGCGAGCCGTTCGACGCTCTCGTCACCGTCCGCCATGTGGTCGGCCACCTGCACGGCGGCTGCAGCGCGCAGCGCCGCGGGAAACAGGAACCCCAGGCTTTCATCGATCAGCCGGGCGGCAGACTGCCGTTCCGTGTTCATGATGTGTCACCTTCTCTTGGCGGGACTTCTCTTGCCAGGGCTTGGCGGGACCCGATCCCCGCGGTGGCCGAATGGCGAGGAACCGGTCGGGCGGGGAAAGGGCGCGAACGAGGTGTCGCGACGGCTTGCTTGCCGCTTCCGAGGGCTCGCGCGTCAGGGGGGTCCGGCCAGGGCCAGGATGGCGCACAAGACGGTGCGGGGGTGGCAGGTCCGGCGGGGGTTCCTCGGGCCGGGTGACCGGTGTCGGCGGGCCAACGGGTTCGGTAGCCGCTGGTCCCAGTGCATCTTCCTGCGGCGCGGCAGGGCCAGGGGGCTTCCAGCCGTCTTCACCCGGACGTGGGTCCGCGTTCTGCCGGGTACGGCTGCGATCGGGCGTATCCGGGCGTCCGCCAGTGGCGTTCGTGAGGAGCTCGTCCGGGCGGTGCCCCAGCAGGCGTTCGGGGACCGGCAGTTCCAGCCGGTCCCCGATCCGGCAATCCAGCAATCCGCCCTGACTGCCCTGACCGCCCGGACCGGCGGCCTCCGCACACGGAAGTCCGCCGGGAATCTCCACACATCTGCGTGGGCCCCTCACGCGGCGGCGCGCGCGTTTCAGCAGCTCAGCACATTCCGTCGAGTTGCCATCGTAAGAGGATCACGTAGCGCTGCACCGGAGCGTGGGCTGCCCGGGCTGCCTGGGCTGCCTGGGCGAAGTACGGCACGACGGCCTTGACCCCGGCGGCGACCTCATCGGTCAGCGCGTCGCTGCGCGGGTCGGCCGCGTGACGCGTAGCGCGTTCTACTGCCCGGCTGCCTTGCGGTGGTGTTCCTCGCGGTGGGCGAGTACGTCGGTCATGTGTGTTTCGGCCCAGCTCTTGAGGCCCACCATGACGTGGTTCAGGGACAGACCGAGGTCGGTCAGTTCGTAGGTGACGGTGACGGGCACGGTGGGTGTGACGGTACGGGTGACCAGGCCGTCGACTTCCAGGGAGCGCAGGGTCTGGGTGAGCATCTTCTGGCTGGCGCCCGCGAGCCGGCGGGACAGTTCGGAGTAGCGCATCGCCCGGGGCCCGTCCTCGTGGTCGATCCCGGGGCGGTGCGGGCCGTCGCTGCCGAGCGCCGCGAGGATCAACGCGACCCACTTGTCGGAGATGCGGTCGAGCAACTGGCGGCTGGGGCAGCCCTCCATGAACGCGTTGTAGCTCGCTCTCGCCTCGGCCCGCTGCTGAGCCGCCGTCTGTGTCGACATCGATCGCCCCTTCCGTACCTACGGGCAGCTTACGCACTTCCAAGTGCCTTCTACCGCCGCGGGATTTACGAAACGAGCATGGAGCACGGAAACGATCACCCCACCGCAGAGGAACAAAAGCCATGAGCACCCACACCTTCCGCACCGCCGTCGTCCGCATCCCGAGCGGGCCCGATTCGATCGAGGTCATCGAGGTGCCCGTCGTCGACCCTGGCCCCGGCCGGATCCGCGTCGCCATCGCCGCGGCGACGGTCAACCCCACCGACCTCGGCGTCGCGGCGGGCTTCTTCCACTCGATGGGGATGGTCGATCAGCCCGAACACACGGGCCTGGGCTGGGAGTTCGCCGGCGTCGTGGACGCGGCCGGGCCGGGTGTCGACCTGGCCGTCGGTACGCGGGTGGCCGGTCTGGTGGTCGGCTTCGACCGCGACTACGGCACCTACGCCGAGCAGATCGTGGTCGCGGCGGCCGACGTCGTTCCGGTCCCCGACGAGCTGGACCTGCTGGCCGCGACCACGGTTCCCCTCAACGGGCTGGCTGCCGCGCAGGCCGTCGAGCTGCTCGGCGACGCGCCCGCCGGGGCGGCCCGGCTGCTGGTGACCGGCGCCGCGGGGGCGGTCGGAGCGAACGTCGCCGTCCTCGCCCGGGAACGCGGCTGGCAGGTGACCGGGCTCGCCCGCACCGGCGACGAGGAGTTCGTCCGCGGCCTCGGCGCCGACTTCACCACGCACGCCCAGCCGGAATGGGACGCAGTCGTCGACCCTGCCCAGCTCAATGAAGAGGCGCTCAGGCTGGTCCGCGACGGCGGAGCCTACGTCGGGCTGCGGCCGGGCCTCGAACCGCCCGCCGAGCGCGGGATCTCGGTCGCCTCCGTGTTCACCGCCTTCGACAGCGCGCGACTGGCCGGCCTGCTCATCCGCGCCGCCTCGGGCGAACTCCCGGCCCGCGTCCACGCAGTCGTCCCTCTGGACCAGGCCGCCGAAGCCCACCGGGCCACCGCCAAGGGCGGCCTCCGCGGCCGCTACATCATCTGCCCCTGACCACCCGGCGCCGAGTGAGCCTCCGACCGGGCTCACCGGCACCCGCCCGCCGTCGATCCGTTCCCATCCGCCCCACCGCACCACACCCTCAGGAGACCCACCATGGCCATGAATCGCCTCGCCACCGTCCTCGCTGTCCTCGGCGGCCTGTTCCTCGTCTACACCGGGATCAGCTTCCTGCTCGCACCGCAGCCGACGGCCGAAGGCTTCGGGCTGCCGACCTGGCCGCAGGACCAGGGGGAGGGCTTCCTGTCGGTCAAGGGCATGCGGGACATCGGCTTCGGACTGGTGATACTCGCGCTGCTGCTGGCCAAGCAGCGCAAGGCGCTCGGGGTGGCGATGGCGGCAATGGCCGTCGTCCCGGTCGGCGACATGCTGATCGTGCTGAACGCAGGCGGCCCGGCGGCGACCGCGTACGGTGTCCACGGACTGGCTGCGGCGACGGTCGCAGTGACCGCGGTACTGCTGCTGCGCGAGCGGCCGGCAGCCGCCTGAGGTCCGCACGAAAGCGGGTCCCGGATCCGGGACCTCGTACGGCGGAGGCGTACGCGAACGCTGCCTGCCCAGGTGGATCCGCCCGCCCACGCCTACGCCCAGTCCCCGGTGGCCGAGGTCCCCCCGTACTGCCGCCGTCTCGACTGCGAAGATCCAAGCCCTGCTGCGGCTGCTGGTCCGGGCGAGGCGGGGCTGTTCCGCCAGGTGGGCGTGCACGAGATCGGCGAAGGGGGCGGGCAGTGGCGATGGGTGGGTCGCCGAGCCGGATTGCGACGGTGTCGCCCTCTTCGATGACGTCCTCGACGGTCAACCGGACGATGCGGCTGATGGGTTGGGCATGGAGCAGGACGAGCGCGGCCGGGGTTCTGGTCTGCAGGGGCAGGGTCTCGTCGTGCAGGGTCTCGTCGCGCAGGGCGCGGCGGAGGAGGGCGCGGTGGTGGAGGGCGAAGCGGTGGTGCTGGTGCATCGGCGCCTGGTGCTTGATCACGTGGGGTGGCGGAGAAGCCGAGGCATGGTGCCGTTGTCCATGCACCAGCGCAGGAACGGCTGAGCGGGACGGCTGGTGGCGTTTCGGTGGTGCGGGAGCGGCCAGGTCTACGGGCCGATGTGGACGTAGCCGGCCCATCTGGCTGGGAATTGTGGGTAGCGGGTCCGTAGTTCGACCGCTGTCGTGTGCAAGGCCCGTGCTGCCTGGTCCGCGTTCAGGTCGGGGGGCAGGTTGTCGTAGAACAGGCGTGCTGTTTCCGCGGCTGTGCCGTCGGTGACGCGCCACAGGGTGCCGATGACATGGCGGAAGCCCGCCGTGTGGAAGGCGGAGCCCAGGTGGATCACCTCGTCGGCCAAGGCGGAGCCGGCCAGTACTGTCTCGCAGGCCGACAGGTAGGCCAGGTGGCCCTGGCCCGCCCTCGCCGCGAGTACCTCGCCCGCGGTCAGTGGGCCGTCGGACAGGTGCAGGGCGCTGTCGACCGGCCAGGCCGCGTAGCTGCTCGCGTGGCACGCGATGTGGGCCCAGCCGGCGTCGCGGAACGCGGCCAGCACCCCGTCCCGGGAGGCCGCCGTGCCGGACAGGTGGCCGAAGGCCGGGAAGCGGTCTGCCAGCCGGGTGGCCTCCACGGCGACGCCGGGTAGTGGTGGCAGGCCAGGGGCGTCCGCGACGGTGACCACCTGACCGGTCAGCGCCGCGTCCGGCGGGCACTGGGTCTGTGCGGCGCGCAGCGCCCTGATCGTCGGTGTGTACGACGACACCGCCTTGTCGAGCGCGGCTGCGTGCAGTGGCAGTGCGGCGAGGAGGCCCGTGGGGATCCACCACGCCCGCTCGTGCGCCTCCAGGTGTTCGGACACCGGCCCTACGACGGCATCCCACAGCCAGGACAGCGTCTGTCGCAACGGTTCCTGCGCATCGGTGGTCGCCTCCTCGTCGTTCGGGGACAACTCCGCGAACGGCAGCGTGGCGAGAAAATCCGTCGCCCGCTGTCGCACCTCCGCGTCCGACAGGTCCGGCAGCGGTACTACGACCACCCCGCCTTCGGTCAGCACCAGCGCGTCACAGCCGAATCGGCTCACGTTGACCGTGATCACCGGGCCGTCGACGGCCGCAGCAACCAGCTCCGAGAGACGGGGCGGTGCGAGGAAATCCGCGAAACCCGGCACCATCCGGATCGCGGCGATGGCTCTGTCCCACTCCCGCACGAGCCCGATGCGGCGGTCGGCCACGCTCGGGGTGCCCGGCAGCACAGGGGCGTGCGGGTCCACCTCCTCCGCCAGTTGGTCACCGGCATCGCGCAGTGCTTCCGCCAGCGCGGGCTCGGCCTCCGTCAGCCGGCCGAGATCGTGCTGGGTGTCCAGGACGTACCCGATCAGCAGCCCGCGCCCCTGCTCCAGGAGCTCCAGTGCCCGCGCGGGATCGCCGTTCCGGATCGCCGCCGCGGCCGCGTCCGATGCCAGCCCGGCGAGCTGGGACAGCTGCCGAAGATGGTCGTCGTGGCTCAGGTGCCGCGCCGCGAGTCGGGGGAGCAGGCCGATCGCGAGGCCGTACGCGTCGTCGGCAGCCTCCCAGCGCTCTGCCTGCGCGGCGAAATGGCCTCGCGCCTTCGCCGCGACGAGCCGGAACAGCGTCGGCACCGTGTCCACGGCCGCCGCCCGTTCCAGACACGACAACGCCTCGTTCAGATCGCTGACATTCCCGTGCCGGTGGAAACGGTCGTGCAGCGCGAATCCGAGCTCCGCCTCATGTGCGCCGCGGTGCTGGTCATGTGCGCCGCGGTGCTGGTCGTGCAGGCCCGTGGTCAGCTCGCGCAGCCGGTCGACGTGCTCGTCCGCGAATTCGCCCCCGGACGCCCGCGCCCGCGCGTGCAGCGCGTCCACCAGATCGTGCAGTGCGACCATCCGTTCGTCCCCGGTCGACCCGTCGAGTCGTGACCGGGACCTCTCGATCACCGCGTCGACCTCGTCCAGAAACGTCGGATCAGCGAGGAAGTTCTCGTCAGCCAGTTCCGCCAGATGGCTGTACGGCAGGTTGAAGAACGACCTCAGCATGCCGGCCTTCTCGCCACGGTTCTGGAGCATGCGCATCGTCAGCGCCATGGTGTTCGCCTGGTGATCGCGGACCGCCTCGGCACGGCGTTGCAGCGCGGTCGCCGCAGCGGCGAATCCCGGCGCTTCCTCCAAGTTGTCCTGGTACCGGTCGACCGTGCCCATGTGCAGGGCGATGGCCTCGTCCAGGTCGGACAAGTGGCCTGACACCCGGTAGCGCAGCACAAGCAGTTCGCACAGCCCCTGCACGCAGGCGTCGCGCGACGACTCCGTATCCGCGTGCCGGTACGCGACCCGGAAGGCCGAGATGCCCTCGTCCACGTCGGACGAGCTGGGGGCGAACAGGGCACGCTGCCACAACGCGTACCCGAGGGCCCCGAGGTGCCCCACATCCACCTCGCCCGAGGTCTCCGTGTCCTGGCTGATCTCCCGCAGCGCTTCCACCGCGACGTCGAGCGGGCCGGGGTCGCCTGTGCGGCGGTACTGCTCCACTGCCTGCACGGCGACCTCGTACCCCGAGGCGCGGGGTGCCAGCCGGTCGAGGGACTCCCGCACCACCGCCACGTCCACGTCGAGGTCCGTCCGCTCCCGGACCAGGTGAAGGAGCTGGGCGAATATTTGAGCGCAGTGCGTCGCTGCCGGGCCCGGGCCGGGCAGCTTCTCCAGAACCTGCTGCATGGCCGCGAGTGCTGCGGGCAGGACCAGCTCATCGCCGTGGCTGTCCAACAGCCGGACCACCGCCGATCCCAGGCTCGCCAACACCTCCGGCAGCCTCACCCGTTCCGGTTCGGCGAGCAGGCCGCGCATCTCCGGTGACAGCAACATCTCCAGGCACTGGCGGAGCGCGTGTACCGCCGCCTCCGCGTCGCTCGCGTGGCGGCCACCCTGCTCGAAGCGTCCGGAGTGCGCGTCGCCGAGCCATTGAAGAGTGGTGTACCTGCGCGCGATTCCGGGGTCGGCCGCGAGGAGCGTCGTGTAGCACTCGATCGCGTTGTCGATGTCGTCGGTCGGGCCGTCGGCGTGCGGACGGTCGGCGTAGCGGGTCATGAACGCGAAACCGAGTTCGGCGAGGATGTCGACATGGCGCTCGTCAGCCGGCTGTGCCTTCCTGCGTGCCTGACGCAACACGTTGATGGCCTCGTCGAGCAGCGGCGGATCGCCGTGTGCCTGGTACCGCGCGAAGAGCGCCGATCCGCGCTCGTGCAGGCGCATCGTGCGCGTCGACCAGCTCACGTGCTGCCCCCAGACGTTGAGCGACGGACAGTCACCACATGTTCCCACAGCGGATCGGCGAGCATGCCAGAATCTGCTCATGGAAGACGCTGAGACCGCTGAGGCCGTTGTCCCGCAACCCGGATCAGGCGGCGACCGGCTGTATGGGGAACTGCTGCTGGCCGCAGTGGCCGGATCGGCACTCGCGCCGTTCGTCCAGGCCATCGCCACCAAGCTCGGCGAGGACGTCTACGGCAAGGTCAAAGAGCTCCTGGCACGCCGCTCTCGCCAGCCCGCCGAGCACGTGCCGGGCGAGTCGCTCACCCTCGCCGACCCGCAGCGCGCGATCGTCATCCAGCTCCCCGCCGGCCTCACCACCACCGAAGCGACCGGCCTCGCCGAGGTCCGCCTGCCGGAACGGACGCAAGCCGGCTGGGTGTTCGTGCGGTACGACCCGCGGAACGGGGGGTGGCAGGCCAGCGTTGTCCCCCAGCCACCCGCCAGTGCGATCGAGGTCATTCCGCCGGCCGGGGACACCACCACGCCGTAGGGGGCGGGCTGTACGGGTAGCCGGTACGAGACCGGGCGCTGCCCACGGCCGTCGCCGCGCTCCACCGCCTCGGGGGGCGGCGGAAGAGCGCTGGCGGCCGTGCAGTGCGGTTCCGGTTCGGGCTTCCGATGAACGGTCATTCGTGAGAGGCGCGGAGCATCGTCCCCTTGGCCGGGAGGCGTCCCGCCGGGGGGATCATCCGGCGGAACACCTCCCGGCCGAGGTCGGTGGCGGTGTCGCCGTCAACAGCTGTTCGCGGATGCCTTGTTCGAGGTGATGACCGCACTTGGACCGGTGGAACGTTGCGGCGCCGCGGGGCCTTCCGTGGGCCTGGACCTCGCCAGCCACAGGCCGGTGAACACGGCGGTGGCCAAAGTGACGGCGCCGGCAGCGAGGAAGGCGCTGTTGAGGCCGGTCTCGAAGGAGGCGCCGCCGGACTGCCGGGTGCGGACGACGGCTCCGAGTACCGCCACACCGAGCACCGCGCCGATCTGCCGGGTGGTGCTGCTGATGCCTGACGCGAGGCCGCCTTCCTGCGGGCTGACTGCTTGGACGGCGGCTCCCGTCAGTGGGGACAGGGTCAGGGCGAAGCCGATGCCGACGAGTCCCAGCCGCCACCACACGTTCCCGTAACCGGTGCCGGCGTGCACCATGCCGAGCGCCAGCAGTCCCAGGCCGGCCAGGGCCAGGCCGGTGGTGACCACGGTGCGGAAGCCGTGCCGGGCGGCGAGCCGGCCCGCGTACGGGCTGACGACCACCATGGCGAGGGACACCGGCAGGGTCTGCAGGCCGGCGCGCAGGACCGAGCTGCCCTGGACGTACACGAAGAACTGGGAGAAGAAGAACGACGAACCCATGAGCGCGAACCCCACCACCACCATGGCGGTGTTGGACACGGTGAACAGGCGCTGCCGGAACAGCCGCAGCGGCAGCATCGGAGCGGAACGACGCGCTTCGACGGCGACGAAGGCGGCGAGGAGGACCACCGCGGCGGTGAAGCTGCCCAGGATCACCGGCGACGTCCAGCCGCGGGCACCACCTTCGATCAGCCCGTAGGTCAGCACCCCCACCGCCAGAACGGACAGCACCGTCCCCGGGATGTCGATCGCGGGGGCGCCCGGATTGCGGGTCTCTTCGAGGCTGCGCAGACCGACCAGCAGAAGGACCACGCCGATGGGCAGGTTGACCAGGAAGATGGCGGGCCAGCCGAAGGCGTCCGTCAGTACGCCGCCGGCCACGGGGCCTGCGGCCAGACCGATTCCGCTGAACCCGGCCCACAGCCCGATCGCCTTGACCCGTTCCTGAGGCACGGGATGGGCGGCGACGAGCAGGGCCAGCGAGGCAGGGCTCAGCGCTGCGGCCCCGATGCCCTGCAGTACCCGGCCGGCGACCAGCCAGCCGAGCGAGGGCGCGAGGGTGCACAGCACCGACGCGGCGGTGAACACCGCCACGCCGGTCAGGTACACCCGCTTGCGGCCGAACCGGTCGGCGAAGACACCGCCGGACAGCAGCAGCATGGCGACCAGCAGCACGTACGCGTCGACGATCCACTGCAGACCGGTCAGCTGCGTGTGCAGCCGGTGCTGCATATCGGGCAGCGCCGCTCCCACAATCGTGTTGTCGAGCAGGACCATGAATTGGCCCAGGCAGGTCACCGTGAGCAGCGTGGCCCGGTTCGGTTCACTGCCTACTGCCGCAGGCGATGCCGCCATGAGGATTCCTCTCGATCGTCGGTTGCGCCTCTCCAAGGCCGACGTGGTCAGCCTCCGGGCGCACTAACGCAGCCAGCGACTGCGTTAGGTGACTGTAGAGAGGGCTGCCCGCAAACGCAAGTCACGACTGCGTTAAGGTGGGGGCATGAATGAGCGACAGCGAGCCCGGCGGCCCGGCGGGCGCAGCGCCCGCGTTGGCGCGCAGGTGCACCAGGCCGTCACCGACCTGATCAGTGAGCGCGGTTACGGCAACTTCACCGTCGGCGAGGTCGCAGCCCGCGCGGGCGTGGCCGACAGCAGCATCTACCGCCGGTGGGGCAGCCTGGAGACCCTCCTCACCGACGTGGCACGCACCCGCCTCAACGCGCAGTCGCCGATGCCCGACACCGGGAGCCTGGCCGGCGACCTGCGCACTTACGCGGCCAACGTGGCCCGCGAGATCACCGGGCCCGACGGCCCGGCGTTGCTGCGCCTGGCCGTCGCCTTGTCCAGCAACGGGCAGCAGAGCCTGCGGGCTGGTGACGACCTCCGCGACGAACGCATGCGGCAACTGCAGTCCATGCTCGACCGCGCCTGCGAACGCGGCGAGGACGCACCCGACGCGTTCGACGTGCTGGACCACGTCCTGGCCCCGATGTATATCCGCGTCCTGTTCGGCATGGGGCTCACCCCGGAGTACGTCGACGGGCTGGTCGACCGAATGCTGTGACCTCGCCCCGGTCCCCGGGGTCAGCCCTCGGACGCGGTGCTGGGGCTCGGGACGGTGGGGTCGGGGTCAGTCCGGACGCCCCCGGCTGTACGCCCGGGGCGTCCGCCCGAACGCCCCCGGGCGTACAGCCGCGCGCACCCCGCTCTCATGGTGCTCGGGGCCACCGGAGCACCCGGGGCGGGACGGGAGAACTACTCGGTCGGCGGCTGGCTCACGAGGCGCCGTCAAGAACCTGGCGCAGTCGACATAGGTGGCAACGGTCCGCTCGGGGAAGAGCGCGGCGAGCGCGGCGAAGCCAGTAGCGTCCGTGGGCTGCCCGATCATGAACGACGGCGGGCGTCCATCCGCGGTCGGCAGCGGCCCGCGAACTCATGGACGAGGTCCGCGCCGGCTGTCTCAAGGGTGTGAGTCCCCATACCTGTGCAGACCGGCCCCGCCCCGGAAACTCATCGGGCAGGGCTGCCGGGAGTTCCGGTGCCGCGGTGGCCGGCGAACCGGGCGCGTTCATCCTTACCCGGCTGGGTACGGCTTGCGGGCCGTCCTGTGGCGAACCACGGCGGTCAGGCACCCGCAACCAGTGTGCCGAGGGCCGTGCGCTGGTGGGTGACCGAGCGGCCGGTGCGGGTTGTCGTCGTCATCCCTGCCGATCTGAGCGCCGCCGCGTGGGACGAGGCCGTCGCGTTGCTGACGTGGAGGGCGCGGGCCAGGGACGTCGTGGTGTGAGGCTCGGCGAGGAGGCGCAGGGCGTCCAGCCGGGTGCGGCCCAGGACGGCGGCCGGGGTCTCGGCGGGGACGACCGGGCGCCCCGCAGCGGGCGGGAGCCCGCGACCGGCCGGGTACGTCAGGACTGCGGGACGGCCCGGGGCGTCCTGAAGAAGTGGGCCTGGCGGGTGGTGAAAGGTGGGCAGCAGAACCAGGCCGCGCCCGTCGAGGCGGACGTCGCGGTCCGGCGCCGCGCCGGGCCATTCCCACACCCCCTCGTGGAGTCGGTTGCCCGGGGCCAGGCCGGTCAGCGTGGGGGCCACGCCGTGCTCGGCGACCGTCAGGGCGTAGCGGGTGAACTCCGCACGGTGCAGATCCTGTACGACGGACCAGACCGGGGCGAGGACCGTCTCGTACGCGGCCTGCTGGGCGCGGTGGAGGGTGCGCCAGGCCGTCTCGTCGCCCGCGTGCAGGCCGCGGATCCAGCGAGGGGCGGGCACCTCACCGTAGACCCGCTCCAGCTCGGAGCGGACGAGACCGGGGTCGGCGGCGCGGATCTGTTCGAAGCCGTCGGCCATGGTGTCGCCGAGGACATCGAGGAAGGAGGGCGGGCGGCCCGCCGGAACCAGGTCGGCGAGTGGGCCGGTCGCGGCCGGGAGGGAACGCAGGACACGGCCGCGCCACGGCGCGAACAGAGACCCGCCACGCCGGGTCACGGCTGTCGCCAGGGCGGCATGCAGCTCCTGGAGCGGCGCCGGGCGGGGTGCGAAGCGGATCCGGGCGAAGTCCTGCGCGGTGAAGTGGATTCGCAGCACCCTCACAACTCCCCGTCCTGGGCCAGCCTTTCGGCCAGGGCCTGAACCTTCGCGTCGTGACGGCCCCCGCCCCAAAGATGTTTCGTATGACTTCTCGACGCACTCTTCTGAAAGGCACCCTATTCGGGAGTGCCGCCGCACTGCTGCCCACGGCTGCGTCCGCCTCCGGTGGCGGCTCGATCCTCCGGCTGCCCCCGTCCTCCGGCCCGTACCCCGTCGGCATGCGGACAGTCCACCTGACGGACCCTTCCCGTAGCGACCCGTGGGTGGGCGGGGTGCGGGAGTTGATGCTGACCGTTCTCTACCCGGCCCGCTCGGTACGCGGCTTCTCCCGTGCGCCGCAGCTCACCCCGGACGAGGCCGCGGTGTTCGCCGAGTACGCCCCGGGGCGCCACCCGGGGCTGCCGGGGCCGGGAGTGGTGGACTGGGGCGCGGTCCTCACCCACGGGTACGTGGGCGCGCCGCCGCTGCCCGGGCGGCGTCCGGTGCTGGTGTACTCACCCGGCGGCGGTGACTCCCGCACGCTCGGCACAACCCTTGCCGAGGACCTGGCGAGCCACGGCCGGGTGGTCGTCCTCGTCGACCACCCCGGTGACGCTTCTCAGGTCGAGCTGCCGACCGGGTTGCGGACGACCGTCCTGATCGGACCGCCGGACCCGGAGACCTTCCGCACGATGGTGGACACCCGGATCGCGGACCTCCGGCTGGTCCTGGACCGGCTCGGCGACCTGCCGCTCGCATCGGTCATGGACCCCTGCCGGATCGGGTTGTACGGGCACTCCGCAGGCGGCACGGCGGCGGTGTACGCAGCCCGCCACGACCGCCGGATCGGCGCGGTGGCGAACCTGGAGGGCTATCTCGACCTGTACCCGGCGCCGGTCGAAGCCGACCTGCCGCTGCTGCTGTTCCGTACCGACGGATTCGAGGGCGCCGCCCGTATCGAGTCTTCCTGGGCGAGCCTTCCCGGCCGCCGCGTGCTGCTCGCCGACGCGAACCACTGGGCGTTCACCGACTACGGCTCGCTCGTCACGCGGCTCCAGACCGCCGGTCTTGTGACAGCGACGACGCGGGCCGCGCTCGTCGGCACCGGCGACCCGGTTGTGACCCTCGCTGAGGTACGACGCCGGGTGGGGACCTTCTTCGCCCGCCATCTGCTGTAGCGGGACCACGAGGAGGCGGCCGGTGACCCTTCGCGGCCGCAGAGCGGGAGTCGGTCGCCGGTCGCAGCTGCGGTCGCGCGGGCGTGAGCGACGGCGCGGCAACGAATCGCTGACCCGGCCCGCCTTGATCGTTGCCACCGGTATCCGCTGCACCGATGCTCCCCCAGGCCGGCAACGCTGTCTCGCCGTCCGCTTCCCGTCCCGGGACAGGTGTGCCCCAGCAGGCCAGGAACGTGGCTGTCCCGACATGGCTGAAGCAGGCGGGAACAGGTTGTGGAGGGGGTGTGAGCTGCGCAAACTCGTCTCACCGACCCCGCAGTTCGCCTCCGACGGTGAGCGCACGTCGGCTCCTGTGGCCGCTCACGGCCGATGCCTCACATCCCTTGGAAGGGATTTCCACATGACTCCCGTACGCATCCTCCTGCCCTCCCTCGTGGCAGCCTCCGTGACCGTGCTCGGCGCTGCTCCCGTCGCCCCCGCCCCCGCCCCCGCCTCCGCCCCCGCCTCCGCCACCTCGACTCCCGTCGCCCGTGCGGCGGCCGCGGAGACGTACCGCAACGTGCACACGGGGCTGTGCATGGACGACAGCGACGGCGGCGGACTGCGCGGCTGGCAGTGCAACGGGCTCAACCACCAGAAGTGGGTGGTCACCCGGCACGCCGACGGCACCCGGCAGCTCTCGAACATGGCCACGGGCAGGTGCCTGGACGACAGCCCCGCCGGCCTGCGCACCTGGCCGTGCAACGGACTCGACTACCAGAAGTGGACGGTCGAGAAGCTCACCCAGAGCCGCATCGCGTTCAAGAACGTGAAGACCGGGGCGTGCGCCGCCGACCCGGGCGAGAACAAGCGCCTGGTCGCCCTGCCGTGCGTGACCAACTCGGCGAACCAGCAGTGGCAGTAGCGGGCCGGATCCCGAACCGCCCGCCCAGCACCCCACCCCGGACATCGCGAACAAGGAGAACAACCATGTCCCCCCGCTCCAGCAAGCTGCGCAGGATCCTGCCCACCCTCGCCCTCACCTGTCTGACGGTCCCGGCACTCGCCCTCTCCGCCCACGCCACGACCGCGACGGTCCGGACCGCGACGACGGCGAGCCTCTCCCGGGCCGCCGCCTCCTTCCCCACCTGGGGGACACGGTGGGTCGTGCACGCCACGTCGGACGTCAACTCGCCGTCCGTCGGCATGATCAACCAGAACTCCGCAGGCCAGGACCGCATCACTGCCGACTACCAGGTCGACACCGGCCGCCGGGTGTGCGAGGGCAGCGCCTGCTCCACCTTCATGGCCCACATCACCGCACCCGTCACGGGCTTCCTGACCGTCGTCGCCGTGGACATCCCCGAGGACCGGCTTCCCGGTGTCCCCGTGCAGGACGCTCCGGGCGGTGGTTCCCAGACCGGCTCGCGGCAGCGGACGTTGGAGCGTGCCGCGACCTGGCTCACCGCCAACGACGGCCGCCCCGTCCCCTACAGCCAGTCCGCACACTGGCGGGACGGCTACCGGCAGGACTGCTCCGGTTATGTCTCCATGGCACTCGGCCTGCCGAGTCCCGGTACCAACACCGTGGGGCTGGCCACCGACCGCAACCTCACCCGCCCCGTCGCGATGGGCGAACTCCAGCCCGGTGACCTCGTCATCGACGCCCTCGGTAACAGCAACACCCGGCACGTCGTCATCTTCGAACGGTGGAACGACGCGGCCCACACCTCCTACCTGGCCTACGAGCAGCGCGGCGGCCCCGGCACCACGCACCGGACGCTGACCTACGGCCTGGACGCGGGCAGCGAGTACCGGGCCTACCGGCCCGTCCAGTACGGCGACTGACCCGGCAGCAGGTGTGGGGGGCCCCCCCCCCGGCGGGGGGCCCCCCCCCCCCCCCGCCCCCCCCCGCCCCCCCCCCCCGGGGCGCGGGGCCCCCCCCCCCCCCGGGGGCCGCCCCCCACACTCCGCCGACAGCCCGCGCGACGGCACCCCATTGGGCCGTAGGAGTGAATCCTGCGACAGGTGAATCGGCTCTGCACGGGCCGGGAAACACTGCCGGTTGCGCCGCCGTTGTCCGCTTCCATAGATTCCTGACCTGCCGGGACAGCCTGTCTCAGGGCATGAAGCAGCCAACGGGACACCGTTGTCGTACCTCGGGAGACGTCCGCCATGACGGACAGCGGCCAGAGTGACCGCCTGGCGGCGCAACGACAGCTCGGCGCGGCCCTGCGCGCCCTGCAACACCGGTCGGGGCTCACGCTGCGGGAACTGGAGAAGCGGGTCCCGGTCAGCGACTCGTCGCTGTCGCGCTACTTCCGCGGCGACGGCGTCGCACCCTGGCCCGTCGTCGCCGAGATCTGCCGGATCCTGGGCGGCGACCCGAGCGAACTGCGTGCCCTGTGGCAGGCGACCGACCGCGTGTCGCCGCCCCCACAGCTCCCGGCCACGCCTCCTGCCGCGCCCACTCCGGCTCCGCCCGACGACACCCCGCGCACCGCGGCCCCCGTCCCCGCCCCCGCGTGGTGGCGCACGCACCCGGCTGGCCAGGCCCGCTCCCGGGTCCGGGTCACCGCCGTGGTACTCACCGTCGTCCTGCTCGGAGCGGGCCTGACGGCGTACGGCGTCCAGCTCGCCGCCGACTTTCAGAGCGGGCGGACCACCACGGCAGCCCTGGGCAAGGAGGGCCCGCGCGGTGGGGCCGACAAGCTGCAGCCCGTGTTCTACGAGGCGGAGAAGGCGCGTACGAACCAGGTGACCGTCCGTGACGCCACCGGGGCCCGTAGCGGCAAGGCCATCGCCCACATGGACTACCCCGACAGCTACGTCGAGTTCACCGTCGTCGCCGCGTCGGCCGGTCCCCGAGCCATGAGCGTGCGGTACAGCAACGGCTCGCAGGACACCGCCGGCGCCCCGTCATGCGCCTCGCACGGCCTCTCGGTCAACGGTGCCGTCGCGAACCCCGTCCACTACACGCACACCGGCTGGGAGAACTGGCAGAGGACCGAACCGGTGACGGTGGCGCTCCACGCGGGCCGCAACACGATCCGCTTCTCCAAGGGAGACCTGTTCACCGAACTGGACGGCATCGAGCTGGCGTAGGGCCCGCAAGCCGCGTCCGCCGTATGCCCTTCCCTCCCGACGCCGCCCTGTCGGACGCGGGACGCAGCACGACCCGAAAGCAATGATCTTCCGCCCCCTGATCCCAAGGGACCGCCCCATGCCCTCCCATCGGACGTCCTCCTTCCACATGATCCGCCGGCCGGCAGGACGACTCGCCTCTCTCGCATCCCTCCTCTTCCTGGTCCTGGCCCTGGTCCTGGGCCCGACCCCGGCCCCGGGACATACGGCTGTCGCGCCCCCGGCGGTGGACGGTTCGCCGTCGGTCGTGGTCGACCGCGATTTCGCGGACCCGGACATCGTCAGGGCCGGCGCCGTCTACCACGCCTACGCCACCAACAGCGGCCACCGCCACATCCAGCACGCCACCTCGCGCGATCTGCGGCACTGGACGGTCGACGACCGTGACATGCTGCCCGACCCCGGCTCCTGGGCGGCTCCCCGGTCCGATCTCGTATGGGCGCCGGAAGTGTTCGACGACGGTGCGGGCTTCACCATGCAGTACACCGCCCGCGACCGGGCGAGCGGCAGGCAGTGCATCGGTGTGGCGCGGGCCGCCGCGCCGGACGGACCCTTCCGCCCGAGGGGCGAGACCCCTCTCGTCTGCCCCGCGCGGGAGGGCGGCGCCATCGACGCCTCGTCCTACACCGAAGGCGGGCGGCGCTACCTCCTGTGGAAGTACGACGGCAACTGCTGCCACCTCGGCCAGGACACCTGGCTGCATCTCCAGCCCACCACGTGGGACGGCACCCGCCTCACCGGGGACCCGGTCCGGCTGATCCGCCAGGACCAGCCCTGGGAGGGCCGCCTCGTGGAGGCGCCCACCCTGGTCAAACGCGCGGGGCACTACGTCCTCCTGTACTCCGCGAACGCCTACGACACCAGCGCCTACGCGACCGGCTACGCGGTGTCCCCGCGCCTCACCGGCCCCTACACCAAGGCCCCCCACCCCCTCATGACGACGGACAGTCTCTCCGGCGCCGTCCAGGGCCCCGGGGGACAGGACGTGGTCGAGGGGCCCGACGGCCGCGACCACATCGTCCTGCACGGCTGGCGCGGAGGTGTCCGGACCCTGTACCGGGCCGATCTGGGCTGGGCCGGGGGACACCCGGTGGTGCGCGGCAGCAAGGTCATCCACCAGGCGGAGCAGGCGCGGCTGAACAACGCCGTCGTCCGTGCCGCCCCCGGAGCGTCCGGCGGCAGGGCGGTCGGGCACATCGACCACCCGGACAGCCGTGTCGAGTTCCGGGTGTTCGCCGCGTCCGCGGGACCGCACACACTGTCCGTGCACTTCGCGAACGGCTCACTGGACGCGGCGGGAACACCGGCTGCGGCCACCCACCGCCTGTCCGTCGACGGTACCGACGCCGGCGTGGTCCTCTATCCCCACACCGCATGGGACAACTGGCAGATGACCGTCCGGACCGCGCCGCTCCACGCCGGCTGGAACACACTCAGCCTGTCCAAAGGCGACCTCTACGCCGAACTGGACTACATCGAGGTGAGCTGAACCACCGTGCTGCACAGGGACACCTCGGCTCGTCCGTCGGTCTCCTGCCGACCGGTACCGCTACCAGGCGTACCGCACACGGCCGTGGACATCACGAAGGTGGCCAACGGCCTCATCGACGAGGGGTGGGAGGTGGACCTGGTGGACCTGGCCACTGTCACCCCGTACATCACGAGCAGGACCCGCCGCTTCGGGGCCTGGCGCCTGGACATGGAGCCGCCCGAGAACGAGGTGGTACGAACGAGGCGATCCTGATGGCCGTTGTCGCAGCCCCCGTAAGGAGCCAGCTCTCACTGGCCCAGGCGGTCTCGGTCGACAAGAGCAAACTCGTCCTGGTCCTCGACGAGTTGGAGGCAGCCGGACTGGTCCGCCGCCGTCCGGACCCGGCCGACCGCAGGGCCCGCATCATCGAGGCGACCGAGGAGGGCCGGCGCACCCTGGACGCCGCACGTGCGGACGTCGAGGCGATCGAGACCAGCCTGCTCGCCGACCTGGACGCCGGCGCCGCGAAGGAGCTGCGCACCGTGCTGCGTCGGCTCGTCGGCGCGCCCGTGGCACGGATCGAAGACGGACGGCAGGCCAGCAACGCCAGTGCCGCGCCTCAGTTCTGACGGCTCGTCCGGGTGGTGCCGCAGCGCCGGGGCGGGCGGCCCGCTGTCCATGGCAACCCGGGGCCATGGTCCTCGGGGACCGGGGACCGCCGGTTCCTCGCGCAGGGCGGGCACGAGGATGAAGGGGGCGGTGTGGTACTGCGCCGCGCACTTCCCGCTGCGAGTCCGGCAGGCGCTGCCTGCGGGGCCTCGCATTTCAAACATTCGCTTCGTTCTACCGCGTTCGTGGCTTGATCGGGCGTCAGGTCCACCCCGGAAGTCCGTCAGAACTGTCTCGCACAACACGCGGGTTTTGAGCAGGGTCTGCGCGAATGGCGACCTGCGGATCGGTATCGGCTCCGGGGTGGTCGCAGAACTCTCGTAACTGGTCATTCATGAGAATCACGGTGCGCGGCAATCGTGGGTCGGGGTGGATGCCGTGTCATATCGCCATCGATGGGGGCGCTGGGGCACCTCCGTCGTGACCATCTCCGTAGGCGTTCCAGGCCGCCGCGCGTCGCCATGGCCAGCGGTCGGGCGAATTCTCTGTGCCCGGAGAGCAGCATGATGAGTTGACAAATCTGTCCCGTTGCGCGAAGCGGCATTTCGTGCCCTTCCTCAGAGGCCAATACGGTCGGATTCATGGAGTGGAGTTTTCGGACGGCCGAAGAGTTGGCGGTCGCGTTGCGTGCCGGTGAAGTGACCTCGGAGGAACTGACCGATGAGGCGATTGCCCGCATCGAGCGCGACGACAAGGTGATCAACGCGATCTGTGTGCCGGACTTCGACCGTGCGCGGGCCGCCGCGCGCGGTGCCGACCGGGCGCGCGCCCGCGGTGAGGTCCGGCCGCTGCTCGGTATTCCGGTGACGGTCAAGGAGTCCTACAACATGGCTGGGCTGCCCACGACCTGGGGCATGTCACAACACCGGGACCATGTGCCGGCCGAGGACGCGGTACAGGTGTCTCGGCTCAAGGCCGCGGGCGCGGTGGTGCTGGGCAAGACCAATGTGCCCTTGGGGCTGCAAGACATCCAGAGCTTCAACGAGATCTACGGCACCACCAACAATCCGTGGGATCACGGTCGCACGTCGGGCGGATCCTCCGGCGGATCAGCGGCGGCCCTGGCATCCGGATTCGGCGCGCTGTCCATCGGCTCCGACCTCGCCGGTTCGCTGCGCACCCCCGCGCATTTCTGCGGCATCCATGCACACAAGCCGACACTCGGACTGGCGGCAACCCGCGGCATGGTCGCGCCGCCGGCACCGCCTTTGCCGGTCGACCTCGACCTCGCCGTCGTCGGCCCGATGGCGCGCACTGCCCGCGACCTCGCGCTCCTGCTCGACGTCATGGCCGGACCGGACCCACTGACGCTCGGCAAGGCGTACGACGTGACGCTGCCGCCCGCGCGCCACCGGCGGCTCTGCGACTTCCGGGTCCTGATCGTCGACGAGCATCCGCTCATCCCGACCGGGTCCGCTGTGCGGGCGGGCGTGAACCGGGTGGCCGACGCTCTTGCCGACGGCGGCGCCCGCGTCGAACGGCACACTTCGCTGCTGCCCGATCTGACCGAAGCCGCCCTGCTCTACACGCAGTTGCTGTTCTCGGGCTTTGTCGCACGTTTTCCCGTCGAGGCGTACGAGCAGCTGCGGGCCCGCGCCGCCGGACTGAGCGCAGACGACCGGAGTCTCGACGCGGCGCGGCTGCGCGGGATGGTGTTCAGCCACCGCGACTGGATCGAGGCGAACAGCCGTCGCGAGCTCCACCGCCACGGCTGGCGGCAGCTCTTCGCCGAGTTCGATGCCGTGGTGTGTCCGATCACGCCGACTCCCGCGTTCCCGCACGACCACAACCCCGATCCGCTGGAACGCCGGCTCGACATCGACGGCGTCGGGTACCCGTACTTCGACCAGCTCGTCTGGGCCGGTCTGGCCACCATGCCCGGCCTGCCCGCCACCGCGATACCAGCGGGCCGGGCCTCCGATGGCCTGCCGGTGGGAGTCCAGCTCATCGGTCCGATGTTCGAGGACCGCACCCCCCTGCGGCTGGCCGAACTGCTCGAACAGAAGATCGGCGGCTTCCAGGCACCGAAGTAGGGCGTACTACCGGGTGTCCGCCGGGGACGAGGTGCGGATGACGAGCGAGGGCTGGGGCCTGGTCCCGACACTCGCGGCCTGGCACGCGGGACGGGCCGTGCCGGCTGTCCAGTCGCCCCGACAGCCGGATCGTGTTCGCACGCCGGCGGGAGACCATGGGCCTGACCGAAGTGCCCGAGGGCCGCGCCGACGACGTCGCAGCAGTACGGGCAAACCGCTGCTGACGTTCAAGCGGATCGCTGCCGCGCTGGGCGTCGAGTCCGGTTCATCAGCCGCCGGCAGGGGTCGACCAGAGCAGCTCGTCGACCTCCTCATCGAGGACCCGGAGGTCGACGACGACGGCGGCGTGGCCGAGTGGGTCGCGTACTCCAAGACCCACCAGGCCGCCGGAGGCGAGGAGACCTGGGTCCCCGCCGACTCGGACAGCCCTCAGGCCTGCCGTGTGCCGGCTCGACGACCTCGCGGAGCCCTAAGTGGCACGCTCCTGAACGGGATCCCGGGATTCCGGATGATCCGGATGATCTGGATCAGCGGCCGGGGCGGCGGCACGCAGCGCCGCTTCGACCCGGCGGTTGCTGGTCATAGTGGCCGTGACGGTGGTCATGGTGAGGAGGAGGCCGGCAGCGGTGTAGAGCGGGGTGCGTACGTCATAGGTGGTGGCCAGCCAGCCGCCGAGGAAGGCGCCGAACGGGGCGGCGCACATGGCGAGCATGCGGGAGGTGGAGGCGACCCGGCCCATCAGGTGGGCGGGGACGATCGCCTGCCGGAGGGAGGGGCCGAGCACCATCGTGGCGCCCATGCCCGCACCGCAGACGGCGAGCGCGAGGCCGGCGACGTACGGGTTCGGGGCGGCGGCCAGGCCCAGGATGGCGAGTCCCTCGACTGCGGCCGTGCAGGTCAGCGCGGTGCCGGTGCCGAGTCGTCGGCCGAGGAAGGAGGCGATGCCCGCGCCGAGCAGACCGCCGGTGGCCTCCGCCGTGAGGAGCAGGCCGAAGCCGAAGGTGCCGATGCCGAGACGGTCGTGCGCGAAGAGGGCGAGTACGGTCTCCACGGCGAGGAAGGCGACGTTCCCGACCGCCGGACGCAGCGCGAGCCCGAGCAGCAACTGATCCCGGAATACGTACGAGGCGCCGGCCCGCGCCTGCCGCAGCAGCGACTCGCGGGCCTGCGGTACGGGCCGGGGTGCGGCGGGCAGCGACCGTACGAGCAGTGCGGAGAGGGCGAACGACACCGCGTCGGCGAGCAGCGGAACCGCCCGCCCGAGCGCGAGCAGGGCACTGCCCGCGGGCGGCCCCGCGAAGCCGGACGCGGCGGTCTGGGTGCCGCGCAGGCGGGAGTTGGCGTGCTCCAGGAGCGCGGGGTCGCGGCCGAGCAGATCCGGCAGATAGGCAGTGGCGGCCGTGTCGAAGAAGAGCCCGCCGAGGCCGAGGAGGAAGGCGACGGTCGCGAGCAGTGGAATGCTCAGCACGTCGAGCGCGGCCGCCGCCGCCGGTATCGCGAGCAGCACCGCACGTGCCGCGTCCGCGACCCACATCGTGCGCCGGCGGTCCCAGCGGTCCACCAGCGCACCGCCGAGCACCCCGAAGAGCAGCCACGGCAGTGTTCCGGCGGCCGTGACGACGGCGAGCGCCATCGGGTCCCGCGTCAACGTCAGCGCGAGCAGTGGCAGCGCGGCATGCGTCACCCCGTCACCGAGCGAGGACACCGTCTGCGCGGTCCACAGCCGCCCGAATCCGGTCGGCGGCTTCCGAACCTCTGAGGTCACTTGGCGTCCCCTTCGTCCCCTTCGACCCCTCCGGCCTGCTTGCGCGATGCCGGGTGGAACAGCGCGAAGACGAGTGACGTGTCCGGCAGCGACGGATCGGACAGCTCCCGGTACTCGTCCGCCAGTGCCTGCAGCCGTGCCCCCAGCTCAGCGAACTGCTCCTCGGTGAGGCGCAGATGCGCCATCCGTACGTGCCGCTCGCCATCGACCGGCGATGCCTCCAGGTCCGCCACCGCATGCCGCATCAGCACATCAGGGCCTCCCTCGCCCGGGTCCGGCAGCTCGATCGCCCGCGCCGCCATCGCGTAGTACCGCTCGGTGACCCCCCGGACCTTCCGCGTCCGCACCACCTTCACCAGGCCGGCCCGCTCCAGCAGTCGTACGTGATAGCTGGAACTTCCCTTCGCAAGGCCCACCCGCTCGGCGATCTGTGTGATCGTCGCGGGCTCGAAGCGGAGCACGGCCATGATCCGGTGACGCGTGAGATTGGAGACGGCGCGCAGCTGCTCGTCAGTCGTGACGTGGAACGTCTCGGGAACATCATCGGTAGGCATGCGAGCAATGGTCAATGATTCTTGACCATTGGGCAAGGGGGTTTCGCGGGGACTTCCGGAATCTGCCGTCCGGCGCGCGAGACCTTCTGCCAAGGCCCCCACCCGCTGCCGAAGCCGAAGCCATCGCGGCCCGAACCCGTACGCATCCGCCGTCCTGGAAACTCCCTCACCCCGAGGAGACCGACCTGCGTGAGCGGCTCCAGCCCCAGCCCCAGCCCCACTCGAAACGCCGAGCTGCAGTACGGGTGCCACCGAGAGGCGCAACCTTGGCGCGAGCGAGAGAGACGCGATCTCGCCCCCCCCACGCCACGACGACCAGCGGACGGGGGAGGATTCGAGCAGTGTGATTCTTCGCTGAGAGCGATCCTGAGCCGAGGCAGCGTTCTCGGGGGCTGATGCTGGTGGGCTCGCCTATTCAACTGTCGCCAGTTCCGCCTGGGGCCCAGCCTGCTGGTGACCGTACGTGGTCGTCGGCGTAGCGACTCCAGTCTTCTCCGACCTCGGATGCGAGGCGGGTCGCGATGACGTCGTGGTAGCCGAGGGCGTCGACGACGGGGCGGGCATCTCCAGGACCCACTGTGGCGGATCGCTCCGGTCCGGGCGGCGGCTGTGGGGACGCCGAGGTCGTTGAGCTGACCGGAGAGGGCAGCCGTTCTTCACGGTGGCGTCGGCGAGGGCGAGCCAGGCCGACATCGACGCCGCGGGCTCAACGAGTCACCCCGACAGGTCGCAACACCTGGTTGCGGCACTAACCTGCGGTGGTGACCGGAACCGAGCTGGATGAGTTGATCGTTGCCGACGGCGCGGCGCTGCGCGCGTGGCTGCTGGACAACCACACCGCCTCTCCTGGCGTGTGGCTCGCCCTGACCAGGAAGGGCGGCACCGTTACCACGCTGACCTGGCAGCAGGCGGTCGACGAGGCACTGTGCTTCGGCTGGATCGACGGGCAGGCCCGCAAGCGCGACGAGGAGAGCTCCTGGCGGCGGTTCACCCCGCGCCGGCCCCGCAGCGTCTGGTCCCAGCGCAACGTCGCCAACGTGGCCCGGTTGGAGGCGGCCGGCCTGATGCAGCCCGCCGGCCGCGCCGCGGTCGACGCCGCGAAGGCCGACGGGCGGTGGACGGCCGCCTATGCGCCGTCATCGGAAGCGGAGGTGCCGGCCGACCTGCGCGTCGCAATCGCCGCCGACCCAGCGGCGCAGGCGATGTTCGAGGTACTCACCAAGACCAACCGCTTCTCCCTCATCAGCCGGGTCAATGCCGTCAAGCGGGCCGAGACGCGAACCCGGAAGATCGCCGAGTGCGTGGCGATGCTGGCCCGGCACGAGACGATCCACCCGCAGAGAGCCAGGCCAGCGGACCCGCCGGCGTCGTGAACGGGCTCCTGCCGGAACGGACAAACCCAGCCTATTGAGCGGAACTGTTCTCGAAGCCCTGCCTCGTCCGCTTCACGACGGGTGAAGGTCTCCGCTGGTGCGCGGCCGGCCGTATCGTTCGACGAGGGCGTTGCCGATCGAGGCCAGGTGGTCTCGGACCCCCGGAGGGCCGGTCACCTCGACCCATTCGACCAGCCCGGAGAGCTCGCCGGCGAGGATGTACTCATTGGGGCCGCGGATCACGACCTCGATGCGGCCATCGGTCGTGGAACCTCCCACGTCGAGCCGGTCGCCGAGCGCCATCCGGAGTATGCCTATCCCGTCGGGTGTGCATACCGCCTGGACCTCCAGCGGCGTTCGTTTGCGATCGACCTCTTTGGCGATCTCATTCCAGCTCTCGGCAAGGTCGAAGTCCCCGGGTCGGTGCACAGGGTCGCCGGTCGGGTCGGCGGACGACACGCGGTCGATCCGGAAGATCCGTCGGCCGGTCTCGGTGTTGGAGACGAGGTACCACGCAGGACCTTTGGCGACGATGCCCAGCGGGTGGACGGTTCTCCGGGTTTCGACGCCTTTGCTGTCGACGTAGCCGAGCGACACCTGGACGCCGCTGATCACCGCGTCCTGGAGTTCGTCGAGGAAGCGAGGCGGCCGGTGCTCGATCCGGCTCGCCCCCCATCGCTGCGGGTCTACGACCAGCGACGCCGCCGCTGCCTCGGCCTGCACCTGGAAGGGCTTCGGTAGAGCATGGACGAGCTTACGCAGAGCTGCTTTCATCGCCGGCGTCGCATCCGAGGCCGGACCGACAGCCAGGAACAGGGCGCGTGCCTCACTGGCGGTCAACCCGGACAGGTCGGTACGAGCGCCGCCCACGAGGCGCCAGCCGCCGCCTCGGCCCTGCACGGAGTACACGGGCACCCCGGCCATGGCCAGGGCGTCGAGGTCACGGCGGGCGGTGCGCTCGGAGACGCCCAGCTCTCGGGAGACCTCTGCGGCTGTCACCTGCTCGCGCCGTTGGAGCAAGAGGAGTATGGCCACCAGCCGATCGGATCGCATACAGACAAAACTCTCAAAAAAACCGGTCATGAGGTGACCGGTTTGGGGAGCAAGCTGGCGACATGACCTCATCGAGGAGGTCGACCGCCAGCGAACGCCCCCAGAGAGGAAAAGCAGTGATCAATCCAGCAGAATTTCCCGAGCCCACCCTCATCCAGGTCAACGGTGTGGAGCTCGAAGTCTTCGAGGCAGGCCGAGAAAACAAGGGCAAGCCCATCGTGCTCTGCCACGGCTGGCCGGAGCACGCCTTCTCCTGGCGTCACCTGATGCCCGTCCTCGCAGCGGCTGGCTACCACGTCATCGCACCGAACCAGCGGGGTTATGGCAACTCATCCCGCCCGACCGAGGTGACGGACTACGACATCGAACACCTGACGGGTGACCTCGTCGCGCTCCTGGACCACTATGGCTACGAGGACGCCACCTTCGTCGGCCATGACTGGGGTGCGTTCGTCGTCTGGGGACTGACCCTGTTGCACCCCGACCGGGTGAACAAGCTGATCAACCTGAGCCTGCCTTACCAGGAGCGCGGAGAAACGCCGTGGATCGAGGTCATGGAAACCTTCCTCGGCGGCGACTTCTACTTCGTCCACTTCAACCGGCAGCCGGGCGTCGCAGACGCCGCATTTGATGCCAACACCTCCCAGTTCCTCCGCAACCTCTACCGGAAGAACGTGCCCCCCGCACCCCCTGAGCCGGGCATGGCATTTATCAACCTCGCCAAGGCGGAAACACCACTCGGTGAGCCCATCATGAGTGACAGTGATCTGGCCGTCTACGTCTCCGCGTTCGAGACGTCTGGATTCACGGGCGGCATCAACTGGTACAGGAACCTCGACCGCAACTGGCACCAGCTGGCGGACGCGGACCCGATCATCAAGCAGCCCGCCCTCATGATCTACGGCGACCAGGACTTCGCGATCCCGAGGTTCGAAAGACTGGCAGAGTTCGTGCCCAACGTGGAAGTGGTCGGCCTGGACTGCGGTCACTGGATCCAGGAGGAAATGCCAGAAGAAACCAACCAGGTGATTTCGGAATGGCTGGAACGGCAGGGCTAGTGTCCTGTGATCCGGTTCGTATCACCTGAAGGCCGAGTTCTCGCATCACACCGATGACAAATGGGCTCGCGCATTCAACTCTCGCCGGTTGTTTTGGGTGCCCAGCCGACCGGTGACCTCCCGTGGTCTCCGGCGGCGTATCGGCTCCAGGTGCCGCCGGTCTCGTTGCGGAGGCGACTGGTGGTCTTGTCGTGGTAGCCGAGAGCGTCCGCGACGACAGGTGCGGGCAGTTCGAGGAGTTGCTGTCGGATGGCGGCGCCGCGGGCGGCGGCGATTGGGATTCCGACCTCGTTCAGGAGCGCGGACAGGTGGTTGGGGCCGAGCGGCTGGCCGGTCCGGCGGCCGGGGAAGAGCCAGCGGGACGTCGGGTTGGTCGCGGTGTTCATGTTGCCGCGGTTCGTGATGTGCTCCAGCCGCAGGGCGGAGACGGGCGCCGGGACGGGCGAGGGTGGCTCACCGAGTCGTAGCAGCACGGCGTCGCCCTCGCGGATGACGTCGTCAAGGGTGAGCCGGACGACGCGGCTCAGCGGTTGTGCGTAGAGAAGAACGATGACTCCGGCGACGCGGAGTCGCATCGGTATCTCCGTGTCGATCAGAAGTCTGCCCAGGGCGGCGAGGCGTTCGTCTTCGCTCAGTGCGGGCCGGCGGGAGATCTTCATTGTGGGGATGGTCAAGGAACGTCGGCAGTGACGGCTCTGCATGGCCCAGTTGAGGAAGCCTCTCAGCCGGGTGCGGGCGTGCTCGGCGTTCTCGGCGAACCAGGCGTCGATGTCGACCTGGCTGCACGACGCGAGGGTGGTGTTCCGCTTGCCGAGCCATTGCAGGAAGGCGGTCGCGTACTTGATCTGTTCGCTGGCGAAGCGGCGGATGCTGGGTGTGATGTGGCTCCGCTCGGCTCGGGCTCGTAGTCCGGGGAGGACGTGCCAGGTCGCGAAGAGCTTGATCGTCTTGGTGTGCTCGGGTTCGGCGATGTCGGAGAGATGGCCGGGGAGCCAGCGCTGGAAAGAACAGATGTGCTTGTCGACCGCGGGCAGGACTCCGCAGGCCATGAGGAGTTCTTCCAGGTGGGAGGCTGCCCGCCAGGGCTGGAGTTCGTGGAACGCATCGTGGGTCAGCGGAATCTCGCCCAGGCCGAGTCGACGAAGCAGCTGCGAGGCGTTTCCCAGCTGCCCGCGACGCATGTCCAGCCAGGCCAGTCCGCTTCCGGGCTTGTCCATCGTCACCAGCAGGTCCAACAGTGGGACCAGCGGGGGACGGACGCGGCCCGTGCCGTCGTCGAGGAGTGCGGTGAGCCGGTCGGTGAGCGTGCAGCGTTCGCAGAGCCGGCCGCGCAGGAGCTTGCCCTCGAAGCCGCAGCGTGAGCAGTCGAAGGTCTGGGAGAAGCCGGCGCAGGTGGTGCAGATCGCGGCCCCGTCACCAGGACGGAGCCCAGGAAGAGCCCGGTCCTCGCCGCATCCCGGGCAGATCCCCCGTGTCCGGACAGCTCGGTCCGAACAGGTCCGGCAGACGTATCCGTCCGGCCAGGTGCCGGCCTTGTGCCTGCGGAGACCGCATCGGCAGCAATCGGCCATGAACCAGCGCTCGTACTGTTCGTCGGTGGCGTAGGGGCGGGTCATGCGTCGGGCAGGATGCGGGCCGCGCGGGGGCGGAGCTTCGCGACGTTCGAAGGCGGGGTAGGAAGGTCGCTGGTGGCGGTCTTGCGGACGCCGGCGTTCTCGGCGGTGGTGGCCACCAGGTCGGCCGGGGTGCAGGACAGGATGTCGCAGAGCGCGGCCATGACCTGCAACGACAGGCGTTCAGGGGTGCCGGAGACCAGACGGTGCACCTGGGAGGCGGAGAGGTCGATGCCGCGTTCGCGCAACAGCGGCACCAGTTCGGTGGCCGTGAAGATCTGGTGCTGGGCCATGACCTCGCGCAGTCGCCAGGTGTAGCCGACCTTGCGTTTCGTGCTTGCCTCCCGGTCTGGGTCTGGAGGGCGGCGGCGATGGTGGAGTCCAGATGCCGCCGCAGGGTGCGGGTACGGAAGTCAGAGGACACGCAGGTGTAGAGCGAGGTGGTGCTGGCGTGTTCGTGGCCGACCTGCTCCTGGACGAAGCGCGGGTCCCAGCCGTCCTCGATCAGGTGGGTGACGTAGGACCTGCGGAAGGAGTGAAAGTCGAGCCCGTCGTCCAGGCCGAGGGCCTTGCGGTAGGCGATGAAGCGGGAGTTGAGGCGCTGGCAGCCGATGCGCAGGCCCCGCTCGGAGGGCCAGGCTGCCGGGTTGTTGTCGGTGCCGAACAGCGGGCGGACCTCGGTGAACCACTCGGCCAGGACGTCCGGGGTCCAGTCAAAGACGGTCAGAACCCCGCGGCGTTTGGGCGGCGAGCCCTTCTTGGCCTTGCCGAACCGGACCTGGCAGCGGCCGTACTCGCCGAACTCGCCGCCGTGCGGGTTGCGGCCGAAGTCGGCGGCGTCGAGCATCCGAGTCTCGTTGCGCCGCGTCCCGAAGGCGTAGGCGGTCTTGAACAGCGTCGCGTCGCGGAAGGCGGGCAGCCAGCCCTTGCGGCCGAAGGCCCGGATGCGGGCGACCTCGTCGTCGCAGTGCGCGAAGAAGGCGTGCAGCTCGGCCTTGGTGAACGCGCGCTTCTTGGCGTCCGCCTCGTTGTCCTGGACATGCACCGCGGTGTTCCACTCGTGCACCACCTGAACCGGGTGGGTCCCGAACCGCTCCTCACAGGTGGCCGTCCACTCATAGAGCGGATCGGTGATGAAGTGGCAGAACGCCCGCACGGCCTCCGCGTACGAGCGGATCGTGGAGCGCTTCAGGTCCCGCAGTGAACGCAGGTCCCCGAGCCACTCGTCGACCATCGCCGGCGTCCAGAACCAGGGATAGGTGTTCACGTAGGCCGCGAACGCCTTGACCGTGTTCTCCCGGCCCTCGACAGTCGTTCGGGCCAGATTTCGGGCGAGCTGCTGGTTGGCGAACCCAGTCAGCATCGCCGTGAAGACCTGTTCCTCGGGCCGCAGCAAGGCGACCCCGTCGACCAGGTGCAGCCCGGCTGCCCCCGGTATCTACCCGTTGAACCCCACCGATTCACCACCCTCCGCGACTCGCATCAGATGCGAGAAAACCGGATCCTATGCGACTCGCCGGAGGAGCCCCAGGTCAACCCCCTACGTAGACCGCGATGAGGTCCGAGACGCGGGTATCGTCACTGCCCGAGACCACGCTCAAGTCCGCAGGTCCGCAGCACGATTGCCCTTGCTTCCTCGGGAGATTCACCGACCATCGCGAGTTCGCATCCGGTGCAATTGGCGGCGGTTGGAACATCCGTGTCAGATCGTGCGCCGAGGGTCCGTCGGCCCTGGTGGGCGGCTGACGGAGCATCGGCTGCGGTGCGGTGTGCTCAGTCCGTGAGGAAGGCGCCTTCACGGCAGGCGCGGCAGACGAAGACATAGCCCAGCTGGCCGCCGAGGTTCATCGCGGTCTGCGCGGAGATCCCTTCCTCCAGATGTGCGGCGAATTCCATCGTGCCGGTGCAGGAGGGGCATGCGGGCCGGCGGTCGTCCTCAAGGTAGGAGGGGCTGCCTCCGAGCGACCCGAGCACTTCGCGTTGCTTCCCGAATCGTTCTTCGGGTTCCCGCTTCCACCCCGAACGGGCAAGATCGTATGCGTCAGGTTTGAGGTCGTCGTGGTCGTCGTGGTCGTCGATCTCTTCGGGCTCAAGTGTCACGACGTGGGTACGGATGGCTGAGGTGACGGGCAGCAGCGTCACTCCCGTCTCGGGCACGGCCACCGGCTGCAGCTCCTCCCGGGGAAACAGACAGACCCGGTTCGCGCCCGAAGTCGCGTCCCAGGATTCACATGCGCCGGGGTCGTTCTGGCACACGAATACCGACAGGACACCGTCCTCGACGGGGAGATGGGCGAAGAACTGCAGCGGCCCTCCGCAGTAGGAGCCGCACATGGGCCAGATGAATCCTGCAGGAGCCAGCGGCACGCCCCCGGTACGCGGGACGTCGGAATCGGCCGGTGCGGTGCCGTCGTAGATCATCAGAGTTGTCTGCATGGCGAGAGGCTACGGGTGGCCTGTGACACGGGCCGCCTGCATGCCGTCCACTCCAGCGGTTGTGCTGGAGCTGAGGATCACCGGCTTGGCGTCAACAGCTGTGCCGACGTTCCAAGCGTCTCTTCGAACTTGTGCCCTTCGGCCGGAAACCGAACTGAAGCGGGGGCTACAGGTCCGTGAGCCAGGGATGCCCCGGGTGTACGCGGGCGAGTAGCCCGGCCAGGGTCTCGCGCTGAGCAGGTGTCATGTGCGGAACGGTCGCGTCGAAGTCTGTTTGGTCCTTCCGGCGGGCGTGCTTGGCCTTGAACAGCAGGACCAGTTCGGGTGCCAGATACGGAATGCCGTCCTGGGTGTGGTGGATGACGTCGCTGTAAGGGAACCGGATCCTCTCATCGCGGCGGCAGATCCAGGTGTCGCCGTCATGCGGTTCGCGGAACACGTCGAGGAGGTAGTCACCGGTGGCCGGATCGCGGAGCCACGTCTGATGTACGGCGGCCAGCGCCTCCGGTGTGGCGTCCTCCCAGATCCGGCCGCTGCCCACCGCGTCGAAGACGTATCCGGGGAAGCGGCAGCGGACCTCGGGGAAACTCGCTGCCGGAATCGCGACCTCGATGTCCCCGTGAACGCGCGTCTGCCTGCCGCGGAACAGGTCCAGCGCCCAGCCTGCGGCCACGTACCAGGGTGTACCGATCCCGGCCAACCGCTGCGCGACCTCGCTCGGTGTCCAGCAGGACGACCACCTGGAGTCCAGGGCTTCGATCTCGTCGGGTGACAGCTCGATGCCACCACTGGGCAGTTGCTCGCTCACCGAAGGAACCTATCAGTGGGCTCGAAGGCCCCTTGGCCGTGATCGATGACGGAGACCCGCAGGACCTGGAGCCGTACGCCGCCGGCGATCGCACCGCGGCCGGCGCCCTGCTGAACCTCGCGATGCACGCACGTACCCATGTTCCGGGCGCACTGCTGGACGCCGGCGCGCACCGCTTCCTCGCCGACCAGCAGGGATGGGCACGGCAGCGGCAGGAGAACGGCCCGACAGCCCGTCAGGGACGGGTCGAGGCACAGCGCGTGCAGCCGCCTCTCCGACGGCCGCACGGCAGCCGTGGCGGACACCGTGACGGGCTGAGCGCTCTTGCCGTCCTTGCCGTTCTTTCCTGCCGGGCCTGCGACACCGAGAGGGCCGGGCACCCCTCAGATGTCTTGGCTGTCGCTTTGCGAGCTGGGTGCTCCGGCTGGAGGAGGCGCTGCGGGCAGCGGCGGCGCTCAGTTGCGGATGAGCAGGACGAGGCCGGCGAGCACCACGGCGAGTGCCACGGCGGCGGCCCCGTATGCGAGCCGGTGTGCACGCAGTCCGGGCAGGAATCGGTCGATGGCGATCCTGCCCGGCCCGGTGAGGGCGAGTCCGGCGGCACCGGCGGCCAGCAGGACTTCGTACTCGACGCCCTGCGGAGCGAAGAAGCCGCCGCCCCACTTGACGGCCAGGGCGTTGATCATGGTGCCGAGGACGGCGGCGCCGGCGAGTGGCGTCAGCAGGCCGAGCACCAGGCCGAGCCCGCCGAGGACCTCGCTCAGTCCGGCGATGGCGGCCATCGTCTCGCCCGAGGGGTAGCCGCTCATCGTGAAGAACTGGCCGGTGCCCTTGAGACCTCCGCCGCCGAACCAGCCGAACAGCTTCTGCGCACCGTGGGCTGCGACGGTCAGCCCGAGGGCGACGCGGATGATCAGCAGCCCGACGTCGTAGGCGTGCGGCGAGGTGCCCTCGGTGACGCCGGAGTGGGAATCGAGGGAACGGGTGAGAGTGGAAGCCATGGTGAACGGATCTTTCTGAGAAGAACGAGAAGGCTTACTTGAGAGTTCAAGCATCCGTTTCACGATAGCCGATGCGTGAAGTTTCAAGTACTTCAGGTGGCATCGGCACCGCACCGCGGGCGCAGTCAGCGGCCTTGCCGCAGCGACCGGGCGTCCAGGCGTCCAGGCGTCCCGACGCCCCGACGTCCCGACGTCCCGACGTCCCGGCGTCCCGGCGTCCGGCGTCCGGGGGTTGTTTCTGCCTACGGGTGGGAGGTCTGCGGGGCCTCGGCGGGGCGGGGTGCGCGGTCGAGGTCGGCGAGCAGGCGTTCGGCGTCGGTCATCAGTGATCCGTAGACGTGCCAGGCGCCCGGCTCGGTCAGGGTGCCGTGCTCGATCTCGCCGGTCATCATCGTGTGCCACTGGGCGGCGTCGTCGATGGCCCGGCGCAGTCGCTCGCGGGCGTCGTCCCGGGCCGGGCCGTCGGCGGGGCCGGGGGCGGCGAAGTACGCCACCGCCTCGCCCGCCGCCTCCAGGGTCGCCGCGTAGCGGTCGAGGAACATCTGCCCCAGGCGGTGGTCGTCGACGGTGTCGGCCAGCGTCCGGGCGATGCCGCGGACCTGGAAGGTGATCCGGTGCAGAGCGCGCAGGGTCTCGCCGTGGCCCGACGGCTCGCGTCGTCCGCGTACCGCGACGCACCGCGTGTTCCAGCGCAGGCTCTCCTGACTCTCACGGACGTCCTCGTAAGCCCGCACCGCCAGGTCCTCCAGGCGCCGGCCCCTCTCCAGCCAGGTGTCCGCGCGGTCGGCGTGCTGCCGCTCCCTGAGCCCACGGCCCATGTCGACGAGCAGTTCCCCCATGGCCACGGCCAGGCCGCGCACCGCGGAACCGGAGGCGCCCAGGTGCACGGGCGGCAGGACGAGGGCGTTCACCGCGACCCCCACCACGGCCCCGGTCAACGCCGCAAGCGTCAGCGAGACCACGTGACCCACGGGAACGGCCGTCGCCGCGGCCAGAGCCAGCACCGCCGTCGAAGCGACCTGCACACGGCCGTCCGAACCCCGGCGCCCGGCCACGACCAGCGCGATCGCCGGAATGGCGGCGGCACTCCCCGCGGCCGGACCCAGCAGCCACACCACGCCCACGGCCACCGCCAGTCCGGCCGCACGGGCACCCACACTGCGCAACGCCTGCGTCACCGACCGGTAGACGTTGGGAGCGCTGGCCATGGCCAGCGCGGTGGCCACGGCGAGATACCGCTGTTCCCCCGGCAGCCACCACGAAGCGGCCTGCCAGGCCAGGAGGGCCGCGATCAGGACCTTGACGGTCCGTACCGCCGCCGGCCGCACCGTCGCGGACCGCGTCGCCGCAGGCCGTACAGTCGTGGACCGTATCGCCGCAGGCCGTACCGACCGGACGACTCGCGGCGGCCACCAGGCCCGGCCCGAGTCCCGCCACCACACAGCGAGGGCCTGACCTCGCGCAAGGACGTGTGCTGTCATGTTTCCGGCTCCTGCCTCATCCTTCATCCGCGACGGCGCTGCGCCGCTCATTCGATCGACGGCCCCCGACGCACCCCTTCGCGGAGCGCTCGGCAGCCTTGCGGTCCTGTGGTTCTGAACGGTGATGTCCTCGCCGCGATGATCGGGTCGCTGCCGTACGACAGAGACCCGGCACGATTGCGGTCCCGGTGCAGGGAGTCCCGGGCAGTCCCGGGCAGTCCCGGGCATTCGGAGGAGTCCCACCCGGGCCCGGCCCTCGTGCCGGGTACGTTCAAGACGCCCCGTTCAGGACGCCCCGTTCAGGAACCGGTCGAGGTGGCCGTCGAGGTCCAGCGCCTCGGCCTCCTGGGCGGCGGGCACCAGCTGGTACGTGCGCAGCAGCCAGTGCTTGAGGGCCGGGAGCGGCGTGACGAGGTGGGCGGAGCCGCCCGGAGAAGTCAGGAGAACGTGCAGGAGGGCGTCCGGGCCGGTCCCGGTCGGCCGTACCCGCACGTCGCCCTCTCCACTGGGTGCCAGCATTCCCCGGGCGAGCAGCTCGCGTGAGATGACCCAGGGCACGGGCCCTCGGACGAGGTCATGGAAGAGGAACTCCACCACCAGCGGGTCCTGGGACCTGTAGAGCAGGTGGGCCGGTACCGGAAACCGTGTGCCCAGGGGCGACACGAGCTCCATGTCGAGCATGCCGTCTACGCAAGTGATCATGGCTTTGTCTTGGTTCGGGGCCGGGGCGGCGCCTGGCCTGTGGTGACAGTGATCGCGGCGCCCACACTGTCCTGGGATGCCCGCCCGCATGCGATTCGCGCCGTGTCACTTGCCCGTCGGTGTACGGCGGACCGGGCGGTGATGGCCCTGATGCCCGCGATTCTCAGCGGTGTGAACGGTCGTGGTGCTCCAGGCTGCCCCAGTAGGTGTGCCCGTGGTCCTCGGCCCAGCGGATCTGGTCGAGGACCCACTGACGGCGGTCTACGTCGATCCGTGCCTGGTAGCCGTGGCGGTCGTCGTACCGGATCCAGTGGCGGCCCCCATCGCGGTCCTGCTTCCAGTGGCCACGGCCGTCGCTGCCCCGGCCGCAGAATGCGCCGTGCCGGTCCCCGTCGTGGTTGTGCCGGCCCCCGTCGTGGTGGTCGGTGATCCGGACGGTGGTGGATACGGCGCCCGGCTGGGTGCTGCTCGGGTGCGTCGCCGCCGAGGCGGTGCCACCGGTGGCGAGAAGCCCGGCTGCGGCGATGGCGGTCGAGGCGATCGCGACGACAGTCCGACGAACGATGCTGCTTGTCATGATTTCCCCTCTTTCTCCACCCTGTGATGCACATGGGCGAGTTAGCGCGTGTTTGCCTTGCTGGCAGTGAAGACACTAACCCCGAATGGTTGAACGATGAACTACATCTGGCGAGTGAGGTCCACCACGCGCCGAAGAGCCGTTGCGTCGGAATATTCACGCGGAACCCGATGTTGCGAGCCGGTTCCGGGGCGGCGGCCGAGGGTCTTCTCACCAGGCGCCACTGGGCTCGATCCGCTGTGACGGACAACCCGAACCAGGCGGGGGCTGAGCCTTCCGGAAACCGGACAGCCGGGCGGGAAACAGCGGTCCGGCCTGTTTGCCCAGGGCTTACAGGGGCGCCGACTCCACCGAACCGCAGGGCCATGCGTTCAGATCCCGCCGAACAGCCGCGGGATCTGGCCCCGGAGCGGCAATGAAGGGCTCGGCGCGGTCTACCGGACGACCCCGGACGCACACTCGGATCGGCAGGCGGTCTGCAGCGTGGTCGCCGACCTCCGACGAACCGTTGTGGCCGCTGTCGCACGGGCCGCTGTGCCGATGCAGGCCACAGCCGTCATGCAGCCCGCGTCCGTTGCGACGGACTCCCGAAGCAGCTGCCCGGTCGCACCGGTGTCTGTTCGGAACCCTGGAACCGCCCGAGGAGCCACCGATCGAGGCAGCGCGGAGGTCCCGGACCAGCGGCCCGCGACGGGTACTACCGCTCACGCCGGACGGTCGTCAGCCCCGGCTCTGGGCCCGGCGGCGGCGCACGACGAGGAGCGTGCCCGCACCCGTGACCACTGCCGCGGCAGCCGCGCCCGTGATCGGCAGCGTCGAGGAGCCGGTCTCTGCCAGGGTGCCGCCGCCGTTCGCCGTGGTCCCGTCGTCGCCGGCCGTCGACGACCCGCCGGCCGAGCCGCCCGAGCCGCCCGAGCCGCCCGAGACATTGGCCGAGCCGCCCGTCGAGCCGGTCGGCTCCCCACCCGTGACGTCCAGCGTGATGTCGGCCTTGTCGTTGGCCTTGTCGGGGTCGAACGGCCGTGGCTCGGTGCTCAGGGCCACCTGGCCCTTGGCGTTCGCCACCCGCTTGTCGATCTTCAGCTCGAAGGTGTAGGTCTCCTGGCTGCCCTCGTTCAGCGACCGCATGCCGCAGACGTACGCCTTGCCCTCGGCCCGGCAGAACTTGCCGCGCTTGACGACCGACGTTCCGGCGGGCGGCGTGATCATGACGCTGACGGACCGTTCCCCCGGTTTGGTCAGGATCCAGGCGGGCCCGGCGTTGATGAACTTCACCTTCATCTTCACCGTGTCACCGACGCTTCCCTTCAGCGCGGCACCCGTCACCTGGTAGTCGGCCGTGTTGACGGAGCTGACGGGCACATTGACCACTCGTGCGGTCCCCTCGCTCCCGGCCTGTCCCTCGACCAGTTTCACCGCGGGCGCGGTTCCCGCCACCGGCTCGGTGCCGTTCTCGTCCGCTCCGGGATCGACGCCCCAGACATTCACTCGCAGCTCGTCGTAGAGCGCGCGGTCCAGTGCCTCGACGCGGAGGGGCCTCTCGGGCGTGTAGACGGTGCCCGGCTCCACCACTTGGTCGAACGCACACACCGCGATCCATCTCTCGGGCATCTCGTCGTAGGGCCAGACGTGCTGTGTCCGGCAGTTGGAGGGAACCTCCTCGAAGTCGAGTCCTCGGGTGACGCCGTAGGAGACCCACACCTTCTCGGCCGACCCGGTGCCCTTGTTCGCCACGGTTGCCGACACATCGAAGCTGCTTCCAGGTTTCACCCCGCTGACCGGCGCGATGCCTCCAATGACCAACTCGGGTGCGGTTTCATCGCCGAAGGCGGCGGGAGCCGCGGCCAGTGCGATCAGGCCGGCAGCGCCGAGGGCGGCGACAGCGCAACGAGAGGCGTGACGGTTGTGCCGGGATATCGGCATAGAGGGATCCTCTGTTGGGACGTGGGTGAACGGACGGTGGCTTCCAAGAGGACAGTCTTCCGGTCGCTAGACTCCTGCCGATCCCGAACGGTTGTGCGTCCGGCGCCTTCTCCGCCTTGCGATCGCACCTACCGAACACCATGAGCCCCGCCTTGATGTCGGCACCGGCTGTGCCCTCGCCGTCACCGAGCCTGAGCCGGCTCCACCGCCAAGGGCTGTCCTGAAAGTGCGGCCGTGTCTTGACCTGAGGTCGGCTCGGTAGGGTCAGGACCGCAGCCGGCGGAAGAGGACCGTTCGATGGCGACGTACGACCAGCTGACCGAGTGGGCCGGTCCGGGGCATGTCACGCGAGCCGGACGGGGCGTGGTGGCCAACTGGCGGATCCCGGGCTTCATGAAGGCACAGCTCGTCGAGGTGGGCATCCCGGTGGCTCCGCGCCTCATCGAGCGGGTCGTGATGCAGAGCGAGGCTGATCCGGTCCTGCTCACGTCCCGCGGCCCGCTCTACTGCCTCACGGAGGACACCGACCCCAGTACGCCGGCCGAGCGGTCATCGTTCGGTGTCGAGCCGGAGACGGGGGCGGTCTACTTCGTCATGCCGGACGGGCAGGCATGGTTCGCCAACTCGGGTGTCGATGTGTGGCTTGACGTCCTGCACCGTTACGGCAGCCGCGTCACCGCCTCGGAGCTTCTCAGCGAGCCGGACGGCCCCGAGGAGTACCTCTCCGAAGAGGAGGAGGAACAGGCTTTCGCCGAACTGAACCGGCTGGCCGAGGAACTGAAGGAGGTCGACCCCGCGGCCTTCAACGGCTACGAGGGGTTTCTCTGGCCGGGGCTCCTGGACCGCTGGCTCTACTGAACTCGACCCGGCAGACCTACCAGGCCCGTGCCGGGCGTTTGCGCAGGTCACCATGCCCGTAGGAGCGTGGTTGGAGCGCTGACGTCCTCTCAGCGCGCCACGTTTCTTTCGCCGTGCTCGCTCTTGTGGGTGATTGTGCGGTGCGCGGCCTTTCGGGAACATCGGGATCACCCGGTAACAGGAGGAGGAGTTGCGCTTGCTTGCAACGATCACGCGCCGCATGGCGATGGTACTCACCGCCGCGATCACCCTGATTCCCCTGACGGCTACGGAGAGCGCTGCGGCGTCCTGCCCAGCCAACAACTTCTGTTTGTGGGAGGACGGTCCGTCAAGCTCGCGCATGGCCCGGTTCGTGAACGGTGCCGATGACACTGGCCGTGCCGGCCTGCCGGACGGCGGCGAAACAATGCAGAACAGGACCCAGACCGACTGGTGCGTGTGGTCGAACCGGAACTACGGAGGGACGAAGAAGGTGGTCCACCCCGGCGAGTTCGTCAGCTTCGGTAAATTCACTGTGTTCTCTCTGCTGCCCGAGACCACGTGGCGCTGCGTTACCTGACAGGCTCTCCGCCCAGTCCATGCTCATCGTCGGCACAGGCCGGGCATAGACCCGCGTGACGTGTCAGGGCCGCGTTCCCATGGGTGGTCAGGCCACCCGAACGCCGTGCGGGGCGCGCCGTCGGAGTCGTCCGCCCACAGCGAGCACACCCCCGTCAGCACCTGCCTGACGGCCGCCCGGGGTCTGCGTACCCTCCGCCGCGCTCCCACCTGGTGTTCGATGTGCTTCCTCGGCACGGTCAGGTGTCTTTGATCCGGCACAGCCAGCCGCTTCGCCCGTGCCGGGACCGCGGCCTCTCGTAACCGCGCTCCCGGCACCAGCCGAGCAAGGACAGCACGCCGCCCGGCGGGAGTTCCACGTGCTCACCGCCGCAGCGCCTCGAAGCAGTTCCAGCCCCCCGCCGACCTCGTCGGCCGCCACCGACGCCGGCGGCCGGTCGTCCACCTGACGACCAACGAGGTTCTCCGCGACGACGCCCACGTCCTGCCACGGCTCGGTGTCCCTCCCTCGCCGCTCCAGGAACCCGTCGCGACGCTGCTGCTGGACCACATCTCCGTACTACAGATGCCTGAATGGCAGTTGGGCGTGGATCCAGGCGTGGCAGGATCGCGACCATGCCGCTCAATGTCCCCCGTCTCCGGATCGGCTCGACCGAGATCATCGCCCTCGCCGACGGCGAGGGACCGTTCTTCTCCCCGCGCGCCGAGGCCTTCCCCGAGGCCACGGCTGCTCAGTGGGCCGAGGCCGACCGCTACGACCCGGGAGCAGTCGACGCCGAGGGCCGCTGGCGGGTCCAGTTCCGCGCGTACGCGATCCGCGGTGACAAGGGGCTCACCGTCGTGGACGCCGGGATCGGGCCTGCGGACGGCCCGGCCGGCTCGTGGGCGCCCGTGCCCGGTGTGCTCCCCGAGTCGCTCGCCGCCGCGGGCATCGACCCGGCCGAAGTCGACACCGTGGTGCTCACGCATCTGCACACCGACCACGTCGGATGGGCGGTCGTGAGCGAGACGGCCGTCCCCTCAGCGGGCGGCGCGGTGGACGGCAACGCTTCGGTCGGCGACACGACGAGCAGCCGCCGCCCCTATTTCCCGAACGCCGAATACCTGCTCCAGCGAGCCGAGTTCGACGCCCTCGACACGCTCAACCCGCAGCTTCGCGAGACCCTCACCGACCCGCTCGCGGCGGCCGGTCGGCTCCGGCTCCTCGACGGGGACACGCCGCTTCGCACCGGGCGCGCGGTCGCCACGCCCGGTCACACACCCGGGCACCAGAGCGTGCTGGTCGCCGACGGGCGCGAACTGGCACTCGTCACCGGCGACCTCCTGGTGCACGCACTCCAGCTGCTCCACCCGGAGCTCGCCTACTCGCACGAGAGCGACCCCGAGGCAGCCAGGCGCTCAAGGGAGCGCATGCTCGGCCGCGAAGCCGCCACCACGCTGCACCTGGCGGCGTCGCATCTGACGGAACCGTTCATCTCGGCGTGACGGCGGCCGTCCGAGCTGAAGGACGGCGTTGTCACCCTGCGGCCACCGGCCCCTCTCCAAACCCCGCCCGGCACGCCTCGGCGTTGGGCCGGCCACGGGGTTGCCTTCCAGGGGGTCGGCGTACACGCGAACGTGGCGCGGGCAAGAATTCCGTGGCCGGAGATCATCTCGGTATGAGGGTCGACCGGTCCGTGATGTGTGCAGTCCGGGCGCTGAGGGTGGACCACTTCGCGCTCGGCAAGCGCTGGACGACAAGCTGAGCGGCTGCCCGAGGCGACCTTTGCCCTGTTCCGGGGGCGCGGCCTCCAGTGCCAGCACTGCGACGTGCCATCTTGGCCCGGACCACTGGAGTTGCTGGGGCGTATCCGCCGCTTCGGCGGTGGGGCGACGGGGCACCGGGGCGCGTTGAGTATCAGGAGTCGGCTGATCTTGTCGCAGATGCGCTGACTTCGTCACAGCAGCGCAACCGCCTTGCTCGCCCCGGCTGTTGCTCTGACTTGCTGGATAAGGTCCCTCTCGAAAACACCGGCAGATCAAAAGGGGGAATCATGGGGCTCAAGCGTGCGGGCCGGTTCGGCACTGCTGGCGTGGTGGTTGCCGGGGCACTGGGTGCGTCGGTCGTCTTCACTCCGTCGTCCGCATCCGCGGCAAGCGACTGGCACTGCTACGGCACCGCAGTCAAGCGCTGCGCCACCGTCTGGTGGGACGAGGCAGCCAACACCTACCGGGCGCGGGCGAAGATCACCGACGTCGCTGGTGGCGGCAGCTACCAGGTCAAGGTCACCAACGTGAAGCTTCAACGCACCAGCAGCAGCGGTGGCTATGTGACGGTGCGTTCCGCGAAGGACTACGACGGCTGGCACGGCACCGAGGACTTGGCCGGCACCAGCACCGTCAACCCGTGCGCCTGGCCTGGGCAGAGTTTCAGCGTGGTGGCGACGTTCAGCTGGAAAGGTGCGTCCGTCGGCGAGAAGACCTGGCGTCCCAACAATGCATGGGGCCATCTCTGCAGCTGACATCGCGCGATGCGTCCGTCCCGCACTGAGCGGTGCGGGACGGACGCGCTCCCCCCGGCGCATGCGCCGAGCTGAAACGCCTCGTCAAGCTCGACGTCCTCACCGAGGTCGACGCCGGAGCTTCATCAGGAAGCAGTAGCCGACGGAAGCTCCGAGACCAGCAGCCTTGCCCCAACCTCACCCAGAAACGGATATCAGCTCTCGAACCCGACCTCTGATCACCTGGCCCAAGCCTCACCTCGACGATCACGGAGGGCATCCGGATCCGTGTGGGTCGCGCTTCGGCTCAGCTCTCCCTCGGCACCTCGATGTCGTAGACCAGCGCATACACGATGTCCCGGGCCTGGCGCAGGTCGTAGTCCGTGGCGTCCAAGATCACCTTGAGCGCCCGGAGGGTGTCGCCACCCAGCATGAACATGCGCGCGTCGGCCTGAGCCTCGGCCGGAACCGGCAGGGCACGGGCTCGCCGTGGATCCACGCTCCGCGGGATCTTCGGCAGCCCGCCCTCCTTTTTTCTGCCCCCGAACACCTTCAGTCCCCAACCCCTCACCCGTACGACCGGTTCGTGGAGCGCATCCTATGCGGACGGGCGCTCCGGCAGATTCAACGTCCTCGCCAAAGCCGGCACCGGCGGCTTCGCCAGGGAGCAGTAGCCGTCCAGGCCGACGACCAGCAGCCTTGCTCCAACTCAAGCGTCCTGCCCGGATCGACCCGGCGTCGTCACTCACCAGTCCGCTTTCCGAGCCGTGGTCCAGCCAGCGGAGCCCGTCAGCACCATTCTGATGGCACACCTGGATGCGGCGGCGCCAGAACGTTTTCTCCGGCTCGACCACCCGCAACTTCACGAACCGTGCCAGCAACGCCGGATCCGCTCTCGGCGAAGCCCATCGCCCGATCGATACCAGCGCAGCGTCGTGGGGTCGCCCCTCGTCCAGGCATCCAACGTCGGCACACCCAGCGCGTTGACACGGGTGCGTGCCTCGGTGAGGAGAGTACGGCCCCGCACGGTTGAGTAACGCCTCAGGACACACGAGTACGGCTACTCACGCGGCACACCACGTCGACATCTACCGTCACACGCATGTCCAAGAGCCCTGTACGCAGAACACAAGTCTCCGGGCGGCCCGTCCTGTGTGCCGTTATAGGACTTGTGACGGTAACGCTGCTGGCCGCCGCCGCGGTGGCGGGGAACGCCGTGTGGAACGGCGCCCCGTACCCTTCGGCCGACCCCGACGCGGTCGCGCAACGACTCAAGGCAAGGTCCGACGAGGTGTACGACGGCTTCGCACTGCCTGAGAAGTACGCAGCGGACACCAGCGAGTTCGATACCAGTGGCTGCTACTACCGCGGGCTGAGGGGCATCGCCCACATCGACAGAGCACGAAGCGATGTCCGCAGCTTCGGTCTCGATTGGAGCGTGCCCGGCGTCCCCGAAGCCGCAGCCCGGGACGCGCAGCGGCGCGTGCGCCAGCAACTGGTACAGAAGGGCTGGAAACTCACCCTCGAAGGCGACCGTGCGGGAACGAACCTCCGCGAACTGGGCTTCCGATTCGAGGAACCGGAAGGCGGCGACCAGATCGACGTGCGGTGGAACGACTCGACCACAACCCTGTTCATCAGCGTCTACGCGCCCTGCGGGCAGGTTCCCGATAGCTTCGTGGACCACAACTGGGGCGAGGCGGACTGGCATCCGAAAAGGCAGCCCACCGGGATCTGAGAAGACCTCCCCGTCCACCGGGCTGCGGATGCGGCAGTGCGCCCCGCTGGTTCGGCTGCTCACCACCCACCGTATGTCGAGTGATCCAGCGGTTGCGACCGCTTCTGGCGATCGAGCCGCCCCGCCGCCCCTCCGGCGCTCAGCTTGTCCTTCAGCTGCCAAGACCTTCCGGGCTTGCCGATGGCCTTGAGGGTCTCGGGACGTTTGACGGTTCTGCCGACGTCGTAGCGGGGTGCCCGGTGCTTGTTCTTGGCGCCGGGCGGCCGTCCGGGGCTGGCTTCTCGGGGGTTTGGGAACACGGGTCGCCGGGCGGTCAGACACTCGTAGAACTCTCCCCTGAAGCGTGACGCTCCCGCGAACGCTGCCCGCCGGACAGCATCGGACAGCAGACTCACCCTCACGGCCTTCGTCGTGGTCACGTGCACCTCGGTCGGAGCACAGGATCAGACGAAGGCCGCCCCCACGTACGGCGAATACCCAGCAGTGCTACCCAGTTCGAGACGTCGTTCGAGACCAGTCGGCGAGCAGACTCAGTCAGGGAGCGCCACGGTGAGATCCACCTCGACGAGTTGTCCGGAAAAGCCCAACTGGGTGACGCCCAGCAGCGTGCTGGCAGTGGTGAACGCCGGGCCGATGGCAGAGCCGGTGAGCCGATCCCACACAGCCCCCAGGACGTCCCTGTCGTCGCTCCGCACGTAGATCACTGACCGCACTACATGTTGTGGCTGAGCGCTCACGGCTGCGAGAGCAACGGACGCGTTCGCCGCAACCTGGTCGACCTGTGTCTCAAAGGAGCCGGCTCCGACGAGGGCACCATTTCCATCGAGCGGACACTGCCCCGCAAGATGGGCCGTGCGGCCGGCCTCGACCACGGTGACATGGTGGTAGCCAGGCGTCTGATGTAACTGCTCGGGGTTGATACGAGTGATCTTTTCAGTCATGCCTGCGAGTCTGACCGGTATGCATGCCGGCATGCACCTCGATTCCACCCACCGGCAGGCACTCTGCAGCGGCCCAAAGTCATAAAGACGAGCTCAGCTTGCTCTTTATGGTCTGAGGTCGATCTTCAACCTCCATACGGGTCAGTCAGTGGTTTCCAGACCGACCAGGAGAGAGGCGACATCGAGGCCCGTGGTGAGGTAGTCCTCGAACATCGGATTGTTCAAGGCCCAGGGCGACCGCCTTTCCCGGATGAGCTGGATCGCCGTCATCGCGGGCTGGCCCAGCTCGATGAGGGTTTGCGCCACCACCAGACCGGAGCGGTTGTAGCCGGCGTTGCAGCGGACCAGAGCCGTACGTCCGCGCCGCATCGCGTGGGCCGCGGTAGTGGCCAGCTGCTGGACGGTCTGGATCTGATCGGCAGTGAGGGGGCCATCGGGGATCTCGGCGATCAGATGGTCCACGCCCGGCTCAGGTCCGTGATCGGGTCGGGTGAACAGGCTGATGACCAGGTCGAACTCGGTGCCAACGACCGCAGCATGGCTCTGCCCAAGAGCGTCGGTCCACTGATGGCCGCCCATCCATAGTCTCGGCGCGACCTCGCTCCATGGAGTCGGCGGCTCAGGCGTGCCCCCACGTTTCTGACGCGTCCTCACCCGAGATCCCCCTTCAACCGGGCAAGCGGGACAGGCGGCAGCCCCTCCCTCAACTCGAATGGTCCCTCGAACATGCTCCTCACGTGAGGATTCTCCGGACAACTGACCGGCCTCCGCCCGATTCTGTGCTCCGGCCAAGGAATGCACCGAACCAGAACGAAGGCCGCAGGAATGAACCTGGCGCACCTTGACGCGCCAGGGAAAGCGTTCGCCGAAGCGTCACGCTTCCGGGGCGACTTCTTCTCGTGCCTGGACGCGCACCGCGACGAACCGTTCGAGCTCACGGACACCCTGCTCTGCGCCGACGGACGGGTGATGACACCAGTGGACCTGACGCTGCTGCCCGAGCACCGGCGTGGGCACGGCGCGTTGTACTCCGCCCTGAACGACGGTCGTATCGACATTGCACGGCTGCGGCGGGTCCTGGCCACTCTGCCGCAGCCCAAGGCTGCGGACCATCGGTCGTTCTGGCCGTGGACGTGAGCAACTGGCTGCGGCCCGACACTGAGGCGCTTCCGCAGGCTGACCGCCACGGCGGCCCGAGCGAGGCCGGGCGGAGGACCCGTGTCGTACCTCCGTGGTACTCATGTCCCATGAGCCAGTTCCGCGACTTCAACCTCAAGCTGCTCGTCATCGAGGAGCTCATGTACGGCCCCGAGCCGCTCCTCCCGGTCTACGACCTGCCCGCGCGGCTGGCCGATCAGGGGATCGGCGACCCCGCGTCCTACGTCCTGGAGAACGGCCTCCACGCGGAGGTGCTGCCGGAGTCCCGGGCCCATTTCGAGGCCCTGGAGATCCCGGCCGAGCTGCTCGCCCGCGTCGAGGAACTGTGCTTCGACGCCGGGGCAGACGTCTTCCGGCACTGTGCCCCCGCCTGGGACGGCGAGGACGACCTGTTCGACGTCCGCTCGCTCGACGACCTCGCCCTGCTGCCCAACCTGCGAGAGGTCACCTTCGTGGAGGACGGCGTCCTGGCGGTGCCGGACGCGGCAGAGGTCTTCGCCGCATCCGGCATCGACACCGACTGAGCCCCGGCACCCGTTCGTCGCCCGCCACCCCGACCGGGGCCCTCAGGAACCCCGCCGGGGAAGGCGACGCACCGCCGTCACGCGGACGCCTCCAGCGCTAAGGCTGCTCCCGACGCTCCCGACGGCCCTGGCTCGCCCAGCTGCTCCGGCAGCGGCGCCGCGTGCGCCACGGTCAGCCGGCTACGACGACCCCGAGTACGACAACTACGACGGCAGCGCCGGTCCGTGCGGATCAGGGGCAGGGTCAGACGCACAGGGTCGAGCGCCAGCAGGACGACATCGGTCCCGCAGCTGCTCCGGCTGCGGTGGCCGTGAGGACCGGTTCTCGTCCAGGGCTGTTCGAAGGCTGACCAGTGTGGATTCGTGGGAGTGGACGACCGACCCGCTCCAGCGGACCAGGCCGTCCACCCCTCGCCCAGCAGACCTTGGGGCAGGACTCATTCTTGAAACCGGCCTTTCTCCTGTTCACGGGACGCCGTCTGGAGGCCAGGCCGCGCTGCCGCCTTCGGGTTCCGGCTCACTTTCCGTGGAGGGCTGACCGAGTGTGATGTCAGTGGTGTGTGGTGGGATGGCCGAACTCTGCTGCCGTGACCTGCTGGGAGCCTGCCCTGATGCCCGTGTATTCGTCTCTGTCCCACGCCCTGGCCGAGGCACTGGTCGACGCCCTGTGGTTCATCGAGGGCAGTGAAGACGAGCAGATGGATCCGGACGACGCCGTCAAGGTCCTGGAGGGTGTCGCCCACCTGGTCAGCAAGCTGTCGAGCGACCAGCGGAGCGAATTGACCCACCTGCTCGGGACGATGGCCGAAGCCGAGTCCGACCCCGCTCGGCGGGAGTTCCTGGAAGGGTTCCCGGAGGGCTTCGGGCTCCTTGATGATGCGGTCCGACCTGTACTTCACGAGTGGAGCAGGACGCGCTTGCGGAGGAGATGAAAGCCGGCCCGGCCGAGCATCAGCTTCCCTGGTAGCCGAGGGGACGATCTCTTCCCACAGCTTCCAGGCATTGGTACAGCCCGCATCCCAGCGGTCATCAAGGTAGGGCTTGTACTCGTCCAGGACTGAGGACCGGTTCTGCCACTGGCCCGTGAGGAGGTCTTCCGGCCGTGGGGCGTCGGCGAATCGCTGGACGGTGCGGCAGGTCATGCCGAGCTGCCGCTGGATCGAGCGTCGGCTGTGCCCTGCCTCTATCAGAGCGTGGATCGTGGCATGCCGGGCTCTGGTGCGGTCGGCGAAGCGGCTGCTGGTCGTCCACGGTGAGGTCGCGTACTCGGCTGCCGGAGCCGGGCGGCCTCAGTTCGTAGGGTGGCGGGAACCAGAATGCGCAGGCAGCGGCGGTGCGGGGAGACGCTTCGCTCCGCGGCCTTGCTGAGGGGCGCCCTTGCTGAGGGGCTCCCTCGCCCTCTACCGGTGCCGGGGAAACGGGGCGCTCGGCCCGGGCGTCGGGGGACGTCCGGGCCGAGGGCTCGTGGTGCGGCTGCCGGGCTACTTGACGCAGGTGCGGTCGCGGGCGGGAAGGCGGCCGGTGGCGAGGTAGGAGTTGACGGTGGAGTCGATGCAGGCGTTGCCGTAGACGCCGTAATTGACGTGCTGGTTGGCGCCGGCGAGGGTGAGGAGGCGGGAGCTGGGCAGACGGTCGTGCAGGGCGACGCTGTTGGTGTAAAGGACGCGGGGGTCACCCGTGGAGGCGACGATCAGGGCCCGGGTGTCGTGGCGGACCCGGACGGGTGCCTCGCGCGGGCGGTCCCAGAAGGCGCACGGGGTGATGCTCTCGGTCAGCGGGGCGAACAACGGGTGGGCAGCGCGGCCCCGTTCGATGTCACTCCAGTACGTCTCGGGGTCGCGCGGGGCGGAAACGTCGCCGCACAGGATCGCGGTCTGGGCGCTCGCGACGGAGGAACCGGCCGGGGTGAACACGCTGCGCAGCAGGCCGGCGAAGGCGGGCGACAGGGTGGTGGGGCGGCCTTCGGCGGCCCGGGCGAGCAGGGACATGTGCTCGGCCAGGGAGGCGCGCGCCGGGTCGGTGTCGTTGGCGAGTTCGGTGAAGAGCAGGGCGGGGACCTGGCTGCCGTCGAGGCGGAAGACGTCGGGGGCGGTGCCGACGGTGAGCGGTTCGCGGGCGGAGACGGCGATCACGTCGTCGAGGGTGGCGCGTACCTGGTCGCGGGTGCGGCCGAGGCCGTAGGTGCCGTGGCGCGCGGCCGTCCAGTCGGCCCAGTCGTCGTACGCCTTCTCGTTCTCGGCGTCGGCTCCCTTCAGGAGGCGGGGGTTGTAGCGGTCGGGGTCCAGGGCGCTGTCGAGGACCACCCGGTCGTGGCGGGTGGGGAACATCTGGGTGTAGGCCGTGCCCAGGTACGTGCCGTAGGAGAAGCCCAGGTAGGAGATCTTCCGCTCGCCGAGGACGCTGCGGACGACGTCGATGTCGCGGGCGGTGTTGCGGGTCGTGACGTGCGGCAGGAGCGGGCCGTTGGTGGCCCGGCACTGCTCCGCGACCCTTCTGGCGCGGGCCGTCTGGCGGTCGAAGCCGGCCCGGTCGGGGCCTGCCGAGAGCAGGCCGGGGCCGGAGGGCAGACCGCAGTCCAGGGGGGTGCTGCGGCCGGTGAAGCGCGGGTCCATGCCGATCAGGTCGTAGCGGGCACCGGTCTCCTTCATCACGGGGCGCACGGCGAGTCCCGTGCCGAGGCCCGGGCCGCCCGGACCTCCGGGGTTGACCATGAGGGAGCCGATCCGGTGACGGGTGTCGGTGGCCTTCAGGCGGGATATGGCGACGGTGATGGTCCGGCCGTGGGGCTTGCCGTAGTCGAGCGGTACGGTCACGTCCGCGCAGCGTGCGCCCGCGGTGTCGAGGGCACGGCCCGTCTCGTCGTTCGCGCCTTGGGCGCAGTGGTGCCAATGGGGGCGCTGCTGGTAATAGCGGCCGAGCCCGGCCGCGGGGGCCGCGGTGGCGGCCGCAGGCGTCGCGGCGGTGGCGGCGGGTGGGGCGGCCAGGCCGGTGGTGAGGCCGGCGGTGAGGACGAGCCCTATGGCCGAGACGCGCCGTACGGCGGTGCTGGGGGTGATCATGGTGCTTCTCCTGACGGTGATGAACACGACCGGTCCGGAGAGCGTCCGGGCCGGTCAGACCGAGCCTTTCAGCGCGCCCCGCCCGCGCACATCGCCGTGCGGCACGAACTGGCGGTACATCAGGTGCAGCAGGGCGGGTCGCCGACGTGCGTCCTGCGTACTACCTCCCCCCGGAGGCGACGGGGAGGCGACGCCGGGACACGCCGGGAAGGAAGCGCCACGGGCTGGTCGGTCCGAGGCCGGGGCGGGGCGCGCATGGTGTGCGGCCCGCTCCCGCGACGGCGGCGGTCTCCCCGCCCGCGGGGAGGGTCCCGTGGTGGAGGTCGGCCGCTCGCAACGGTTCGCTGCTCTCCGCTGCGAGGTGGGCCGCCCCCACTTGGGCGGTCTACTGGTGGGATGGACGGCTTGGACGCCGGTTCCCTCGTAGAGCTCGGGCGTGAGGGCGAGCAGGTAGCGGCAAGCCGACAGGGAAGTCGGCGCAGTGGTGGGCGGTGTGGAATGCGTGGACGGCTGCCCAGGAGCGCCCGGCGTGGAGCAGTCCGGTGGCGGTGAGCTCGGCGGCGGCGTCGAAGGGCTCGATCGTGATGAACCGCAGTCTGTGGATGCGGGCGAGAAGGCCGGGGCGTTCGGTGTCGTCGGTGGTGAGAGCGAGCGCCGGGACGCAGAGGGTGCCCGGGCCGCCGGAGGCTTGTACGTAGAACGCGGCGATGGCCTCGGTGTGCGGGTTCTCGGGCTCGTGGAGGGCGGTGGCGGTCGTGTGGTCCAGGAAGGGCGACCGCCACCCTCCGGGACGAGGCGGCGCGGGTAGGCCAGGACGCCGTTGCGGCCCTCGGCCGCCCCGAAGGGTGACCACCACGGAGTTGGTCCCGCCGATGATCGAGGGGCGCCTGGCGGTGGCCGGCGGCCTGGAGCGCGCCGCCGCGCTGGCCGAGCCGGTCCACCGGATCGCCAAGACCCAGACGGCGCGCGGACTTCGCCGTGCGCTGCGCCTGCGCGGGCCCACCCGGATCGATGGGGAATTACGGGCAGCCGTCCGACTACTGGGAGGTGCCGTCCTGCCACGCGCGACGATCTCTGCCGCAACGGGACCCGCCACCCGTCCCCGACAACGACGCGCAGCCTCCTCCTGCCGGAGCGGGGGAACGACCTCCCGCAGCACGCCCCACAGAGCGACAGGGAAGCTGCCGAAGCAGAGCACGCCCCGGGCACCGAACCGGCCGACGAACCAGCCGACGAACCGGACTTCGGCCCAGTCGGCGACAGCAACCACCTCCCGAACGCTCCGCCGAACCGGCGACGGCAGCCGGGACCGCTGGTCGCGATCGCCGCCTGCACCGCCGCCGGCGTACTGGCCCTGGCCCTCTGTCCACACGACAAACCCTCCGAGAACAACCGCGCGCACAACGCGCCCTCAGCTTGTCGTTTAACCTCGTCTCCGTTGGGGGTGGGGATGGAGCAGGCGGTTGTCGAATCTGTCAGGTACTCCGCTGAGTGCCAGGATTGCGGTGCGGAGCTGGAGTGCTGGGGAGTTCAGGCTCTGGTGGACGGTCGGTTGCGATGGGACGTTGAATCAACCTGTTTCGCGTGTGGATTTGCGGTAGCCGTGTGTGGTGGCGACGTGCCTGCCGAACGGCGGGATCAGATCCTCTCCGAGCATGGACCCGCGAGGCTGCAGGTGAGCAGTCCGCCGACGAAGAACGTCGCCATCATGCGCGTGCTGCGGGCAGAACTCGGCATTGACCTGAAGAACGCCAAGGCTGTGCTGCGCCGTGTAGTGGACGGTGATTACTCAGGAACGCTTCCCGAGATGGAACACCTGGCCCGCACGCTTCGGGAGGCTGACGTCGCTGCTACCGCTACTCGCCCTCAAGGCGTCTGATCTGGTAGCTCTGTGACGTTTCGCCTGGGTTTGGTGCCCTTCTTGTGGTGAGCAGGGCGACTGTATGCCTGGCCTGACTTCATCGAGCAGTAGCGGGTTCTGGCGCAGATCTTGGGGAGTCGTTGCGGAGGGTGACGACCTTGTTCGATTGAGAGGGGTCCGAACTCCGGTTGCCTGACGTGAACGCGCACCTCGTACCCTCCGCACATGACTGACGATCCGTTTGAGTGCCGCTGTGTCCTGTGCCGTGACTATGGTGACCGGGACGAGGTGGATCGCGTGGATTTGACGGTCATCGAGCATGTGCAGCAGCACGGATGGCACGTCGTGATGGTTCCCGAAGACGAGATCGGTCCTGGATTCGCCTATACGATCGGCCTCGCGCACACTCACGGTGGACCTGAACTCGCCGTGTTCGGGCTCGATGTGCACGCTATGCATCGCATGCTCAACACACTCGGAGAGAAGTCTGCCGCGGGCGAAGCACTGGCGGACGGCCAGAGCCATCTTGATGTTGTCGACGGTCATCGAGTTGCGCTCAGGCAGGTTGATCGCGGCTGGTACCGGACCTTCTTCGGACTGGCCATCGGGTTCTACCGGCGGCCACCTCTCCCCGTGCTGCAAGTCGCGTGGCCTGATGCCGAGGGCCGTTTCCACTGGGGTGAACAGGCTGGCGAGAGGCATCGCGAGTCACAGCCTCAGTTGTGGCTGCCTCCGAGTGACCACCCTGTCGGGATCTGGACGGCCGAACTCTGATCTGAAGGCGCTGGGAAGCGGCGATCCAGCACGCGTGCGATGCACTACTGAAGCGAGATCATTTTGCGTAGAAGTTCAAATCCGGCTCGGCCGTAGAGCGGCCTCTTGATCTTCTTGATGCGGTTCACGGCTCCCTCGACGCTGCCCGAGCTCCAGCCCAGGGTGAGGCCGGTGGTCACGGCGTCGAGGACTCGGCGCAGGTGGAGCGCGAAGCCGGTGAGCCCGGGCAGCAGGCTGGCATCGACCGCGTCGATCCAGACAGGGAGCGTGGCGCCGAGGCGGCCGGGGAGCATCTCGCCGAAATCGCGGACGTGCCCGACGGCTTTGTCCAGTTCGGGGCAGCGGGCCAGGGCCTCCGGAAACCCAGCACCGGGTACCGAACTCGCCGACGAATTCATCGCCATCAGCTGCCGGCCACCGGTCAGGATGCTTCGCGACTTCGACGCAGGTCCTGCACCGCACCCCGCGCCGCTGCGGACGGCAGACCTCCCATTGCATCCGCAGCGAGCCACTCCAGCCGTACGTACCGCATCCGGCACCCGGGGGGCGGCTCAGGGCCAGACGATATTCAGGACCGTCAAGCGGCGCAGCGGCCGGTTCACCCGGAAGGTGAGGGTGACGATGCGTCCACTTTGTGAACGTCGGACGGATCTGCCGTAACAGGAGGTCAGTTCGCGTACACGATGATGAGGCACAGAGCCGCGAAGGGCACGACGGACCCGCCGAGCAGCGCCAGCACCGCCGGTACCGCCGCTGTCAGCCGCTTCTTGCCCTTGCGTCGGCCCGAGCGGAACACCACGCCGGCCAGGACGAGCGGCAGCGCCATGAGGGCGAGAAAGGTCGCCGGCACCAGGAACCGGCTGTACGCGGTGGTTTCGGCGTCAGTGACCAGATGCCAGGCGTTCGTGCCGCAGAACACAGCCGGGCCGGCCAGCAGAAAGAAAGAGAGGCCCAACGCCACGGCGACGGTCACTCCTTCCGTCAGTCGCTCGGCCCACGCGTGCTCCCGACGGACTTCCGCCATCTCTCCGTTCTCCATGCCGACTCCTCCAGTTGCCGCAGTTTGGTGTCGCCGCAGCTGGCGCTTCGGTTGAACTGCTCAGTCCGTGGCCCGCAGAAGAAGATAGCGTCAGGGCCCAGGGCTGCGGACATGGCGCTGTCGTTCTGCTGAGCTTGCCGTTTAACCTCCTCCCGACCTTGACCGTTGCCGATCGCGATAGGGGTCGGCAGGATGACGGGCATGGCTGTGTCACCAGCAACACGTCAGCTTTGCGACGCCACATTTTCGGATGCCGAAGCTGCGAGCGTCCTGTCACTCCTTGATCTCTATGCAGGCGCGGAGCGTGAACGCGTGCATCAGGCTGTCGTCCGGCTGAGCGGAGGACGACTCGGCACGCTCCGCATGTGGCTCGATGAGGCCAAACGCAACCCGGAGACCGTCCTGTGGTTCGGCGAGTCGCCCTCCGACGTCTCTCAGAACACACACGCCTTCGGAGTGGAGTTCATCAACGCCTTTCTTGACAGGCACCTCGATACTCCTGCGGAGCCTACGGACGAGTGACAGACGTCTTTCGGCATACCGCGCCGCAAAATCGAGCGACTGCCTCGAACTTGTTCGGCGTTTTCGCAGTTCAGCGGACAAACAGGCGGCCTTCGCGTGGTCCTGTGCTCGCTCACGGAGTGGATCTGCGCGAAGGCCGTGGTCGTGAGTCCGGTACATCAGGGCGTCCTGCGGGATGCGTTTGCGGAAGTGTCACACTTCCGGGCGGTGCTGTACGCGTGCCTGACCGCGCGGGGCGACGCTTTGTTCGAGTTGTGCGACGCGCTGCTGTGCACGGACGGGCCGGTCCGCACGCTGGTTGATCTCGCGCTCGCGCCCGAACACCGCCGTGGGCACGGGGCTCTGTACGGCGGGCTCAACCAGGGCCAGATCGACGTCGCACGGCTACGTCGAGCCCTGATTGGGGTGCCGTTGCCGCGGGCGGCGGACGGTCGGCTGGTGCTGGCGGTTGATGTGTCGCCATTGCTGCGGCCGGACGCCAACACGTGTGTTGACCGGTCCTTTTGCCACACCTTCGGGCGAGGTGAGGGCAAGCACCAGATGGTGCCGGGCTGGCCGTACTCGGTGGTGGCCGCGCTGGAAACCGGCCGCACGTCCTGGACGGCAGTGCTGGACGCAGTCCGCCTGCAGCCCGGCGCCGACGTCGCCGCGGTGACCACGGCCCAGATCCGCGAGGTCATCGAGCGGCTGATTGCCTCCGGCCAGTGCAAGCCGGGTGATCCGGAGGTCCTAGTCGTGCTGGATGCCGGATACGACGCTCCGCGCATCGCCCACCTGCTGGCCGGCCTGCCCGTTGAGATCCTCGGCCGACTCCGCTCAGATCGAGTGATGCGGAGTCCGGCACTTTCTCGCACAGAGTCCGGCCTGGCCAACCCCAGAGGCGGCTGGCCGCCCAAGCACGGCGGCGAATTCGTCTTCGGTGACCCCGCAACCTGGGGTACTGAGCAGGCCATGACGACCACGGACACCCGCTGAGTGCGTGCTTTCGAAGTCCGGCGCGTGATCACTCGGCGGCTGTAGGCCGTCCCGAACTGGGGACGTCAGCGCCGGACGCGGTCTCTGTCACTCGACTGCAGAGCAGCGCATGCCACTTGGCTGAGACCGCGCTGCCGTGGTGGCTACGCCGTCTGACGGAATGCTGTTCCGTCCGGAACGCCAGGGCTTCGGCGGCGAAGCCGGTTGAGATGGCACCCTTGGTGAGGAAAGCTCTGTGACCATGGAGTACTTCTGCTACCACCGAGACCGGCCGGGCTCCCTCGCGTTGCGCGAGGAACTGCTGGAGAAGCACTGGTCCTACATGGACCGGTACGCGAAGGAACTGATCGCCCGCGGCCCGACCTTCACCCATGACGGTGAGACGCTGACCGGAAGCGTGCACATCATCGATCTGCCCGACTCCGCCGCTGCACGCGCGTTCGCCTTCGACGAACCCAACTACCAGGCCGGAGCGTACCGGGACGTGCTGCTGCGCCGATGGCGCAACACGCTGGGGCGCACCATGTGGGACTTTCCCGGTGGCCGAAGCAGTGGCAGCCAGTACTTGGTCCTCGGCCTCGGCGAGGGCCCCGCCGCAGACCTCACCCCGCCACCCGACCAGGACGAACTGATCGCGTACGGGCCACTGCTGGCCGACGACGGCGACACATGGCTCGGCACGGCCGCGCTGGTCCGGGCCCTGGACCCGGATGCGGCACGCACCGTCCTGACCCCGGACCGGTACGCGGACATCGAGGTCCACGCCTGGGAGTTCGGCGGACGCCGATGAACCACGGAGGCACCGGCCCGATGCCACCCCCGGAACACATCGACCTGGGACAGGAACGGTAACGGTGACGATGCGGATGGTCCCGTTGGTGGGCGGACCGGTGGAGTTACGGGGTGCGCTGGACCTGGAGACCACAGCGGCAGGGGTGATGCCGCGCCGACTGCCCGCGTGGACCAAGGAGCAGTACCAGGACCCGTCGGTCTACGGGGTGACCGTGATGCCTTCGGGAGTGCGGCTGGTGTTCCGCACCGATGCACGCGCCTTGGAGTTGGAGATACTCACCTCCACCGGCCAGCTCGCCACCGACCCCCACCCTCGCCCGACCGGGATGCTGGAGTTGTTGGTGGACGGTGCCCTGGCCGGGCGCCGGCAGGCACCGGTGGGCAACGTACTGAGAATGGCGGGCCCCGGAGCCGCACAGCGACTCATCCCGGGCAAACCTGGAACCGTACGGTTCGCCGGACTGCCGGCCGGCATGAAGAACGTCGAGTTGTGGCTTCCGCAGCAGACCCCTACGGAACTGGTGGCACTGCGCGCCGACGGCGACGTGCTGGCGCCGCTGCAGGGCGGGCGGCGCCGCTGGGTGCACCACGGCAGTTCCATCAGCCACTGCATCGAGGCTGACGGTCCGACCGGGACCTGGCCGGTGGTGGCAGCCGCGCTCGGAGGGGTGGAGGTGATCAACCTCAGCCAGGCGGGCAACGCACTGCTGGACCCCTACGTCGCCCGGACGATCCGCGACACGCCCGCCGACCTGATCAGCCTGAAGGTGGGCATCAACATCGTGAGCCTGTCCGCCTTCCGGCTGCGGACGTTCGGCCCGGCGGTACACGGATTTCTGGACACGATCCGGGACGGTCACCCGGACACCCCGCTGCTGCTGATCTCCCCGGTGAGCTGCCCGGCCCTTGAGCAGGTTCCCGGCCCGACCAGGACCGGACCGGACGGGAGGATCACCGCCCTGGGCGACCCGGCCGATGTGGCCGACGGCGCACTGTCGCTGACGGTGGTCCGCACCGAGCTGGCCCGGATCGCCGCAGCACGACAGGCATCTGATCCCCACCTCCACTGTCTCGACGGACGAGCACTGCTCGGCCCGGACGAGACGGACGACCTGACCGACGGCCTTCACCCCACCGCCGCCGCGTACCGCCGAATGGGCAAGCGCTTCGCTGCCCACGCCTTCACACCCGACGGTCCCTTCCGCTGAGCTGTTCTTGCCCTCCGGTGTCGAAATGCGCTTCGAACTGGGCCGCCGGCCTGGGCATTCGCCGGACGCTGAGGCGGCCTTCGTCTGATCATGTGCCCCGACCAGGGACGAGTCAGGAGCGTCAGCTCGACCGCCGAGTGCATCGCACCCGGCGCGCACAGCACCGCGTCCACCAGGAGGGGATCGAGGGGCCGCAACTGGCAAGTTCAGAGAATCCTGCATCAGATGTCCGATGCTGCAGGTCCCACCACGCCAACGAGCCCGGCTCGTGGAGATCGTCCACAACCTCGTCGAGCGCATCGAGGAGGCCCGATTGAACGGCTGGCTCGGTGAAGTCCAAGGACTCCAAGTCAGCCTGATCAAGGCCAAGGAGAAGTTCGTCGCGCTCGACCGCAGCATGAAACGAAACTGTGGGAACGGCCCCACCAGTCTGGGAATGCCAGGCTTGGGTGGGATGCGGTGAGGGCCCGCGGTCTCAGGTGCTCGAAAGGAAGTCCCGCCAGAAACCGACGGTTGCTTGTGGGCGCCAGTTCTCAGGAGTGTGGGCATCAAAGTCGTCGAACTCGTGGTTGACGTAGTCGACCAGGTCAGTGCCGTAGCAGATGATGTCGGTGCCCCAGATCGACAGGACCGGATGTCCATACGAGCCAGCGCCAGCGGGTAGGAACCGGTGAGCGTACACAGGAACGAGCTTGGGTACCCGCGCCAACAATGCCTGGGCCTCCACCAAGGCGTCGTCGGGATCTGCCGGACGCTGTCCCCAGGCCGAGTGCCAGTACCCGTGCTGGACTGCCAGGACGATGCCCTCGACCGGCCAGTCCAGCTGCTGCCGGATCGCCTCTGGCTGGCCATGGCGCCAGTTGGGCCAAGGGTTTTCCCAAGTGGCGCCCTCTTCGGGCGGCTCGCTGACCGGCAGACCCGCAGCTAGAAAGGCACGGTGGTCGTCGGCGAACTCAAAGCCGTACTCCCGCTCGATGCGCTGGAACTCGGTGTCGCTCAGACCCGGCTCGATCTCGCAGCAGTCGGCAGCTACAAGGAGGCGGGCTGCCTCTATCCCCAGCTTCATCCCGTTCATCACGCTCGAACACTAGCGCCAGCCACTTCGAGTCCACACGGAATAAGGCCCGCTCAGACCGCCAGGGCGTAGTCCGGATAATCGTCGCTCATCGCCTTGAACGCGACGTCCGGCCGACGCAGCAGACCGGTGGTTACCTGCGCGGCGACGTGCTCGTCCCGGGTGCCCACCGCAAGCCGTCCGGCCACCGGCGAACCCGCTTCCTCCCCGGCCGCCTCGCCGGTCGACCACGACGAGACGATCCCCACCCCCACCCGGACCCCCACCCCACACGGACGGTTCTCTCCGCCCGGCTACCGGCTGCCGGACGGACCGACATCCATCCCGCCTTCGCCCCCTCGCGGTGCCTGACCGAGGGCCGCGAACGCAACGGGCGCACCGGCCGCGAGATCGCCGTGCAGCACTCCTGCACCGACTCCCCCCAACCACGCGTCAAACTCGAAAGCTGAGCGGGCAGACCTACCGCATCCAGTGGGACCACCCCAGCAACGGCATCGGCTGCCTGGCAGTCGACGACGCCTCCACCTCCCCCGGCGCGCTGCTCGCCCCGAGAGACCGTGCAGAAAGCGACAGCCAGAAATTCCGCCTGGAAGCATCCAGCGGCGGCTTCCGGCTCCGGCCGCTTTACAGCGGCCTGTGCATCGGGTTTCTCCCCCCGGTCGAAGACGGCGCCGAGGCCATGCAGGTCGCGTGCACCGGAACCCCCGACCAGGCCTTCACCTTCACCTCAGGCTGAGAAGGCCTGGAGTGCCGTGTCTCCGCCTCTGCGCCGGCATGCTCGGCCGCCTCGCCTTCGGTGGCGACATCATCGAGACCGGCACCGACTCCTACCGCCTCACCGCCACCCGCGCCCGCGCGGAACAACAAGCCTTCGGCTGAGAAACCGCTCGGGACGGGCAGACCGTCGAGACCTACTCTTCACGCAGAAATGCCCGCAGTTCCGCGGCTACGGCCGTCATTTCTTCGCCGGCCTCGATCACGGTCGTCACGGTGCAGTTCCAGTCGCCGGGGAAGAAGCCGGATCGCAGAGTCCAGCCCAGATACACATGACCACCCGAGCCGAACGTAGCTGTCACGACCAGGTTGTTGTTGCCCCAGACCCGCTCGCCCTCCCATCCACGGAAGTCGCGCGCGAGGCCATCAAAGAACTCGCTCATGTTGTCCCAGACCGTCACGGTCACGGACTCGATCCGTGCACGCACACCGTCATCGATGGCCTCCACGGCGAAGGCGAACTCGTACTCATCCGCCCGCGACCAATCGAACAACCGGACGGAGGGTGCCAGTGCCCCCGACCTCCCGACGACGAGCTCGACCTGCCCTGGAACAACCTCGATCAGACTCACCCACCGAAGGATACGGACACCGCCAAGTCGACGTCATCGCCATTCCCGGGAACCGCAACGACTGCAAGGCGTGGGAGGAGTCCGGCGCGAAGGCCGCCGTCGGCACGACGATGACCACCGCCGACGGCGGCTATCCAGGCACCGGGAGTGGGGTCTCCTCCTGCTTGAGCGCAGCCGGCGCCTGAACGCCGCCGACGGGACGCGGGTGGAGATCCACCCGCTGAACCAGTCACTGGTGCCGCGGCGACCGTGCACGTCGACGGCTGATCCGTCGCGCGGGATTCGGCCAGGGCCTCATGGCTTTGTGCCATTTCCCGGCAACCCGCCTCCGACATCACCACGACCCCGCTACACAGGAAGGCGGGGCGGCACAGCGGCCTCACCTGTGTTCTTGGCCGATCGTGCGGGAGGTCTGGGCGGTTGCTGACCATCAACGTAGCTGTGCTGCTCGCAGTCGTCGTCTTCCTCCGGTTGCGCCGGCGGACCGAGGCCCGCAGCCGCTTCGACGAGAAGATGACCGTCGTCATCGTCCTGGCGCTCGGGATCCTCCTGGCTCCCACCCCGGTGGGCCAGGGCATCCTGAGCTTCCTGGGGCAGGTCGCGAGCGGCGTGACACAGGCCAGCCAATGAGCCCCCGCAGGCGCCGACCCGCGGCGGCCAGGCGCTCCCCGGTACGGCGGCGTACCCGTAGGCGCGGCAGGCGGCAGCGTGCGAATGAACGGCTGGTCAGGCTTCTTGTGGTCGCGGTTCTGGCCGTCGCCGTGGTGGTGGCCGTGGTCAACTGGCTGCTGGTCCACTGGTGGGTCCTGGTCGCCATCGGTGTCCTGGCCGTGCTGGGCGGTGGTGTCCGGCTCCATCAGAAGCAGCAGCGGGCACGGTGGGAGGCGGTCCGTACGCAGGGCCTGCGTTACGGCCTGCCCCAGCTGGACTCCCTGCACCACGCCCGGTTCGAGGATGCGGTACGGGAGCTGATGCACCGTGACGGCTGCCAGGACGCGGTCCGCGTCGGAGGCGCCGGTGACCTGGGCGCCGACGTGAAGGCCACCGACCCCTACGGACGGCGCTGGGTCATCCAGTGCAAACACCGCCGCAACGGCCTCGCCGGCTCCGCCGTCGGCACCCCGGACCTCCAGGTCCTCAATGGCACCGCACGCCAGGTCCACGGCGCCGACATCGCGGTGATCGTCACCAACGGCCGCGTCACGGCCCCGGCCGTCACCTTCGCCAAACAGCAGCGCCTCCACGTCGTCGACCGCGACACCCTCGGAATGTGGGCGTCCGGCTCCCGCCCCTTGTGGGAACTCCTCCGCGCCGTACCGCCACCCCGCAAACCGACCTCGCTCTCCTGAAGCCGCGCGGCCGTGCCGGCGAGAGTCGGTCCATGGAGTTTTCTCAGCTGTCTCACGAACCGCGTCGGCGGGGCCGGGAAGGTCCTCGACCTCCCGGCCCCGCCGGTTGCCTCGGTTGTTCAGCTCAGGCTGTCGGTACGTTCACCTTGGTGCGGCCCGGCACCTGCAGCGGCCCGTGGCCACCCACCGGCTCTCCGCCGGGCATCCGGGCCTTCCGAAACCGCCGGTCCTTGAGGTCCTTGAGATCCTTGCGGTCCTTGAACCGCAGGGAGAAGCGGTAGCCGAGCATCTTGAAGACGCAGAGGAGCATGTCGGAAATCCCTGCCATGGCCGACGCCTGAGAGCGCGCGATCGGTGCCGGTACATCGACCAGCACAGGGCGTCGATCTGATGAAGCAGATGCGCCGGTCGGTCAGCCGGCGAGGGCATCGGCGGGGGACATCGGCGGCGGCGCACACCGCAGCCCCGACGAGCCCCGGAACCGAACCGGGTGCATGTGATGTCCCTTCGGGGTACGTATGGGGTGTCGATTCGCAGGGAGCGGATGTGGAAGCCGAGATCGTCCAGGCAGTCGATCAGATGGGCCCGTACGTGGCCGCCGCGCTCGCCGCTTACGGCGCCAACGTCTTCTCCCGGGCCGAGGATGCCGCCGCCGATGCGGCGGTGAACACTGGACGGCAAATCCTTCTCAGGGTCTGGAACCGCATCTCACCGACGCGCCGCGCCATGCTGCAGCAGGCCGTCGAGGATGCGGTGACGACCGGGCCCGCCGCCGACGACGGAGCCGCGGCCCTGCGCATGCAGCTCAGGCACGCGATGAGCGAAGATCCCCAACTCATTGAGGAGTTGAGGAATCTGCTCGCGAGCGCACCACGAACGGTCACCGCGTCCGGGGAGCGATCGGTGGCCGTCGGCGGCGAAAACACCGGCGTCGTCAGCACGGGCGACGGAGCCCGCATCACGGTTCACGGCGGTCACACGACGGACCCGACCTCGTCATGACCGCCTCGGGCGCGCACCATGCCTCCGGGGCCCGGTCCATTGCGGCCGATGCGCTTTCAGGATTCGCCAACACCGGTGACCACGTCAGCGTCACCGTGCTGACACAGCAGGACCTCCAGAGCGCGAAGGAGGTCACCGCGCCTCCGCACTGCGGGAATCTGCCGTACCCGCCGGATCGGGCGTTCGTCGGCCGCGACGCCCAACTGACAAAGCTGTGCGAGCTGTTCAGGCCGTACGAGGGTGTGGAGCAGACCCGCTCCCACGTGGTGCACGGCATGGGCGGAATCGGCAAGAGCACCCTCGCCGTGCATTACGCGCACCGCAACCGGGAGCACTACAGCCTGATCTGGTGGATCAACGCGGACTCCCCGGCGCAGATCGATGCCTCCCTGGCCGGCCTCGCTGCGTACCTGCACCCCCAGTGGGCGGCCGGCGCCGGTGTGGAGGCGCGGGTGGCCTGGGCAAGCGTCTGGCTGCAGTGGCACCCCGGATGGTTGCTCATTTTCGACAACGTGGACGAACCGCGCGACGCCGAACCGTACCTGGGCGGGCTGACCGGCGGCCACCATCTGATCACCAGCCGCCGCGCCCATGGCTGGTCCAGCGCCCGGGCCGTCGGCCTGGACGTGCTCGACGACACCTCGGCGGCCGACCTTCTCCACGAACTTGCCTGCGGCGAGTCCCCCGACCGCCGCAGCCCGCAGTACGCCGACGCCCGCGCGCTGGCCACCGCCCTGGGCAACCTGCCACTCGCCCTCCACCAGGCCGGCGCCTATCTGCGGCAGACCGGGACGACCCTGGTCTCCTTCTACAACGACCTGGGGCTGATGCTCGACGAGGCCGCTTCCGGCATCGACCCCGAGCGCACCATCGCACGGGTGTGGAACGTGACCTTGGCCGCCATCGAGGAACAGAGCGACGCGGCGATCACTCTGTTGTATGCCCTGGCCTGGCTGTCCCCCGACGACTGCCCACGCGGACTGCTCACCCCGCTGTGCCCCGACGGACGCACACTGAACAAGGCCCTGGGCGTCCTCGCGACCTACAACCTCGTCCACCTGACGGGCCCAGTGGTGCGCATCCACCGCCTCCTGCAGCTCACCCTGCGCCGCACTCCGGATCCCGCCGGGCTGTCGCTGACGATCCTGCCCGCTGCGCGGGGGCGCGCCGAGGCAACCCGCGTCCTGCGCCACGCCCTGTACCCCGAGGGTGCGGAGAGCCCGGCACCGCAGGCGACATGGGATCTGTGCCTGTCCCACCTTTTGGTGCTGGTCTCCACGGTGCCGGACGGCTACGACGACGCTCCCGCCCTGCCGCTGTACCTCGACACCGCCGAACACCTCCACGAGCTGGACCTGGACGACCAGGCGCTGCCGCTGTGGGAAGGCATCCTGCACGTGTACGAGCGCTCGCTCCCGCCCGGCACACCCGAAGTACTCCACGCACGGCACCGCATGGCGGGGGCCCTCATGAAAAGCGGGGAGCCTCACCGGGCCCTGAGGCTCCTGGACGGGGTCGTCGCCGATCGCACGCGACTGCTGGGAGCCGACCACCCCGACACCCTGGAGAGCCTCAACGATTTGGGTGCCTGCCGACTCTTCGAGGGTGAGGTGCAGTCCGCCGAGGCGGTGCTCACTCGCGCGGCCCGGGCCCGCGAGCGCGTCCTGGGGCGAAGCCATCCCCAGACGCTCAAGAGCCGTGGCTACCTTGCCACCTGCTACGCAATGCAGCGACGGCCGGACGAAGCGGTGTCCCTTCTGGAACAGGTGGCCGCCGAAGCGGCACACGTGCTGGGCCCCGACCACCTCGACACGTTGGAGTACCGCGATCTGCTCGCCGGGAGTCTCGTGGTGACCTCGCGCCTCGACGAGGCAGTGCGCCTCCAGGAGGCCCTCGTAGCGGACTGTGAGCGCGCGTTGGGCGGCGACGACCCGCACACGCTGAGCGCCCGTACGGACCTGAGCGGGTTCTACGCCATGGCGGGGCGGACGCAGGATGCGATCGCCCTTCAGGAACGGGTCGTCCGTGACCAGGAGCGGGTCTTCGGCACCGTCCACCCCGGCACCGTGACCGCGCGCGTGTCATTGGCCGACACATACCGGGACGGTGGGCAGAAGGAGGCCGCAGCCGCCCTCCTTGAGGTGGCGGTCGCCGACTGCGTGCGACACCTGGGCGCCGACCACCCCCACACCCTCAGGGCCCGGGCCAAGCTCGCCGACTGCTACAAGAACGCCGACCGGGTGGCGGAGGCAGTCATGCTGGGGGAAGGGCTGGTCGCTGACTACGAGCGCGTCCTCGGCGCTGACCACCAGGAGAGTCTGGGAGCCCGCAGCGGCCTTGCGGACATCTACATGTGCGCCGGCCGCTTGGAAGAGGCGATCAGCCTCCACGAACAGGTCGTCGCGCACTTCACGCGCGTACTGGGCGACAACACTCTTTTCACCCTGGTGGCAGTGACCGAGCTCGCCTATGCCTACTTCCTGGCGGAGCGGTTCGACGACGTCGTACGCATCGGAGAATCGGCGATGGCAGCCCTCGGCCGCGCCCACATGCTTACCTCACACTTCCGCTACGTGCTCACCCTCTCGTACGCGAAGCTGGGAAACATGGATGAAGCCATTGCCCAGGGTGTTCAGGCATCGGAGGACTGGAAGCACATCCAGGGTGCCGACCCCTCCAATGCGCTCATCCTCCGTCGTGTCCTCAGCGACTGCTACTGGGCGGCGGGGCAACAGGAGAAAGCCATCGAGCTGATGGAGCAGCTGCTCGCCGACAGCGAGAGGGTGCTGGGCCCCGACCATCCCGACACCCTCATGTTTCGCTACAACCACGCGTGGAGTCTTGGTGCGGCGGGTGAGCGCGGGGAGGCGGCGAGGTTGTTGGCTGGGGTGGTTGCCGATCAGGCACGCGTTCTGGGCCCCGACCACCCCGACACCCTCCAATCCCGCCACCTTCACGCTGTCCTTGCCGAAAGCGCCATCCGTTGAGGCATGCGGCATGTCGGTACTCGCGGAGAAAGCCGCCGAGGCGATCGCGGCGGCGTACGTCGAGGCGGGCGATCGCGTCCGGAACCGTGATCGGCGTGGGCGATGGATACAGCGGGCGGGCATTCCCGATGCCCTGATGCGGCCGATGGGAGCCGTGGAACTGTTCGAACGCACGCAAGGCGTGGAGTGGTCCTCCTGTGACGTTCGCCCTGAACCCCCTCACGCGGGCTGCAGACCGAGCGCGGTACGGGCTTCGCCCACGAGGCGCAGCGAGCCGAAGACGACGATCAGGCCGCCGGGTCCGGCGAGTTCTGCGGCCCGGCGCAGCGCCGATGGGGTGTCTTCGGCTGTCAGGCATGGCGCCTGGCGGCCCGGGGACAGCCGACTGTGCAAGGTAGCGGTGCCCGCGGCCTCGTGCGAGCCGGTGCGGGTGAGGACCAGAGGCCAGTGGGAGGGGAGTGGGGCGAGCATGCCGACGACGTCCTTGTCGTCCATCGCGGCGAAGACCAGCACGGGCGGGCCCGAGCGACCGTCGGCGCGGGCGTGGCGCAGGATCTCCGGGGCGACGGTCGCGGCACCTTGCGGATTGGTGGCGCCCTCCAGGAGGACGCGGCCCGTCCAGTCGTCCAGCCGGGCGTGGGGGAGCAGTTCAAGGCGGCCGGGCCAGGATGTTGCCGCCAGTCGTGTGCGGAGTCGTTCGCTGTCGGGCTCGCGGATGTGCCCGCGTTCGGCCATCGCGTCCATCGCGGCGATGGCGACCGCGAGGTTGTGGTGCTGGTGTGCCCCGGACAGCGGGCAGGGCAGATCGCGGTGCACGGCGCGGGGAGTGGTGACGTCGACCAGCGTCCCCGGGCCGCGGTTGCCGTCGCGGCCGGCGGCACGGGCGGTGTAGTGGATCTCCTGGTCCATACGCCACACGGCCAGTCCCGTCCGTTCCTTGAGGACTTGCTCCGCAGCGGTGGACGCTTCGGGGGCCAGCCGTCCGAGAACGACATGGTCCCCGTCCCGCGCGGCTGCGATCTTGGCCTGAGCGATCCGGGTCAGGGAGCCGCCGAGCAGTCGGGTGTGGTCGAGCCCGATGCCGGTGAGGACCTTCACGTCCAGGCCGAGCTCCGCAGCTGCGGCCTTGCTCCCGCCGATGCCCGCCTCGGCCACCGCCAGCCTCACGCCGGCCCGTCGGAAATGTGCGGCCGCGGTCGTCGTGAAGATGCCCTGGGCCAGGACGGGCAGGCCGTGCCGCTCGATCGTCTGCCAGATCTCGGCGAACGCCGCGGTGTACTCGGCACGCGTGACAGGGACCCCATCGACCCGGATACGCTCCCGGGGCTCCTGCAGGTGCGGGCTGGGCATGCTGCCCACCCGTGCCCCGGTCGCGGCCACCGCCGACACCGCGAACGCGCAGGTCGACCCCTTGCCGTTCGTCCCCACCACCAGCATCCCGCGCAGCCCCTGCTGAGGACGGCCCAGCGCCTCCAGCAGCCTGGAGACATTCGCCTGACGCACCTCCCGAGGAAGCCCGTGGGGGTTCTCATGCATCTTCGCCAGAATGTCCACACAGCGTAAGTAGTCCACGCACCGGATCATGCCACCTGGCGCGACGGATCAGAGGCGCTGGCCGAGGGCTTCCGGGCCCTACGGTTGCTTCCCTTGTCGTAGTCGACATCTGCCCACTGGCCTGCACGCATGCCCCTGCCGAGTGCGACGCTCAGCCCCGCCAACTCAAGCACTCATCCGCCCACTCGGGCGCTCAGTCACGGATCTGGACTGCGGGTAGGGCTGTGACCTGCGGCGACCAGATCAACTGCCGCACCTGTGGGTCGAAGCAATTGAGGCCCATCGACCAAGCAACTCCCGCCGCGTAGGCGGATGCCTCCCCAGCCATGCTCCAGCGCATGGGGAAGTGGATCAGCGGCCCACGGGCCTCTTTGATCAGCGGACCAGTCGACCAAGGCGAGGCGTCGTCCTCGTCCTCGGTGAGATCGGGCCACCGTTCCAAGAGGGCGGAGACGAAGGCCGCTATTTGCTCCACCGGAGGAACCGCAGGCTCCTCCGTGTCGACGTACCGGTCGTACAGATCGGTGAAGCACCGGGCCGCAGCGGCGTCATCCGCCGGCCGCTCGCCCTCCCACACGGCAAGGTCGTAGCTCATGGGCGCAGCCTGCCACTCGTCACCGACAGCGGCACCGTCGGACCAGATCATCTGAGACAGGGGCCGGATCGCCTGAGACGAGACACCACGCGGGCCCGCGCGGCGACGGCAGGCCCGCCTGAATCCGCGCCCGCGTACACGAGCCCCTGGGTTCATCCGTCCGGGCCATCCGGTCCGTGGTCGGGCCGACCAGCGGGCCGTGGTCGGACCGGATGGCCCGGCCCAGGCGCGCCGGGACGAGCGGTTCCCCGACCTCATCCGCTCTGCAACCAGCGTTCACTGGGAACAATCCTGATCAGGTAGGGGAGAACCTGCGTCCACGCGCCGGTCGGAGGGGCGCGGACTGCGCCTGTGGCCGGTCGGCCGCCTGCTCGCGCCGGCCGGGTCCGGCCGGCACGGCGCCCTCGGCAGAGGCACTTTCCGTGCTCGTGATCGTGATCACGATCCGGGCAGTCCGCCACGCGAAAGCCCGAGACCAGAACCCGTTGTCGGGATCGGTCAGTTGTTGCGGGGTTTGCCGAACTCCTCGATCAGCACGGGATACTGCTCCCCACCGTGTCCGGCGGCGATCGAGCGGTCGGCCATCGCCTTGATCAACTTCGGCAGTTCGGCGTTGACACCCAGCGCCTCGCTCTCCTCGATCAAGTGCGCCATCGACCGCACCTCGGTCTCCAGGGCCGACACCTCGGCCGGGAAGGAGCCGCTGTCGATCTGCTCGGCATACCCAGGCAGCCATTCGGCCACACCGGCAGCGATCTGCTGGGCGAACGGCGCATACGCTGCGGCGTCGACACCGGCCGTCCTGAGCAGGGCAGTGCCCTGGAGCCAGGCGTTCAGGACGCTCCACATCATGGCCAGGCCGGCCACGTCGTACAGGGACGCCAGCCCATGGTCCGCACCGAGGTAGGTGACGGTACCGAGCGCGTCGAGTGTTGACTTGTGTGCCTCGAAGTCCGACTGCGGCCCGCTGTGCAGAATCACCGCCTCGGCGGTCCCGATCGCCGGCGGGATGGCCATGATGGCGCCGTCCAGGTAACGGGCGCCACGCTGCGCGGTCCATCGGGCGGCTTTCCGGGCCTGGGCCGAGTCGCCCGAGGTCAGGTTGATCAGCATCGTGCCGTTCAGCTCGATGCCGCTCGCGCCGAGCAGCTCGCGCATGGCCTCGTAGTCGGTGACGCAGAGGACCGCCAGGGAACTTTCCTTGAGCGCGTCACCAACCGTCGGCGCCAGCCGCGCACCCCCGGCCACCAACTGGTCGGCCTTGGAAGCCGTACGGTTCCACACGGTTGTAGGATGTCCGGCCTTCAGGAACGCGCCGGCGAGTGCCTGGCCCATTCGTCCAAGTCCGATGACTGTCACGGGCGTACTGGTTCTGTTGATGTTCATGGCAGCATCGTCAACGTTGATACCGGTGTGAAGGTCAAGCGAGGTTTTTGATGCGGATCGGGGAACTGAGTCGTCGGGCGGGCGTCAACGCCCATCAGTTGCGCTACTACGAGGCCCAGGGCCTGCTGGAGGCAGACCGCAGCGCGAACGGCTACCGCGAGTACGACGAGACCGCCGTGCTTCGGGTGAAGCAGATCCGGCACCTGCTTGGTGCCGGTTTGTCCTCCGAGGACATCGCGTACCTGTTGCCCTGTGCAGCCGGAGAGACCCCGGAGCTGCCCGGGTGTCCCGAGTTGCTGGCCGCGATGCGGTCACGGCTGCAGCGACTGGACGATCAGATGGACAGGCTCGCTCAATCCCGCGACGCCCTTGCCGAATACATCGATGCGGCCGAGCGAATGGGCAACGAGAGCTATCCACCCTTTGACGATGCCGGCCTGGAGCCCGTCCCCGCCTGAGCAGCCGGGGTACCCCGGCTTGCGGACCGTCTCGACCAGCAGCACCTCGGCGGCCTGCGAGACCACCGCCGACGGCGTCGACCTCGTGGCGATCCAGCACATGCTCGGTCACTGGACCGTCAGCTCGACCATGAGACACGTCCGGCCGTCCGCAGCCTTCATCGAGGACGCCTGTCAGCGTGCCGTCGCCAGCACTTTGGCCGAGCTGAGTGGGAAGGACACCACGGCGTGGAGATCCAATGGCGGCTGCGGACGGCCGCTGCCCAGCGCGAGGTGTGGACCGGCCCCGAACTGCGGCGACTGCCGGCCGAGAAGGCCGGCCCGGAACTGTCCTCGGCATCGGTGTCCGCCTTGTTCACCAAGAAGCCCTCGCAGGTGAGGATGACCACCCTTGCTGCGTTGTGCACCGCGCTGGAGTGCAATCCCAACGACCTGATCGAGGTCGGCACCACCCCCGTCGAGCAGCCGATCGCACCCCCTCGCCCGGTCGCCGACCTGCCCCCGGCCGCCTCGGCCCGGGGCCGGTCGATGCCGCCCCTGTGACGGCGGGCCGCGATGGGCAGGAAGCAACGGGACTGCGTCACCTGCGGCGGACCAGTCGGACAACTCGACCGCCAGCACTGCTGCCTGTGCCGGCGCCGTATGAAGGAACAGGCAGCCAGGGCACCTTGCCCCCGCGTCGGCGTCGAGTACTTCCCTGACCGTGGTGGCCATTCCCACGCCATGACGCTCGACGAACTCCGTGTGATGGTTCCGCAGCGCGACGTACCGGGGCCGTCCCGCGGCCATGCGCCCTGAGGGCTGTCCCGTAATCAGATCTGCCGACCGCTCGGCCTCAGCCGCCACTGCGGCTGCCGCGCTCGGCCGCGGACACATGGCCTTCGGCCGCGACAAGGTCTCCCGCTGGAAAGCCTGAGCACCGGATTGCGGCGGAGCTGGAGGGCGGGGCGTGCCGCCCGGGCCAGGGAGAGGAGGGGCCCGGCCGCGCGTGAGGCGGAGGGGCGCTCAGCTGAGGCCACACTTAAATGTACGTACAATTTCTGCGATATCCCAGGGGGCGGCTTGCTTGTCGGCGCCGGGCCGCCTAACTTAAATGTACGCACATTTGATCGGAGGGTTCCCTTGGTGACCAAGCAACACCACCGGACCGTGATCATCGGCGGTGGGACCGCAGGTATCTCGGTCGCGGCTCGGCTCCGCCGCGCCGGTGAACAGGACGTAGCAGTGCTCGACCCGAGCCTTCACCACTACTACCAACCGTTGTGGACGCTGGTAGGCGGCGGACGAGCGCCGCTGAAGGAGAGTGTCCGCCCGCAGGAGACCGTGATGCCGAAGGGCGTGCGGTGGATCCGCCGCGCCGCGGTCTCCATCGACCCCGAAGCCCAGGCGGTGACGCTGGATGACGCCGGCACCATCTCCTATGACCACCTGGTGGTCTGCCCCGGCATCCAGCTGGACTGGGATCGGGTACCGGGCCTGGAGGCCGGGCTCGGCAAGGACGGCCTGTCGAGCAATTACCTGCCGCACACTGCTCCCGCGACCTGGCGCTTCATCCGCGGGACCCGCTCGGGCAGCGCGGTGTTCAGCATGCCGACGGGAGCCATCAAGTGCGGCGGTGCCCCGCAGAAGATCGCGTACCTCGCCGCCGACTACTGGCGGGAACAGGGTGTTCTCGGCAAGATCGACGTCCACCTCGTGATACCCGGTGCCGCCATCTTCGGAGTTCCGGAGTTCGCGCGCGTGCTCGATGACGTGGTCCGCCGGTACGGCATCAACGTCCACTACGGAAGCGAAGTCACCGAGGTGCGTCCCGAGGCCCGCGAGGTGGTCGTCACCGAGCTGGGCACCGGAGACAGGAAGACTCTGCCGTACGACATGGCCCACCTCGTCCCACCGCAGAGCGCCCCGGAATGGATCAAGCGCAGCCCGCTCGCCGGAGCGGACGACCCGGCCGGCTACGTCGAGATCGACAAACACACCATGCGACATGTCAGGTACCCCAACGTCTGGGCCCTCGGAGACGTCGGATCGTCCCCGAACTCCAAGACCGGCGCGGCCGTGCGCAAGCAGGCACCCGTGGTCGTCGCGAATCTCCTCGCCTCGATGAACGGCCGGGAACCCACCGCCGCCTACCACGGCTACTCCTCATGCCCGCTGACCACGGCCCGCAACAAGATGCTGCTCGCCGAGTTCGACTACAGCGGTCAGCCCACCCCGTCGATCCCGGTGATCAACACCATCCGTGAACGCACCGACATGTGGTACCTCAAGCGGCGCGGCCTGCCGTTCCTCTACTGGAACCTCATGCTCCGCGGGCTCGCCTGATCCAACACCCGAAAGCGGGAACCCGACCGCCGCACCGGCCGGGGAACCGGCGGGTCGCACCCGCGGTCCCGGCCCCGGCGCACATCGCCGCCCTGCTTTCCGGCCACCTTGCCGTCGCCGCGCTGCACAGACGGCGCACGGCTCGCCCGACCTCGTCACCCGCGCCCCGGGCCCGATGCCCCGGCGCACCCTCACCGCTCATCCTCAGGAGCCCGTCATGACGAACCACACCGGACCGCTGGTCTTCGTGCAGTTCTACCTCGACTGCCTCTCCCACGCCTCGTACCTCGTCGGCGACCGCACCACCGGCCGGGCCGTCGTGGTCGACCCGCAACGCGATGTCATCGACTACATCTCCACCGCCGAGCGTCACGGCCTGACCATCGAACGGGTCCTGGAGACCCACATCCACGCCGACTTCCTCTCCGGTCACCTGGAGCTGGCCGAGCGCACCGGCGCCCGCATCTCCTACGGCTCGGCCGGCACGCTCGACTTCGACACCGACCCCCTGGACGATGGCGAGCACCTCAGCCTCGGCGAGGTCGACCTGGAGATCCTGCACACCCCTGGCCACACCCCCGAGTCGATCTGCATCGTCGTGCGCGAACATGCCGACGACGCCATCCCCTACGGTGTCCTCACCGGAGACACGCTGTTCATCGGCGATGTCGGCCGTCCCGACCTGCTCAGCGCCCGCGGCCGGTCCGCCGAGGACATGGCTCGCGCGCTGTACCACTCCACCCGGGAGCGCCTGCTCACTCTCCCCGACGACACACGTGTCTACCCGGCGCACGGGGCCGGCTCGGCCTGCGGCAAGAACCTCTCGACCGAGCTGAGCTGCACGATCGGCAACCAGCGTCTGAACAACTACGCCCTGGCCGACATGACCGAGGGCGAGTTCGTCTCCGTCGTGACCGAAGGCCAGCCCGCCGCGCCCGCCTACTTCGCGTTCACATCCGTGCGCAATCGCCAGGCCCGTCCGGTCCTGGACGAAAACACCCACGTCGTCTCCCTCGACCCGGCCGCCTTCCTCGACGCCCGGGCGCGCGGCGCCATCGTCCTGGACACGCGGGACCCGGAGTCGTTCGCCTCCGCCCACCTGCACGGCGCGGTCAACGTCCCCCTCGGCGGGCGCTTCGCCGAGCTCGCCGGCGAGGTGCTCGACGCCCAGGACAGCATCATCCTGTGCGGCGACCCGGCCACCGCGCGCGAGGCCCGCAACCGGCTCGCCCGCATCGGCTTCGACCGCGTCCTCGGCGCCTTGGCGACCCCGGTCGACGCCGTCGGCGCCGAATACCTGACCGCCGCCGTGCGCGTGGAGGCCGCCGGCCTCGATGACCGGCTCGCCAAGGACGCGGACGGCTTCGAGCTGCTGGACGTGCGTGGCCCGGGCGAAGTGCGTGAAAGCGGCACCATCCCCGGCGCTCGCCTCATCCCGCTGCCCGAACTGGTCGGCCGCCTGGACGAGCTGCCGGCCGACCAGCCGCTGACCGTGTTCTGCGCGAGCGGCAACCGCTCATCGGTGGCCGCGTCCGTACTGCGCGCCCGCGGCTTCGACACCACCGACCTGCGCGGCGGCTTCTCCGCCTGGCGCGGTGAGGTCGAGTACCCCGCCGACACGACCCCGGGTGGCGTTCCGGCGTGAGCGTGCTGATCCTCGCCCTGCTCTGCGGAGCCGTGGTCGGCCTGGCTCTCGGCGCGCTCGGCGGTGGTGGGGGTGTGCTCGCGGTCCCGGCCCTGGTGTATCTCCTGGGCGTCGCACCCGCCGACGCGGGGACCACCAGTCTGGTCGTCGTCACCATCACCTCCGTCATCGCCCTCGTCCGCCACGTCGGTACCGGCAACATCCGCTGGCGGACCGGTGTCCTGTTCGCGGCGGCCGGCGTGGTACCCGCTATCGGGGCGTCCATGCTTGCCCACCGCATCCCGCAGGCCGTGCTGACCACTGCGTTCGCCGTCCTGGCCGCTTTCGCCGCCGTGGTGATGCTGCGTGGTCTCCGCGCGGTGCACACCCGCCGGGCCCCCGTGTCCGAGGCGGCCTCGAAGGCCACCGCACCCGAGCCGGCGGTGGGATCCGGGGCGCCCTTCTCCGGCCCGCCCGGGCCCGCGGATGCGGCCGTCGTCCGGGCAGCCGGCGGAACCAGCGTGACCGCACAGCGTGCGGGCGGTCACGCGCCGGAAGAGACGGGCGGCGCCGACACCGCCGACAGCCACGTGAGGACGGTCGGCCGGGCCGGGTACCTGCGCACCGGCGCGGCCGGAGCCGGCCTGGGTGCGGTGACCGGGTTGCTGGGTGTCGGTGGCGGCTTCCTGGCCGTACCCGCCCTGGTGTCGGTGCTCCGTCTGCCGATGCGGGCGGCCGTCGGCACGAGCCTCGTGGTCATCCTCATCAACTCGGTTGCGTCCCTCGCCACTCGCGCAGCCGCCGGAGGAATGTCCCTCGACCTCGCGATCTTCGGTCCGTTCGTGGGCGCCGCCATCCTCGGCGCCTGGGACGGCAAGCGGCTGGCAGCCAAGCTCTCCGGCGCCGCCCTGCAACGGACTTTCGCCGCCCTGCTGCTCGCGATGGCTGTGTTCATGCTCGTCGACGTGATCGTCTGAGTTCCCCGCACGGCCGCGGTTGGCACACCCTGCGACGGGTGACGGCCCACACTGATCGGCTGCCACCCGGCAACGGGCAATCCGAGCCTGTCGCGCGGCCTTCGGCGTACACCACCCGCCGGCGGTACGGGTGGCGGTCACGTCCGCCGACACCCCTGCGGGCCAGGTCCACCACCTTTGCCTGGGGAACCGGTGAGCGCGGGTTTGCGTAGCCCCTGCGAATGTACGAACATTCGCCTTGCGCCAGTAGCATACGTCCCACCCCCCCCGAGCCCCAGGAGGGCAACGGTGACCTCCCGACCCGATCCCCGTCCCCTCACCCGATCCGCGGGCAAGCCGCTATGGGCACAGCTGCGCGCCGACCTGCTGCGCCGCCTCGAAGACGGCGAGTTCCGCGACGTCTTCCCCGGCGAGCACGACCTCGTCGCCGAGTACCAGGTGAGCCGGCACACCGTTCGCGAGGCACTCCGTCAGCTTCGTACGGACGGCCTCGTCACCGCCCGGCGCGGCAGGGTCTCCCGGTTCACTGCCGGACGCCCGCTGGAACAGAAGGTCGGTGAGGCGTACAGCCTTTTCCGGTCCGTCGAGGAGGTCGGCGCAGTCCAGCGCAGCGTCGTTCGTGTGCTCGACCAGCGCGCCGACGGTGTCATCGCCGCCCGCCTGGGACTTGAGGAATCCACACCGCTCGTCTACCTCGAACGCCTCCGTCTCGCCGACGAGAACCCGCTCGCCGTCGATCGCGTGTGGCTGCCTGCGGACGTGGCCCGCCCGCTCCTGGATGTCGACTTCACCCACACCTCGCTCTATGACGAGCTCGAACGCCACTGCGGCACGCGCATCAGTGGCGGCTGGGAGCGCATTCGGGCCGTCACGCCCGGCCGCGGAGAGCGCACCCTGCTCGACTGCCCGGAGTCCACAGCGCTGTTCGCGATCGACAGACTCGGTCACGACACCAGCCGACGCCAGGTCGAGTGGCGCCAGACACTCGTCCGAGCGGATCGCTTCGCCGTCGCCGCCGAGTTCTCCACCGACGACGGCTACCGGTTGGGCGCTCCGGTCCGTATGCCCTGACCCGCGATCGCTCCTCAGAGGTCCGATCCTGAGGGCTGTCCCGTAATCCCTGGCGGGCGTGCGACGACTGCCACGGCACCTCGCCGCGTTGTCGGAACGCCCGAATACATCCAGTATTCGGGCGTCCCTCCGCCTTGCGATGCACCGCGTCCGACGCCGCACGCTGATCCACCAGGGATCACGGGACAGCCCACAGGAGAACTCGGGATGGGGAATTGCGTGATGCTCAAACCTTCCCTCGTGGGGAAACGGGTGAAGGCTCGCACGGCCCCAGGATCTGGTCGATGTGGTAATCGAGCAGGCGTTGGGCGGCATCCGGTGTGCGATATCCAAGGGCGACGTCCACTCCGAGACCTGCGGCAAGTGACCAGGAGATGTCGGCGTCAAGGTGCTCCGAACCGCGAGGTTCGCTGCCTCGCTCCTGCCGGGCCGCGGTGATGAGCCCGGCGGTGAAGGAGAGCAGTTCGTCGTCACCCGGGGCAAGGACTCTGGCCATCGTCGGATCGGAAACGGCCCGGCCGGCCGCCGCGAGCGAGAACCGCATGAGGCGCACGCTGGCTTCGTCCGAACTGATCAGGGCGTGGAGGCAAGCGCTGAGGACGGCTTCCGGGCTCGTCGCGCCGGCTGCTCCGACCGCGTTCTCGATGTTCGCGTTCACGGCTCGGACGGCCCGGTCGAGCGCGTCGCGGATCAGGGCCTGCATCGAGGAGTAGTAATGCTGCACCTGCCCCATGGAGACGCCCGCTTCGTCGGCCACCTTGCGCAGTGTCACCTGCTCGATGCCACCTCGAACCGCCAGTGCCCAGACCGCCTCGACCAGACGCCTCCTGCGCTGCTCGTGATCCACAATCTTCGGCACGCTGCATCCTTCCCTACCGGTTGCCATGCAATCGCATTGCAACCGATCGCCCATCGCGTTACAGTGCAAGTGCATTGTAACCGTCCCCGGAAGCGCCTGCGGAAGCGCGGAAACCGCCCCTGACGCGGTGCTTCTGCGCGACAGCGCCATTCCAGGAAGGCATCACATGAAGTACGACATCTTTCAGGGCCTTGGTGTAGTTCTTTTCGTCCTCGGGGCGCAGGGAGCAATCCGCCAGCTCGCCGACCACGACAATGCCGGCCTGCTCGGCTGGTTACCAGGTGGATTCGCAGTCGGCGTCACTGTCCACGTTCTCGTTGCTGTGGCAGGCGCAGTTGTTGCGAGCCGGGCCCGCGGTGCCGCGAAGGCGGACGGCCGTCGCAGATGAGTCGCAGATGACAGGTCGGCTGGAGAGGTCGGGCAGTGGGCACGGTTGCGGCCTTGTGCGTTCGTGTGTGCGCCGGCACCGGCTGGGGCGTGCCGGGCTGCAGGCCGGGCCGGGTGCCTCGGTTACAGAGGGGTGAGGAGCATGAGGACCTCGTCGTGGTCCTTGCCGTCCGCGAGGCGGAGGGCGCCGGGCCAGCGGCCTGTCTCTTTCCAGCCCAGCCGCCCGTAGAAGGTTTCCAGGCCGATGCCGCCGCGGGCGGCGAGGTG
>NZ_JBIATE010000014.1:0-221859 GCF_042891445.1 Streptomyces sp. NPDC001890 | reverse complement strand
GTCGGACGCGGTGCATCGCAAGGCGGAGGGACGCCCGAATACTGGATGTATTCGGGCGTCCCGACAACGCGGCGAGGTGCCGTGGCCGTCGTCGCACGCCCACCAGGGATTACGGGACAGCCCTTAGCCTCCCGGCTCAGGAATTCCGTGCAGATGTGCGGGCTTGTCCCATGGCACGGACGGGGGGCCGTCGTACGAGCTCACGTGCTCGGCAGTGACACCACGGGCCCGTGCGACTCGACGGTCAGCGCATCTGTGCCGACGCGCCCCGGATCTGTGATCGACTCTGCTGGAAGGTGATTCCGTTCGACAGCACCCCTCGGCACCCGGCAAAGTGTGTGTCCGTGACGAGCAGTGAGCTGTGGACCCGTGCGACCGCCGACCGCTACGACGCCGAGGAGACCGAGATGTCCTCGGCCGCCGTTCTCGAACCGACTCTCGGCTTCCTCGCCGAGCTCGCCGGAGACGGCCGGGCACTGGAGTTCGCCATCGGGACCGGACGAGTGGGCGTCCCTCTCCGGGAACGCGGCGTGCCGGTAGTGGGAATCGAACTGTCGGAGCACATGGCGGCGGTGCTGCGGCGCAAGATCGGCGAGGACAAGCTCCCGGTAACCGTCGGGGACATGACTTCCACCGTCGTCCCAGGCGAGTTCACCCTGGTCTATCTCGTCTACAACACCATCACGAACCTGCTCACGCAGGACGAGCAGGTCGAGTGCTTCCGCAACGCCGCACGTCATCTGGAGCCCGGCGGCCGATTCGTCGTCGAGCTGGGCGTGCCGCCACTGCAGTTCCTGCCGCCTGGCCAGATCGCGGTGCCGTTCGACGTCTCCGAGCGTCATATCGGCCTCGACACCTTCGATCTGGTCGAGCAGATTCTCGTCTCGCACCACTTCACCCGCGAAGGCGACGACGGCCGCTACCGCCGTGACAACTCCCGGCACCGGTACGCCTGGCCGGCGGAGCTCGACCTGATGGCACGGATCGCTGGGTTGGAGCTGGAACGTCGCGTCGCGGACTGGGACGGGGCGCCGTTCGCCCAGGACTCCACGAAGCACATCTCCGTGTGGCGCAAGCCAGTCTGAAGTCGGCCTCCGCACCGGCGGCACCGTCTGAAGCAGCGGGGTGGAAGCCCTGGCCTGGCCAGGCGTGGCTGCCGGTGCGCCCGCGACGACGAGCCCGCATGCTGACCGGTTCGTATGTGTACGGAGGAGCGGCGCCCGCGCGCGAGCAGGTGATTTGCCGCCGCTCGGACGGCGAATGTCAGCAGGGGTTGCCGGCCGTCGCTCCCAGCACGGCCGGCGCACTCGGCACCGTGACAACATCCTCCGGCCCTCAGGCCCCGGCCTGCCGTCGTCCACGGTCAACAGCAGGCCGAAGCCCATGGGCCACTGTCGGACCCGGGCTCGACCGGCGTGAGGTGCGGGTCCGGAAGTGCCCCGCGTCAGCTGCAGTTCACATAGACCGCGTCCGCCGCGTGGTGCGCGTCCGTGGACCCCTGCGAGTTCCAGTCCTTGCCGCGGTCGTGCAGCACGACCGACAGCCTCCCACCACCGAGCTTGACGTTCGGTGCCGCCACCCACTGCCCGTGGTGGGCGACCTGGTCGATCGTGAAGCTCGCCGGCTGCGCCCCGGCGGAACTGCTCCCGGCGTGGACGGTGTAGTAGGACGGTGCACCGCCGACATGCCGGACGTCGCCGGAGTTGGGGATCGACGCGGCCGTCGCCCGCCGTGCGCGGGTCATCGACGTCCCGATCGCCCTGGCCCGGAGCAGCCCGGCGCTCGCCGCGGCGGTCCGTGACGCGGGACGCCACGGCGCGCTGGTGATCGCCCCGGCGTACGCGTCGGGCAGCGCGGTCACGGGATCCGGGAACGCCCCCGCCGCGGCCGCCTATCCGGCCGCTTTGCCGGACGTCCTGGCCGTCGCCGCACTCGGACCGGGCGGTGTCCCGGATCAGAAGCTCGCGCCCCGCACCGCGCCCGATCTGGCCGCGCCCGGCAATGCCGTGATGAGTGTCGGCCCCGGCGGTACGGGCAGCTTCACCGGCGACGGCGCCGAGCTGGCCACGGCCTTCATCGCGGGCGCCGCCGCGCTCGCCCTCTCCGCACACCCGGATCTGACGCCCTCCCAGCTGTCCGACCGCCTCACCGCGACGGCGTATCACCTCCCTGCCGACAAGGCGCTGGTCGGCGCGGGCACGGTGGACCCGGCAGCGGCCGTCACCGCCCCGGCCCCCGATCCCTCGGCCGACCCGTCCCCCTGGGACCCGGCAGCCCTGCGCATGCCACCTCCCGAGGCCCACTCCGGCCGCACCACGGCCATCGCCATCACCTCCGCCGCCGGGGGTGGCCGTCCTGATCACGGGCTTCGCCGCGTTCACCTTCCCCCGGGCCCGCCGTCGGGGCTGGCGGCCAGGAGGATCGGCGCCGTAGGCGGTACGGGCACCGGACACGGGCCGGGGTGCCGGGCTGTTCGTGGCCCGGCACCCCGGCCCGCACTATCGCGTCAGGAGGCCTGATCGGACCTCGGGGGTCGTGATGACCGGCGCGCCGCCCAGCGCGCGGTCTGCGGCGGGCCGGGGACCGGATGCTCTGGCAGAGCCTGTCGCCGTGGATCCCGGGCAGGTCGCGGTCGAGGCCACGACGTCGTACGCGTTCACGTCGAGCCTGGCTGCGGCGGCCGGGCCACCGTGCGTGGCATCGACAGCCGTTGCCCCGTTCAGCAGGGCCGGTAGATCCCTTCGGGATCATCGTGGGACCATGCCGCGAACTCCTCGAAGCCCAGGTTGCCGATGCTCAGGTTCGCATGGACCTCGTGGACCCCTGCGGGGGTGGTGCGGAACTCGCGGCCGAACTCGGTCAGTTGCTCATAGTCCTCTTCGTCCACGCAGTCCGCCTGTGTCAGCAGGGTGACCGCCAGCAGCGGGTGGTGCTCGGCCTGCATACTCACCCGGTCGGCAAGGAAGACGACGGACAGGTCCTCATCGGTACTGACCGCTGTCAGTACCTCGTCGGTGGTCGCCCCCGACCAGGCCGGATCGTCGATGAAGTGGATGTGTGCCTCGTACGGCTCGTCTCCCCAGGGCTCCAGCAGCGCCGCCGCCAGTTCCCGCCACGCCTGGTCGTCGTGGTAGTCGGTCCTGACGACCAAGGCATCGAACTCGTCGCGGCGGGTCGCAACGGGCAACGCTCCCATGGATCCCTCTCCTCGTGGTGATCGGTGAGCCGTGCCGCGACTTTCTCATGGGCCGTCTGCCGAGCGAACACACCAGCAGTGCCACCGCCGCCACCGCCATCGCCGCCGCAACAACAAGCACGAGACGGAACACTTCCTGGCCCGCACCGAGATCGCCGCGGCGCTCATCTGCTTCCGGTTCCTCTCACAGCAGGCGTGAGACGCCGGGCTGCCGCTACGGAACGTTCCAGGCGGCGATGAAGGGCTGCTCGTCCTTGGTGGCCAGGAAGCTGAGCGTGCCCGGATGCGGGTGGCCGAGCAACCGGCCGGCGGACGCGTCGAGGCCGAGCCAGCGCACGGTGAGCACGCGCGCCAGATGACCGTGGGCGACGACGGCGACGTCGCCGTCGTCCAACAGTGGCCGGATCCGGTCCAGCACCGCATCCGTGCGCGCGGCCACCTGCCGGAGCCCCTCACCAGGATGGGCCGCGTCGGCGGGAATCACGCCGTCCCGCCACAGGTCCCAACCCGGCGTCGTCTCCTGGATCTGTGCCGCGGTCAGGCCCTCGTACGCTCCGTAGTCCCACTCCATCAGGTCGGGATCGGGCTGGACGCCGGTCAGGCCGGCCAGCTCGGCCGTCCGCATGGCGCGGCTCAGCGGGCTGCTGAACACGGCGACCAGATGGCGTCGGGCAAGCCGAGGAGCGAGCGACTCGGCCACGGCCTCGCCTGCGTCGGTGAGCGGGATGTCGGTGCGGCCGGCGTGCTGACCCGACAGACTCCATGCGGTCTGGCCATGCCTGATCAATATCAGTTCACCCATGACTGCGCACCGTAGCCGATCACTCGAACACCTGCCGACACGCTCCTCGCCACCCTCGGCTGCATCCTCATCCGCCCCAGCCGGTCCACTGGCTGGAATGACATCCGCGCGGCCTCGAGCAAAGGCAGGAGTGACCCTGGCGCCGGGGCGAAGGCCACTGGGCCGGCCGGTCAGAGCGACGTCCGCCCCTGAACCACGTACAGCGGCATTGTGCAGACGCCCAGCAATCCGGCGTGACGACTGTGCGCCTGCAGACAGACATGAGCGAAACCAGATCTCATCATGGCTTTGGTCACGATGCGAGGACGCGCAACGTGCCGTATTCGTGAAGGAGTTGCCATGTCGGGAATCAGAAGGCGGCTTACGATTGGCGGGATTCTGGCCACCGCCGTGTTGATGGTGGGTGCGGCGCCCGGAGTGTCCGCAGGCGCCGTCGGGGCGAGTGACGCGGCTCGGTCGCCGTCGGCGGTTCCAGCGGCCACGGTGGGCATCCCGTCCGTCGGCACCGACTGGGGTGCACCGGGGCCGTACGCCGTGAGTGTGGAAGTCGGGGTCGTGCACACCTTCTACCGGCCGCAGAACATGGGGCAGTCCGGCGAATCCCATCCGGTGATCATCTGGGGCAACGGCACAGGCGCGGTGCCCGGCGTGTACAGCTCGCTGCTGCGGCACTGGGCGAGTCAAGGCTTCATCGTGGCTGCCGCAAACACGCCGACCTCCAACTACGCGATCAGCATGCGCCTGGGCATCGACGTGCTGGAGCAACGCAACGCAGACAGTTCAAGTCCCTACTACCACAAGGTGGATCTGGCGCACATCGGCTCCGCCGGTCACTCGCAGGGTGGTGCGGCCGCCATCAATGCGGCGATCGATCCACGGGTGATCACCGCTGTTCCCATCCAGCCGGGTCCCCTGACCGATCCGGATCTGATGGACGAGCCCGTCTTCTATCTGGCCGGGCAGCAGGACCACATCGTGTGGCCGGCGTTGGTGAAGGCGATGTACCAGGATTCCGACCACGTCCCCGCCGTCTACGGTGAGGTCCGGGGCGCCGGCCATCTCGACTCGATCGGCGACGGAGGGGACTTCCGCGCCCCGGCCACCGCCTGGTTCCGCTATTGGCTGATGGGCGATGAAGCGGCCGGCCGGATGTTCTTCGGCCCGGACTGCGGCTACTGCGCGGATGCCACCTTGTGGTCCGGCTGGGAACGGAACGCCGCGGCACTGCAGCGTTCCGGCCCGATGGCCTGAGGGCCGGGGGCAATCCCGGGTTCAGCGCGGGGCCACCCAGCGCCCACGGCGCCTGAGCCCCGACCGGGCAGTCCGATCACGGGTGCAGGCAGGGACGGGACGCCGTGGGTCTCGGGCCCTGCGTCGGGCAGAAGAGCCGACACGTACCGCCGTCAGGATCCGGCAGCGGACACGAGGCGATCCAACTCGATGGCCAGGCGTCGCATGACCGTACGGTTGGCGCGCCGCATGGTGGCCCGGACGACGGGCGCCAGCAGGTGGTCGGCGAGCGGGGCACGTGCCCAGGCGTACGTGAACGACACGTGGCTTCCGCCTGTTCGCAGGGGCTCGATGGTGTAGGTGCCACGGGCCAGCCGTCGGCCGGCAGCGCTGACGTTCCGCTCGACGATCCGCCGAGGCGGTTGGGCCTCGACGACCTCGATGGCGACGTCGGTCTTCGTGCCGCCCAGCGCGGCTGTGACCCTGGCGCACGATCCGACGCCGCGACCGGGGCCACTGAAGTGCCAGTCGGTCAGGTAGTGGTTGGTGAATCGCTCGTGGTGGGCCATGACATCGAGGAAACCGTAGACCTGCTCGGGGGTCTGCGGTACGTCGATCGACACGGTGACAGGCTTCATGTACCACACGGTACACAGGCCATGTACCAATTGGTACACTCGCAACGTGGTGAATACGGACGGCTCACATTCCGAGGACGACAAGGCAGCGCCCGGCACGGACGGGGACCGACGCTCTCAACTGATGAACGCGGCCGTCGACTACGTCGCAGCACACGGCTTCGCGGACCTGAGCCTGCGCGGTCTGGGTGCCGCGATCGGTGTCAGCCACCGGATGCTGATCCACTATTTCGGCTCCAAGGAACAGCTGCTCGTCGAGATCGTCCGGACCTCGGAGCAGCGCCAGCTTGCTCTGCTGTCCCGGCTCCGCCTGGAACCCGGTCTCTCGCCCTCCGATGCCGCGAGGCTGCTCTGGAAGCAGCTGACGGACCCTCGACTGGCCGGTCAGGAGCGGCTCTTCTTCGAGATCTACGGGCAGGCGCTGCGAGGCCGCCCCGAAGCCGCTCCGGTCCTCGAAGGGCTCGTGAACAACTGGCTTGAGCCGCTCATGGCCGCCGAGGTCGCCGCGGGTGTGGACCCCGCCGTGGCCCGGAACCGCGCCAGGCTGGGACTCGCCACCGTCCGCGGCCTACTGCTCGACCTGCTCGCCACCGGTGACCGCGCCGGTGTCGACGCTGCGATGGAGGAATTCCTTCAGTTCTACTACGACTCCAAGTGACGGAGCCGCCGTCTCCGAAGCAGCCCCCGGGGCTGCGCAGCCACGGAACGGCCTGAGCGATCCGCGGCAGCACCGAGGACCGAGGCGGCTGAGATCCCGTTGGCAATCATGTCGCTGACCATGGGGGGTCGATGATGCCCAGGCAGACGGCGTTGATGCGCTCCGCCCCGGCAAGCCTGTCGAAGTCGGAGCCGAAGCCGAAGGCGATGCTGTCGAGGATCGGCAGGTCGGCGTTGGCCCTCATGGGCCTGCCGGCCCCGGTGTGGCTCCTACCGGCGACCGCCGTTCGTCCGCGTCCTGGACCGGGCCTCCCGATTGCCCCGACGGTGGCCCAATAGAACAGCCTGGTCAGCCGTTACTCAAAGGCCACGCCGATCGGCACGGGCGGGGCCCATTGACAGACAGGGCAAGCACAGGCTCCGCGATCACGGAGTTACGACGCTCTGTGACCACCGGAGATCCTGTGCCTGCGATGCCATCGTGCTAACGAGCCCGGCCACGGTCGCGCGGTCGTTGAAGACGCTGCCGATCAGGATCAGCGGCACGCCCTGGCCGGTCGTGTCGAGGGCGAACGTGGTGCCGTCCCTGGAAGTGATGTTCGTCCTGTCGGTCTTCGGAGCGTGCGGAGCAGGAGACCGAGGCCGATTGCCGCCTGCGCGGGCGGTCGCTACCGCCGGGTGAAGGTCATGTGCGTGACGCCGCTGGGGGTTGTCACGGTATCGACCTGGAAGCGCTTCTCAAGTCCTTCGAGTCCGTCCCACAGTCGCTCGCCACGGCCCAAGACGATCGGGACGACGGCGATGTGCAGATGATCGATGAGGTCTTCGACGAGGAACTCGCGGATCGTGGTCGGCCCGCCACCGATCCTCACGTCCAGGCCGCCTGCGGCCTCGCGCGCCTGACGCAGTGCCTCCTGCGGCGTGGCGTCGATGAAATGGAATGTGGTACCGCCCTCCATCTCCACCGAGGGGCGGGGGTGGTGGGTCAGGACGAACACCGGGGTATGGAAGGGCGGGTTGGGCCCCCACCAGCCGTTCCAGTCGTTGTTCTCCCATGGCCCGCGCTGGGGGCCGAACTTGTTGCGGCCCATGATCTCCGCTCCGATGCCGACATCCCAGGTACCGGCGATGACGTCATCGACCCCGGTATTCCCGTCCGGCTCGCCCAGCATCTGCTGGAAGGTCCTGGTCGGGAAGAACCACTCATGGAGCCGCGTGCCTGCGTGGCCGAACGGGGCGTCGAGACTCTGCCCTTCACCAGTGGCGAACCCGTCGATGGAGACGGAGAAGTTGTGGACCCTCACGCGGGACATTGCACGGACCCCTGCCCTCGAAGCGATGTGATTGCGAACTGCAATCACTAGCCGTGGGCGAGCCTAGACTCGGTGATGGCAGAATGCAATCACTGGAGGTGGGCATGCGAGACAAACCGCGGTCCGGATGCGCGATCAACGCGGCGGTGGAGGCACTCGGGGACCAGTGGAGCCTCATCGTCCTGCGCGACGTGGTGTTCGGCGGACGCCGACACTTCCGCGAGCTGCTCAGCCACTCCGAGGAGGGGATCGCGTCGAACATCCTCAGCAGCCGTCTCAAGGCCCTCGTCGCCGGCGGTCTCCTCACGCAGGAACGGGCCGAACGAGGACGTCGAGCGACCTACAGCCTCACAGAAGCGGGCATCCAGACCGTCCCCATCATGGTCGCGCTCGGCTCCTGGGGAATGCGGCACCGCCCGACCACGCCCGAACTCAGCGTCCGCGCTCGCCTCTTGGAGGACGGCGGCCCGCATCTCTGGGAGAACCTCATGGACGAACTCCGCGAGGTGCACCTGGGCATTCCCCGCCCGAACCCCAACCATCCCCGGGCCTCCGAACTCCTTCAGGCAGCCTACGAGCAGGCACTCACCGAGGCGCACTGACACACCCCTCCGGCCATCATCAAGAGCGCCTGGAGTACTGGTCCTTGGCCGATACCCATCTTTCCGCGCGGGCGACCTGACAATGGTCCTTGCAGTCCGCGCGGACAGGCGGCAGTTCAAGCTCGGCATCGGGGGCGTTCCTCCCAGCGGTAGGTGGTCCATGCCCGCCGGATCAGGCTATGGACGGTGATGACCGTGTCGGCGAGGTCGAAGAATGCGTCGAGGGCGGTGGTGCGCCGCTCGTAGCAGCGGGCGAGCCGGTGGAAAGCGTTCTGCCAGGCGTGAGTGCGTTCGGCATGCCAACGCTGACTGACCTGGATGGGCGCCTTCTCCTCCTTGCACGCGATGCGTCCGCACAGGCCGCGCTCGTTGAGCGGAGCGCGGGTCTTGTCCGCGTCGTAGTCGGTGCCCAGGCGCACGATGATGTCGTCGGGCAACGGCCCAGGTCGTCAGGACGATCCGGTCGCTGATGCATGGGCGGTGGCATCCCAGCGGATGGGGCGGCGCGTACGCAGATCGCTCAGGCAGCAGGGTGGCGAATGGGCTCCAGATCGGCTCGGCCAAGCCATGATGGCAGTACAGGCACTGGCCTCGCCGGTGATCGGAGAGCGTCGTAACTCCGTGATCGCCAAGACCTGCGCCTGCCTTGCTGCCGGGGTGCCGCCACCCCGCCCATCTGCGCGGCCTCGTACTGATCATTTCACAATGAGCGACCAGCCCAGAGCTTCCTCGCGGATCACGCAACACTCGACGCGTGACAACGCCTGAAGAACCGCCCAGAGCCAGCCCACCCGGCTGCGGTCCTTATGCCTGTCCCTGTTGCAAGCTCTTGACGCTGGAAGCCCGCGGACAATTCCAGATCTGTGACGAGTGCAGCTGGGAAGACGATGGCCAGGACGACCCGAACGCCGACGAGGTCTGGGGCGGCCCCAACGGAGCGGAGAGCCTGACCGACGCACGTCGTCGCTACGCGCAGTACGTCACCACAACAAGGGCAACAGATCCGAGATCGGCAGCCAACGGCGGCCCAGGTAGGTGGCGTTCACGCCCGAACCGGCGTCGCATCTGAGTACAGGAATTGGTCCACACCGGAGATCGTCCTCAGCCTTTTCCGCCACCGCGACTATGCAGAACGGAACAGCCGTCGTGGTAGCTGTAGCCTCGTGCAGAGCCATGAGATTGGCTCAGGGCTTGGCAGTTGGGTTGGTGGACGGCGGACTTCTGCGGGTGTCGGATGATCTTGTGTCTGATGATCTGTGGGAGCGTGTCGCCCCGCTGCTCCCACCCCGCCCGCCGAGGCGTCAACGGTGCCCAGGCCGACTGCCGGCGGATGACCGCGCTGCCTTGCCTGGGATCGTCTACGTCCTGCGCACGGGTGTGACCTGGGCCGACGTACCGGCCGAGAGGATCGGCTGCAGCGGAGTGACCTGCTGGCGGCGTCTGCGGGACTGGACCGAGGTTGGCGTGTGGCCACGCCTGCACGAGTTCCTCTTGGCACAACTCCGTAAGACCGGACTGCTCGAGATGGACGAAGCCGCGATCGACGGCTCCCACGTCAGAGCCCTGAAAGGGGGGCTCACACCGGACCTTCACCGGTCGGCCGCGGCCGCCCTGGCAGCAAGCACCACTTGATCACCGATCGGCGTGGGACGCCCCTCGCGGTGTCACTGACCAGCGGAAACCGGCACGATGCCACCCAGTTGATGTCCCTGCTGAACACCATCCCCCGCATTCGCGGCCTGGTCGGCAGGCCCCGTCACCGGCCACGGCGCCTGTTCGCCGACCGCGGCTACGACCACGACAAGTACCGCGCCTCGTCTGGAGCCTCGGGGTGAAACCGGTGATCGCCCGCCGGGGCACCGAGCACGGCTCCGGCCTCGGCACTCAACGTTGGGTCGTCGTGCGCGCCTTCGCACACCTGCACTGGTTCCGCCACCTGCGGATCCGCTGGGAGATCCGCGACGACATCCACGAAGCCCTCCTCGTGCTCGGATGCGCACTCATCTGCTGGCGACGGTTGCTCAACTCGCCGACAGCATCGGAACCCAGTGCGCCATCACCCGGTGCGAACGCTGCTGGTGATCTGCAATCCAGTCGTCCGGCGGGACGACCGGCACTCTCACGGTGACCATGGAACCCGACTCGTCCTCCACCACGACCTCCGGACAGTCACGCTCGCCGCAGAGCTGGATCCAGATGGACGGCCCCCTGTCCCACTCCATCCAGGCAACGTCCTCGCCGGCGTCGAGCCTGTTCAGCGCGTCCGCCCAACTCGCCAGTTTCGAGGCGGACAGCACCAAATCGATACTCCCGGACACGAAGGGCGTCCTCACCACGATCTCGGCGTCGAGCCCGGCACCCCACCTGGGATCACACCCCAGAACGTTGACGGTGACGCTGTTCCCCTCGTCATCGGCGAGGGAGATGAGCTCCCTCGGAACGATGTCTCCCATAACTGCCCTGCCCCTCCATCAGCGAGTACCGAGAGATCGTCACCCTGTCACGCGTGCGTCCGCCACTCCATTTCGCCAGGAGTTCTTAGCCCGGAGGGGGACCGTCGCTGCTGCGCCCGAACGGGTTCGATGCCCGGCCGGTCCGGACCGGACCGGCTACAGAAGTGGGCAAGTGAGCGGAAGGACGCGCTCGCTCAACCGACCGGTGAAATGGGTGTCGGTGAGGGTGGCTTCGGTGAGCCAGTCCGCTCTGGTCAACTGGTCGACCAGGCGTTGCAGCTCTTCGGGATCCACCGGGACCCAGGCAGTGAGGGACTCCCGAGCGATGCCCCGACCGCTGGGACCGAGTCGACCATCGCTGCTCGCCTGGGTCGCCAACGTCATCGCCAGCAGACGGGCGGGCGCGGGGGCCTTGGCCTTGCGGAGTTTCTTTTCCGAGATGACTCTCTGAGCCCAACCGCTGAGCTTGGGCCGCATCTTCTTGCCGAACGTGAACGGTCCGGAACCGTCCTCATGGGGCACCAAGGAGGGCACAGTGACGGTAGTGGGGTTCTCCGGCCGGGAGGCGAGCAGGTCACCGATGGTGCCAGGGATGGCCAACCAGCCGCAGCAGGTCAGCTCCCCGACCAGGCCCTCCGGATCGGTCAGGCCCATCGTCGTGACATCCTGCCCGACGAGGTTTCCGGTACCGGCATGCGCGGTGCGCAGGGTCAGCATCACCGCCAACAGCCGTGCTTCTGGGCCCGGAAGCGGGCTGTGGTCGGCCACGTGCGCGAGGACAGAGCGTGCGTGCTCCCACTGCGTCGGCACCGTCAGCAGACGGGCCACCGTCGGCCCATCGCCGTCCGCGCTGTGGCCGGTACGCTGCAACTGCTGGAACCGGGCGGCAACCGCGGCCTGTTCGGCCCGCCGCGCCTCCAGCCGCAAATTGATGTCGTCGGTGACATCGGCCCAGGCCAGGAAGGCGCGTGCCTTGCGTTCATGGAGGTCGGCGAGGAGCCCCAGGTCGGGTTCGGGGCGCTCCTGGTAGGCACGGAACAGGTCCCCGAGTTCGACCAGCTCGTCGCGCAGCACAACGGGCTGCAGATTGTGCGGGATGAGGCGCTGCGCGATCATCTTCCTGCTTGAACGGGTTCGCCCCGCAGGGGCGGGGCGGGCAGCAGGCACCGGGTGCCTACCGACTGCAGGTGAGGAAAGGTCGGAGAACTGTGGCACGCCGGCAGGAGCGGCCGACGGAGGCTTGTCAGCGGCCGGCGGGCCCGCCACCGAGCCGGATGCGGCGGGGGCAGTGGAGACGACTGTCGCGCCAGGAGTGGCGGCCGCGCAGCGAGAACAGCACTCCATGGCCTGCCACCAGCGGCCCTCCCGGTCGGTGACAACGGCCAGGACCGTCGCCCCGCCGCACCTCCAGGGCTGGGCACGCATCTGCCGGTCGGTGGGACGGATGTGGGCGTGGCAACTCTCCGCCCTGCACGCGCAGTACGCCTCGGCCCGAGGCGGCGTAGCGGCCTTCAGGTGGGCCTTGAGGTGGGCGACCGCGGCCGCGCGGCCGGCGGCCGTGGCCGGCAGGCGTTGCTCAGCGCAGGCTGGGCGACTGCACGAGACACGCACTCCTGAACTGCCTCGCCCGGCGGGGTCCAGGCGCACAGTCCATCTGCGTCCCAGGACCCGATCGTCCAACTCACTCGCCGCGGCCTGCGTCATCCCGCTCTTCCTCCTGTGCCATGTCCCTGCCGCCTGCGCTTTCCCGTCATTACGGGCGGGGCGTGTTCGTCGAGCCCACCGTACGCGTCAGGCGGCCCAGTTGACCGGGAAACTCGCCTTGCGACCAGCGCGAGCACCGTTCCCCAGCGGGGATTCGGGACTGGTCCGACATCGGTGCTGCCGTTCGGCGGCCCCTGAATACCGGCCGTCCCGGGGCCAGATCACCCGCCAAGCAACCGGACTGGCACGACGTCAGCGGGCCACGCATTCCCACCGATCGGGTGATCTGACCAAGTGAGAAGAATTACCCCTTGAACAGCCTTGAATGATGAGCAGGACCTCGACTGTCAGCTGCCTACCCATCTCCACGGTGCCCTGTGCACTCACCTCAGCTGTCTACGGTGTCCGAGGACAGGCGGTCGGGGCAATCCATCCGGATGGAAGCCGACGACGTACTCGCTCTTCCGGCCAGACCGTCTCGCTCAGATCATCTGATCATCGGTCCGAGTGTGTCCTTGGGTGATGGGCAGTGGGCGCGGATTGAGCCGTTGCTACCGAATCGCAGGCCGAAGCGGAGAGGTCGGGGGCGGGTGTTCACCGCACTGCTGGCCCGAGCTGACCAGCATGCGGCCGGGGCTCACAAAGGGGGCTACGGACGGTGAGCCCGGTGATCGCGCCATCGGCCGGTCCCGCAGCGGACTGACCACGAAGATCCACCTGGCAGTCGCGGCCGCGGACCACCCGCCTTCGACCGCAACGAGTACAAGCAACGCAACCTGTCGAGTGGTGCAAGAACCGGCTGGAGCAGTCGCGCGGCCTTGCCATCCGCTACGAAACGACAGCCGCCATTCACCTAGCTGGACTCCACGTGGCCGGCATCTTCATCTGACCTGCCCGCTGACCCTCCACGTCAGTGAGCAACGCCGGTGTTCAGCCCAGCCGCTTCTGCTCCGAGCGCCCCGGTCAAATATCGCATGTGCAGGGCATTCCTGGACGCCGCGAGGAAGACTACGACAGGACTGCAATACGGGCGATCGCCAAGGAAGCATGCCTCGAAGACGACCTCACCACCCTCAGCGAAGGAGCGAGTCTGAGCCCTTGCCCGTCGTCTCCCACCGAAATCAGAGACCAAGAGGCCCCCACCACATCGATCAGGAACGCGATCACTTGGGCAACGCACCCACTCCTGGTTCGCGGCGTGGTCGCCTCCGCCCCAATTTTGATCGCAAGGCTCGCGTCCGAGCATGCGTTCAGTCAAGTGCCTACGTGCTCTGTCCCCAGCCGCACCTGACGATCCGAACAGAACGCCTAGCATGTCGGCATGACGGAGCATCCCGGGTTCGGCGCGATATTGACGTGGCTGCTGGACCACAGAGAGCTCAGCGCACAGGAGTTGGCCGTCCGCGCCGGGACGGCCACGAACGACGTCCAAGCAGTGCTCGCGGGAAAGAGCCCCGGCGAGATGCTGCTCCGACGGCTTGCATCTGCGCTGGGTTTGCACGCTGTCGATCTGTTCATTCTCGCGGGGTGGGAGGTCCCGGAAGACCTGGCCCCATTGGATGCCACGGCCGCGACGTGGACGGCGAGCACGGTGACGGATGCGGTGCGCCTGCCCGCAGCGGGGCGCTGTGAAGTTCTCCGGCTGATCCGCTCACTACCACAGGAGGAACGTCGCTCCGGTTTCGCCCCGAAGACGCTGGTACCCGTCGCCGGCGGTCCGGGCGCTCGGGTCGTCCGCATGCTCCAGTTCCGCAACCTGAACTGGATGGGCATGGCGAAGGCGCTGGCGTTCGTGACTCCCACGTATCTGTCGGCGTCCACCTACGGCGTGATCGGAGCCGGTCGCAAGGAGCTGACCCCGCGCTTGGTGACGGACTTCGCCACCCTGCTGGGGATCGACGCCGCCGAACTGGCCGCGCTGACGGGCGTTTTCCTGCGTGAGGAACCACCCTCGCCGTCCCCGGAGGCCGTGGACGCCGCGGAGCTGCTGTGGGAGATGCGACGGCTGTCCGCTGCCCAGGCACGACACGTCTCCGAGCTGGCGCGCTCGCGGCGCAGGGACACCAACGACGGCTGGCTCGACAGCCTGTCCGGACCCTGATACCTGTCGGCACCCGTCCGGCTGACCCCGAGCCTCAGTCGTATGCCCCGGGTATCCCCAGCAAGGCGGCCGGGCGTGTTCTCCTGGACAGTGGCCGGGGAGCTGGGTAGACGGCCGGTTCGTCGTGCTGGGGAAGCGGGTGAGTCAGCTCGATCGGTAGGATGCGTCCAGGTCGGGGATCTCGACAGAGGGGTGCAGAGTGACGCCATCGACTGGCTTGACCTGGGCGGCGACCAGGGCGAGCACGGCGGCCGCGAGACGGGTCTTGGTCGCGTCGGTGCGGCCGTGGAGCAGGCCGATCTCCACGTGCAGGACGGCATGCCCCTCGGTCTCGTTGCCGACGGTGAAGTCCTCGACCTGACGGAAGCGGGTCTTGCAGGCCTCCAGGCGGGCGTCAACGGTATCGACGACGATCGGGTGCAGGGCGAGCGCGAAGGCCGGGCGGTCGAAGGCCGCGTCGAGCAGGCCGGAATAGTCGACGGTGATCTGCGGCATGGCGGACAACTCCTCGGATGGGATCACATGATCAGCTCCCACCCTACGGAGGCCGGCTCAACCGATCGCCACCGCCCCGCTCAGGATCACGCCCGAACCTCTGCGGGGCAGCAGGCGGATGCCCGGAGACCTCCGGGATTGCCTGGAGTTGAAGGAGACAGCGGTGTCCGCAGCGCTGGATGATTCCCTCGACTGGTCGGATGCGACCGGCGTGAGCCGTGCTGGTGTCGACGTCAATACTCGACTCAAGGAGGTATCCGAAGTGCTGTCGTGCTCGTGCGGCAGCCTGTCGATGACCGGGGCGCTGAGGGCCGCCGGTCCGGTCTCGACCGCGTCAATGTGGCCTTCGTCCCTGTGAGCGCCGGGCAGACCGGGCTCGAAGGGGCAGGACATCCCGACCTACGTCAAGGCCGGGCCCCATGCTTACTTAGGCTCTCTCTTGATTCGAACGGGAGGGGCGGGAGCATGACGATCTGGGGACTGGTCATGGAGACGACCGTGGGTGTCGGGGAGCGCAAGCACGGGGAGGCATACGTGCTGACGCATATGGACGGCACACGCGAAGAGGCTCTGGTGGAGCTGGAGCAGCGTGCCCGGAGGCATACCCCGGAGCACCCTAGAAGTCCGAAGCGCCGTCGGCTCTTCCGGGAAAGCGACGGCTTCCTTCTGGTGATCGACGGCGCCTGGCAGTCCTTCAGCACGCGGTTCACCGTGGCGGAGCTGCTGGACGACAGCGCTGCACCGGCCTCGCCGCCGGCGCACGCGACCCCACCGGAGCCGGAGCCGGGTTCGGAGTCGGAGCCGGCGGACGCGGTGCCGGCTCCGACCTCGACACCGCCGGTGGAATGTGATGCGGACGGAGTACCGATACGGCCGAACTGGTGGGGCCGCACCGACCTTCCGTGACGACGTATGCATCCCGTCAGCGACGCCTCCAGAACGCATGGCGCCTTCGGGTTCGCGGCGCCGGGTCGCTGCGGCCGGGAAGCTCACCGCTGGACAGCCACCGCCACCGGAAGCCTGAGGGACCCGGACTTCGGGGCCGGGCAACGCTTCGACCAACCGCAGCCCGTGCTGCCGCTCGGGCCGCAGGCCGCACGACCGACGGGTCAGCCCTGGAAGCAGTTCGGCCGGAATGCGAGGCAGAACCTCGACACACGTGAACCCTGTCGGCTGATGAAGCGTGCCCCCGAGTCGATTGCGGTGCGGTGTCTCCGGTGGATCCGGACGGCGAGAGCCTGCGTGCAGGGGCGAGAACAGCTCGCTCGCCATCCACATCGCTCAACTCGCCGGCCCTGCTCGCCGAGAGGCCGTGGCAGTACGTCTTCCAACTGGCAGATCCGGGCAGTGAGCCAGCTATTGCGCCGTTGGCATGTGCGAGATCTACCTGCATGGGCGCGCTGGTGACTCCGTGACCGTCGGCAGCCTGTGACTGACTTACGACGGCCTGGAACTGCTGGAGCAGATCGCCGTGGCGGTGGAAGATGCTGCGATCCGGGTCCGTTCGCCTCGGCGGGCGGTGCCGGAGTCACTGACGGGACCGCCTACCGCGGGTGCTGCGCGTAAGGCGCGATCCTGTTCACGGCGGCGGGATGCGGCGGCCTGGCGGTGTCGTAGCCGTACAGGAGGCGTCAAGAGCTGGGTCCTGAATGAAGCCGCGCAACAGTGCCTAGCCCTGGATCGCGGTGCGGTAGACGTACAGGGCAACAACACCGGCGACACAGGCGAGGATCACCCATGAACCGAAACTGGTGTGCCTCCCTCTGCCTTTGGGACGCGCGGCCTTCCCGAAGCGTTTGGACCGCCCGGGTGCTGCACGCCCCGGCGGGACCGGAGCCGCATCGGCCGCCGCCTCGGCGAGCAGGCGACGGCAGGTCGCGGCGAGTACTCCTGTACCGGCAGAGATGGGCACCACGGCCTCCGAACGCGCCGGAGCGGTAGTGCCGCCGTCCAAGATGCGCCCCGCACGTACGAGGACCTCGTCCCGGCCGCCCGCCGGAGCGAGGCTGATCCACCGCCGTACATGCTCACCCCGGATGACCACACCGCCGGACCGCTCCCGGTAGACCGTGTGTTCCCGCCACAAGACCTCCGCCAACTCAACAGCGGTATCTCTCAGTTGTGAGCTCAAAACCTCTCCCCCTCCCCATCCGCCTCACGGCGAATCGAACAAGCATCGCACTCTAGCGGTAGGCGCGGAGAGGGATCCAACAGCCCCCAGCGATCACACCTGCCCACCCCGGGGCCGTAACCTCGGCCAGGAGCCCACGTGCCCGGCGCAACCGCAGATCCCTCTGATGGGCACTGGGAGCGAAGCCGTACGTCGCGCGGGAGCCCCGGAACAGCGCGAAGCAACTGCATCCGGCCGCCTGAGCCCGTTCGTTGGCGGCGATGTTCTCGGCGTATCGCTGTCGCAGCGGACGGCGGACCCGGGCCATGGCGGCCGGTTCCGCCCGCTCCCGCAAGTCCGGCGGGAGTACATGTCATGGGCATGCATCGGCTATGCGTACTGCGCGAAGCCGGCGTCCACGGCCTTCAGCGCGAGCCCGGGTACCCGCCAGTAGGCGGCGCGTTCTCCGGCAGACGTCATGTCCCCCTTGTGGCGTACGAGCGTTCAAGCCCCCACGCGCTTCCAGGGCGCACGCTGGACACCAGCACCTCAGCCAGCCAAGGAACTCCACGAATGACCGAGAAGACGTCGACAGTACCGATGAGCCTCGACAGGACGGAGAGAGTCCGCCTGGCCGTCTACCGCGGATTCGCACGCACCGGCCGGGCTCCGAGCGTGCCTGAACTTGCCACGTTCACCGGGCTCGCCTTGGACCAGGTACGTCAGGAACTCCGTACCCTTCACGAGCGTCATGACGTGGTCCTGGATTCGCAGGACAGTGGCCAGATCGTGATGGCCCACCCCTTCGCGTCCGTACCGCTCGGCTTCTCCGTCATGGGTTCGCACACCCTTTGGTGGGGCGGCTGTGCGTGGGACTCGTTCGCCCTGCCCCACCTGCTCCGGAACGAGCCCGATGTCCTGGTCGCCACCCGCTGCCCGGCCTGCGACACTCCGCACGCCTGGGTGGTCGGCCGAGAGGCACCCCCGAAGGGCGACCAGGTGGCCCACTTCCTCACCCCCATGCACCGGGCCTGGGACGATGTCGTGCACACCTGCGCCAATCAGCGCCTCTTCTGCTCCACCGGCTGCGTCGACTCCTGGCTGCGGCGGACGGGCCAGGAGCGCGGCTACGTGATGGATCTGGCCACCCTGTGGAGCTTCGCCGGCGACTGGTACACCGGACGCCTGGACCCGGGCTACACCCGCCGTGACCCCGCCTCCGCCTCTGCCTATTTCGCCCGGGTCGGCCTGCACGGCTCCTTCTGGGGGCTGCCCGAGTGAGCTCCCCCGCCGCTTGCCGAATGCACACCGCTTCCCGATCCTGCTGTTGTCCCCTCACGATGAGCATGGAGTTCCATATCGAGAACAGCACGACAACCACGTACGACTACGACTACGACTACGAATTCGTCTGCTCTGCACGCCAGAGCCCCTTTCCGAGCCGGTGCCGGGCGAGGAGCGCCGGCTACCGCTCTCAGTTGCTACAGGCGTCTTCGGTGTCCAGTCGCCTTGCCGACTTGAGGAGGTGTTCGGGCAGTTTTGAACTGGCCGCCAATACCTCGATGCCGATGAGGCGGCCCTGCTCGTCGAAGTCGAGGTTGATCATGCCGTCGACGTCCACCGGATCGCAGGGATACATCTGGGCGGAGTTCACCCTTTCCTGTGGGTCGGTGAAGTACACGTACGCTGCGTCAGCGGTCTTGTCGTAGGTGACCTCGATGTCTGCCACGGTGAGTTGACTCCCTTGATCCAGTTGGTGGTTGATCTCGATACTGCCCCCTCTGCCCCCACTTGCCGGCAACCCGCCCCGTGGCAGCCCTACGACACCACCGGCAATGGCTTGGCTATCCGATGCGGTCAGGGCGAGTGGTGCCGTCGTACGACTCCCGGGCGTCGAGCAGCTCGTCCCAGTGCTTCTCCGCCCAGGCGCATGCAACCGCCATCGGTCGGAGCACGCTGCGGCCCAGCGGCGTCAGTTCGTACTCGACATGCGGGGTGGCCTCGGCGTAGACGGTGCGCTTGACCAGACCATCTCGTTCCAGCGACCGCAACGACTGGGTCAGGACCTTGGGGGTGACGCGGCTCAGTGGCACGCGCAGTTCGGAGAACCGGCGCGGCCCGTGCTCAAGACAGCGGATGACGAGCGCCGCCCATTTGTCGCCGAATCGGATCGGATTGAGTGAGGACGGGCACAGTTCGTCGAACATGTCGGCGGGCAACGGTTCCCTCATGGCCTCACCCTAGCCGGTACCCCCTTGGTAACCGGGGGCTTCGGTAGCGTCCGGGAACCGGCCGTGGCGCACGAGCTCCGGCCCTGGTGAGAGGCGGTTCGTCGTGAACATTGTGGTTTTCGGGGCAGGAGGTAGGGCCGGGCGACAAGTGGTGGCAGAGGCGCACCGACGCGGCCATCAGGTCACCGCGGTGGTGCGCGAACCTGCGGGCCACGGCGACCTCACAGACGTGCGGGTCGTGGCCGGCGACGTCACGGACACGGCGAGCATCGAGCATGCGGCCGCCGGCCATGACGCCGCCGTCAGTGCCGCCGCGGACCTGTCCGTGCCGCCGCACGAGTTCTTCACATCGTCGTCCCGAGCCCTGGCCACCGGCCTGGCCAACGCAGGAGTGCACCGCCTCGTGGTGGTCGGGCTCGCATCGGTCATGCCCGGTTCATCCGGTGCCCCCTTGATGGACGAGCCCGGCTACCCGAACGAGTACCGCTCCTTCTCCCTCGGCCACGCGGCAGGCCTCGACGAACTGCGAGGGTGCGACCTGGACTGGGTGTACCTGGCCCCGGCAGGTGACTTCGACCATGAGGGCACGCGCACCGGCCGATACCGGATCGCCGAGCATGGCGACCCGGCCAGCCGGATTGCATACGCGGACCTGGCGGTCGCGCTGATCGACGAGATCGAGGCGCCCCGCCATCACCGGGCTGCCGTCAGCGTGAGGGAGGTGTGACACCCGAGGTCCATGACGGCTCGGAGTGTGCGATGCCGCTCCAGTGGCGGGATTTCTGCGGTTGAGCGACGGCCGCCGGTTCCCTCGGCGAGTCCGGTGAGGTCGGGGAGATCGGGGAGATCGGGGAGATCGGGGAGATCGGGGAGATCGGGGAGGTCGAGTATCCCTGGAAGACCGGTGAGGCCAAGACAGTGCGCGGCCATCTGTTCGTTCGAACCGAAAGCGCACCGAAAGGTAAGTACGCATTCCCCACTCGCGATTGAAAGTGCTGGGAGACTGTGCTCTCCTGCAGGACGCGACTGCCCGGAGCGGCACGGACAAGCCCGGCCTTTCGGCAGTCTGAGCCCCGAACGACTCGAACTGATATGCCGTCACTGCGACGTTGCTGATACGGAATGCGTTCCGTAGTCCGCATGCGCGGAAAGGATGTCTGACTGATGATCACATCGGCGCCCCGTGATGTCCCCGATGTCCTCGCACCGGCGAAACTCGGCCCGCTGACTTTGCGCAACCGCATTGTCAAAGCAGCGACCTTCGAGGGTGCCACTCCGAAAGCGCTGGTCACCGACCAGCTGATCGAGTACCACCGCAGACCCGCAGCCGGTGGAGTGGGCATGACCACCGTCGCGTATCTGGCAGTGGCCCCGGAGGGCCGAACCGAGCGTCACCAGATCTGGATGCGCCCCGAAGCCGGCCCGGGTCTGCGCCGCCTGACGGACGCCGTGCATGCCGAAGGCGCTGCGGTGTCGGCCCAGATCGGCCACGCCGGGCCGGTCGCCGACGCCGCTTCCAACCGCAGCCCGGCGCTCGGCCCCACCCGCCGGCTCAATCCCCTCAGCATGCGGACGACCAAGGCCGCCACCGAGGCCGACATCGCCCGGATCATCAGGGCGCACGGTGAGGCTGCGGAGATCGCCGTCGCTTCCGGCTTCGACGCCGTGGAGATCCATCTCGGGCACAACTACTTCGCCAGCGCGTTCCTCAGCCCCAGGCTCAACCGGCGCCGGGACCGGTACGGCGGCAGCCTCGCCAACCGGGCCTCGGTCGCACGCGGGGCCGCCCGCGCGGTGCGCGACGCGGTCGGCGACCGCATTGCCGTCGTCGCCAAGCTGAACATGGACGACGGTGTCCCCGGCGGCATCTGGCTGGACGAGAGTCTTCAGCTCGCTCGGTGGCTCCAGGACGACGGCACGATCGACGCGCTGGAGCTCACCGCCGGCAGCTCCCTGCTCAATCCGATGTACCTCTTCCGCGGCAAAGCTCCACTACCCCAGTTCGCCGCCGTCTTCCCGCAGCCGCAACGGCTCGGCGTGCGAGCGTTCGGCAGGCGTTTCCTGATCGAGTACCCCTATCAGGAGGCGTACCTGCTGGAGTCGGCCCGCCAATTCCGCGCGGCGCTGGACCTTCCGCTGATTCTGCTCGGCGGCATCGCCGACCTCGCCACCGCACGGCAGGCCATGTCCGAGGGCTTCGACTTCGTGGCCATGGGCCGCGCCCTGCTGCGCGAGCCCGACCTGGTCAACCGCTACATGTCCGGAACCAGCAGCACGTCCCTGTGCGTCCACTGCAACCGCTGCATGCCCACCATCTACAGCGGCACCCGCTGCGTGCTCGTGGATCCGGAACCTGTTCCCCGTCGTTGACCCGACATCCCGCCTGAGCTGCAGCCGGACACGGGGCGCGTCGGGTGCGGCCGGACGCTGGGACGGAGACGGCCGACGGCACGATTCAGCCAGTGATGTACCAGTCGTTCTTCAGGTACTCCAGGGTGGAATTGCCGAGTTCGTCCTCGGAGAAGGTGACGGAGGCCCTGATCGCCTCGACCGGAATGTCGATCTTGTCGGGTGTGCTCACAATGATGCGCTGCGGGTCGACCGTCGCGGTCTGCAGAGCCTTCTTCTGCGTGGGCGAGATCATCTGGAACACGACGGCGAACGTCGATGTGCACGGACCGAGTCCCTCGTCCTGTGCCTTCTTCGCACCAGGCCCGGCCACTTCGCAGACCGTGTCGATGTCCTCACGGCCCAGGGCGTGGAGATACTGCTCGTACCGCTGGATCGCGCCGGCCTGCGTCCTGGGCGCCGACCGGTCGCCGGTCGGCTCGACCGACGGCTGCTCCGTCCGAGCGGATGCCGACGGCATGGCCGATGTCTCGTCTCCCCGCATGGACGGGGACGACTGCGAAGGCTGCCCTTCCGTGTCCGCCTTCGTCTTCTCCGGACCGCACGCGCAGGCCACCAGCGCCACGCAGGCCGATACCGCCACGCTCGTCATCGTCCGTACTTTCATTCGATCCCCTTCAGCAGCCGACAACACGTCAACAGGTCACGCAGGATCCGGGGGAACGGTTCCCGGGCCCAGTCGGCCCGGACGGCCCGGACGGGACGTCGGCCGGCTCACGAAGGGATGCCGGACCGCGTTCGCCACTGCGCGAGGCCCCATGCCGCCCCTCCCCCGGCGCCGGCGCGGCTGACGAGAGTCGGCGGTCGCGTCGGGCATGGCGATGGGTGGACCACGCACGTCCGGCGTTCCGCGGTTTCGATGTCGTCGCACCTCCCCACGAAGTCCTTCGCCGCGTCCGAGCCGAACCTGCGAAGTGCCTGCCGATGCAAGTTCACGCGCCGCTGAGCACCTGCCGGCACCCGAGCTGTAGATCTTGATCAGCCCTCGTGAGACGCTGCCGTTCGTGATTGCCAAGCTGCAGTGTGTGGTGTTGGACTGTTCCGATGTCGGTGAACTGTCCCGGTTCTACCAGTCGCTTCTCGGCGGTGTGGTGAACCGGCCGGATCCACGGTGGTCGCTCGGCGAGGGCTGGGCGACGCTCCACACCGACGGCGGGTTCGTTCTGGCCTTCCAGCACACGGAAGCCTATCGGCCGCCTCAGTGGCCTGACTCCGCTCATCCCCAGCAGTTCCACCTTGACCTGGCGGTCGAGGACCTGGACCGGGCCCAGGAGGACGTCATCAATCGGGGCGGGACGCTGCTCGACGAGGGTGACGGAATACGGAGTTGGCGCATCTTCGCGGATCCGGCAGGACACCCGTTCTGCCTCGTTCGGGACTGAGGCGGACGACGAAGGCGTGCAGCCATCGGTGAGCGTCGTCGCAAGCTCTGCGGGCCGACGCCGAGACGGCGAGCGCAGGCCGCGGCATGGATGGCCTGCGGCAGCGCGGACCTGCTGACCGCCTACTACGCGGCGCTTTTCGCGGACATCCGACTCACCGCGCCGATTCCCCTGTACGGGCCACCAGGCATCGCCGACCGGCTGGCCGGCTTCCTCACCAACACCGCGTCGCGCAGCCCCGTCGAATCCGCCTTCGCCGTCCATGAGCTGTATGACGGTCACCGGGCGCAGATCGGCGCGCTCACGCTGACCAGCCGGGCAGTGGAGCACGGCGTCCCGGCCTTCGCCGTACGCGTCGACGCCGCGGACCGCTCACTGGTCTATTCCGGCGACACCGCACCCTGTGCGAACCTCACACAACTGGCCCAAGGGTGCGATGTGTTGCTGTGCGAGGCCGAGAGCCCCCAGGTTCCGGCCGATGGTGACCAGGTGCACCACACGCCCGAGGACACCGGAAACACGGCGAGCGGGGCCGGAGCCGGCCGGTTGATCGTCACCCACGTCGGTCGATTCCTCACCCCGCAGCAGGCGGTGGCCCGCGCCTCGGCCCGGTTCGCCGGTCCCGTCGACTACGCAGCACCTGGCGCAATTTTCGCCATCGGGGCGGCAAGTGCGGCCGAGCCCGGAAGCTGAGGCCATCCGGCATAGCGGCCGGTTGCTCGCTCATGCGTGTCCTGTCCGCCGACGCGGGGCGGGGATCCGCCTCGGCTCGGGTGCGCTTCATCTGGTGGGCAGGCGGCTCAAGGCTCCCCTGGTGGCGAGGGCCGGGCCCTCTTCCGCGGATCGGGGTGGCGGCGGCACTACCGCTCCGGTGGGAACACCACGGTCAATCATTGAGGGCTTCGGCCACAACGCCTCTCGGCGAAACGGCGCGGGGACGGCCGTCACTGTCCCCGAGCAGAACCCGGGCCGTGCAGTCCTCTTCGCCTCGCAGTCAGGAATTCCCCGGCACCGGCCCACGATCTGCTCGCCCAGGACGGACACCCGCGCCTGCCAGGAGTACGGGCGAGTGCACACGACCGTACGACGCCCCTCGTCTGGCCTGGAGTTCTTGTACCGTCAGAGCGCCCAGCTCTCCATCGGCTCGCTGATGACAACTACAGTAGGCCGTGTATCAAAAGTGGATCTTGAGCGATGAATGATCTCGGCTCATGGGGCGGGGAGATCTCACAGGCGAGCAGTGGGCAGCGCTGGAGCCGTTGTTGCCGAAGGGCACGAAGGCGGGGCGGCCGCCCTGCCTGGCCTCGGCGCCAGTTGATCGACGGTATACGGTTCCGGGTCCGGACTGGGGTTCCGTGGCGGGACGTGCCCGTCGGGTACGGGCCGTGGGGTCGGGTCTACGACCTGTTCCGCCGATGGCAGCGGGACGGCACATGGCACAGGGTCCTCACCCGCCTTCAGTCCCTGGCCGACGCGGAAGGTGCGATCGTGTGGGGCCTGAGCGTTAACTCCACAGTCTGCCGCGCCCATCAGCATGCGGCCGGGGCTCGCAAGCAGGTGACCTGCAGATGGAACCGCCGGGCGGCGTGTTCACCGAGCCTCGTGATCACGGGCTGGGACGCTCGCGCGGCGGGTTCACCACCAAGCTGCACCTGGCTGTCGAACAGGGCCAGAAGCCCACGTCGATCGTGGTGACCGCTGGGCAGCGCGGGGACTCGCCACAGTTTGAACCCGTGCTGGAGAAGGTCCGTGTGCCCCGCATCGGGCCGGGCCGGCCACGCGTCCGCCCGGATCGGGTGCGGGCCGACAAGGCGTACGCCTCCCGCAAGAACCGCGCCTATCTGCGCCGCCGCGGGATCCGCTGCACCATCCCCGACAAGGCCGACCAGGCCCGCAACCGCCAGAAGCTCGGCTTCCATGGCGGCCGGCCGCCGCGCTTCGACCCGGTCGACTACCGCGAGCGCCACGCGGTCGAGTGCGGCATCAATCGCCTCAAACGCAACCGTGCTGTGGCCACCAGATATGACAAGCTCTCGGTCCGCTACGAGGCGACCGTGCTGGTCGCGGCCATCAACGAGTGGCTGTAACCAGCACCACCACACCGCTTACCTACAGAGTGATCCAGTAACGGCGCTTGATGCCCTCGTCGGTGGTACGGACATCCTCCAGAACGCCGCCATTGCGCTCGATGGTGTGCGCCGATGCGACATTGTCGTCGTCGCATGTGATGAGGACGCGCCCCAGACCGAGCGCACGGGCTTCGGGGAGAACAGCCCCGAGAGCCCACGTGGCCAAGCCCCGTCTCCGGGCGGAGGGCCGGATGCTATAGCCGATGTGCCCGCCGCTACGGAGCAGAAAGGCGTTCAGGCGGTGTCGCAGATCGATGGCTCCCAGATAGCTGTCGCCCTCGACGAGCCACCAGTGGGTTGCGTGGACCCATCCGTCTCTCAGGGCAACTGACCTGTCCGACTGCTGCTGCAGTTGCTCAACCCACGTCGAGAAGACGGCGGGGTCGTCGAGGTCAGCCCCGGGCATGAGACCCAAGCCAGTGCCGGCTTGGTGAGCACCTGGAGACCACTCGTCACGCGCCGCGAGCCATGAAGGTTGGAGTCGACCGGTGGGTGGGATCAGTTCAGGCATGCGGGCGACGATAACACTCTCACACCCCATGTGATCAGGCATTTTATGCTGGACCGCGGCCCGCGACCGCGTCACACTTCATGGCGCGTGATCATCCACAATCGAGATCTGCTTTCAATACACGGCCCAGGCCCGCATCCGCGCGGTGCTGGACCCCGGTGTCTTCCACCGGGCCCACCAAGTCGCCGAGCACGGTGCGGGCCACGTACTCGACGACTTGCACACCGGGGCCATACAGCTGGCACACCGCACCGGACCGTCCCCGGCCGACGTATCGCACTACCTGACCGCACTACGTGGCGCGGGCCTGGTCAGCGCCCACCGGGCGGGCCGCTCCGTCCTCCACGCCCGCACCGCCACCGCCGATACCCTGCTCAAGGCCGCCTCCGCCACCTGAGGTCCGGCCAGCGCCCGGAGGACTTCCGAATCCGGCCGCTAACCGGCTCTGGTGGCGTTGCCGAGAATCTTGGTAGGAGTGATACGGACAACCACTCGGATCCTCTCCGGCGGGGCCTCCAGATACTCCTTGCCGCCACCCGGGCCGAGGTATTCCTCCGCGATGCGGACAGCCACCGCGCGCCCGGCGTCCTCGGAAACGGTGGCCGTCCCGCGGATCTCCACGTACAGGTCAGGGTTGGCCAGGTCGAAGACGGTCAGGCCGACACGTGGGTCGCGGAGTATGTTCCGCTCCTTGCGCCTGCCCTGTTCGGTGGAGATCAGCAGCTCGCCGCCGTCACGGCTCACCCAGACCACCGAGCTCTGTGGGCTGCCGTCAGGGTTGAGGGTGGACAGGACGGCGGGGTGGGTCGAGTCGAGAAGGCTGCGTACGGTGGGGTTCATCTCAATAGACATGTCGGAAGGCTAACGGCTTGCCCCGCGATCGAGATCGGGGCGTGTGGGTCTGGCGGTTCGGCTGGTGGGTGATTCAACAGGCCGTCGCGCAGACGGGCACGAGTTCGGTGCTCGTCTTGCGTCGGGTGGCGGGCTTGGCTGCGCGGTCGGAGACGAGCCCGGCGATGGCCCGATGAGTGTCGCCGTAGGTTTCGCGGCGTCCGGTGTATCGCTGCAGCGGACGCCACTGCCTGCGTTCGGCGTCGGCGTGCTCGACGCAGATCCGGCGGGAGGACTGGCGGCGGCGCATTTCGCGCCATCCGTACCTCTCGCTCAGCGGTGCGTCGTCGAGGTTTTCGGTTTCCTCGGCGGCGCCGAGATCTGGTCGGGAAGATCTCGTTGGCCAGGCCACGGTAACCCTCGTCGACCTCGGCTTTGACCCTCAGGCGGTAGCGAAGCTGCTCGGCGAGGCCTTCGGTGCGCAGAGCGGTCTGGTCGTGCATCCGGCCGGGCCGCTCGGCGCCGGACCACAGAGTGCGGCCCTGATGGTCGCTGATCGTGGTCGTCTTGATGGTGTTCTGCCTGCGCTTGCCGGAGATGAAGGCACTCCTTCCGGGACGGTTCGCCGGGGGCCGACGGACCTGGGTTTCGGTGCCGTCGACCCTCAGCGTGACGGCCTCGGCCTCGGCGTAGGCGAAGACGTCCTCCAGGGTTCGCAGCCGCAGGCCAGAACGGTCGGGCACGGCGAGCCCGCGCATCGCCAGCAGTGAGCGGATCTCGCCGACGGCACGGCCGATGGTCGAAGATCCCACTTCGTAGAGCGCGGCCAGGGCATCGTGGGTGAGCCCAGTCCGCAGGTAAACCAGGGTGATCAACGCCCGGTCGGCGAAGACGAGTTCATACCTTCTACCCGGCCCCGGCCTGGCGCCTGCGGCCACCCCGGCGCCGCTCGTGCCGGCCGGCCTCACAACGTGCTTCCCAGCGTGGCGCGAGTTTCTCGATCAACTCGCCGAGATGTTGGCGAGTGAGGCCGCACAGGGCAGGATGAGCCATGGCCGCGCGGGCCTGCTTGGTCTTCACACCTCAAGAAACCTGCTCAGCCATCGTCATGTCACGGCCGTCCCGCGATCAATCGCGGGACGGCCATTAGGGTTTACGATCGGGCAAGGCTTCGGGCAGCCCCGCGTACCAGCCCTCGACGGCCAACCAGAACCCGGCCAGCGCCAAGGCGAGGAGTGCGGTGCGTCCCGTGTACCCGGCCACCGACGGCCCGACTCCCCATCGCCGGGGCAACAACCACGCGGCCAGGGCAACCACTACACCGGCAAGGACGGTCAGCGGGAGTTCCGCGTAAAGGACGTGCCAGTCCGGCCCTGCCGCGAATCCGGCGCGCGCCCGGAGTTCGGCGTCCGCGGCCCACCCCAGCAGCCCCGCAAACCCGCCGACCAGGGCCACTCCGATACCGCTCAGTGCTTCAATGCGTTCCCTCATGATCACGGAGACGCCTGCCGCGTCATGGGGGTTCCCGAGGAGCCGATGAGTGGCCTGAGGATGAGCGCTCCCTCGGACGGCTCCAGCTCTCGCAGGACTGACTGCCAGCCCGCTCCCCATCGCGGGGGAGGCCGTAATCGGGCTGTCCGGCGCTGCGCACGGAAATTCCATCGTGCGAGATCGGCGAGTTGGGCTCTCGGCCGCACTGGCCCGGTCACCAAGCGACTCGGTTCCCGGTCAGGACGGTCAGCGGTCATGACGGAGGATCGTGCGTCTGAGAGGGACCTGCCGAGGTCGGTGGTTCCTCAACGGGTCAGCTGCCGGGGACCGGTAAAACGGTGCGAGCCCTACCAGCTGGTGGAGTGAGTGTTCGGTTCCCTTCCGACGCGGCAGTTCACCCAAGCCGCGTTCGCCGTGCCAGGGCTTGTCCCGTCGGCTCCTGACTGAGGGCGCACGGGGGCTGGCACAATGACGTCCATGACTGCTGACGACGAGGCATGCGCGCGATGTGCTTGAGCAGGTCCTGGAACAGCTGCCTGTCCGGGCCCGGTCAGAGTTGAAGCGTCAAGTGGCCTCTCTGGACACTGTGTACCTGGAGCGCACTCTTCCCGACCCGTTCACCGGCCGTCGGCAGACGGCGCTGCGCCCGTGACGGCACCGACGAGGTGCAATGGAGACGGCTGTGGGTTGCCGCTGGAGGCCGGGTGCTGCCGGTCGCGGCGTACTGATGCATGAACTTGACGCTGTGTCGGCTTGCGCCGCTGATTCGGCATCTCGGAGATCGCGGAGAGTGCTCTGTCCCGGAACCGACCCGGGGTGCCTCGCAGCCGCCTCAAGGCCCGGGAACCACCTGCTTCGAGGACGTCTCCGCCCGCATGGGAGATCATCTGCGGGACAGCCCTCAGGTCCGTTCGCCACCACGTGGTGGCCGCCGTCAGCGGCTACCGTGGAGGGCCTGGGACCGGGCCGGGCCGGCCCAGCCGATCGCGTGCTGCTGCCACAAATGCGGTGGCGGCGGCTCTCGCCGGTCCCGTGTGTCCGTCGCGTTGGTGGGCGAGGGCCGCCGCGACGACCGCGTTGTCTCCATGACGGGTCAGGTACCATCGGCCGCCGTCGAGCTTGGAGCACAGCTGCCCGTCATCGGCGAAGCGCAGCGCGCGGCAGGCGTTGAGCACCGCATACGTTGCGGCCGCATGGTCCAGCGCCCATCGCAGCTCGCTGACCATCGCGGCGCCCACTCTGTCGGCGGGAACCGGGCCGAAGACCGCGGAGGCCGGTGGACCGCAGACGGCGAGCGCGTGCTCACGGCACACGGCGCTGTGCAGGACCAGGTCCGTGTCACCGGCATGGCCTGCCCCGGGGATCACGACGGTCTCGGTCGCGGTGGTTCGGATGTGAACTTCGAACGGACAGGAACCGAGGTCGGCCGCGGTCGCCTCGGTGATGACGCTCATCTCCAGCCCCGTGCCGGGACACCGCGCCGTGACTCCTACCACCGCCTCGCCCATGGCCTGTTGGTCGGCCTTGGTGCCCGGCTCGGCGAGAACGGCCAGCACATCCACATCGCTGCGGGCGGCATGGAACCCCCCGAGCACAGCCGAGCCATGCAAGTAGACGCCGACCAGGTCGGGGCGGACTCCGGCGAGGGCGGCCGCGACCTCGGCGACGTAACGGACGACGTCTCGGGGCACAAACGCATCAGTAGCCACGAAACAGAGCCTATAGGCGGCTCTTCGGAGCAAACGACGGTCGAGTCGGGCTCGGCGCAGCCCGTGAGCCCAGGACATGTTGCCGGCCACGGTGCCGTCGATGACGCGTGTGTCTCCGGGGTCTCCGCGGCCTTCTCGGGTACCCGGCCCACCGTCGTAGAGCCGTTCCTCCGGCCGGGGGAACGCGGCGGCGTACCCCCGGCCGTGGTGTCTGGAGGGCCGGAGCCGGCATGGGGATGGAGGCTTGGTGAACGTGCGGCTCACCGCTTGTGGTGCAGGCGGCCCTACGGTTCGTCTACTCCTCGTTGGAGCAGGGGTCACAGCAGGTGGGGGCGGGTTCGACGCAGATGGTGACTGTGTCGGTGTTGTTCGTGGGATCGGGGTCTTGCTCGTTGGCGGTGGCGACGTTCGTGGTCCGGCCCGATGCGGTGGCTTTCGCCCTCAGTACGAGAGTGGCGGCACCGGCTTCGGCCAGGTTCCCGACGGTCCATTGCCCCGACGCCGGGTCGTAGGTACCAAGGGTGGGCGTCGCGGACAGGAAGGCGAGGTTGTCCGGGAGTCGGTCGGTGACGGTGACGCCGGTCGCCTGGTTCGGCCCGGTGTTACGGACGGTGATCCGGTAGGTCACGGTCTGTCCGACGGTGACGCTGGTCGCGTCGGCAGCTTTCACCACGGTCAGGTCGGCGGCGGGATTGACCTCGGTGACCGTCTCGTTGGACGTCGCGGTCAACGCTTCGGGGTTGGGTCCGAGGCGGTTCTCGTACATGACGGTGGCGACGTTGGTGATCTGCCGGCCGGCACCGGCCCGGTCGATGGTGGCCCGGTATTCCACCGTAGTGCCGCCCGGCAGGGTCTCGGTACTGGGCAGGCTGCCCGGCTCGGTGCCGGAGGCACCGTTGCCCAGATGGAAAACCACCTCGTTCCCCTGGGGATCGAAGTACGCCTGGTCGTCGCCGGCCCGGTCGGTCTTCGGCCCCGCGTTCGGGCCGAAGACGATGCGCAGGGATCCGGGCAGGTACGTCGTACCGGCCGGGATGGCATCGGTCACGGTGAGCGCCTCGGCCGCGCCGCCTCCTTCGTTGCGGGCCGTGATCCGATAGGTGATGACGTCGCCCACCTCCAGTGGGCCCATGGGAACGGCGGTCTTGGTCAGCACGATGTGAGGGGCGGTGCCGAAGAAGACGCCGTCCAGGAAGTTCCCGACGGACTGGTTTCCACCGGCGGCAGACACGGACCGAAAGGCGAAGCGGGTCAGCGTCTGGCCTGCGGGGACGGTGTAGGTGCCGGTGTAGTAGCCCCAGGCGGTATTGCCGTCGGTGAAGCGCTGCTGCTCGACCGCGGCGCCCGGCGCGCCGATGTCCAGGGCCATGGTGTCCTGACCGGCCCTCCCCCGGTGATACAGCCGCCAGTACAGCTTGGAGCCGGGCGTGGTCGGCAGGTCCTGGTAGAGCGTGGCCACCTGGCGTGCGTTCAGTTCGGCGAACTGGGAGCCGTGCGCGGCCGGCACGCCGTTGAAGCCGGAGCGCCACAGTTCGATCAAGTGGTCGGTCGAGGTGGTGAGCCACCCAGGGACCCGCTTGGTTGCCTGAGTCTGCGAGGCGTCAGGCAGGATCTCGACGTCGGTGACGACAGGTTCTTCGAAACTTCCGTTGGCCAGTGCGATCCGGATCGGGGCGGGAGGAGGTGTGGTCACGGCTTTCCCCTTCTTGTTCGGCGCTGCCGGATTCCCGCCGACCGCGCCACGAGGTGGTGATTCGTGGCGGGCGGCAGGACCGTCAGAAGGAGAGCGCAGCTGAAGGGAGGCGGAGAATGAACTCTCGCCGGTTCTCCGCCAATTCGGATTGACGGGTTTGGTGAGTGACACTGCTGAAGCGGTTATGCAGCGCGCGGGTACGCCCATGCCTGCACGTCACTCGAAGCGCATACGGCCCACCATCACCCACCACCAACTGTTCAATCGGCCGAAAGAACCGCCGTGGGACCGCTGTGTTCACCCACTGCGAGGGTGAGCCCTCCGACACCGAATTGACGCTCTGGCAGTCAGGCGGTGAACGTCACCTCCGCTGTAGCGACAGTCCCCGCGCGGCGTCCGGGCGCGCTCTGCCACTGCCAGTACAGATTGGTGTGCGCAATCACCTCGCCCGGGGCCGGAGCACCGTACTCCGTGAGGTCCTCCGTCGTATGTGCGTCGCCGACCAGTGTCACGTCGTACCCGCGGACGAAGGCCCCGTGAAGCGTCGAGCGGATGCACGCGTCGCTCTGGGCCCCCGTCACGACCAGCCGACCCACCCCGCGCTCGGCGAGCAACTCCTCCAAGGCGGTTTCCTCGAACGAGTCGCCGTAGAGCTTGTGGACGAGAGGCTCCGCATCCCGGCGGACCAGTTCCGGCACGTACTGCCAGGGCTCGCTGTCCCGCTTGAGGTCGTCGTCGGAATGCTGCACCCAGATGACGGGCACGTCCTCGACACGTGCCTTGCTCACCAGGGTGTTGATGTTCGCGATCACACCATCGCGTTCATGGGCGCCTGCCACCACCCCGTCCTGGACGTCGATGACGAGCAGTGCGGTGTTCGGCCGATCGGGCAGAGTCGTCAAGGGAACTCCTGTTTATTGTCTTCACCGTCATGGATCAGCTGTCGTCCCTACAGTAGGACAGGCCACTGACAGGAACGTGATCGTCCACGGTCCGGCGGCTCGTACGAGCCCGGCATGTCCTCAGTACGTCGAGCCGGCCGACAGGCGAAACGCGGCCCGTCTCAGGTGAGCCAGGCCAGGAGACGTGGCTTGTCCTCGCAGCCTCGGGGCAGATCGGCTGCCAGGTAGTTGCTGTAACGCACGGGCTTCATCGGGGCCTCGCACTGCGGGGGCCTGACAGGTTGTCCCAGGTACCAACCGGATGCGAAAACCGCAGCCAGGACGGCGGCGGCTCGCACGCGGCGCGGGGTGGTCCATGCGAGTCTCGGTATGGGCATGGTCGGCGAGTGTACCGGTCGGCCAACCGTCGCCCGGCCGGTCGTGACGGCCTGGGCGTTCTCGTGGAGCTTCCCGGACACCCGACGCTTCCCCACTGAGCGAAGCCAACCGGCTCAGCGAAGATCGGGGCGGCCATCATTGGTCAGCGCCCCGGCGTGTAGCGGGTGAGTGGGGAGCGGCAGTCTTCTCACGGGGGCCGAGCCTTGGACGGTCGTGCCCCGGACAGGCGCAGAGGGCGATCGGAACAAGGCTGCGGGTCTGGACTGTTCGGTGAAGGGCTCAGCATCGTCACGGGGGCTGAGCAGCGAGAGCCGACGCCTCGTCGGCCTGATCCGCCCGGGCCGACGTCGCCCTGCCCTGTCGTGCGCCCCTCAGGCCCTGGTGCGAGTGAAAACATAGGGGACGCCGCGCCGGGTGAGAATCCGCAGACGGTCCTTCCCGGCGGGGCGGATGTCGAAGGTGTCGTGGCCGTGGCAGATGCCCATGTCCGGCTGGGTGGGGACCTCCACGGCGGCGAAGGCCCTGTCCCGGGCGACCACGGTGGCGACAGCCGTCACACCGCACCAGCGGCTGCCCTCGCCCGCGGAGAACTCGATCTCCGCTCCCGGCTTGAGGTGTCGGATGTCGAGGCTCATCGGCGGATCGGTGTCCGAGGTCGTCCATGACCCCACGTACGTCTGCAGGACCTCCTTGCTCGGATGCGCCGAGGCGTCCCTGCGCAGCAGGGCTTTGATGCTTCCGGCTCGCCACTCCAACGCGTCGCCCTTGAGTGTGAGCGTGAGTGTCTGGGTTTCCGGTGAGCAGGAGGGCCCCTGGTCCAGATCGGTCGCGTCCAGATCCTGATGCGTCACGACCGTGTGCCGGTCCTCGACGACCACGGCGGGGATCTGTCCCACGCAGACGCGCGCCGGATACTGCAGGACGAAGTTCGCACTGTTCCACATCCCCGTGTCCCTCTTGTCGATCGTGAAACTGACGAACTGGACCCCTTCCTCCGTGCCGTCCGTCACCTCGCCCGACCAGGTCCCCACGAAGCTGGAGGTGTTGTCGGCGGAAGGGGTCGCCGACGTCTTCCGCTCCGGCGTACGATCGCCGTCCCCTCCCGTGCCCGCTTCGCCCAGCACCGGAGCGAGCACCACGCCCGCGCCGGTGAGGACGAGCAGCCCGGCGAGAAGCGCAAGCCCCCGTCGCAGCCGATTCGGTCTCCGACGGGGCGGCGCCGCCTCCTCCGGCATCGTCCTGTCCCGCGACGCCGAATCCGGCTCCGGGTCCGGGGAACGCTCCGGGGCCGGCTTCGGATCGGGAGTCGACTCCGGCCCTGGTAGCGACTCCGGATCTGGTAGCAACTCCGCTTCCGGCTCCCTGTCCGGCTCGGATTCCCCCCGTGCTTCGGGCTCCGCCCTTGCTTTCAGCACCGACGCCGATGTGACCACCCGTCCAGGGGCGTCCTGGTCCAGGAGACGGCCCGCCTGGGAGCCGAGTCTGGCGAGGAGTTCGGCGGGCAGCCAGGCGGGACGGGCAGCCAGGGACCAGGGCTCGGTACGGACGGCGATCTCATCCGTTGCGGGCCTGTTCCGGGGGTCCTTGTCCAGGCAGTCCCGTACCAGTTCGGCCAGCGGGGGCTGCAGACCGGTCAGGTCCGCCTCCTCCTCGGCGATGCGGAACATCAGTGCGTGCGCCCCACGGTCCAGGGCACCGAACGGGGTCCGGCCGGTGGCTGCGTAGTGGAGGACCGTACCCAGACAGAAGACGTCCGAGGCCGGGGCGACCCGCGGTTCGCCGCGGACCTGCTCCGGCGACATGAAGCCCGGCGATCCGATCACGGCGCCGGTCCTGGTGAGGAACCCGTCGACCGGGGTCACCAGGGCACGCGCAATGCCGAAGTCGATGACGCGCGGCCCGTCGACGGTGAGCAGGACGTTGGACGGCTTCAGATCACGGTGGACCAGGCCTGCGCCGTGGATATCGCCGAGCGCCCGGGCGAGCCCGTTGGCGAGGGCGAGCACCGATGCCAGTGGCAGCGGCCCGTGCTCCCCCGACACCACGGCGTGCAGGTCGGGGCCCGGGATGTATCCGGTTGCGACCCAGGGCACCGGGCCCTCGATGTCCGCGTCGAGGACAGGTGCGGTCCAGGTCCCGCCGACCTTGCGCGCGGACTCGACTTCCTGAGCGAACCGCCGCCGGAACTCGGGGTTGTGCACAAAACCGTCGTGTACGACCTTGACCGCCACGGTACGGCCGCCCTCGGAACGGGCCAGGTAAACCCGGCCCATGCCGCCGGCCCCGAGACGGCCGATGAGCAGGTACGACCCGATATGTGACGGGTCCTCAGGCGATAGCGTGTACACGGGATGACGGTAGGACACTCTTGATCGAAAGTCAGCCGTTCGGCGGGACAGCCGACTGGCACCGCGTTTCTCCGCACACACGAGGCGAGCCGACGCTGAACGGCCGGTTGGAGCAGCCTCAAGGACGTGGCCGCCCCATGTGCAGGCCCCTGCGGCTGCCCCCCGCACCTTGCTCTCCCGCGGTGCGTGCAGGCCACGCGGGTTCCTTCGTCCCCGCCTTCAGCAGGTCGACGAAGCGATCAGGGCCGCGCGAGGAAGCGGGCAAGCTCCTCGGCTCCACCGCCCGACAGGCCGGCGACCGCCGTCCTCGGCAGCGCAGTGATCACGGCGCGCAGCCTCACATTCAGGTCTGGCAGCGGGGCCCGGCTGAAGCAGGGACGCCGATGGCAGTGAGCTGCAGGTCGCCCTCGCAGAGGGAGGCGTCCAGCAGCAGCTCCTGGAGCAGCACGTGCACTTCGAGTGGAAGGACGTGGGGCAGTGCCACCTGCTGCGAAATGAGGATGCGCAGGTCCACCAGCAATGATACATTGGTGTCTCATTTAAGACTTGAACGTCTTACTCAACCTTCTGGAGTCTCAATGTCCCGCCTCGCCGTGGCCCCGGTCGCAGACCGTGTGCACGCGCGCCGCTGGGTCGTCCTGGCGATCCTCTCCGGCAGCCTGCTGCTGATCGCCATGGACACCACGATCCTCAACGTCGCCTTCCCGTCACTGGTCGCCGATCTTCAGCCGGGCGCCGTGGAGCAGTTGTGGATCATCGATGTGTACGCACTCGCCCTGTCCGGGTTGCTGGTGACCGCCGGAGCACTGGGCGACCGATGGGGCCGCAAGCGGCTCCTGCTGGTCGGCTTCGCGCTGTTCGCCGCGGCCTCGCTGGGCGCGGTGGCCGCCACCGAGGCATGGCACGTGATCGCCGCCCGCGCGCTGCTCGGTGTCGGGGGTGCCATGATCATGCCGACCACGCTGTCGATCCTGCGGCACGTCTTCACCGACGCCCGCGAGCGGGCGCTCGCGTACGCGGTGTGGGCGGCGGTCATGGGAGGCGGCATGGCACTGGGGCCGGTCGTGGGAGGACTCCTGGTCGAGGACTACGGCTGGCAGTCGGCGTTCCTGCTCAACATCCCCATCGCGCTCACCGTCATCGCCCTCGGCGCCTGGCTGCTGCCCGAGTCGTTCGCGCCGCGCGCCGGGCGCTGGGACTGGACCGGCGTCGCCCAGTCCATCGTCGGCATGATCGCCCTTGCCGCCGGTATCAAGCAGCTCGGCAAGAGCGGGCTCACCACTCCCCTGCCTTGGCTGATGCTGGCGATCGCCGCCTTCGTCCTGACACTGTTCGTGCGCCGTCAGTTGCGGCTGGCCCACCCTCTGCTGCATGTGCGCCTGTTCGCCAGTCGTGCCTTCAGCGTCTCGGCCACGGTCCTCTTCCTGGGCATGGTCGCGCTCGGTGCGGTGCTGTTCCTGCTCACTCAGTGGTTCCAGTACGCACAGGGCTACTCGCCCCTCCAGGCGGGGCTGCGGGTACTGCCCGCACCGCTGGCCCTGGTGGTCACGTCCCTGCTCGCCCCGGCTCTCATGCGCGCCCTTCCGATCCGCCATGTCATCACGTCCGGCCTGGTCCTGATGGCTGCGGGGCTGGTCCTGCCCTGGCTGGCGCAGGACGGTGACGACCACGTCGGCTACCCCGTCATGGCGGCTGCCCTCGCGCTGATCGGTTTCGGCGCCGGGCTCGCCACGACGGTGGCTTCGGTCACCCTGATGGCCGCCACTCCCAACGAGCACGTCAGCGGTGCGGCCGCGATCGAGGAGACCTGCTACGAACTCGGCGCCGCCCTCGGCGTGGCATCCCTCGGCTCGCTGGCCGGAGCCCTGTACCGAAGCAGCCTGCCCACCTCCGCGCCGGCCGCGGCACACAACTCGGTCGGTGAGGGAGCCCACGCCGCCCAGGAGCTCGGCGGCGCCCACGGCGCCTCGCTCCTGGACCAGGTCGCCCGCGCCTTCACCCACGGCATGACCCCGGCCTTCGCCGTCGGGTCCGCCCTGGCCCTGGTCGCCGCCGCCGCGGTCTGGGCCTGGATCCCGCGAGGCATCCGGCCCACCGAGAACGCCCACTGACCGGTCCGTGACCGCCCGCACCGGCCGACGGCCGTGGGCGGCGGCACGTGCCGGCCGACGGCCGCCATCGGGTGCAGGCATGCCCGCAGCTGACGGCGGCCGTCGGGATCAGGGGCTGCGGTTCTGATCACCATCACTCACGGAACAGCCCGCCTCCACCCACGGCACAGCCCGCATCGCGAAAGCGCGCGACCTGGACTTGATCGCGGCTAGGACTTGATGTCGGCCACGAGCTCGTCGATGAACGCCTCCCGCTCGGCGGGCGTCGACGGTCGTCCCTCGATGCCCGGACGGGTCTGCCACGGCAGGGGGCCGGTCTCGCGGCGGTACTCGACACCGACGGCGTCCAGACGGGCCAGGTGACGGTCCAGACGGCCGCGGAACTCCTCGTACCGGCGGTCACCGGTCGTCCACAGCGCCTCGGCGACGGCGCACAGGCGGGGGAACGCGAAGTAGTCGACGGTCCGTGGTGAGTCCATGTGCTCGGTCCAGATGTTGGCCTGGCCGCCCAGGACATGCGCCCGCTCCGCGTCGGTCAGCTCGGGCGGCACCGGGTCGAATCCGTACGCCGTTTCCACCGTGACGGGCACGGCAACGGGGATCGGTTCGTCGGACCGTTCGGACTGCCGGTAATCGAGATACACCTGGTCGTCCGGGCAGGCGATCACCTGCAGTCCCCTGCGCGCCGCGGTGACGGCACCGGTCATGCCACGCCACGAGGCGACGACGGTTCCCGCCGGGACCTCGTCCTCCAGCAGGTCGTCCCAGCCGAGGAGCTGTCGCCCGCGCGAGGTGACGTGCGAGCCGAGTTGCCGCACGAACCAGGACCGCAGCTCGTTCTCGTGGCTCAGCCCGCGTTCGCGCATCAACTCCTGGCTGCGCGCGTCCTCGCGCCACTCGGTCGTGGGGCACTCGTCGCCGCCGACTCCGATGACCGGGCCGGGGAAGAGATCCATGATCTCGTCGAGGACGTCGCGGAAGAAGCCGACGGTCGACTCCTCCGTGTTGAGAACCCGGGGGTTGACACCCCACCGCGTCCAGACCTCCGACTGCCCACCGCCGACTCCGAGTTCGGGATAGGCCGCGATCGCGGCCTGGGAGTGCCCGGGTATGTCGATCTCGGGGACGACGGTGATGTGCCGCTGTTCCGCATAGCCGACGATCTCGCGGATGTCGTCCTGGGTGTAGAAGCCGCCGTGCGGCCGCCCGTCCCCGGGCGCGTCGGGGGACGCCCCGAGCGGGGACTCGCGCCGCCAGGCGCCGATCTCCGTGAGTTTCGGGTGGCGCAGAATCTCCACCCGCCAGCCCTGGTCGTCGGTGAGGTGCAGATGCAGGGTGTTGAGGCGGTGCATGGCCATCAGGTCGAGGAAGCGCAGCACGTCGTGCTTGGGCATGAAGTGCCGTGCCACGTCCAGCATCGTGCCGCGCCAGGCGAAGCGCGGCGCGTCCTCGATGCGTACAACGGGCATCGCCCACCGCACCCCGGTCGTCTCGGCACGGCGGTGGACCTCGGCAGGCAGCAACTGGAGCAGGCTCTGGCATCCGTAGAAGACGCCGGCACGGTCGCCGCCTTCGATGAGGACGCCGCCGGAGGTCACCCGGAGCCGGTACGCCTCCGGGCCCAGGCCCTCGCCCAGCCTCAGGTCGATCACGTGTCGCGCCTCGGACCGGAGAGGCGGAGGGGACGAGGGCGGCAGGAGCGGCAGGTCCAGGCCGGTGGAGGGCCGCAGGACCGACTGGAGCCAACGGGCAGTGGAGCGCAGCTCCGGCGCGGCGGTGATCGCGGTCGAAGCGTCGAGGACGAACTCGCCGTTGTCGATGTGCACTGATACGGGGCGAGGGAGGAGCATCGAGCGAGTCATCCTTTCACTGCTCCGGCTGACATGCCGGAGACCAACTTGCGCTGAATGAGGAGGAAGAACACGACCACCGGGAGGGAGAAGATGACCGAGCCGGCCATCTGCGCGCTGTAGTCCGTCCCGCTGGCGGGGTTGGTGAAGGATGCCAGCCACACCGGCAGGGTGTACTGGCCCCGGTCCTTCATGAACGTGTAGGCGATCAGGTAGTCGTTCCAGGCGGCGATGAACGCGAAGATGCTCGACGCGATGACGCCCGGCAGCACCAGTGGGAAGAGGATCTTCCAGAGCACTTGCCAGGTCGACGCTCCGTCCAGGCGGGCGGCTTCCTCCACCTCGACGGGAATGGCCGCGAAGAATCCCCGCATCACCCAGATCGAGAACGGCAGTGCCAGGGCGAGGTAGGCGAGTATCAGACCCGTGTAGGTGCCCAGCAGCCCTGCCTCGTTGAAGACCAGGAAGGTGGGGATGAGCAGGGCTGTCCCCGGCAGCATCTGCGCCACGAGGATCGCGACCATGACGGTGCGCCGGCCACGGAACCGGAACCGCGAGACCGCGGCTGCCGCGAACATGCCGAGCACAACGGCAACGAGCACAGTTCCGCCGACCACGAGCAGGCTGTTCCACAGGTTCGTCCAGAACCCCGTCCGGTTGAGCGCGACGTCGAAGTTGTGCAGGGTGGGCGAGCTCGGCCAGAACTGCGGCGTCGCCGTCATCGCCTCGGAGCGGGGCTTGAGCGCGGTGTTGACCATCCAGTAGACTGGGAACAGCCACACGAGACAGAACACGATGGCCAGGGTGTTGCTGAGCAGCCGGCCCCGGGCCGCCGTGGAGCGGGCACCGCGCGTACGGAGCGTGGTCACAGGTCCTCCCCGGAGCGCAGCAGGCGTCGGATGTACAGGGCGGTGACGGCGAGCAGCATGACGGTCGTGACGACGGACAGTGCCGCGCCCTGACCGACGCGGAAGGCCACGAAGGCGGTCTGGTAGGCGAAGACCCCCAGCGTCGTTGTCGCGGAGTCGGGCCCTCCGGCCGAGATGAGCCAGATCTGGTTGAACACGTTGAAGTCCCAGATCACCGACATCAGGGTCACCAGTGTCAGTGTCGGCCGCAGGAACGGCAGGGTGACCGACCACCACAGACGCCACTCGCCGGCCCCGTCGAGCCGGGCGGCCTCCTGCAGCTCGGACGGCATCTGGCTCAGCGCCGCGTACAGGGTGAGCGCGATGAACGGTACGGCCTGCCAGACGATGAGCAGCCAGATGGACAGATAGGCCAGGGGTGCGCTGTTGGACCAGTCGGTGTTGGTCATGTCGCCGAACAGGCCGGTCTGGGTGAGCAGCCAGTTGACCACGCCGTATCCGGGCTGGAAGAGCCACTTCCACACGAGGGAGGAGGCGACCGTCGGCATCGCCCAGGCGAGGATGAGGACAATGGTGACGGTCATGCGCATGGCCGCCCCCAGCCGGGTGAGGAGCTGGGCGACGCCTGCTCCCACTGCCATGCTTCCCGCCACCATCGCGGCGGTGAACGCGACGGTCCGGGTCAGGGCGTCCCAGAACTCCGACTGCGCCAGGAGGTCGGTGTACTGCCGGGTCCCGACGACATCGAACGCGCCGGTGAACAGGGAGCGTTGGTCGTAGTCGGTGAACGACGCGTAGACGAGGAAGGCGATCGGCGCGACGGTGACGGCCAGCATCACCAGCCCGGCGGGGGTCAGCAGCGACCACGCCACCCACGGTCCACGGTGCCGTGCGGATGCGGTGCGTGGTCCGGCACGGCCGGGGCGCCGGGGCCGGGCCCCGGCCGCGGGACCGGACGTGGAAGGCGGGAAGACCGCCTTCGGGTTGCCCCGCACGGTCTGCTCAGTGCTGGGCATTGAGTACCTTGCCCGCTGTCTCGTCGAAGGTGTCGGCCGCCTGCTTCGCGTTCCTGGTCCCGGAGGCGATGGACGAGAACACCTTGTCGATGTCCTTGTTCCCCTCCACTGCCGCCCAGTCGGCGGCAGCCGGGGTGGCCTTGGACCGCAGAGCCGCGTCGAAGAACCCCCGGAACAGGGGTTCGGCCTCGCCTCGGGCCGCCTTGACCGCCCCCGCGCTGTTCGGGATCCAGCCGTCGTTGCCGGCGATCCACTGCTTCTGCACGTCCGGCGCGGTCGCGATCTTCACCCACTGCAGCGCGAGGTCCGAGTTGGCGCTCTTGGCGGCGATGCCCCAGTCGGAGCCGCCGAGCATCACGGGCTGGGACTTGCCGGACCTGCCCGGGAACGGGAAGGTGCCGAGATCGGATTCCTTGAAGGCGGGGTTGGCCTTCTTGATGAGGGCGATCGTGGCGTTGGTCGCGCTCATCGCCGACGCCTTGCCGTCCGCGAATACCCGGGTCTGGTCGGGGTTGAGCGTGTCGATGGTGCGCGTGGACGGTGCGGAGAACTCGTTCTGGAACTGCTTGTACTCGTTCAGCCCGCGCCGCGCCGCTTCGGTGCCGAGCGTCCCCTTCCAGGTGGAGCCCTGCTTCGCCGCGATGTCGCCGCCAGCGTCCCACACGAACTGCACGCCGGTGTGCCAGTACCGGCCCGGCAGGTAGAAGGGGGAGAAGTCGGGGGCGGGGTTGTCGGCGCGGATCTTGCGCAGGGCACCGGTCAGTTCATCGAAGGTGGTGGGGACGGTCTTCACACCGGCCTTGGCCCAGATCTTCTTGTTGTAGATCACCGCGCGGGCGCCGGCGAACGAGGGTACGGCGTACAGCCGTCCGTCCACCGTCGCGGGCTCTTCGAGGCCGGCCAGCCAGGACTGGCCCTGCCTGAGATCTTTGGTGTACGGGGTGAGGTCCATCAGCCCTCCGCTGGCGGCGAAGCTCGCCACCTGCGTGTTGCCTATGTCGATGACGTCCGGCGGGGTCGACGTCGCGAGCGCGGTGGTGATCTTGGTGGTGATGCCGTCCCAGTTCTGGACCTCCACCTTCGCCTTGGCCCCGGTCTGCTCGGTGAACCGGTCGTTCACCGCCTTGAGCGTGGCGTCGGAGTAGTCACCGTCCATCACCCACACGGTCAGGGTCTTTCCCTCACCCTTGACGACGGGGACCGCCCGGGGCTTCGAGTCGCCGCCCGAGTCCCTGCCCGCCGACCCCGAACAGGCACTCGCGCCGAGGGCCGCGGTGAGGGCGACGGCCACAAGTGCGCTGTACCGCATGCCTTTACGTGTCATGGAAACTCCTGGAGAAAAGGGGGTCTTGGAGGAAGCGGTTCTGAGAAGAGCGGCTTCCGAGAAGAGGAAGAGGAAGAGGAGCGGGGCCGGCAGCGGCCGGGCACGGGCTCGTGTCTCACCACACGCCCAGCTCGCCGGAGAGGACGATGCTGGCCCCGCCGAGCAGGATCAGGTCCGAGTCGCCGGCGAACGACCGCATGGTCAGTGACGCGCTGATGGGCGCGTAGGTACGTGCCCGGATCACCGCGGCCGCGGAGTCGAGGAAGGAGCCCTCGACAAGGTCCGGCGGGCCCAGCAGGGCGATCTCGTTGAGGTTGAGCACACTGCTGATCGGGGCGAGGACGGAGCCCAGTGCCCGGCCCGCGTCGGCGAGCACGGCGTCGTGTTCGGACGGGTCACGGCCGGCCAGACGCATGCGCAGTTCGGCCGCGTCGATCAGTGGCTCCAGGCATCCGCGATGTCCGCAGACGCACGGATCACCGTCTTCGTCGACCGTCACGTGCCCGATCTCACCGGCGGCGAACTGCTCTCCCTCGACGAGTTCACCGCCCACGATCAGGCCCGCGCCCACTCCGTGCTCGATCGTGATGACCACGAGGTTCTGCGTCTTGGCGTTCCGGAAGTGCAGCACGGCCAGCGCGGCGATGTTCACGTCGTTGCCGACATAGGCCGGCACACCGAATCGTTCGGAGAGCTGTGCGGCGAGCGGCAGTTCGCTCCAGCCCAGATGGGCTGCGTGATGGATGACTCCGGCGTCGCCGACGATGCCGGGCGAGCCGACCCCGATGCCGAGTATGCGCCGTGGCGCGAGGTCCATCAGTTCGCCGACAAGCTCAAATACCAGTTCGATGGCACGTTCTCCGAGGATGTCGCCGTACCGCACACGGGCACGCCGGACCACGTCACCGCGCAGGTTGAGGACCGCGCCGCTGAAGTACTCGCTGCCCGACAGGTCCACGGTGAGGATGTGGGCGGCGTCGTCGTCGATCCGCATCACACTGGCCGGCTTGCCCAGCCGACCACCCTTGCGGGGACCGGTGTCGACGACGAGCCCGTCGCCCTCCAGTTCGGCGATGAGCGCGGACACCGTGGGGGCGGTGAGCCCCAGGGTCCGTGCGATCTCCGATCTGCTCATCGCGCCCTGGTGGTACAGCGTCGCCAGAACCAGCGCGCGGTTGTGGATCCTGCTGTCGAGCGTGCTCGCCTTGGTCCGCGCGGGCGGCCGCCGGCGGGCGGACACCCGCGCCAGACCGCGTTCGCCACGGCGGCGGGGGTCGGTCGGCGGCAGGAACGACTCAGCCACAGAGTTCCCCTCCGGGTAAGTAAAGCCCCTTTAATTAAAGGACTTTGGATATGTTGGAGGCGAGGGGCCATGACGTCAAGAGGTCCGCACGATCAAAATCCGCACCACCCATACCGGACCATTGAGTCATCGAATTGAAACTCAGGCATATCAACATGATTCACCAGTTGAGTGTTTGACTGAGTGCGGTTATGTTCAACCACCCTCGGAGCGCCGTGAGTTGGCGTTCGTTTCCTGTGCCATTCGGAGGTGTGGTGTGTCTCGTACGTGGGACAGATGTGCATTGATCATGGTGGCGGCGTTGACCGCTGCGACGGCTCTGGCCTCCACCGGGCCGGCGTCGGCTTCGGTCTCGGCGTCCTCGGCATCGGTGCCCGGACGTGACGTGACGGTGATGACGTTCAACATCCACCACGGCGCCGATCCGGACGATGTTCTGAACCTGAATCATGTAGCCCAGGCAGTACGGCAGTCGGGGGCCGATGTGATCGGCCTGCAGGAGGTGGACCGGCACTTCGCCTCGCGCAGCGACTTCGTCGACCAGGCGGAGTGGCTCGCGGAGCGACTGGACTTTCACCTGGCCTACGGAACGAACCTGGACCTGGACCCGGAGAAGCCGGGCGACCCGCGACGCCAGTACGGGACAGCGATCCTGTCGCGCTTCCCGATCGTGAACTCCCACAACACGCTCCTGCCCCGTTCGGAGACGGGCGAGCAGCGGGGTCTGCTGGAGGCCGACCTCCTGGTGCGCGGCAAGAAGTTCCGCTTCCTGAACACGCATCTGGAGCACACCTCGCAGACCGAGCGGCACACGCAGGTGGCAGCGATCAACACGATCGTGAACGCCTCCCGGCTTCCCACGGTGCTGGTGGGCGACCTCAACGCGACGCCGGACAGCGAGGAGATCGCCGCGGTGACCAAACGGCTCACCGACACCTGGCCGGTGGCCGGGAAGGGGAACGGGTTCACGTACGACTCGGTGAATCCGTCGGAACGCATCGACTACGTGTTCGCCTCACAGGGGGTCGAGGCCCGACAGGCCCAGGTCCTGGACGTGGCGATCTCCGACCACCGGCCGCTGCGGGTCGAACTCAGCATCCGGTAGCGCGGGCCCACCTTTCACCGCAGCGAATCCAAAGCTGTGGATACAGCGGCGGCCGACTCGTCACCGCAGTTGCGGGACCGGCCGCCGGGTCAGGTGGTGACGTCTTCCGTGCGGCCGCCTCGCTGTGCGACGCCGCTTCGTGCGAACCGAAACCCCACGCCCGGCCGCCCGCTTCCGAGCGCGGCGGGTGAGCAACTCAAGGAAAGCGGAGACAGATGAACATACCCTTGCCACGCCGCTCCGAGGCCGTACGCACGGCGGGCGCGGCGCTCGTCGCCGTCGCACTGGCAGTGTCCACGGCGCCGGCCGCCTCAGCGGCGAATGCCCCTCGCGACAGTTCCCGGCAGGTCCAGTACGTCGACTGCGGGGCCGCTTCCGGAGTGGAGAACGGCTCCCGCAGCCGACCCTGGAGGACCCTGGACCAGGTCAACGGCCTGGACCTGAGGGCCGGCAGCTCGATCCTGCTCAAGCGCGGCAGCCGCTGCACGGGCACCCTGGCTCCGCGCGGGACGGGCCAGCCGGGCCGGCCGATGGTGATCGGGGCGTACGGACAGGGCGCGAAACCGGTCATCGACGGCGGCGGCAACGCCGAGACCCTGCTGCTGAAGAACACCCAGTGGGTCGAGGCGAGCAACCTGGAGATCACCAACTCCGGCAACCCCGGCCGGAACAAGCGAGGAGTACGGGTCCAGCTCCAGGACTACGGCACCGGCACCCACTACCGCCTGACCGGCCTCGACATCCACGACATCCTCGGCGACGACACCAAGGGCACCGAAGGCTCGGCCGGCATCCTGTTCTCGGTGACCGGCTCCACCGTGCCGACCAAGTTCGACGACGTGGTCGTCTCCGGCAACACCGTCCGCACCGTCGACCGTGAAGGCATCTACTTCGCCTCCACCTGGAACAACCGTCCGGTGCACGGCGATTACGACCCGAACGGGCCCGCCTACCTGCCCTCCACCCGCGTCGTGGTGCGCGGGAACACCCTGGCGGACCTCGGCGGCGACGGCATCGTCATCACCGCGACCGACGGCACCCTGGTCGAGCACAACCGCCTCGACGGCTTTCAGCGCCGCTCGGCCGGCTACAACGCGGGCATGTGGCCGTGGAACGCCGACAACACCGTCTTCCAGTACAACGAGGTGTCCGGCGGCGAGACCACCCGCGACGGCATGGCGTACGACGTCGACGAGGGCACCTTCGGCACCGTCTTCCAGTACAACGTCAGCCACGACAACGCGGGCGGATTCTTCCTCGTCTGCACCGCCACCGGCAAGCTCGCCAACGCGGTCATCCGCTACAACGTCAGCCGCAACGACCACTTCCGCGGCATCGAGACCTGCCGCGGCTCCTTCGATGACGTCCGCTTCCACAACAACACGATCTACGTCGGCGAGGGCGTCAGCCAGACCGTCGTCAACGAGAACACGACCGAGAAGCACGAAATCGCGTTCGACAACAACATCGTGGTCAAGGAAGGCTCCGGCACCGCATCCTTCAACCTGAGGAGCGGCGGCGTCACCCTCTCCCACAACGACCTGGTGAACACGGCCGGCACGCCCGCGAACCCCGGCGGCACCACCGCCGACCCGCTGCTCACCGACCCCACCGGCGCCCTGCCCCTGGGTCTGCGCCTGCGCCCCGGCTCCCCCGCCCTGCGCGCGGGCACCCCCGTCCCGGGCTCTCCTGACCGGGACCTGTACGGCAACCCGGTCGGCAGCCCGCCGAACATGGGCGCCTACCAGGGCCCCGGAACCATGGAGCCGATCCTGCCGACGACCACCGCCGGCAGCGCCGCGTAACAGCTTCCGGCCGGGCAGCCTCCCGCGAGAATCGCGGTGAGGCCGCCCGGCCGAGCGATATGGTCTCCCCCAGACTCTCCCCACGATGAACAGCTCGGCGCAGAACAGGAGCGGCGTGTGAAGCGGCCGACCATGGCGGACATCGCACGCCGCGCCGGTGTCTCCAAAGTGGCGGTCTCGTACGCGCTCAACGACCTGCCGGGCGTCTCCGCGACCACCCGCGCGTCGATCAAGAACATCGCCGAGGAGCTGGGCTGGCGTCCCAACAGCGCCGCCCGCGCTCTCACCGGCGGTCGGGCGCAGGCAGTGGGTCTCGCTGTGCGGCGCCCCGCCCGGACGCTGGGCGTCGAGCCGTTCTTCATGGAGTTCATCAGTGGGGTGGAGAGCGTCCTCGTCGAACGCTCGTACGCACTGATGCTGCAGATGGTCGCCTCGCAGGAGAGCGAGATCGAACTGTGCCGACGCTGGTGGGGCGAACGGCGCATCGACGGCGTCCTCCTGATGGACCTGCAGACCGACGACCCCCGCCCTGCCGCCATCGACGCGCTCGACCTGCCCGCGGTCGCCGTCGGGCCGCCCCACGCGACGGGCACACTCCCCGCGATCTGGTCGGACGACGGCGAGAGCGTCCACGAGATCGTCCGCTACCTGGCGGCACTCGGCCATCGCCGGATCGCACGCGTGGCCGGGCCCGCCGGCCTGGCGCACACGGCGGTGCGGGACGCGGCCCTGAGCGCGGCCTGTCAGAAGGCCGGGATCGCCGAGGCGACCGTGATCCACACCGACTACACGGGCGACGAAGGTGCGCGAGCGGCACGGAGCCTGATGATCTCGCCCGTGCGTCCCACGGCGATCGTCTTCGACAACGACATCATGGCCGTCGCTGCGCTCTCGGTGGCCCAGGAACTCAACCTCTCCGTCCCCACCGACCTTTCAGTCGTGGCATGGGACGAGTCCCCGCTCACCCAGGTGGTCCGCCCCGTGCTCTCGGTGGTCACCCGTGACATTCCGGCCTACGGTGCACGCGCGGCAAGCGCGCTCCTGTCCCTCGTCGCCGGTGACGAGGTGGGGAACGTCCACGTGGGTTGCGCCGGCTTCGTCCCCCGGGGCAGTACCGGCCCGCCCCCGAGCGACGTGTCGCACCCTCGCTGAGCGGAGATCCGGCCGGGACCGGCGCGCATCGGCGGCAGTCCCACCGGGCGGCGACACTATGCCAGTTGGACCTGAACCGGTAAAGTTCATGCTCGTCGGGCCATGTTCATCCGTAACCACCACTTGCCAGGCACGACACAAATCAGGGGCTGCGCGCTCTGTTGACAACTGTTCGTGAGACCTTCTGGACTTCACCGGTTCACGGGCGGACAGTGGGCTGATCACCCGGCCGGTCAACCGCATCGCCCCGACCACGCATCCATCAGCTGCCAGGCGATTGGAGCCGCACACCATGAAGGACGTCACCCAGCTGAACGAGGGCTGGAGCCTGCGCCACGAGGACGCGCTGCTGCCCGCCCGTGTCCCCGGCTGTGTCCACACCGATCTGCTCGCCGCCCAGGTCATCCCCGATCCTTTCGTCGGCGACAACGAGACCGGGATCGCCTGGGTGGGACGGCGGGCGTGGTCCTACGTGAGCGAGCTGCACCACAGCAGCGACCACGAGCGGGCCGAGCTGGTCTTCGAGGGGCTCGACACCGCCGCCGAGGTCGTCCTCGCCGGCGAAGGCCTCGGCACCACGCGCAACATGCACCGCGTCCACCGCTTCGACGTCACGGGGCGGTCGGGGCCGCTCGAAGTGCGATTCGCATCGGCCTACGACGAGGCGGACCGCGTCCGCGCCCTGACCGCAGAACGCCCGAACGCCTACCCTGAACCCTTCCAGTACATCCGCAAGATGGCGTGCAGCTTCGGCTGGGACTGGGGCCCGACCGTCGTGACCGCCGGGATGTGGCGTCCGGTGCGCCTGGAACACTGGTCCACCGCCCGTCTCGCCGAGGTCCGCCCCCTCGTCTCGGTCGACGGCTCCACCGGTCGTGTCGAGCTGCGGGTACGCACGGAGCGCACCGCGAACGGCGCCGGCCGTCGGCTGACCCTCCGCGCCACCGTCGCCGGCACCGAGGCGGAGATCGCGTTCGAGGGCGACGGCACGGTGCTGTGCCTGAGCGTGGAGGACCCCGCGCTGTGGTGGCCGCGGGGATACGGCGACCAGCCGTTGTACGACCTCGACGTGACGCTGCTCGACGAGCGAGGTGAGCGGCTCGACGCCTGGACGCGCCGCATCGGTTTCCGCACGGTCGAAGTCGACCGATCGGCGGATTCCCACGGCACCGGCTTCACCTTCGTCGTCAACGGCGTACGGATCTTCGCGCGCGGGGTCAACTGGATCCCCGACGACGTCCTGCCCTCCCGGGTCACGCCCGAGCGCTACCGGAAACGACTGGCCCGGGCCGCCGAGGCCAATGTCGACCTGGTCCGTATCTGGGGCGGAGGCATCTACGAGGACCACGCTTTCTACGACGTGTGCGACGAGCTGGGTCTCATGGTCTGGCAGGACTTCCCCTTCGCCTGCGCCGCCTACCCGGAGGAGCAGCCACTGCGCGGAGAGGTCGAAGCAGAGGCGCGTGACAACGTTATCCGGCTGATGCCGCACGCGAGTCTGGTGTTGTGGAACGGCAACAACGAGAACCTCTGGGGGTTCCGGGACTGGGACTGGGAGCGGCCGCTGGCCGGCAATTCCTGGGGCGAGGGCTACTACCTCGGACTGCTGCCCAGGATCGTCGCCGAGCTGGACCCGACCCGCCCGTACACGGCGGGCAGCCCCTGGTCCGGGTCGTGGGACCACCATCCCAACGATCCCCGGCACGGCACCCATCACTCGTGGGAGGTGTGGAACCGTCAGGACTACGCCGAGTACCGGGCAGACGTGCCCCGCTTCTGCGCCGAGTTCGGCTGGCAGGCTCCCCCTGCCCTCGCGACGCTCCACCGTGCCCTGCCCGGCGAGCGGCTCGCTCCCGACTCCCCCGGCATGCTGCACCACCAGAAGGCACAGGACGGCAACAGCAAACTGAACCGGGGCATCGAGCGTCACTTCGGCCTGCCCGAAGGGAACTTCGACCGGTGGCACTTCCTGGCACAGGTCGTCCAGGCACGCGCCGTCGCCGCGGGCATCGAGCACTGGCGGGCGAGTTGGCCGGTGTGTGCGGGCACCGTTCTCTGGCAGCTCAACGACTGCTGGCCGGTCAGCTCGTGGGCGGCCATCGACGGCGACGGCCGTCTCAAGCCGCTGTACCACGAGCTGCGGCGGCTCTACGCGGACCGGCTGCTCTCCCTCGTCCCGACAGATGACGGTCCCGTACTCGCCCTCGACAATCAGTCCGGCTCCGACTGGCGCACGACGGTCCACCTGCGTCGGCTCGACGTGGAGGGAACCGTGTTGCACGAGGCGTCGGTGGAGCTTGAGGCGGGCCCGCGGACGGTCACCAGACTGACGGTGACGAGCCCGTTGCTGCCGGAAGAGGGCTCCTCCAGGGAATTCCTGGTGGCCGATGCCGATGGACTCCGGGCGGTGTATTTCCCCGTGCTCGACAAGGAGTTCGCCTACCCGGTGCCGCAGTACGACGTCCGTCTCGATCCGGAAACCGGCATCGAAGCCGGTGCGGGAGCCGGGAGCGTACCCGACGCAGTCGACATCGTCGTCACGGCCCGGACGCTGGTGCGCGATCTCCTGCTCCAGCCCGACCGGCTGGGGCCCGACGCCGTGGCGGACCGCGGCTTGATCACACTTCTCCCCGGCGAGGAGGCACGGGTCGCGGTCAGGGGCTGGACCGACCCCGACGTGGCCACGGCGCGTGATGCCCTGTTCAGCGTGGGAGGGGAATGAGCGCCCCGTCCGCCGGGCCGGAAAGCAGCCCGCCGGCATTTCGACAGCGCTGTCGGGGAAGCCTCTTGGTGTGATGGCAAAGTGCACCTCCGTGCTGGTCGACATCCGGAAATACGACGGCAGCCTGAGCGCGCGGTGGACCGCTGTCCGGCTGGGTGAAGACGAGCACGGGGTGTGGTTGGGCACGGCGCAGGGTGTCCCCGTCTGTTCGGCCGAGGGCGGCTGGACAAGCCGGTTCTCCTACGTGACGTTGGTACCTCGCGGTGAGTGGTGGACAGCCACGTTCTGCTCGGACCCGGGCCCCGAGATCTACTGCGACGTGTGCACGGCGCCCGAGTGGAGCCCGAACGGGGCCGTCCTGCGCATCGTGGACCTCGATCTCGATGTCGTGCGGACCCGTGGCGGCGAAGCCCATGTCGAGGACGAGGACGAGTTCGCCGAACATCGAGTGAGCTACGGCTATCCCGCAGGTCTCATCAGCAAGGCCCGGCAGACGTGCGAGTGGTTGATGGAGGTCTGCCGTCGCGAGGGGAACAGCGTCGAACCCTTCGCCTCGGCGTGCCGCTACTGGCTCGGCCTCCTCTGACCTCCTGCGATCTCCTCCGTCGTCCGGGGCACCGACTTGCCCTGTGATGCACCGCGCACGGTGAAGCAGGGGCGAGTCAGCTGTCGCCGGCTTCTCGTGCCACGTCCTCCAGCCGGCGCCGGTGGTTCGCCCACCATGCCTGATCGCCCGGTGGCAGGCTGTCCTTGCCCTGCGTGTGGCCGACACTTCCGTCGATGAGCTCGCGCACGATGTCGGCGTGGCCGGCGTGCCGCTGGGTATCGGCGATCACGCGCACCAGGATGTGGTGCAGTGTCACCTCGCGTCGTTCACTCGGCCACCACGGGACGTGACCGATCGCGTCGAGTGCCAGCGCCTCGATCGTGCGGTCGGAGTGCTCCCACGCCTGGTGATACAGGCCGACTATGTCTTCGCGCGACTCGTCTGCCGTGGCCCACATGTCCGAGTTGGGTTCCGCGTCCTGCGTGTACCACCACGACGGCGGCTCCTCATTGAAGAACGGCCGCCCGAACGTGTCGCCGAAGTACCCCAGTTCCACGCCGGCGACATGCTTGACCAGCCCCAACAGGTTCGTGCCCGTGGGGGTCAGCGGGCGACGGATCTCGTATTCCGAGAGCCCATTGAGCTTCCACAGCAGGGCGTCACGCCCGTCTTGCAGGTAGCGGAGCAGGTCTGCTTTCGGATTGGGTTCGATCATGCCGAGCAGTCTCGCATCCACCTCTGACAACCGGGCTCCATGGGACGGCATCGTCAGCGGGCCCTGACCGGCCGCACTGCCGGAACGAGGTGTCCGGGGCCCCTGCGGTCGGGGGCGGGGTACTGTCGGCCGTGGAGCGGAAGCAGGCATTCAGCCAGATCATGCAGGTTCTGCCTGAGACGGTCGAGATCACCGCCGACGTCACGGTCCATCTCGCCCGTCGGTGCCACGAGCAGGAGTGACGCCTCGGAGATCGGGCGGCTCTCTGCGCCCTCCCACGGGTCCGCTGCCAGGTCCGCGGCAGGTGGCGACCCCATCCCGTGATCACGAAATTGTCGGACCGAAGTACTTGAGAGTGTGTTTTCAGTAGCCTGAAGCGATGTCAGAGGATCCAGCGTCCCGTTCCGTGCCGGACCCGGCCTCGGCCATCCGCCAAAGAATCAGCCTCTTCCGGGAGTCGGGGGACCCTCGGCACCTGACCGATCCGCAGGCGGAGGACGAGCACGCGGCGGCCATGGCCGCCGCGGTCCGCGTCGGCCGTGGCGGGGAGCCGGAACTCAACATGACGGCGGCGGCGGAGTCGGCCCTGTTCCGCTTCTGGCGAGGCGTGGTGTCCGGTACCACCGCCGGGCAGGTCGAAGCCGACAACGCCATCGGGTTCTTCCTCGGGCTGCGTCGGACCGCGCCGGAACTGGTCCCCGCCGATGTGGCGGAACCGGTCGGGATCCTCGCGACGGACGGAACCCACCGCCTGCGCTGGGCGGTCGAGTCCGCCGACAGGTTGCTCTCCCTCTCGGACGGCACCGGCCTCGGTCCTCTCGACCTGGCGATCGATCGCATTCTGTGGGCTCTTCGCACAGCGCCCGAGGACCCCGCGGGCCGGATACTCGCCCTCGGGCGGCTGGGGCGGGCGTACCACGAGCGTCATCGGGCGTCCGGGGACGTGGCGGACGCACGGAACGTCGTGGTGGCCCGCCGGGAGGCCGTCGGCCTCTCGTCGCCGGGCAGGGACCGGGCACGCAGGCAGTCACTGCTGGCCGATTCGCTGCTGGTCGTGCACGAACGGACCGGCGACCGGGCATGCCTCGAAGAGGCCATCCGGGCCCTGGAGGATTCGGTCGCCGGCACACCGCCCGGCGACCAGTTCCTCTGGCTGCGGTATCAGCGGCTCGGGCGGTCGCACCGGCATCTGGCCGAGGCGACGGACTCCATCGCCGACTTCGACGCGGCCGTGCGGTGGGGACGGCTCGCCTGCGTCACGGCCGACAGTTCCGACACGGACTACGGGTCCGTTCTCACGGCGCTCGACAAGAGTCTCCGGGCCCGGCACGCGAAGTCCGGGGAGCGGGCCGATCTCGACGAAGCGGTCGTCCTTTGGCGGACGACGCTCGGCGGGATTCCGGGGGACGACGCCCGGAGAGCAGACTTCCTCGTGGACCTCGGCGACGCCCTGCACCGCCGGTTCGACAGCACGGGCGACCCGGCCGATCTGGAGGAGAGCGTCCGTACGTGCGAGGCCGCGGTCCGCGAGGCGCCGGAGGGCAGTGCCTCGCGGGTCCGGGCCCAGTCCGATCTCTGCTATCGGCTGCGCCGCAGGTTCGAACACGGTGGGGACGTCGCAGATCTGTGGGAGTCGGTGCGCGTCGGGCGTCTCGCGGTCGCGTCGACCTCCCTGGACGAGGGCGAGGACGGGATCATCACGTACTCGAACCTCCTGAACGCGGCCATCGCCTGTTACGACAGCGGACGTGAACTGCCGTATCTGGACGAAGCGATCGGCCTCTGGTCGGCCGTCACCGCAGCGACGCCGGCCGGCCATGCGGAGCGAGGTCTGCGACTCGCCGGCAGACTGGACGCCCTTCAGAGGCGCTTCGAGCACTCCGGGGACCGGGCCGACCTGGACCGGGTGTTCGATGCCGCCCGGGCGTGCCTCGCCACCGCGCGTCCCGCGTTCGGGCAGATGGCCGGGACGCTGTTACGGGTCGCCGTCGGCCTCGACAACCGGACCGACGAGGCCGATCGCTCGGTCAACATCGGGCTCGAACTCGACAACGCCCGGTTCTCCATGCGGTCGCGCAGTACAGCCGAACTCGACGCCATGGACACCCTCGTCGACCTGGCCGGACTGCTCGCGCCACGGACCGCAGCCGATGAAACCGACCGCGAGATCCGTCGGGGCTGCCTCGCGATGGCGCTCGCCATCCGGTTCCGGGTCACGGGCTCCGCGGCGGACGGCGCCGAAGCCATCGATGTGCTGAGGGACATGGTCGCCACTGCGGAACCGGACGATCCGCAGTACAGCACCTACCTGTCGAACCTCGGGGACACCTTGGTCAGCAGGTTCCTGAGGGACGGCGACGCAAGCGACCTCGATGCCGCGATCGAGGCCCATGAGCAGGCGTTCCGTACCGTGCTCCCCACCGCTGATGACCGGGCGGACCATCTGCCGAAGCTGACGCTCGCTCTTCGGCTCCGTTACGACGATCGCCGCAACCCGGACGACCTGGAGCGCGTCGTCGCCGTGATCCGCGACGCGGTGTCCGGCGGTCTTCCGGCACCGGACTGCCGGCCGGCGAGTCTGAGCGAACTGGCCAAGGTCCTCGAATGGCGGTTCCACTACACGATGGACCCGGCTGACCTGGACGCGGCGGTGGCCGCCGGGCGGGAGGCGGCGGAGCTCGACGCCGCGGACGAGAACCGGTCCGTCTCCGTGCTTTCCCGCCTCGCGTCGGCACTGTTCGCCCGCTACGAGAAGACCGGCGATGCCACCGACCTCGACGAGGCGATCTCGACCCTGGGGACGGCACTTGCGGAACTCCCCGACGGCGACCGCGGACGCCCGTCCGTACTCCACAACCACGCCGTCTTCGTCCAGGTGCGGGCCGTGCTCACCGGGTCGTCGGCGGACTTCGACCGGTCCGTGATCGAGCTGCGCGAAGTGGCAGGTGCACGGTCGTCCGGCGCCTCGTCGCGCGCCCGGGACTTCTACAGTCTGGGGATGGCGCTGCGGGTCCGGTACGCACACCTCGGCGACGACCTGGACATGCATGCGGCGGTCGAAGCCCTCCGGACCTCGCTCCAGGATGCGGCCCGGGATCCTGTGCTGCGGTCGATCGCCGCCGTCGGACTGGCGAACGCGCTCTCTCAGGTCTTCCACCGGACCGGTGACCGCGCTGTCCTGGACGAGGCGATCGCCCTGGCCGCCGAGGCGGAGCAGGATTTCCCGGAGCACGGGGATTTCGTCAGCAGGCCGCTGTCCACCCTCTCCTGGCTGCTGCGCATGCGGGTCGATCTCTCCGGTGCTCCCGACCCCGCGGATGTCGCGGAGATGCTGCGGGTGAGCAAGCGGATGATCGACGCGGTCCACCCCGGCTCCTCCGATTACGGCCTCATACTCCGGAACCGCGCCGTGGCACTGACGACGGCCGCCCGGACCGGACGGGACGCGGCCTTGCTGGACCAGGCGGTCGCCACCGCGAGGCGAGCCGTCGAGGTCACGGGGGCGGGAGACGCCCGCCGGGGCGAATGGCTGTGGTCACTGGGGAGGATCCTGGAGCAGCGCCACGGCGTCGCCGGGAACCGCGCCGATCTGGAATCCACCCTGTCGTGCTGGCGCGAGGCCGCCCGGGATCCGTACGGCGACCCGGACATGGCCATGCGGTGTGCGGTCCGCGCCGCCCGGCTCGCGGCGCGGGAGGGCGACATCGAGGGGGCGGTCGTGGACTACGGGCTCGCGGTCCGGCGCCTGCCCACCGTCGCCTGGCACGGGATGCGGGCCGGGGTGCGCAGCGACACCCTTCGCGGGTGGTCGGGGCTCGCCTCCGAGGCCGCGGGGGCCGCCGTGGCCGCCGGGCAGCTTTCGACCGCGGTCGAAATGCTCGAACAGAGCAGGTCGGTCATCTGGACTCAGGCACTGCACCTCCGCAGTGACCTCAGCGAACTGGCCGGCTCCCACCCCGAGCTGGCCACGCGGCTCACCGCACTGCGTGCCCGGCTCGACACCTTCTCGCCCGCGGGCGAGCGCTTCCCCGGCGAGCTCTCCTCCATCGGCGGGTTCTCCTCCGCCGACGAGTTCTCTCCAGTGGGCGAGCCGCACCAGCTGATCGGTCCGGCCGGCAGGGGTCGGGGGGCGCGGTTCTCCGCGGAGGCCGGCGAGCGCCGCCGGGATCTCGCCCGGGAATGGGACGAGACGGTCGAGCGGGTCCGCCAGGTCGAAGGGTTCGAGCACTTCCTCGGGCCCACGCCGTACACCGAGTTGAAGAACGCGGCCACGGACGGTCCGGTGGTCGTCGTGAATGTCAGCCGCTACGGATGTCATGCACTGATCGTCCGCCATGACACGCCTGCGCCCGAGGTGGTGGCGCTCCCCTCGGTCTCGATCCGCGATGTGTCCGGCAAGGTCTCGGACCTGCTGTCCGCCACCGAAACCCAGACCGAGCCGAACGTGCCGTTCCTGGCCCGCGAGCGGGCCCGGCACGTCGGCCACGACGTCCTCGGCTGGCTGTGGGACAGCATCGTGGAGCCGATCCTGGCTCGGCTCGGGCACGCCGCTCATCCGCGTTCCGGTCGGACGGCCGCTGCGCCGCCACGTCTGTGGTGGTGTCCGGTGGGGTTGCTCAGCATGCTGCCGCTGCACGCCGCGGGCCACCATCCCCGCCACGGGTCGGCAACGGGCTCCGGCGGTGTGTGGACCGCGGACCTGGTGGTCTCCTCCTACACGCCGACGCTGGCCGCGCTGTCCCGGAGCCGGGTACGGCGCTCGGAGCCCGCGGTGCGGCGGCACCTGGCGATCGCATTGCCGGAGACCCCCGGGCTGCCCGCGTTGCCGGCGGTCGCCGACGAGCTGGCCGGCCTGCGGCAGTACGTGGCGAACGCGACCGAGGTAGTGAGCCTGGTCGGGACGGCCGCGACCCGGCGGGCCGTCCTCGACGAGCTCCCGCACTGCGACCGGATCCACTTCGCCTGCCACGCGGCCCAGGACCCCTCCGATCCGGCGGCGAGCGCCTTCAGCCTCGGCGACGGTCCGCTGTCGATCGCGGACATCGCGGACCTGGACCTCGCCCACGCCGAGCTGGCGTACCTGTCGGCATGCCAGACCGCCACGGGTGTACCCGAGCTCGCGGACGAGGCGATCCACCTCGCGGCGGCGATGCAGCTGACCGGATTCCGGCACATCGTCGCCACCAGCTGGCCGGTGGGTGACGCCTCGGCCGCGGTCGTGTCGGACCACTTCTACAAGGAGTTGACGTCGACCGACAGCGGTACGGAGCCCGCCGTCGCACTTCACCGAGCCGTTCGCGCACTGCGCGACAGCGATCCCACCGAACCCGTGAGCTGGGCGTCGTACGCCCACTTCGGATCCTGACCCGCTCCGCAGACGAAATTCGCGGTTCCGTCCACAGAGGTGACCATGCCCCATCAGCCCCAGCCCCCGATCCCCTATGAACAGACCTCGGACTACCACTGGACGGAGGTCGCCTTCGAGTTGCTGGAGTCGGGTGCCCTCGCAGCGGTGGTGATGACGAGTGACAACGTCTCCTCGGCCGTTGTCGAAGGTACGTGCCCGCGCTGTGCGCACCACTTCACCGACCGCCGTCCGCTGACGGCGGTCACCAGCGGGATCGGCGGAAGCCGTACGGGTGTCCAGGGAGCCGGCGGCACGGGGCTGGTGGAGCCTGCTCGCACGTACGGTCACGGCGACCTGGTCGTTCTGGACGTCACCTGCTCGTGCGGGACCACGCACCCTGCCGAAGCATCCGAGGCCACGGAGCCGAACGCCGTGGGCGGCTGCGGTGTCAGCTTCCGTATCGAGCTGACCGCCGACCCCGCTCCGGATCCGGCCGGCGGACAGTCATGACCGGGACGCCCCTGAGGCCCCGCAAGCCGGCGCGCCCGCCGACGCCCACGGATCTGACCGAGCGCGACCGATTCTCCGCGCTGGCCGAAGCCTCGCTGCCGGCGGTGCGCGCCAACGCGGAGGCCTGGCGCAACGGCCTTGCCGCCTTCGTCACGCTGGTCACCGCCGGAGCCGTACTCAAGGGCCGCGACACGACGGCCCAGCTCACCACCGACTGGCGCATCGCGGTCACCCTCCTCATCGGCGGCGGCATCGCCCTCTCCCTGGCGGGACTGTGGCAGGCCCTCGCGGCGCAGGCCGGCACCCGGGAGGGCATGGTGACGCTGGCGGACATCCACCGCCGCCACGCATCGGTCGCGGCCTACCAGATCGCCCTGGCCGACGCCGCAGCGGCCCGGCTGAGGCGGGGCCGGACCATCGTCGCCGCAGCGCTGGTGTGCTTCCTCCTGGGCATCACCGCGACCTGGTGGGCCCCGGAAGCGGGCTCGGATCCGGCGGCGTACGTGAAGGTCAAGCATGACGGGACATCGACGTGCGGGAAGCTGAAGAGCGCTGATGGCGGAAAGGTGCGGATCCAAGTGGGCGGAACGGTGAAAGCCGTCGTCGTGCCGATGGAGAAAGTCACCAACCTGCTTGTCGTGGCGCGCTGTTAGCCAAGCGCGTCCGAGGGTCTCGGCCGTCTGCCCGACCGGTCCCGGGACACTCGGCGATCTTCCCGGGTGACGGCCGGTACGAGGGGTGCGCCGCGCCCCCGCCACCAGCCCACTGGTGGCGGGCAGGAGAACGATCACCGGGTCACCGGCGGGGCCGCCGGACCGACGTCGCTGCGCGACGGGATGACGAAAAAGGCCAGTGCCGCAAGGGCCGCCACACTCGCCGCGAGGGTCAGGGCACCTCGAAGGGACCAGCTCGCGACCGGCCCGGCGACCGAAGCTCCCAGGGCGAACCCGGTGATCTTCAAGCTTGCGCCGGTGGTGAAGATCTGGCCACGCAGGTGGTCCGGCGCTTCCCGGTGACGGATCGCGAACAAGGCGGCGAGCTGGGGGCCTTCACCGATCCCGATCAGCAGTACGGCCACGATCACCGGCGCTGGTCGCTCCGCCGTGGCCAGGGCCAACGCGGCAGCCTGGACAAGGGCACTGGCCCAGATGATCGTGTCGGGGGCGAGTGAGCGCGGAAACCTCGCAAGTACGGCGTTGGCGACGAGGGCGGAGACCGCCGCGCAGGAGAGCAGCATCGCGCCGCGACCGGCTCCGCCCAGGACACGCTCACCGAGGAGCACCGTGCAGGCCATCAACATGCCTTGCGCCACGCAGGAGACGACCGAGGTGAGGGTCGCCCGGGCCAGCGGCGGCTTCCCCGTGACGACCCGGATTCCGGCAGCGAGGTCACTGATCACCGAAGTCTTCCGAGTGCCTCGCCCCCGACTGTGACGGGCCGGAAGGAACCAGGCGCCGGGCAGCGCCGAAACGATGAGTCCTACGGAGACCACTACGGCCGTCGGCGCCCCCTGTACCTCCGCCAGGCCGCCCGCGAGAGCCGGACCGGCCAGACTCGCCGCACTGAACATCATGGCATCGAGCGCGTTCGCACGGGGCAGCCCGTCACCCGGGACCACCCGAGGGAGCTGGGCCGTCCATCCGCCCGACAGGGCCGGCCCCAGCAGCCCCGTCAGAACTGCGATCAGGATGGTGACGGTGAACGGTAGACGGCCGAGCCCCACGAGGATCGCTCCCAGGCCGGCCGCGTACAGGCCAAGGGCGCCGGCCAGCAGCCGGCCCGGTCGCTCCGCTCTGTCGAGGAGCGCCCCGAGCAGCGGCCCTCCTACGGCGGCGGAGATCGTGATGCCCGCAAGCAGCGACGAAGCGTCGGTGGTCGATCCGGCCAGCGTGAACCCGGCCAGCATCAGCGCCGGTCCTGACATCTCGTCCCCGGCCCGAGCCGCCGCTGCTCCGCCGAGGTAGGAACGGAGCGAGTAACGCGATTCCATGGGCAACACGTTACGGGGGTAACTCAGAACCAGACAACATGCGTTACATTGCCAGGGTGTCCTCCCCTACCGACGACTGGTCCACCCGGCACTCCGTACGGGCCGTGGCTCGGCGGACCGCTGCCCTGATCAACGTTCTCGATACCGACCGCCCCGAACCGGGCGACGTCGCCGACGTGCTCCGCTCATACGGCGAGGTGGGTGACATAGAGCTCACCACTGGCGATGTCGCCGCGATGCGTGCGGCTGCCGCCGCACTGCGGGAAGTCTTCAGCGCCGAGACCGCCGACGGAGCGGCCGCCCGCCTCAATCGGCTCCTGGAGGAACACACCGGACCTCTCCGCCTCACTTCGCACGGCGGCAGCTCCCCCTGGCACCCCCATCTCGACGACACGGACGACGCCCCCTGGGACGAATGGCTCCTCGCCTCGTCCTGCATGGCCCTGGCTGTTCTCGTCTGGGACCACCAACGCCCGCCCGGCAGGATCTGCGCATCGTCCAGCTGTCGGAACGTTTTCGTCACGCAGGGCAGCGGCCCGGAACGCCGCTACTGCTCCCGCCGGTGTGCAACCCGCGAACGAGTCTCAGCCCACCGACGCTCCCGCTCCGGCGAGCAGTCGGGCGAGACCGAGTAGGCAAGACCTCGCTTCTCTTCATCGCTACGCGCGGCGCGTGCCGACAACCACTGAACTCCCTGGTGTTGTGAGCACCTCGGTGGCGTCCAGGTCGGGATGAGTGAGGTAGAACAGGCGAAGTTCATCCACTTCACCCTCGAAACGAGGCGGCCAATGGGGCGAGGGGGTGAAGTCGTCCAGGATGAGGAGGCCACCCGGAGCGAGCTGCTCGACGACCCGCTGCGGGTCATCACGCTTGCCCCCGCCGTCGCAGAAGAAGACGTCAAAGGGGGCGTGCTGCTCAAGCAGCCGCCAATCCCCCATGAGAACGCTGACGCGCGTGTCGTCCGCGAAGACGGCGGCCGCACGGCGGGCCAGGTCCTCATCGCGCTCCACGGTGACCAGGCGTGCGGCAGCGCCAAGACCACTGTGCAGCCAGGCAGTTCCCACTCCGGATCCGGTGCCGCTCTCCGCGATGACCCCGTCGGGTTTCGAAGCAGCTGCCAGCCTGAGGAGCCGGCCCACCTCCGGGATGCAACTCTTCTTGAATCCCGCCTCGGAGGCGACCCGTTCTGCAGCCACCACACGAGGCGGAAGGGCACGTCCTGTCATGATCACTTCCCTTGCCCGGAATGAAACATGACCATATCCGCCGACGAAGACGGTCACACGGTGTTCCTCGTCATCGGGCTTGCGTCGGCCAGGTTCGCGGCGCGAGGGCGTCGACCTGCCTCTCGCGGCGTGCCATGGCCCGACGAGGCGCGTCGCCCCGACCGTCCGTTCATCGCCCACCGCTCACCGACTCACCAGTCCCTGACGGCGATCAGCTCCTCCACGTCTGCGTCCGGGAATCCGTAGGCCGACGCCACGAACCAGAAGCCCTCGGCTATCTCCTCACGCGCGACGGTCTCGATCTCGCTGCCTGCCGCCTCGAACTCGGCCTCCAGCAGATTGAACTGCTCCGTCGCCGCCTCCGTGAGCGCGTACAGGGTCTGGAGATCCGCAGGGTGCTCCGCCTCGATCCGCTCGCACAGGTTCAGCAGAATCGCCGTGCCCTTGTCCAGGACGTGATCCGGAAAGTAGTCGTCCGCGTACAGCGGCTGCAGAAAGGTGTGTTCAGTCACCTTCTGGTTTGTGATCGGCATGGTGCCCCATCTCCTCGAAGAGCCAACACGCCGATCATGCACCACACCACTGACAGGCCCGGCACGAACCTCATGAGCGCCCGCCGCGCCTATCTCCCGTCGGCGGCATGCTCCTTCAGGAAGGCGCCCGCGTGGGCGGCAGCCTCCTCCTTCGTCGCGTAGCGCGAGGTGCCGCCCGCCTCGCCACAGGCACCGTCGGCCCCCCGTCCGGACCATTTCCAGCCGCCCGATGACGGATCCCGGGACACTTCGGCGCTGCCGCCGCACAGTTCGATGACGCTCGTCCCCGTCGCCCCGGAGGTCGGCCTTCCGATCGCTTCGGGCCACTTCTTTCGGGCGCCCTGCCGGGTGATGCCCCAAGCAGTACCCAACTGCTCGTAGCTCGCACCATAGGAGCCCGCGGTTCTCGCCGCGATTGCCGTCAATCGCTTGACCTCCGCGTCCACCACCTTCCAGGCGGTGAGGATCGAGAGTGTGACGTCGATGGGGTCGGCATCCCACATGCGTTCTTCAGGAAGTCCGGTCGCCCGCGCACGCATCGCCGAGGCGAGTGGGTCGAGGGCGTCCAGAAGCGCCTTGTCGAGGGCTGCCTCTTCCGCGGCGGTGATCTCAGGCGGTGTCATGGTGACAACTTTAGTTACCAGAAGGGGAGTTTGCAACCAAAGTTAACGAGTCGACGACCCGTCACCCTCGATATCGGGCTATGCGCGGTCGACGAGCAGCTCCGCCAGGGAGTCGAGGACCTGTGTGAGCCGGTCCGGTCCTGCCCCTTTCCGCGCCCTGTGAAATCCGTGGCGGCGACCCCAGAACGAAGCCTGGACGGCATGGAACTGGGCCCAGCGCCGGACGCGTTCGCGATCGACTTCGGCTGCCTCGGCGAAGACGTGCAGGGTGTGGAACAGCGCCTTCCGCAGGTCGTTCGCTTCGACGAGCGTCAGTGCCCGCGTCTTGAGCAGGGTCCCGCCGTCGTACGCGGGGTCGCCCGCGTACCCCTTGGGGTCGACCGCCAGCCACGGCTCACGGTCGGCGCGCAGGATGTTGCGGGCGTGCAGGTCGCCGTGGACGAGGGTGTCCGGCTGATCGCGGCCCAGCTCCTGGACGGTCGCCACGGCCGCGTCCACCACGTACCGGGGCAGTGGGTGCGTCAACTCCTGGGCGTCCCGGCGGAGTCCGGCCTCCCAGGCATCGGCCTGCTCCCGCAGCCTCGGAAGTCCACAGGGCGCGGGGACGGCCAGCGCACGGCTGATCCGCCCCGCGACTCCCGCCACCTCGCCCTCGTCATCGAGCTCCGCCAGGGTCGACGGCCGGGCTCGCTCCAGCAGCATCGCGAAGTGCTCGTCGTCGCGAGCATGCAGCAGCACGGCGCCGCGTCCGCCCCAGGCCACGAACGCGTCCGGTTCGTGGACGTTGCCGGGGTGGGGGAAGGACACCTTCATCACGGCCGCCCCCTCAGCCGGCCGTCGCACCGGCACAATGATCCCGACGCCCCCATGCATGACCTCGCCGTCCGGCACACATTCCCAGCGCCCCAACAGCTCCTCCACGATCCTGGGCAGCCCGGCGAGCCACGCCGCCCCGGGCTCGCCCTCGCGCTCGATCGTGCTCCTCGCGAACGTCTCCGGTACCTCGATCATCCCCTCACCCTACGCACCGGCCGCGTACGGAATTCCGGGCGTTGAACGAGCGAACGGAATCCGGCCGGTTCGGTCAGTCCGTCGCCCGGGCCGCCCGCCCGGATCCGCCCGCTTCCGTCCCGCCCGCCGCGCGCCCCTCCGCTCCGGGGGCCCCTGCCTGCAGGCCGTCCATCACCAGGTCCAGGAGGCGCGTGGCACGCGGCTGCCAGTCGCTGTGCGGGTCGATCTGCCAGAGCCCGGCGATGGCGAGCACGAAGTCGTCCGGAGTCAGACCCGGTCGGATGGTGCCGGCCTCCTCGTTCGCGCTCAGCAGCAGTGCGACCGCCCTGGTCACCGGGCCGTGCCCCAACTGGGCCAGGCTGCTGCCGCAGTTGCTGGTGGACTTGCGCAACGCGTCGGCCAGACCTGCCTTGGCCATGGCGTACTGGGCGAGACGGTCCATCCACTCCCTCAGAGCCCGGTCGGGTGCGCGAGTGCTGAGCAATTGGGCCGCGGTGTCCGCGACCTGCTGCATCTCGAAGCGGTAGACCTCCAGGACGAGGGCCTCGCGGTTCGGGAAGTTGCGGTAGAAGGTCCCCTGTCCGACGCACGCCTTCTTCGCGATGGTGCTCAACGGGGCGTCCGCCGCCCGCGTCAGCTCTGCCAGGGCGACTTCAAGGATGCGCTCACGGTTGCGTTGCGCGTCCGGGCGCAGAGCCGTGACCTTCCCGTCCGGTACCGAGTCGTATGTCTCGTCCCGTACCTCGTCCCGCATTCCTCCTCCTCCCGGAAGGGGCAGCCGAGTCCGGCCTTGCTGAGCGGACAGCTGTCCGCTAGGTTCGACGACAAGTGGACAACTGTCCGCTTGGACTCACCTTAGCGGCAGATCCGGCCGGTGTGGCTGACCTGCGCCCACCGTCAACGGTTCATTCGTCCTCATCGCCCGCTCCCTCCCGTAATGTCCACCGGGATCGTCTCGTTCGACGCGCATCAGCAACGCGAAAGAAGGCTGATCATGACTTCATCGACGTCCAGTGCCATCACTCTGAACATCAATGGCGAGAAGTACACACTGCCCGTCGACCATCGCACCACCCTGCTCGACGCCCTGCGTGAGCACCTCGACCTGACCGGCTCCAAGAAGGGCTGCGACCAGGGCCAATGCGGTGCCTGCACGGTACTGCTCGATGGGCGCCGGGCGGTTTCCTGCCTTCAGCTCGCGGTCGCGGCCGAGGGGCGGGCGATCACCACCATCGAGGGCGTGGCCGATGGCGAGCGGCTCCATCCGGTGCAGCAGGCCTTTCTCGACCTCGACGGCTATCAGTGTGGCTATTGCACACCCGGTCAGATCTGTTCGGCCATCGCGGTGATCGAGGAACACGCGGCGGGCTGGCCGAGCGCGGCGACCGACGATGTCCGCCCGGAAGCAGGGGTTCCCGCGCTCAGCGCCGACGAGATCCGCGAGCGCATGAGCGGCAATCTGTGCCGCTGCGGCGCCTATGTGTCGATCGTTCAGGCAGTGGCGCAGGCAGCCGAGGTGCAGGGCAAGGAGGCAGTGGCGTGAGGGAATTCGGTTACGAACGAGCCTTTGACGTCTCCGGAGCGGTCGCTCTGATCGGGTCCGCCCCCGACGCCCGGTTCCTCGGCGGCGGCACCAATCTCGTGGATCTGATGAAGACCGGCGTGGAACGGCCCGCGCTCCTCGTCGACGTACGAGAACTCCCGCTCGACAGGATCGAGTTCGATGTCGCCGGAGGGCTGCGGATCGGGGCGACCGTCACCAACAGCGATCTCGCGGCCCACCCCGACGTACGGCGCCACTACCCTGCCCTGGCGCAGGCCGTGCTGGCAGGTGCCTCGGGGCAGCTGCGCAACATGGCCACGGTCGGCGGGAATCTGCTCCAGCGGACCCGTTGCGGCTACTTCACCGACATCAGCAGGCCGTGCAACAAGCGTTCTCCCGGGAGCGGTTGTCCCGCCGTCGACGGTGAGCACCACAACCACGCGATCCTCGGCGCGTCCGAGCACTGCATCGCCACCCATCCCTCGGACATGGCGGTCGCCCTCGCCGCCTTCGACGCCGTCATCTCGTACGAAACGGCCGACGGGCCGGGCGAGTTGCCGATCGACGCGTTCTATCCGCCAGTGGGCGACACGCCTCATGTCGAGACCGCCCTCCCGCCCGGCGCGCTGATCACCGGCATCACTCTGCCGCCCGCGCCGGTCGCCGCCCGCTCGCGGTACCGGAAGGTGCGCGAACGCGCCTCGTTCGCCTTCGCGATCGGCTCGGTGGCCGGCGCGCTCGATGTCCGGGACGGGGTCGTACGCGAAGTACGTCTCGCGCTCGGGGCCGTCGCTTCGAGGCCGTGGCGGGCCCGGTCCGCCGAGCGCGTGCTCATCGGCGGACCGGCGGGCGCGGAGGCGTTCGCCGCTGCAGCGGATGCCGAACTGGCGGCCGCCGAGGCCCTTCCCGAGAACGGATACAAGGTGACCCTGATGCGCAATCTCATCGTGGCCGTGCTGACCGAGCTCACCGAGGAGGTCTCCCGATGACCACGACGACCGGGGTCGCCGCCGGGACCGGCGCCATCGGCTCCGCCCGTACCCGGGTGGAGGGCCGTGACAAGGTGACCGGGGCGGCCCGCTACGCCGGGGAGGTCCCCTTCACCGAACTGGCCCACGGCTGGCTGGTGCTGTCGACCGTGGCCCGCGGCCGGATCCGCTCGGTGGAGGACGGCCCCGTCCTGGCCATGCCCGGCGTTCTGACCGTGCTGCACCACAAGAACGCGCCGCGCGTCGACATCGAGTACATGGGCATGCTGGGGCGGCCGAACCCGGTCATCGGGATCTTCCAGCACGACCGGGTGCCCTTCGCGGGCTGGCCGGTGGCGCTGGTGGTGGCCGAGACGTCCGAACAGGCCAGGGAGGCCGCCGAGGCCCTGGTGGTCGAGTACGACGTGGAACCGCACGATGTGTCGTTCCACGCCGGCCGCCCGGATGCCTACACGCCCGAGGCCACCCCGATGGTGCAGCCCCAGACGGAGAAGGGGGACGTCGAGGCCCGACTCGCCGCCTCCGCCGTCGTCGTGGACTCGGAGTACACCACTCCGGAGGAGCACCACAATCCGATGGAGCCGCACGCGGCCACGGCCCGCTGGGACGGCGGCCGGCTCGATGTCGTCGACTCCAACCAGGGCAGCAGCTGGGTGGCGAGCGAGCTGGCGCAGCTCTTCTCCCTCGACCCGGCGTCCGTACGGGTACGGTCGGAGCACGTCGGCGGCGCCTTCGGATCGAAGGGGCTGAGCCCGCATCAAGTGGCCGCCGTGATGGCCACGACCGTTCTGCACCGCCCGGTCCGCGTCGTGCTGACCCGCCGCCAGATGTTCTCCCTGATCGGCTACCGCAGCCCCACGGCGCAGCGGATCCGGCTCGGCGCCGACGCCGACGGCCGGCTGCGGGCGTTCGACCACCAGGCGCAGAGCCTCACGTCGACCGTGCACGAGTTCATCGAGTCGAGCGCCGTCCTGGGGCGTGTACTGTACGACGCCGATGCGCATCGCACCCTTCACCGGCTCGTGCGGCTCGACGTGCCGACCCCCACGTGGATGCGCGCGCCGGGCGAGGCGCCCGGGTCCTTCGCCCTCGAATCGGCTCTCGACGAGCTGGCCGAGAAGTGCGGTGTGGACCCGATCGCGCTCCGCGCGCGCAACGAACCCGAGACGGGTCCGGTGTCCGGGCTGCCGTTCAGCAGCCGCAATGTGCTCGCCTGTTTCGAGGAGGGCGCCCGCCGGTTCGGCTGGGCGGACCGTGATCCGCGTCCCGGTCTGCGTCGTGAGGGACGCTGGCTGGTGGGGACGGGAACGGCGGCGGCGACCTACCCCTCGGGGGTCGGGCCGTCCACCGCGGCCGTGACCGCCGAACCGGACGGCACCTTCACCGTACGGATCAACGCGGCGGATGTCGGGACCGGGGCACGGACCGCGATGGCCCTGGTCGCCGCGGACACACTGGGAGCCGATCCGCGATCCGTCCGGGTACGCATCGCGGACAGCGACCTCGGCCCGGCGATGATCGCCGGCGGCTCGATGGGGACGCGCTCCTGGGCGTGGGCGGTGACGATCGCCGCGGACGAACTGCGCGAACGCCTGGCGCTGGGCGGCGGCATTCCGCCGGAGGGAATCACAGCCCGGTCGAACACCGCCGAGGCCATCGGCGCGCTCAGCAAGAAGGAACGTCACTCCTTCGGTGCGCAGTTCGCGGAGGCAGCGGTGGATGTGGACACCGGTGAGGTGCGCGTACGACGGCTGCTCGGCATCTTCGCCGCGGGCACCATCGTCAATCCGCTCACCGCCCGCAGCCAGTTCATCGGCGGAATGACCTGGGGGCTTTCGATGGCTCTCCACGAGGAGGCGATCAGGGACCGGGCCTCGGGCGGCCATGTCGGCGCCGACCTCGCCGGCTACCACTTCGCCGCGCACGCCGACGTGCCGCTCATCGAGGCCGACTGGGTGGACGACCCGGTCCCGGACGATCCGATCGGCATCAAGGGCATCGGCGAGATCGGCATCGTGGGCGTCGCCGCCGCGATCGCCAACGCGGTGTGGCACGCGACCGGCGTACGCCACCGGGAGCTGCCGATCCGTCCGGACCGCTTCCTTCGTGCGGCGGACGGTGCACGGGGCGGCCGGGCGGAGGGGGGAGCCCGGGGTGCTTGACATCGCCGAGGGGCTGAGCCGGTGGTTCGAGGAGGGCCGGGACTTCGCCGTCGCCACGGTCGTGGCCGTCAGCGGCAGCGCGCCACGCGGTCCCGGCGCCGCCCTGGCCGTCGACGGTGCGGGCACCGTCATCGGTTCCGTCTCCGGCGGTTGTGTGGAAGGCGCCGTGTACGACTTGTGCGTCCGGGCGCTCCAGGACGGGCGCACGGTACGCGAACGTTTCGGGTACGACGACGAGGACGCCTTCGCGGTGGGGCTCACCTGCGGCGGCGTCATCGACATCCTGGTCACACCGGTGCGCGCCGACGCACCGGTGTTCCGGGCGGGGGTGTCGGCCGCGGACCGGGGCGAGGCCGCGGCACTCGTCCGGGTGGCCCGGGGCCCGGCGGAACTGCTCGGGCGGGCGCTGCTCGTCCGCCCGGACGGATCGTACGAGGGCGGCCTCGGCGGAGCGGCGGAACTGGACCGGACGGCGGCGGAGGAGGCCCGCGCGATGCTGGACACCGGCCGCACCGGCACCGTCGACGTCGCGGAGGACGGGTCGCGCTGTCCGGGCGGCGTGACGCTGTTCGTGGAGTCGAGGGTGCCGCCGCCCCGGATGATCGTGTTCGGCGCCGTGGACTTCGCGACGGCGCTGGTCCGGGTCGGCAAGTTCCTCGGCTACCACGTGACCGTGTGCGACGCCCGGCCGGTCTTCGCCACTCGGGTCCGCTTCCCCGAGGCCGACGAGCTGGTGGTCGACTGGCCGCACCGCTATCTCCGGCGCACCACGACCGACGCACGAACCGTCCTGTGCGTGCTCACCCATGACGCCAAGTTCGACGTCCCTCTCCTGGAGACGGCCTTGCGGCTGCCGGTCGCGTTCGTCGGCGCGATGGGCTCGCGCCGCACCCACGAGGACCGCGACCGCCGCCTGCGCGAAGCGGGCGTCACCAACGAGGAGCTGGCCCGTCTGCGCTCCCCGATCGGCCTCGACCTCGGCGCCCGTACCCCCGAGGAGACCGCGTTGTCCATCGCGGCGGAGATCGTCGCGGCGCGCCGTGGCGGGACGGGTGTTCCACTGACCGGATCGCGGACGCCGATCCACCATGACGCGGACGGGGGGAAGGCGGGCGACTCGGGCTCCCGGGCGGCCGCATGACCCGACGGGGCGGCTCGGCGACCGGGCCGGCCAGGTGGCGTGGCCGCAGCGCCCTTTCGGGCACGTCCGGGCTCCCTCCCCCAAGGGCTGGGCGCCCGCTCCGCGATCGCACGGTCGGCCCGTGTCCCCGCCCGCAGGCGGGGACACGGGCCGACCGCACCGTAGCCGTTTCAGCCCGGTACTTCACTCGGCGCGAGGAAGCCCACTCAGAACACGAACGGTCCGGGAGACTGGGCGGACGTCGCGTTGCAGGTCGCGGTGATGCCGAAGACCACGACCTTGAGGGACTTGGCCGCCAGGCTGTCCCCCGCGGCCACGGTCCCCTTGAGCGGGCCCGTCGACACCGGGCTTCCGGCCGGGATGGCGGGGTTGGAGTTGCCGGTGAACGTCACCGTTCCCGTGCCCTTGTTGGTGAGTGTGAGCGTTGACTTGACGGAGTTCGCTCCGACACTGATCGGTGCCGTGATGGCGGACGTCGAGAGGTTGATGGTCGCGGTGGTGCCGCTCTGGGTGGCGGTGAGAGTCGCGCTGCCCGAGCCGTAGACGCCACAGTCGAAGTTGATGGTCGCGGTGGTGGGGGTGACCGCTTCAGCCGTGGGTGCCAGCGCGAGCGTGCCGGCGGCGAGGGCGAAGCAGAAGCCGAGTCGCCGTATGCCATGCCTCATGGTGGTTGCCCTTCATGTGGGGGGACTACCGATGTGGGGGGAATGCCGGCGCGTTGAATCGACGTGCCGCGCCGGAATGCAGCAATTCCCTGACGAACCGTCAGGGGAGATCGCCTTCCCCATTGAGGCACGACGACCTTGAAGCAACAAGGCACATCACCATGATTCTTGACATGCTACGGCCAAATCAGGTCACCCTCGGGAAGCGCCCGGGGTTCGTCGGACTCGTCGGGGCCGTCCGTCCCCGGGCGTGGTTCCGCGCGGTCAGGAGGGCAGTCTCAAGTCGGTGCATCCATGGCGTTGCGCCGCACGCTCGGCAAAGGCGCGGAGCGCCGTGCGGAGGTAGCCGCGCGGCGGGGCCGCGTACTCGGTGTCGTCGACGGTGAAGAGTGCGCGCGGACCCGTGCCGCATTCGGCGCTCGCCCAGGCGCTGTGGCGATCGGCGCCCGCGTCGCCGCGGTAGCCACCGGGGTCGTCGTCGGAGGTCCGAAGGCGCTGCGCGTACGGTCCGAACGCGGCGCCGAACCAGTAGAGCTCCTCGTCCCGCGCCTTCGTCTCGCCGAGTGCGCAGGTCTCCAGCAGGGCGGCACCGGCCGCGGTGGTCTCACGGTGCCAGTCGACGGAGTCGTCGCCCGGGAGGGGTACCCCTGCGCAGGTGCCGGTTGCGTCACCGGGCTCCGGGCGATCGGCTTGCAGAGGGATGGGTGGCACGCCGGCCCCGTGCGGGGCGTTGCAGGACCACTGCTTGGCCGCGCGCTCGGCAGTGGCCGCGGCCAGCCGGGCGATCTGCCGGGTCTCCCGGGCGTTCTCATGCGACTCGTCGGCACTCACGCTCACCACGAGGGAGGCGGGCCGGTCGGTGCAGTTGAGCACGATGCCGGTGTCGCGGAAATCGGTGTGGCCCTGCCAGCCACCGCCGATGGCTACCGGCAGATGGTCCGAACTCCCGTCGCGCAGCATCGAGAGCGGCTCACCGGAGAGGTTGCGGTCACGGACGGCGTCGTACGGGATCAGGGCGACCAGCAGCCGGGTGTCCGCCACTCCGCACTCGCTCCAGCGGTCGTCACCGGCACCGCCCGTACGGTCCCCCGGCAGCCCGGGATCGATGGAGTACGCGGTCAGGGCGGCGGATTCGGCGACCGGAAGCAGGCCCTCGCAGTACGTGGCGAGCCGGTCCTCGTACCGCCACCGTTTACCGGTGTCGCTCACCCGGTACCAGCCGTAGCCGGTCGCGAGCAGCAGAGCCAGCGGCAGCGCGGCGTACAGCGCGATCCGGCGCATCGTCCTCATCGGGCGTCGTCCTCCCCCGTATCGATCACGCGCCCTGCCTACCATCCGTGGCCCCGGGCCCGACACCCGCCGTAACCGAATTGAGCCCCGCCTCGGAGGGAGCGGGAATCCCCGTCGTGTTCCGAGCGCGGCGATCTCCTCCGCGGTACGCGGGCGGTCAGCCATCGCCCCCGGGCCGCCGGGCGAGGAAGACGAACTCGCGTCCCGGCCGGTCAGGGGCGTCGCGGACGTCCTGCACCACGAAGCCCTGTGCGACCAGCTCCGTCTCGATCTCCCGCCGCTCGCGGAATCGCAACGTCGAATCCGATGTCAGTACCTGCCCGTCCGCGCCGAACACATAGGTCCAACGGAAGGTCACCAGCGGTCCGCGCACTTCGAGCAGTTGGACCCAGCTCTCGACCCCACCGACTCCCGGTATCCCGGTCACGCCGTACGAGGCCTCGCGATTCCACTCCTCCCAGGCTCGCCTGGCCGGATCCCGTGTCTCGAACACAAGGGTTCCGCCGGGCCGCAGTGCTTCGTACGCCCTCTGCAGGGTCGTCCGCCACTCCCGTGGTTCGACGATGGCCTGGGCGACGTTCGCCGTCATGGTCACGAGGTCGACCTGCAGGGGCGGAAGAGCTGTCGCATCACCGGAGATCCAGCGCACCCGTTCACTGCCCGGCTTGCCCCGGGCCACATCGATGGCCGCGGTGGCCGGATCGACACCCACGACCTCGATGCCGCGGTCGGCCAGCAGGAGGGCGAACACTCCTGTGCCGCAGCCGATGTCCAGGACCCGGCGCGCCCCGATCCGCTCGGCGAGGCGGACGTAGGCGTCCAGATCGCGCCGATCGGCTTCGAGCGCGTCGTAGATCGCGGCGAGCCGGGGATGGGTGAAGCACTCGTCAGCCATGCAGGAAAAGCTATGTCGGGCCGGCAGCGGACGGCTACGCGATTTACGGAGCAGACCACTGGGCCGGCCACACGATCTCCCCGTTCGCGGCCTCGATCGCTTCCGGCGTCAAGGATTCGTGGAACCTCAAGTGGCCGATCGAAACGACATCGTCCACCTGGCGCTGGGGGTCGTGCACGCGGGCGGCGAGCCAACGGAGCAGCTCGCCGACCCTCTCGAATTCGTCGGGGTGGATTTCCTGCCGGGAGGTCAGCGACCACCCCTTCCGCGTCAGGTCCGCACGGCCGACCAGCGCCGAGCCGAGCACACCGCCGACCCGCCAGGCGGCCCCACTGCCGGCCAGCAGTGGACGAGGTTCGTCCTCGACCACCGGTTCGCCCGCCTCGTCCTCCACCACGATCGGGAACTCGGTCACGATCGACAGGTTCTCCGGCTGCGGCCCGACTCCCAGGTGCCAGCGCAGTTCGGCCAGCTCCGGCTCGGAGAGCTCGTCGCGCAGATCGACCGATATCACCAGCTCATACATGTCGCTCACGCGACGCACTCTACGGAGACTCACCGACATGGCCGAACTGCGGGCGCGATCTGACGGCGAAACACACACGGACGCGGAACGGAAGCACCCGCTCCAGCCACCGAAACACCCAGTCGCCCAGTCGCCCAGTCGCCCAGTCGCCAAGTCACTGAGTCACCGAGTCACCGAGTCACAGAGGATCTCCGTCGCAGCCCGACGGGGATACCGGATGCCTCCCCACCGGATCACACCGTTCGCGCGAGCCGGAACCCCAGGTCGTCGATGCGGAAGGTCGGATGGCTCTTGCGGCGGCACGACGCCCGGCAGCTTCGGGGCCGGTCGAATCCGCCCCCGCCGCGGAATACGCGGTACGGGCCGTACACCTCGGGATCGTAGAGGTCCCAGCACCACTCCCACACGTTGCCGATCATGTCGTGGAGGCCCCAGGCGTTCGGCGTCCTGGTCGCGACGTCGTGCACCGCGCCGCCGGAGTTCCCGTCGTGCCAGGCGATCTCGTCCAGGTCCCCGTAGCGGACGCCGGAGGTTCCTGCTCTGCAGGCGTACTCCCACTCCGCCTCGGACGGGAGTCGATAGCCGTCGGCCCGCCAGTCGCAGGCCACGTCCAGCCCGTCGGGGTCGTCGCACGTCGAGTAGCAGGGCCGGAGCCCGGACTCCCGCGAGAGCAGGTTGCAGAACAGGACAGCCTCGTTCCACGAGATCTCGGTCACGGGTGTACGCGGACCGGCCGAACTCGCGGGCGCCTCGCCCCGAATCGTGTGGTACAGCTCGCGGGTCACGGGATACGGCGCCAGCCGGAAGGCACCGACCTCCACTTTCCAGTCCGTCCGAGTGCCTTCGTCGCGCAGAATGATCTCCCCGGCGGGAATGGCTCTCATGCCCTCGGCATGCGCCTGACGAAGTATCGATCCCACGCCCATCACAGCTCCTCATGTGCTCCGGCACATCAAGCCGGTGCGCCGGACCGGCAGACTCCCGGACGGTTGCCGTGTGCTGACGCCCCCTGATCAACTGACCATACAGAGGGGGAGGATACGGACGGTGCTGGGTCAAGTCCCTGACACCGGTACTGGGTCACGAGTCAGGATTCAGGAGTTTCGGGTGAGCAGGTCGGCGACCCTGGTGACCATCTGGGTCTCCTGGCCGTTGCGCGGGGTCGTCGGCTGGTGAGCGAGCACGAAGCGGCGCCGCTGGTCACGAGTGGAGAAGGCGGCATTCTTGTACCCGTACGTCTCCCCGGTCTTGCCCCAGAACGTGGTGCCGTTGACGGTGGCCTGCTGCAACCCTGAGCTGTAGCGGGCGGGAGACCCGTCGAGCATCCGCACATCGGCCGGCGGCAGGGTGAACATCAGGCGGAGCAGATCCGGAGGAAGCAGTTCGCCGGAGAACAGCGCGACGAGCAGGCGGTCGATGTCGCCCGTGGTGGAGATCATGTCGCCTTCGCCCCGGGCGGACGACTGGTCGTACGTCGTGATGTCCCGCAGGCCGCCGCCGGCCATCGTCAGGTAGCCGTGCACGTGGGGACCGTGGATGCGAGGGTCTTCGCCGGGCACGACGGTGTGCTCCAGGCCGAGCGGGCGGAGAATGCGGGCCCCGACCGCCTCCCGGTAGGGACGGCCGGTCACCGTGTCGATGATCAGTGCGGCCAGTGAGTAGTTGATGCCGCGATACTCCTGTCGAGTGCCCGGGGTGAACTTCAGTGGCCCGTGCGTCGCCGTCGCCACCCACTCCCGCGGCGTCCAGTGGTCGAAGCGGTGACGGAAGACCTCCTCCGCGGTCTCCGGCTCGGGGATGCCGACGTGGTCGGGCAGGCCGCTCGTGTGGTTGAGCAGATGGGCCACAGTGACGCCCGAGAAGCCTTCCGGCAGCCACCCCGGCAGGAGGCGCGCAACCGGCGCGTCCAGCTCGACCCGGCACTCCCCCACCAGTTGCAGCAGCACCGTGGCCACGAAGACCTTGGTGATGCTGCCGATCCGGAACTTGTCCCTTGCCCTCACCGGCCGCCGCGTCCCGACATCGGCCACACCCGAGGTGCCGTACCAGTGGCCGGCCGCGCCGCCGACCCGTAACTGGGCCGCGGTCGACGGCGGGTACTCCAGGTCGTCGATCGCCGCCCGCAGGGCGGTGGGGTCCAGTGGCGGGAGCGACTCGGCCGAGGCGTCGGCGCGGGGCGAGGGCAGCGCCGCGGTGGCGAGCAGCGCTGCCGTTCCCGACAGGGCAGCGCCCACAAGGGTCCTTCGAGTCAAGCCTGTTGAAGTCATGTCCAGCAGGCTGTCAGGCGGCCACGCCTCCTGGCATCAGGTACTTCCCGGAGCGGCCCCCGAGTGCTCCCTGAGCCCTCCCGCACCCTGGCCCGGCCCCGGTCCTCGAACCTCCCCCGGCGACCAGTTCCCCGAAGTCGGTCAGGGTGTGCTCGGCCGACGAGGCGGAACGTCTGGACCACGGCGGAGTGGGGCTTGTCCGCCACGGCTACCTGCCGGACCACCGCGAGGTCCGACAGCCCGGTTTCTTCGGCGACTTCTCGCAGGACGGCCTGGCGCGAAGGAGGATCACGTATGCGGCAACACGGATTCCGGGTCGGGTCGTGCACCGATCACGCGACAGCATCGATGTCGGCCCCGCACGGTTTCCGGGGTGCGGTTTCAGCACGTACGGTGCGCTCGGACCGAGCCGATATCGTCCCCGTATGACGCATGAGTTCGACATGGTTCAATCCCTCGCCGCGGGCACTGAGAGCCGCGGTGGCGCTTGGCAGTTCATCCGCGGGTTCGCCGCGAACTGGTCGGTTCCGCTCGGCGATGCCGACGGCTGGACCGAGGCCGACCTCGCGGCAGCGGAGGAAAGGCTGGGATTCCGGCTGCCTCGGGCGCTTCGTGATGGCTACCTGCTGTTCGGCCGCCGTCGGGATCTGACCAGAAATCATGACGTCCTGCTGAGTCCGTCCGAACTCCATGTGGACGATTCCGAGGAAGCCCTGGTCTTCCGGCACGAGAACCAGGGTGCCGCCTCGTGGGGAATTCTCCTGGAAGCGCTGGGCGAAGAAGATCCCGCCGTATTCATCCGGGCCGATCTGGCCGACAAAGCTGCCGAACGATGGGAGGGGTGGCTTGAGCGGCTCTCCCTGGCCTTCATCGACATCGTTCTCTCGGAGTTCTTGCAGGCGGACGACGAGTACGGTGATTTCCTGGACGACTTCGATGATCAGGGGATTGAAACGCTGGAGCGGCTCTGCACTCGACTGCCTTTCCCTGCCTATCCCGTCGGCGAGGCAGAACCCGGCATCCGCTGGTTCCTCGGGGATGACGTCCTGGTGCGTGACGACGGTGGAATGGTCGTCCTGGCGCGCGGACGTACGGAAGAGGGCATCAACGGAATTCGCGATCTGATCCCTGGTGACTGGCTGAACGACCCCCGCTGAGCAATCTACTGGAGGTCCGTACTCGCCTGGCGACGCCAGTCCCATCCGGGGTGACGGTCCATCAGTGCGAGGAACTCGTCCGCCTGCAGGATGTCGTAGTGATCGGTGTCGACAAGGCCGTCGACACCGGGCAGGACCTCGCGGAGGAATACCCGGGCCGCATCCATGGACTCGCACGACACGTAGACCGCGTACGGCTCCCCGATCCGGGCCATGACCTGCTCGATCTCCTCCGGCTCATAGTCCGCCAGGATCCCACCCGAGCGGTCGATGCAGTACGAGTACCCGTGCCGGTGCAGCCTCTCGTCACCCGTCACGGGATCCGGCACGAGCCCCAGGGAACGGATTCGCCCTTCGAACGACGGGCGTCGCTCCGCAGGGACGAGAATGATCACAGATGGCCAGGACACGCGTTCACCTCCCCCGGCGACCGTAGTCGAGCAGCCGCATCGGGTCGCCGGTTTTTCCGTTCGGCACAGTGGCTTCTGCGAAAATGGTCGAGTGGTCGTGGGTGAGCATCTTTTGCAGCAGCAGGACGCGCTGCGGTCCGCGGCGGACGCGGTCGGCGCCGATCTGCGGCTGGACGAACTGCTGTCAGTCGTCGGCCGGCCGGTACGGGTGGGGAGTTACGACCTTGGGGGAAATTGAGGTCGGGGCGTGTTGGCCTGGCGGTTTGGCTGGTGGGTGATCAGCAGGCCGTGGTGCGGACGGGCACCAGTTCGGTGCTCGCCCGGCGGCGGGTGGCTCGTCGGGCTGCGCGGTCGGATATCAGGCCGGCGATGGCGAGGTGGGTCTGCGCGTAGTCCTCTCGGCGTCGGGTGTAGCGCTGGAGTGGGTGCCACTGCTTGTACTCGGCGTTGGTGTGCTCCACCACGATCCGGGCCGATGACTGTCGGCGTCGTGTCTCACGCCAGGCATGCTTGTCGCCGTCGGGGGCGTCCTCGGCCGGTTTCTTCGGCGGGGCGCTGATCCGGGACGGGAACTCCTTGGCCAGGCCCTGGTAGCCGGAGTCGACCTCGGCGCGCACGTCGGGGTGGAGGCGGAACTGTTCGGCGATGCCTTCGGTACGCACGGCGGTCTGGTCGTGCATGCGGCCTGGGCGGACGACGCCGGAGAAAAGGGTGCGTCCCTGGTGGTCGCTGAACGTGGTGGTTTTGATCGTGTTCTGTTTCTTCTTGCCCGAGACGTACGCCTTGCGTCCGGGGCGGCCCGCGCGCGGGCGCCTGACCTGGACTTCCGTGCCGTCCAGCCTGATGTCGACGCCTTCGGCGTCCGCGTAGGCGAACAAGTCGTCCAGGGTGCGGATGCGCAGACCGGGGCGGTCGGGGACGGCGAATCCCCGCGCGGCGAGCAGGGGCCTGACCTCACGGATTGCGGCGGAGACAGTGGAACGGTCCACGTCGAACAGTTGGGCCAGGGCCGCGTGTGGCAACCCGAGCCGCAGGTGGACGAGGGTGACGGCGAGGCGGTCGGTGAAGACCAGCCGCTGTTTGCGTCCCGCACCGGCGGCCCGCTTGCGGGCCCCGCCTCGCATCTCGTGCAGGACGGACTCCCGTGCCGCCGCCCATCGCGGGGCGAGTTCTTCGAGCAACTCGCCGAAATGTGCGCGGGAGACCCCGGACGGGGCAGGATGGGTACAGACCGTACGGGCCCAGGTCAATCTCACAACTCACCTACTGAGGTTGAACTCGTGGTGTCGTATGGGCTGACGGCTGGTCGCCCGTGCGGTATCACCGGGGCATGCGGTATTCACAGGGTGGCGGGCTGACGCCCGAACGCCAGCAGTTCCGCGAGGAGTTACGGCTGAAGGCGGCTGAGAGGTTCGCCCAGGGCGAGGCGAGTTCGCCGATCGCCAAGGACCTGCGGGTCAGCGTCCGCTCGGTGCAGCGATGGCGGCAGATGTGGGACGAGGGCGGTCCGCGATCCCTGCGGTCGCAGGGGCCGGCGTCACTGCCGCGGCTGAGCCAGAAACAGTTCGCCCAACTGGAGGCGGAGCTGGCCAAGGGCCCGGCCGCGCACGGCTGGGAGGACCAGCGCTGGACCCTGAGCCGAGTGAAGACGGTGATCGGCCGGTGCTTCCACCTGACCTACACCATCCAGGGCGTGCGCAAGCTGCTGGTGCGCAATGGCTGGTCCTGCCAGGTCCCGGCCCGACGCGCCATCGAGCGAGACGACGAGGCCGTGGCCGGGTGGGTCAAGGATGTGTGGCCCTGCGTGGAAGACTCGCGGCGGTGAGTGGAGCCTGGCTCGTCTTCGAGGACGAAGCCGGATTCTCCATGACGCCGCCGCAGGCGAAGACCTGGTCGCAGCGCGGCCGGACCCCGGTGGTCAGGGTCCGCGGCCGTTCCCGCAGACGGATATCCATCGCCGCGCTGACCTGCTACAAACCCGGCCAACGGTCCAGGCTGATCTACCGGCCCCGCCGGGACGACGGCCGACGCGACGGACGCAAGAGCTTCTCCTGGCGCGACTACCGGGACCTGCTGATCGCAGCCCATCAGCAGCTCGGCGGCCCCATCGTGCTCATCTGGGACAACCTGAACGTGCACAAGGCCGCCGGACTGCGGGAATGGGCGGAAGCCCGGGACTGGCTGACCATCTACTACCTGCCGCCCTACGCACCCGACCTCAACCCCGTCGAAGGGATCTGGTCCCTTCTGCGACGCGGCTGGCTCTCCAACGTCGCCTTCAGCACCCCCGAACACCTCGTCCAGCGCATCCGACGCGGCCTGCGGCACATCCAGTACCGCAGCAACCTCATAGACGGCTGCCTCGCAGAGACCGGCCTGACCATCAGACCCGCCGGAGCAACGACGACATCACGAGTTCAACCTCAGGAACCTGTACGGCCCTTCTCATGCCACGGCCGAACCCGAGCCCGCATTTCCCCCAAGGTCTTTAGCCTGCACCATGTTCCGTCCATGGCTCGGACCGTCCCCGATGACGTCCGCAGCCTGGTTGCCCTGCCGCCAGAGGCCGTGCTCACACTACCGGTTCGCCGAGTTGAAGGGTGGCCGCGATTGCACGTCGGCCTTTCCTAACTGAAGGCCTATGAATATCCTCGGAGTTCAGCGGAGCTAGGAGGGGCGCGGCCTTGGATGGACTCGGACCGAGCGATCCCCGGAGCGTCGGCCCGTACAGGCTCCTCGGCAGACTCGGCAGTGGCGGAATGGGCCGTGTCTATCTCGGCAGGTCTCCCTCGGGCCGCAGGGTTGCAGTCAAGGTGGTCAGGGACGAGATTGCTGACGACCCCGGATTCCGTGCGCGCTTCCGGCGGGAGGCCGAGCTGGCGATGAGGGTCGGAGGTTTCTGGACAGCAGCTGTAGTGGAAGCGGACCCCGGCGCCCCCGAACCGTGGATCGCGAGCGAGTACATCCCCGGGCCCTCCCTGCAGCGCAGAATCGCCGACGACGGCCCATTCTCAGCGGCCGAGGTACGTGATCTCGGTGTCGGACTGGCGGAGGCACTGGCCTCGATCCACGCGCTGGGCCTGGTCCATCGCGACCTAAAACCCTCCAACGTTCTGCTGGCGGATACCGGCCCGCGCGTCATCGATTTCGGCATCTCCAAGGCCCTGGAAGGCTCCGGCGCAAGCACAGCCCTCACCCACACAGGCGTGGTCATCGGCACCCCCGGCTTTATGTCGCCCGAGCAAGCCACCGGCGCGAAGGTCGGCACGGCCAGCGACATCTTCTCCCTGGGGGCGGTCCTTGCGTACGCCGCCACCGGCACCGAGCCCTTCGGCGCCGGTACACCCGTCGCTCTGCTCTACCGGGTCGTCAGCGAAGAGCCGGACCTGTCAGCCGTTCCATACGAACTGCGCCACGCAATTGCGCTGTGCCTCGCGAAGGACCCGGCACGCAGACCTTCGCCAGGAGCGCTGGTCGCCCTGCTCACGGATGGTGAACACCCGACCGAGCCTGTTCCCACGCCGCTGCCCACGGTCGCGTATACGCGCAACGTTGACGCGGCTGGCGGGGCAGGACCGGAGACCTCCGCGAGGGCGGGCGTCGAGGAGGCTCACGCCGATACGCCGCTGGAGCTTGTCGACGGCGGTGGGGCCCGCTTCCGGGAGATACGGTTGCGGCGCTTGTTCGACGCCTTCATGTGGTTGGCGGTGCTCGGGACGATACCCCTGGGCGTGGCCATCACCCGGGGCATCGACGTGGTTGCCAACTGGGTCGTCGTCCTGGCCGTTTACCTCACCTTCGCAGTGCCCGTCACCGTCTACTTCTGGGCGGCCTGTCGCCCCTTCCGGGAGGCCTCCGAACTGAGCGTCGGCCGCAATGGAGTCGCCCTCCGGCGCGGCCATGACACTGCCGAACTACCCTGGCGCGAGTTTGAACGCGTCCTGGTCTCGGTCGGCTCGGCTCCGTACTCCGTCACTCTTTTCTGCCGCTTCCGCGCCCCGGGCGAAATTGACATAACCAGTCTTCCGGCCAAGAAGATCGCCACCCGTCCGCCCTTGGCGACCTTCACCCTCCTGGCTCTCAACCGGGCCGAGCGCAACGCCTCATGCTCGGAAATACACCAAGCACTCGGTACATTCGCCCCGCCTGGCGTCTACCAGCCGCATCCCAAGGTCCTCAAGCGGACTGCCCTTCAAACCTCCACTCGTTGAACTTGCTGAACGCGGCCAGGTGGGTGGGCGCCGCAGAGCTGAGGGAGTGCGCAACCGCAGTTCTGCTGCCTGAACCACAGGAATCCACAAGCTGCTGCCTGTCTGAGCGGGCACGGCGGCGGCTTGTCCGGTAGCCACGAGGCGGGACGCTAGCGGTGAGACCGGATTGGGAGGACGCCCCCGACGGCGACAAGCATGCCTGGCGTGAGACACGACGCCGACAGTCATCGGCCCGGATCGTGGTGGAGCACACCAACGCCGAGTACAAGCAGTGGCACCCACTCCAGCGCTACACCCGACGCCGAGAGGACTACGCGCAGACCCACCTCGCCATCGCCGGCCTGGTATCCGACCGCGCAGCCCGACGAGCCACCCGCCGCCGGGCGAGCACCGAACTGGTGCCCGTCCGCACCACGGCCTGCTGATCACCCACCAGCCAAACCGCCAGGCCAACACGCCCCGACCTCAATTTCCCCCAAGGTCGTAACTCCCTCGGCCTGATGGTCCGGCGCGATCTGGACGTAACCGTGATCTGTCCCCGGCTCGGGCCTCGGGCCCTTGAGGCCGTTGCCGGGATCGGGGCGCGGCTGGCCCGGCATCCGCGGGTGCGCCAGGTCCGGTTCCGCAACGACACCGGTGGATGGAACACCGACCCGGGCTATCCCGACGGCCTCCACCTCGGTGTGGACTGTCGCTCGGTGCAGAACCAGGAGAAGACCATGAGGGTTCCGGTCGGCCGGTCGTCCCGGGTGAAGTCGTGAAGGGAAGGGCCCGCCGCGTCCGAGCGAGTACCTCTCGTGCCGCGCGGCAGGCCCTCGATGCGGGATTCGGGCGGCCGGGTCGAACCCGCCCTGCGTGGCGTCAGGCCGTGTGCAGTGTCAGCCCGTACCGGTTCAGGATCTCGTTGATCGGCTGGTGCCAGGTCTCCCCGCCGCTGGTGCAGTTGCCCCAGCCGCCGGACGTGACTCCCTGGGCCTGGTCCCCGCTGATGAACGATCCGCCCGAATCTCCCGGCTCGGCACAGACGCTCGTTCTGGTCATCTGGTGAACCGCGCCCTGGCTGTAGTTGACCGTCTCGTTCGTGGCCAGCACGCTGCCACAGTGCCAGTGGCTCGTGGAGCCGGAGCGGCATATCGAGGCGCCGATGGGTGCCTCTGCGGAACCCCGTACCAACTGGTCCGAGACGGTGCCCCAGCCGAGTACGACGGGGACGGTCCACCAGCCGTTGCCGACGCCGACCCAGGCGTAGTCGTCACCGGGGAAGGACGACCCCTGGAAGTTGCCGATGGCCGACCGGTCCCATCCGCTGACCGCTGCACCCGCCTGTCCGCAATGGCCTGCCGTGACGAATCCACCGTGCACGGAGAAGCCGATGGAACACCGGACGTTGCCCGTGTAGTAGGGATCGCCGCCCACGGTTCCGGCAGCGAAGGTTCTGGGCCCTTCGGGAGTCTGCTTCACCAGTACGGGGCCGACCTCGCGGGCCCGTTCGACGAAGGTGCGGACATCGTTGTCATGCGCTGCCGAAGCAACCAGGTCGATGACGACCCGGTTTGCCTTCGGGTCCACGTGCCAGCCGCTGACACCTGCCGGAGCCGCCAGCCCGTCGATCCGGGCCTTGACCGCGTCGAGCTGCCGCGCGCTGTGGCGCACCAGCCGGACGGATGCTCCCAAGGCGCGTACGGCGGCCGACTTCCGGCCATCGGTCACCGCCACCGCGAGCCTGCCCGTGGCCGGATCGAACCAGGAACCGGAATAGGAGGAACCGGCGGCCCGTCGCACCTTGCCCTGCAGGGCGGTTGCGGTCTTCTCCGCGGCCAGCCGCGCTCCGGCCTGGCTTTCCGTCAGGCCGAGGTCCCTCCGCATGGCGGCGAGCAGTCCGGTGGACGCCGGCGCTTCACCGGTCGTGGAACGGGGTGTCGAGGGTGGCGAGTCCACGGTGGCGGCGGATGCCGGGCCGGAGGCAAGCCCCGCAGTCGCCCAGGCTCCGACCACCAGTGCGGCAGCCAGGCTCGTTCGCAGCGCTTTCATGCGTCTCAAGGCAGTGGCCCTTCTGTTGTTCCGGAATCGTGGGGAGGAACAGCAGGCGTCCGAGAGCTCAGATCTGAGAGCGCTCTCAGAGTGTGCCGCAACGGACTGTAACGCAGCACCACTATCAGGTCCATGCCAATGGATGAACGGATGAACGCCCCTGGATCGTTGGACGACAGGCTCTTGCCGTTGCGGACGCTCCTGGCCAACGGAGCCGGACCCGCCGCTCTCGATCCCGGCGCGGGCGCCTATGCTCGCGTCGGATGATCGAGCGTGCCCGACGCCTCGCGTCCACCGCATGCCTCGCGAACAGCAGCGCACTCTCCCGCAGGAGCCTCACCATGACCTCTTCCGCCGACGGATCCGCTGCCTGGCGCAGGTTGGGGACGGGGACCCCGCAAGTCCCGCATGCACCCCTCGACGAGGAGACGCGGCGCAAATCGGACCTTCCCGACACCTTGCTGCCCGCACCGGACGGCATGGATCACCCACTGGTCTTCGAGCCCGCTCTGAAGCACTTCGCCAACGCCTACCGGTCCGGGGAGCCGGTCTTCGGCGATGACCGGAAAGAGGTGGGGCGGGCCTGGCACCGGGCGCGGCGTACCGTACTGGACACGGTGCTCGCGTCCATCGCGGACGGCCCGTGGGGTGACCATCTGGTGCTGCGTGGCAGCGTGTTGATGGCAACGTGGTTCGGGGAAGCCGCCCGTGATCCGGGAGATCTGGACTTCCTCTTCGTGCCCCGGAACTGGGGCATGGACGACCCGCGTGTCACGGGTCTCTTCGACGCGATCGCCCGGGACGCGGCAGCTGCGGCCGCCGCCCATGGCTCGGTACGGATCGACGCGGCGGGCCTGGTGACCGAGGACATCTGGACGTACGACCGGGTTCCGGGCCGGCGCATGCTGCTGCCGTGGACGGCGGACGGAGTGCCCGGCGGGACCGTACAGCTCGACGTGGTGTTCAACGAGGCCCTGCCCTCTCCCGCCGTGCTCACCGAGCTCCAGCCACTGGGGGACGGGCCGGGTTGCCGGATGCAGGCGGTGTCGCCCGAGCTGTCACTCGCCTGGAAGTTGCTGTGGCTGATCACCGACGCGTATCCGCAGGGCAAGGATCTGTACGACGCCGTGCTGCTCGCGGAACGCACCCTGCCCAGTTACGAACTGGTACGGGAAGCCTTCGTTCTCGGCGGGACCGAGGGACTGCGGCCCGTCGGCGCCTGGTGGCTCCACGAGTTGGGGGTGACCGATTGGGAGTACTTCACCGCCGAACACCCGTGGGTCACGGAGAGCGCGATGAGCTACTGCGAACGCCTCACGCGGGCGCTGGCGCCGCTGCTGGAGGCGGCGGAGCGACCGGACGGAGCGGACTCGGACGTATCGGACCGGTACCGGCAGTGGGCCCGGTGGCTGCAACCGCTGGTGGAGTCCACGCGCGCCACAGCCGCCGACGACCCTGCCTCCGTACTCGGGTTTCTGGACGAGGGCGGGTGGGACGGGCTGAAGGCGGCTGTCGTGGTCGTCCGTGAGATCGCCGGGCCTCGGCGTCTCGGTCCGGCGGAGGCACTCGCCAGTGTCCTGGCCCACGAGCGTAGTTGGCAGTACTGGCGGAACCATCCCGAGGCCTGCGACCGAGCCCTCGACGAACTGAACTGATCCGTTCCCGGGCCCGGCTCCGTCCACACCGACCAGCTCCCCGGGCCGGACCCGGCCTTGTACGTGTCGACTCCGCCGGACCCGGCCTCGTCAGCCGGCCCGGCCGATCGCGCTGCGCAGCATGGCGACCGTCGTCGCGGCGGCCGCGCGTTCCGCCTCGTCCTCCGTCGCGCGCACTCGCTCCTCCAGGAGCACCACGGCCGCCTGGAGGACGCCCACGCGTACCGGAACGCTCTGCATCGCCGTCAGCACGGCCGCTGCCTGTTCGGCCGGGGTGGCCGTGGCGGCCTGCGGAATGAGGGTGGTGATTCCGCGCCCGAGCGCGCGGTCGCGAGGCGGCTGAGCCGCGGCTGTGGTCACCCGAGAAGTGTGCCGCACCGGGCCCGGCGAATCGGTCAGCGACCTGCCCTGGACGCTTCGGGCACGTCGTGGACATGGGCGTGGACACGCCTCAACAGCGCTGCCAGTTGGGCTTGTTCGCGTGCGGTCAGGGGGGCGAGCAGTGTCTTCTGCACGCTCAGCGCATCGTCCTGGAGCTCTGCGAGCACCGCGCGGCCGGCCGGGGTGGGTGTGACGGTCACCCGGCGGCGGTCCCCGGCGTCCCGGGCCCGGTCGACGAGACCGGCCAGCGCGAGATCGTCCACGATCTTGACGATGTCGCTGCGGTCGATCCCGAGCCGCGATGCCAGTTCCCGTTGCGCATGGGGGCCGAAGTCGATGAGCGCCGACAGCACGGCCAGGTGCCAGAGCCGCATGTCGCGCTCGGCCAGTCGCGCCGCCAGCCGGCTCCGCGCCGCTTTGCCGGTCTTGGACAACAGGTATGTGGTGAGTCCCAGGAGGCTGGGCGGGGTCGCGCTCATCGACAGCCATCTTAGGCAAGCTCGGGCAAGCGCCCGTCATGGGTATTCACCCACTCGTCGGCGCACGCCCCGGCTGCCGGCACCGGCACCTGTTGGTGAGCGGGGCCGACGCAGGCGCCGGCCGACGCCACGGCCCGGTCGCTCCCCTCCCGGTCGGGGCCGCACCGCCGACGCGTCCGGTCCCGCGGCGGCTAGCCCCGGGCCCAGTTGCGCATGGCGGTCCGTGAGGAGAAGTCGGCGACGTCCTTGTCGAGCGGGTGGTCGGTGTACTGATGGATACGCCAGGAGGCTTTGATCCTGGGCTTCCCGGCGGTCACGTAGTCGGCGATCCAGAGACCGTCGCCCGCGTACGAAGTGGTGTCGTGGTTCAGCCAGAAGTAGCGGTTGCAGTACAGCAGGACCTTGTGGTGCGGCCGCAGGCGCTTGACCTCACGGATGAATCGGTCCTTCTCCGCGTTGCCGGCCCGGGTGCCCTCGCCGTTCTCCTCCCAGTCCACGGCGAGCAGATCGCCCGCCTTCTCCGGGGCCTTGCTCACGAAGTACTCGGCCTGGGCCGTGATGTTCCCCGGCCAGAGGAAGTGGTAGAAGCCGACCACGCACTCCGCGTCCCTCGCGCGTTTCACCTGCGCCGACAGATGCGGATTGATGTACGAACGGCCCTCGGTGGCCTTGATGAAGACGAAGTCCAGTCCGTCCGTGTCGAAGGACGACTGATGGGAGCTGACGTCGACGCCATGGAGCATGGGCACCGCCTTCACGTGGGATGAGCGCTTCGGTCGTCTTCCTGCTAGGTGCCCGCAGCCGGTAGTTCCCATCCTTCGGATGAACGGGCGAATCGTTTTGCCATTGCCAGGAATACGACCCGGAACCGGGTAGTTGATGAACCCGCGAGACCACATCACGTACCGCAGTCGCCGTCGGAAGGTCGGATCCATGAAGATCGGCATCATCGGAGCGGGCAACATCGGCGGAAACCTCGCCCGGCGCCTCACCGCACTCGGCCACGAGGTGTCCATCGCCAATTCGCGTGGCCCGCAGACGCTCGCCGCGCTCGCCGACGAGACCGGAGCCACGGCGGTCAACGCCTCTCAGGCGGCCCGAGGAGCCCAGGTCGTTGTCGTCACCGTTCCGCTCAAGGCCGTCCCCGACCTGCCCACCGGGTTGATCGACGGTGCCGCGGACGGGGTCGCGGTCATCGACACGGGCAACTACTACCCGCAGCAGCGCGACGGCCGCATCGCCGCGATCGAGGACGGCAAGCCCGAGAGCCGGTGGACCGAGGAGCAGATCGGCCACCCGGTGATCAAGGCGTTCAACGGGACGTACGCCCAGGACATCCTCTCCAACGGGCTCCCCGCGGGAAGCCCCGGCCGTCAGGCGCTTCCGGTGGCCGGTGACGACGCGGCGGCCAAGCAGGTCGTGCGCGATCTCATCGACGAGCTGGGTTTCGACACCGTGGACGCGGGGGGCCTCGACGAGTCCTGGCGTCAGCAGCCCGGTACGCCTGTTTACGGTCATCAGGGCGACGTGGCGGCCATTCGCAAGGCACTCGCCGAGGCGTCCCTCGAGCGCACCGCCGAGTGGCGCGCCTGACGTTCACCGAGCGCCGGGGAACGTCGGGTCGCCCTCGCCGCCCCGGCGCTCCGTCGCCATGGGCTTCGTACTCGCCCGGGTCGACGGCACGGACGGCGGCCCGGTGCGGGGGTTCGCGCGCGTCGTGCGTGAACGGGCGGCCGCCGAGCCCGGCGGCCGGACCTGAACTAGAGCCGGACCTGAACTAGAGGGCGTCGTCCGGGCGGGCCGGAAGACTGTCCATGAACGAGCTGACGGAGAAGACCGCGCGTCCGGGGCCGGGCGGGCCGTAGCCGGGGGGCGAGCTGAGACCGTACTCCTCCATGGTGGCGCGATAGGCGTCCAGCAGCCGGATGTGGTATTCGAGCGGCGCCCCGTCCGGATTGGTCTTGCCGAGCGGGGTGGTCGGCTCCGGGCACCAGGTGGTGAACCGGGGGGTGATGCCGTGCGACATGAAGAACCGCAGCCCCTCGGTGGTCGAGGCGATGGCTTCGTCCACCGTGGTGAAGCCGAAGGGCTCGGCCATCTCCACGCCCGCCACGAAGTTGGGGATGACATTGCGGGGGCCGAAGACCTCGGCGGAGTCCAGGATACGGCGGTGCCACTCGTCACGCCCGACGTAGCGCTCCTTGCCCGGGCAGTAGAGCTCGAACAACCGGCGGTCCCACACCTCGTAGTTGGGGTGGTAGATCTGCACGCCGTAGTCGTGGAACCGCTGCACGTCGGCCTTGGGCAGGGCCTGGGCGACGACCTTGCCGATCCAGCGACCGGGGAAGCGCTCCTCGATGGCCTTGGCGTACTGGCCGTAGAAATCGGCCTCGTCGCGGCCGCCGATGTGGGAGGTGATGGCGCCACCGGTGAGGGTGTAGGCGGTGGAGGTCTTCGCCGTGTCGTACTTGTCGATGATGGCGAGCGCTTCCAGGACCTCCTCGACCGGCTTCACCCCGGTGTACGGGCGTCCCGCCGCCTTGTGCTGGCGCCAGTTGTGGTTGATGTCGCAGTACTGGCACTCCTCCTTCGCCCCGAAGTACTGGCAGACCCGGAAGACCGTCAGATAGATGAGGTATCCCCACTGGATGGTGGGCGCCACCTCCATCACGGACTTGCCGTTCTCCAGGGTGTGCCGGTAGTAGTCCGGCATGGGCGGGAGGCCCACGTCGGAGATCCGCCGGCCGTCGAGATAGAGGCCGAGCACACCGTCGCCGTCTGCCGCGACACGGTACGGGGACGCCGGGTTGACCCGGACGGACACGACGGTCCTGCGCAGGTCGTACGGACCTCCGGTGAGGACGATCTCCTCCGGTGGGCGGCGCAGGGCGGCCGCGCCGAGCTCGGGCAGGGTGCCGTGGTCGAAGGAGAAGATGAAGTAGGACTTCGGCTTGACGTCACCGCCCTCGTTGTCACTGAGCGCGGACTCGTCGAACGCCAGGCCGCCGCGCAGCAGGTCCTCCTTGATGACGGCTTCCCGGGGCACGTGCGGGAACTGCTCCATGAGGCGCTCGACGAGACGGGTGCGGTTCCCGTCCGTGCGATTCGGTTCGGTGCGGCTGCGGTCGGTACTGCTGGGCATGTGCGGGACTCCTCGGTCCGGTCGTCTGCGGCGTTCCGGGTACGCCACACTGTGCAACGAACCGGGCACGTCCGCAGTGCCCTGACACACCGGCCGATTCGGCACGGTGCGTCAGGGGCGGTCCACCGCCGTCAGGGGCGTGGACCGGGCCGTCCGTCGGCGGTCGCCTCCGGGCCCGGGTTCACCGGTTCCAGTGCGCGGGGCGGCCGAGGGACGGCGGGAGCTTCGTCGCCGCGTCGCCCTTGGCCGCGTTGAGCTGGGCCTGGGTGAGGAAGAGGCTCGATGTGAGGTCGGCTCCGGACAGGTCCGCGTCCCGGAAGTCGGCGCCGATCAGGTCGGCCAGGCGCAGATCGGCACCGGTGAGATCGGCTGCTATCAGATACGCGCCGCGCAGGTCGGCGCCCCGCAGATCGGCTCCCCCGAGCCTGGCTCCGATGAGGTCGGCGCCCCGGTGGTCGCGCTTCTTCTTCCGCGGTGCCGTCGCCCGTACCAGCGCGCCGGCCCGGAGCAGCAGTTCGGCCACGACGTCGCGGTGCCCGGCCACGTCCAGTTCACGGAACGCGTCCGCCGGGAGATGCGTGAGGCGTTCCGTCTCGTCGAGGGCGCGCCGGATCTCGTGGTGGAGGGGCCTCGCCGGTTCCAGGGACAGCGCTTCCGTGAGGTACCAGAGCAGTTCATGGAGCTGCCGCATGACCGGGAACACCTGGAACATCTGCTGGGCGGTCCGCGGGGCACTGCGCCAGTCCTGCCCGTCGAAGGTCTCGCCGGAGACCTTCTGGCCCGCCCCGAAGCAGTCGTACACGGTGCAGCCGGGAAAGCCCCGGGTGCGCAGCTCGGTGTGGATGCCGCAGCGGAAGTCCTCCTGGAGGTTCCGGCAGGGCTTCCCGGCGTCCTTGTCGATCGCGAAGTCCGCGGACCGCGTCAGGGTGAGTGCCACGCAGCACAGCCCGAAGCAGTTCGCGCAGTCGGCGCGCAGCGAGGCACGGTCGGTGCCGGGGCCTACGGCGTTGTCGGGCACGGTTCGTGGATCCTCCGGGTATGGAACTGTCGGACGGTCGACCCTATCGAAATCCGTCACCCGTTCGCGTCAATTTCATGATCATCGCCCGGATGGATCGATCGCGGGCCGGTGACTGCGGGGCACCACCCCTCACTCCCGTCCATCAGCTTTCCCACGCCCGGGACCAGGGGGCTCCGGTCCGCTCCTGGACTGTGCGCGCAATGATGATGGTCAGTACATCTTTGTAGTGGGAGGTGGCCACGGACGTGGCGAACGCACCAGTCGACGACATCCCGGCCCGACGGGTACTCACCGATCCGGCCGGCCTCGCCCGGTATCAGCACGACGAGGCCGAGTGGGCCCCGTACGGAACGCCCCTGGCCGTGGTGCGTCCGCAGAGCACCGAAGAGGTCCGGGATGTGGTCCGGCACTGCCTGACCCACCGCATCCCGCTCGTTCCGCGCGGCGCGGGCACCGGCCTGTCAGGAGGTGCGAACGCTGTGGACGGGGCGATCGTCCTGTCCTTCGAGGACATGAAACGCATCGTCCGCATCGACGCGGCGGAGCGGCTGGCCGTCGTCCAGCCTGGAGTGGTCAACGACGATCTGCGGGCGGCGTGCGCGGAGCACGGGCTCTGGTATCCGCCGGATCCGGCGAGCTCTCCGTGGTCGACGATCGGCGGGAACGTCGCGACGAACGCCGGGGGGATGTGCTGCGTCAAGTACGGCGTGACGCGCGACTACGTGCTCGGCCTCGAAGTGGTCAACGGGCTCGGCGAGGTCGTCCCGCTCGGCCGGCGGACCGCGAAGGGCGTGGCGGGGTACGACCTGGCCGGGCTGATGGTCGGGTCCGAGGGCACCCTGGGAGTGATCACGGAGATCACGGTGCGGCTGCGCCCGGCGCGGCCGCAGGAACGGACCGTGGCCGGGTATTTCTCCTCGGTGGTCGCCGCCGGTGAGGCGGTGAGCGCCGTGACCGCGTCGGGCGTGATCCCCTCGGCGCTCGAACTGGTCGACCGTCACTGCCTGGCCGCCGTCGACGCCTGGAAGAAGATGGGGCTCTCCGCCGACGCGGACGTGGTGCTGCTCGGCCGCGTCGACACGCCGGGAGCCGAGGGTGACTCGGAGGCCGAGCTGGTGCGGGAGTGCTTCGAGCGGGCGGGGGCGACCTGGGCCGCGGTCTCCACGGACCAGCAGGAGGCCGACGCGCTGTTCCAGGCACGCCGGCTGGCCTATCCGGCGCTGGAACGACTCGGTCCGGTCCTGACCGAGGACGTGTGCGTACCGCGGACCGCGGTGCCCGAGATGCTGGCCCGGATCGAGCGGACGGCGTCCCGGCACGACATTCTGGTGGCCAACATCGCCCATGCCGGGGACGGGAACCTGCATCCGCTCATCATCACGACGCCCGGCGACGAAGCCGCGCGAGCCCGCGCCCAGTCGGCCTTCGAGGACATCCTCGACGACGCGATCGCCCTCGGTGGCACGGTGACGGGCGAGCACGGGGTGGGGCTGCTGAAGATGCGCGGCATGAACAAGGAGCTGGGTCCCGCGGTGCTGGGCATGCATCACGCGGTGAAGGCGGCGCTGGACCCGCACGGCATCCTCAACCCCGGCAAGGTGCTCGGCCGGGGTGGGTCGCCGCTCACCGGGGAAGGGGAAGTGCCGCGGACCTGACCCCGGGCATCGGGCGCGAGGACAACGGCGGTTCCGGCGGCCGGCGGTGCGGCCGGGGCCCGCGCCCGAGCCGCTGTCAGTGGCGCGACGCACACTGGCAGCAGTACGGAACAGCCGAAGGGGGACGCCGATGAGGACCGAGGACGGGGCCGGGTTCGAACCTGCCACCGGGGACGGCCGGACGGCTGCGGTGCCGGACGCGGGACGCACCGCTTCCGTGCGGACGGCGTTCGAAGGAATGCTGCAGATCCGTCGGCTGACGAACACCGGACATGCCGATCCGCAGGGGGTACCCGCGCGATGGGAGACGCTCCAGCCGGTGAGGGCGGTCGCCATCGTGCTTGAGGCATCGGGGCTGGCCCCCTCGGCCGTCGACGGATCGGGCCTGCGAACGGCGACCGGTTACCGCTTGGAGCGGGGCGAGGCACCGGGTGGTGTGCGCGTCGAGTGGCTCGGTCCGCCCGGCAGCGGGGCGGCCCGTTCGGAGGAGGAGGAACTGGCCCGGTGCGCGGTGGTGCTGCGGGAGTTGGGCTGGACGGTGCTGTTGTACCGAGGAGCGCGGCGCCGAAGATTCCTTGAGGTCGAACCACCGGCCGGCGCGAGGAGACCGGGCGGCGGATGACGGGCGCTCCCGCGTCGCCGTCGGCGGGCGTTGTCAGACCCATGGTGGATGCTGGTGAGTCCGACACCTCTGACCGGGAGATGCTGAGATGCGCAATGACGAACTCGCCGCGGCCCAGGCGTATGTCCGACTGCTGGAGGCCACTCGCGCCGCGCTCGCGGATCCCGAAGACGGCCCGTTGTACGTGCCGTTGCTCGCCTCGCCGATCGCCGAGGCCGACAGCGCGCTTCAGCGGGCCGGCCTCTGCGGCAACGAGTCCCGGTTCTTCGACCTCGTGGGCTCGCTGCGGCCGAGCCTGTCCGGCGGCGGTCGCTGAGCCTCGCTCTCCGGGCGTCACCACGCACCGAACGGGCCGGTCAGGCCGGGGAGGTGGGGCAGGTCCGCGCCGGCCGGAGCACTGCACGATGAATTGATTCAACACGCCAGGAGAACCCGCCCGGCTCCTTGACTGGAGGCTCGTGACAAACCTAGCGTACGAACGGATGAAACGATTCACACGCCCGGATGGTCTCCGGTCGCCGGATGACTCCGCTACGAGGTGTTCATGTCTGATGTGTCGGCCGTCAAGGCAGCTCTGAAGTCCCAGGTCATCGAGACGCCCTCATGGGGGTACGGGAACTCCGGGACGCGATTCAAGGTGTTCGCGCAACCGGGTGTTCCGCGCGACCCCTTCGAGAAGATGGAGGACGCGGCCCAGGTGCACGCGTTCACGGGTGTGGCACCGAAGGTGTCCCTGCACATTCCGTGGGACAAGGTCGAGGACTACACCGCGCTCACCCGGCACGCCGAGGGTCTCGGGCTGCGGATCGGGGCGATCAACTCCAACGTCTTCCAGGACGACGACTACAAGCTCGGTTCGGTCACCCATCCCGACCCGAAGGTGCGCCGAAAGGCCATCGACCATCTGCTGGAGTGCGTCGGCATCATGGACGAGACGGGGTCCCCCGATCTCAAGCTCTGGTTCTCCGACGGCACGAACTACCCCGGGCAGGACGACATCACGGCCCGTCAGGACCGGCTCGCCGAGGCGCTGGCCGAGGTGTACGAGCGGCTGGGCGACGACCAGCGGATGCTGCTGGAGTACAAGCTCTTCGAGCCCGCGTTCTACGCGACCGACGTTCCCGACTGGGGTACGGCGTACGCGCACTGCCTGAGGCTCGGCCCGAAAGCCCAGGTGGTCGTGGACACCGGGCACCACGCACCCGGCACCAACATCGAGTTCATCGTGGCCTCCTTGCTGCGCGGGGGAAAGCTCGGCGCGTTCGACTTCAACTCGCGGTTCTACGCGGACGACGATCTGATGGCCGGGGCCGCCGACCCGTTCCAGTTGTTCCGGATCATGCACGAAGTGGTCAGGAACGGTGGCCTGGAGCCCGAGACGAATGTCAACTTCATGCTCGACCAGTGCCACAACATCGAGGCGAAGATCCCCGCCGTGATCCGGTCGGTCGCCAATGTGCAGGAGGCGACCGCCAAGGCCCTGCTCGTCGACATGGAGGCGCTGAGCGCCGCGCAGCGGTCCGGCGACGTACTGGCCGCGAACGGCGCCCTGATGGACGCGTTCAACACCGATGTCCGTCCGCTGCTGGCCGAGGTGCGTGCGGAACTCGGGCTGGCGAGGGATCCGTTCGCCGCCTATCTGGCCTCGGGCAACCAGGAGCGGATCGCCGCCGCCCGGGTCGGTGGCGAGCAGGCCGGCTGGGGCGCATGAGCCCGTCCGCCGCTTCCCCGTACGACCAACCGCCGGTTCAGACGGACCTCCGACCACGAAGGAAACTCATGGCCTCCGCGACGCATGTTGAAGTCGCCGCGCTCCTGGAACGCGCCCACCGGATCGGTTCCGACGCCCGGAACACCAACTACGCCGGTGGCAACGCATCGGCCAAAGCCACCGGCATCGACCCGGTCACCGGAGGCGACACCGAACTGCTGTGGGTCAAGGGTTCCGGTGGCGATCTCGGCACGCTCACCGAGGCCGGGCTCGCCGTGCTCCGCCTGGACCGGGTACGCGCGCTCAAGGACGTGTACCCGGGGGTGGAGCGCGAGGACGAGATGGTGCCGGCCTTCGACTACTGCCTGCACGGCAAGGGCGGTGCAGCACCGTCCATCGACACGGCGATGCATGCCCTGGTCGAGGCCGCTCACGTCGACCATCTCCATCCGGACTCCGGGATCGCGCTGGCGTGCGCCGCCGAGGGCGAGAAGCTGACCGCGGAGTGTTTCGGCGAAAAGGTGGCCTGGGTGGGCTGGCGCAGGCCGGGCTTCCAGCTCGGTCTGGACATCGCGGCGGTCAAGGAGGCCAACCCGCGGGCCGTCGGGGTGATCCTCGGCGGGCACGGCATCACGGCCTGGGGCGGGACGTCCGAGGAGTGCGAGCGCAATGCGCTCTGGATGATCCGCACCGCCGAGACCTTCCTCCAGGAACGCGGTGGGGCCGAACCCTTCGGCCCCGAATGGGCGGGCCGGGAGCCTCTTCCCGAGGAGCGGCGCCGCGAGCGGGCCGCCGCCCTCGCCCCGCTGATCCGCGGACTGGCCTCCACCGACCGTCCGCAGGTGGGCCACTTCACCGACACCGGGCCGGTGCTGGACTTCCTCGCCCGGACCGAACACCCACGGCTCGCCGCTCTGGGCACCTCCTGCCCGGACCACTTCCTCCGTACGAAGGTCAGGCCACTGGTCCTCGACCTGCCCTCGGACGCCCCGCTGGACGAGGCGGCGGCGCGGCTGAAGGAGCTGCACGGGGAGTACCGGGAGGCGTATCGCGCGTACTACGAACATCATGCCTCGCCCGACTCCCCCGCGATGCGCGGTGCGGACCCGGCGATCGTGCTGGTGCCCGGGGTAGGCATGTTCTCCTTCGGCAAGGACAAGCAGACGGCCAGGGTCGCCGGGGAGTTCTACCTCAACGCCATCAATGTGATGCGCGGTGCCGAGGCCGTCTCCTCCTACGCACCCATCGAGGAGTCCGAGAAGTTCCGGATCGAGTACTGGGAGCTGGAGGAGGCCAAACTGCGCCGGATGCCGGGGGCCAAGCCGCTGGCCACCCAGGTGGCGCTGGTCACGGGCGCGGGGTCCGGCATCGGCAAGGCCATCGCGCACCGGCTGGTCGCGGAGGGGGCCTGTGTCGTCGTCGCGGACATCGACACGGCGAACGCCGCCTCGGTGGCGCGGGAACTCGGCGGGCCGGACAAAGCCGTCGCCGTGACGGCCGATGTCACCAGTGAGGAGCAGATCACCGACGCCTTCCGGGCCGCCGCGCTGGCGTTCGGCGGTGTGGATCTCGTGGTGAACAACGCCGGGATCTCCATCTCCAAGCCGCTGCTGGAGACGACGGCCGCGGACTGGGATCTGCAGCACGACATCATGGCGCGCGGTTCGTTCCTGGTCTCGCGCGAGGCCGCCCGGATGATGCGGACGCAGAACCTCGGCGGCGACATCGTCTACATCACGTCGAAGAACGCGGTGTTCGCGGGTCCGAACAACATCGCCTATTCGGCCACCAAGGCCGATCAGGCGCACCAGGTGCGGCTGCTGGCGGCCGAGCTGGGTGAGCACGGTATCCGCGTCAACGGCGTCAACCCCGACGGCGTGGTGCGGGGTTCGGGGATCTTCGCGGGCGGCTGGGGCGCCCAGCGTGCGGCGACGTACGGCATCGAGGAGGAGAAGCTGGGCGAGTTCTACGCCCAGCGGACGCTGCTCAAGCGCGAGGTGCTCCCGGAGCATGTGGCCAACGCCGTCTTCGCGCTGACCGGCGGTGACCTCACGCACACGACCGGGCTGCATGTTCCCGTCGACGCCGGCGTGGCCGCGGCCTTCCTCCGATGACCGATTGAGGGGCGATGTCCGCGATGTCACGCAGCGACGCGGCCTTCGCCGCCGTGGACCTCGGTGCCACCAGCGGCCGGGTGATCACCGGCCTGGCGGGGCCGGAGGAGCTCCGGCTGACCGAGGTGCACCGGTTCGCCAATGCGCCGGTCCGGCTGCCGGACGGGCTGCGGTGGGACGTGCTCGCGCTGTACCGGGGCATGCTGGACGGGCTGCGGACCGCTGCGCGCGGCGGTCCGGTCGCGTCGATCGGCATCGATACGTGGGCGGTCGACTACGGCCTTCTCGATGCCGACGGGGCCATGCTCGGGCTTCCCTTCCACTACCGCGACGGCCGGAACGCAAGGGCGGCCGAACAGGTGCTGGCGGTGTGCGGGGCGCAGGAGCTGTATGCCGTCGGCGGGTTGCAGCATCTGCCGTTCAACACCGTGTTCCAGCTGGCCGCACACCAAACGAGTGCCCAGTGGGGTACGGCGCGGACGTTACTGCTGATGCCGGATCTGTTGACCCACTGGCTGACGGGCTCGGTGGGTGCGGAGATCACCAATGCGTCGACGACCGGTCTGTTCGACGCTTCGGCCGGCGACTGGTCCGATGCGCTGATCGGCAGGCTGGGCCTGGAGCGTTCCATGTTCCCGCCGCTGCGTGAGCCGGGTGATCCGGCGGGGACGATCCTGTCGCACGTCGTCGAGTACACAGGTCTGCCGGCCGGCACGCCGGTGACGGCCGTCGCCTCGCACGACACGGCGTCGGCGGTCGCGGCGGTGCCAGCGACCGAGCCCGGGTTCGCCTATGTATCCTGCGGGACGTGGTCGCTCGCCGGGCTCGAACTGCCGGCTCCGGTACTGACGGAGGAGTCCCGTGCGGCGAACTTCACCAACGAGCGCGGGGTGGACGGCACCGTCCGCTATCTCCGCAACATCATGGGGATGTGGCTGCTGGAGGAGTGCCGACGTACCTGGGACCGGCGGGGCGAGGATCCTGGTCCGTCCGCGTTGCTCGCGGCGGCGGCCCGTGCCCGGCCGTTCGCCGCGGTGATCGATCCCGACGACGAGGCGTTCCTCGCACCGGGTGACATGCCGTCGCGGATCGACGCCCAACTCGTACGGACCGGGCAGGTGCCGCCCGGCAGCCCCGGTGGCTATGTCCGGTGCGTGCTGGAGAGCCTGGCGCTGGCCCATCGCAGGACGCTGCGGGAGGCAGCCGGTCTCGCGGGGCGGGAGCTGAGCCGGATCCATGTGGTCGGCGGGGGTTCGCGCAATGAGCTCCTGTGCCAGTGGACCGCGGACGCCACGGGCCTTCCCGTCACGGCCGGCCCGGCCGAGGCGACCGCGCTCGGCAACATCCTGGTGCAGGCGCGTGCCCGGGGTCTGGTGGGTGGCCTCACGGACATGCGACAACTGGTGGCACGGACACAGGAATTGCGCCACTACGCCCCGCAGGGGGACCAGCGGGCCTGGGACCGGGCCGCCGCGCGGCTGGCACGGCCTGAGTCCGTCCGGTCCTCGACAGAACCGAAGGAAGGAAGCTCATGACGGAGGTCTCGCCCGGCGCGCTCGACAGTGTGCTCACCCGCACCACGCGCCGCCGTACCAGGATCGGTCTGGTGTCCGGCGGACTCGGTGCGTACTGGCCGCAGTTCCCCGGTCTGCTCGACCGGCTGCGGGAGTCGGCCCGCTTCGTGACCGGGCGGTTCGAGGAGATGGGCTGCGAGGTCGTGGACGCCGGTTTCATCTCCGATCCGCAGGAGGCGGCGCAGGCCGCACAACGGCTGCGCTCGGCCGACTGCGACATCGTCGTGACGTTTCTGACGACGTATCTGACCGCCTCGATGGTCCTGCCGATCGCCCAGCGCGCCCACGCTCCGGTACTGGTCATCGACCTCCAGCCGACCGAGGCGATGGACCACCCCGACACCGATACGGGCAAGTGGCTGGCGTACTGCGGGCAGTGCCCGCTGCCGGAGGTCGCCAATGTGTTCCGGCGTGCCGGCATCCCCTTCCGCTCCGTCTCGGGCCATTTGCGCGACGAGAACGCGTGGAACCGGATCCGTCGCTGGATCCGTGCCGCGCAGGTCCGAGGCGCGCTGCGCCACGGCCGGCACGGTCTGATGGGTCACCTCTACCCCGGCATGCTCGATGTCTCCACCGACCTGACGCTGGTCTCCACCCAGTTCGGCGGGCATGTCGAGGTTCTCGAACTCGACGACCTGCGGGTCCGGGTGGCCGCCGTGACGGACGAGGCGGCCGCCGAACGCGTGGCGCTCGCCCGTAAGGTCTTCACTCTCGACGACTCCGTCGACGAGGGCGATCTCGCGTGGGCCGCCCGGGTCTCGGTCGGGCTGGACCGGCTCGTCGAGGACTTCGCACTCGACAGTCTCGCCTACTACCACCGCGGTCTGGAGGGGGAGATCCACGAACGGCTCGGCGCCGGCCTGATCCTCGGCGCGTCGCTGCTGACCGCACGTGGCATCCCGATGGCCGGTGAGTACGAACTGCGCACCAGCCTCGCCATGCTGATCGCGGACACCATCGGTGCCGGTGGCTCCTTCACCGAGCTCCAGGCCCTCAATTTCCGGGACCGGGTCGTGGAGATGGGCCATGACGGCCCCGCCCACCTCGCCATCAGCGCCAAGGATCCGCTGCTGCGCGGGCTGGGTGTCTACCACGGCAAGCGAGGCTGGGGGGTGAGCGTGGAATTCGACGTCCGGCATGGCCCGGTCACCACGTTCGGCATCGGCCAGGAAGCCGACGGAACCTTCGTCTTCGTCGCCTCCGAGGGCCGGGTCGTGCCCGGGCCGTTGCTGGAGATCGGCAACACGACCTCACGGGTCGACTTCGGCTTCGATCCCGGTGAATGGACCGATGCCTGGTCGGCGACCGGCATCGGTCATCACTGGACGCTGTGCACCGGCCACCGCGCCAAGGACCTCAAGGCCGCGGCCGATCTGCTCGGCGTCCCGTTCCGCACGGTCGACGGGCCGAACGACCTCTGATTCCCGTACCTGGTCTCCCGCCCCGCCGGCCGCGTCTCAGTCCGCGGTCCCGGAAACGGCGGCCAGGCCGAGTTCGCGGTCGCCGAGCGGGGCGAAGAAGAGCGCCACGTCGGCGTCGGTCACCTCGGCGAGGTCCGCCGGGCTCCAGTGCGGATCGCGGTCCTTGTCGACGATCTGGGCCCGCACGCCCTCCACGAAGTCCGGCCTGGTGAAGGCGGTGCACGAAGTCCGATACTCCTGGTCGAGCACCGCCTCCAGGCTGCCGAGCCGGCGTGCCCTGCGCAGCGCGGAGAGGGTCACCTTGAGCGAGGTGGGCGACTTGGTCAGGATGGTCTCGGCGGCCTGCTTGGCGGCGGGGATGCCACTGCTGTCGAGCCGGTCGATGATCTCCTCCACCGAGGCCGCCCGGTAACAGGAGTCGATCCACTCGCGGTGCGCGGCGAGTTCGCCCTCCGGTGCGGGTGAGGCGTGGTGCCGCACCGTCCCCTCGATCTCGGCGGCCGTGCCGCAGCCGGCGAGGTCCGCGGTGAGTTCGGCGAGGCGCTGTGACGGTACGAAGTGGTCGGCGAGCCCGCACAGCAGCGCGTCCCCCGCTCCGACCGCTTCCGCGGTGAGTGCCAGGTGGGTGCCGAGCTCACCGGGCGCCGCACCGAGCAGATGCGTGCCGCCCACGTCGGGGACGAATCCGATGCCGGTCTCGGGCATGGCGACGCGCGAGCGTTCGGTGACGACACGGATGTCGCCGTGGGCGGAGACGCCGACGCCTCCGCCCATCACGATGCCGTCCATGATCGCGACGTAGGGCTTGGGGAATCGGGCGATACGGGCGTTGAGCCGGTACTCGTCCCGCCAGAAGTCCAGTGATGCGCTGCCACCGGCCCGGGCGTCCTCGTAGATGGACCGGATGTCGCCGCCCGCACAGAGGCCGCGCTCGCCCGCGCCGGTGATCAGGACCGCGGTGACGGACTCGTCGTGCTCGGCGTCGACGAGTGCTTCGGTGACGCGGGCGACCATGGCGTGATTCAGCGCGTTGAGGGCGCGTGGGCGGTTGAGCGTGATGTGCCGGACGCGCCCTTCGGTGTGCAGCAGGACGGGTTCTTCGTGGTTCATGAATGCGCTCCGGTCAGCCCTCGTGCCGTGTCGACCGCCGATCGCGGACGATCTTCCGCTGCCATTCTGCGGGGCGGGTCCGGTGCCGGGACAGCAGGGTCCCTGGCCCGCCCGGTCCTTCTCGTCCGGCCGGATTTCGCCGGGTTTCCGCTGTGGCAAGCTGCCGGAAGCGGTTCGACAATTGAGTGACCCAGTTCGGGCCGCGCCGCCCGTCAGCCCCGCCCGGCGACTTCCGGAGCAGGAATGACCGATCACGTGCAGCAACCGAGTACGTCCGTCCCGCCTCGCCCGCTGATCGAGAAGACGCACAACGGCGAGATCGCGACGGCTCAGCGGCTTGCCATGAATCGGACCGGCAGTTTCGAGTGGGACGTGGAAGCCGGGACGCTCGACATGGACGATGCCGGACTGCTGGTCTTCGGCCTGGATCCACAGACCTTCGACTCACGGCCCGAGACGGTCCTGGAACGGCTCGAACGGTCGGAACGGACCCGTCTCCAGGTGGCGATCGACGAGGCGATCAAGAGCGGTCGCAGCTCGTACAGCGTTCATTTCCGGGTGCCGGTGATCGACGGCCGGGACCAGTGGACCCACATCCAGGCACGCATACTGCGCAGCGACGACGGCCGGGCGCACCGGATCGTCGGGGTGGTGCAGGACGCCACGGCGGAAGTCACCCATTCGGCCTTCGTGCTCGATCTGGAAAAGCGGCGGCAGCGACAGACCAGCATCGTTGAACGAACAACGAGCGCGCTGTCACGTGCGGTGACCGTCGATGACGTGACCGCGGCGCTCACCGGACCCGGCGGGCTCGCCCGGCTCGGGGCGGACGGACTCGCGCTCGGCCTGGTCGAGAACACCACGCTGAGTGTCATCGCGCTGAGCGGCGACTCGGTGGAGGCGATCGACGGGTTCGGGGAGGCCGGGCTGGACCGGCGGTTCCCGCTGGCGGACACCGTGCTCAGCGGCCGGCCCCGGTTCCTGACCTCGGTCTCGGCTCTCACGCATCGCTACCCCGTGCTGGCTCCCTGTGCCGACCGGCTGAAATTCCGGGCCGCCGCCTACCTGCCCCTGGTCGCCCAGGCGCGTTCCCTCGGCACGCTGGCGCTGTTCTACCGCGAGAACACGTCCTTCAACGCGGACGAGCGGAATCTGTGTCTGGGACTGGCCGCGATCGTGGCCCAGTCCCTCCAGCGCGCGAAGCTCTTCGACGAGGAGCGAGAATTCGCCACCGGTCTCCAGGCCGCGATGCTGCCGCGGCGGATCCAGGAGATCGAGGGCGGCGAGATCGCCGTGCGCTACCACTCCGCCTGGAGCGGACGTCAGGTCGGTGGTGACTGGTACGACGTGATCGCGTTGCCCAAGAACCGGTTCGGGATCGTGGTCGGTGACGTACAGGGCCATGACACGCACGCCGCGGCCATCATGGGCCAGTTGCGCATAGCCCTGCGCGCGTACGCCGCCGAGGGGCACCCTCCGTCGACGGTGCTGGCCCGGGCGTCGCGCTTCCTCGCCGAGCTGGACACGGACCGCTTCGCGACGTGTACGTACGCCCAGGTCGATCTCGCGTCGGGGTCCGTGCGCGTGGTTCGGGCCGGGCATCTCGGCCCGCTGATCCGGCACATGGACGGCCGGGTCGGCAGCCCCCAGGTGCGCGGCGGTCTCCCACTGGGCATCTCGACCGATTTCGAGGACGAGGAGTTCCCGGAGACCCGCCTCGACCTGGTACCGGGCGAGACACTGGTCCTGTACACCGATGGGCTGGTGGAAGAGCCCGGTGCCGACATCGACGCGGGGCTCCAGGCACTGATCAATGAGGTGAGCACGGGGCCGGAGAGTGCCCAGGCGCTGGCCGACCATCTGTCGGACCGGCTCTGGGAGCGTTGGGGTTCCGGGGACGATGTCGCGCTGCTGGTGCTTCGGCGCAGTCCGGACCCCGGTTCGCCGCGGGCTCCGCGGCTGCACCAGTACATACACCAGGCGGACCCGGAAGGGCTGTCCGACGCCCGCAACATCGTGCGTCAAGCCCTGACCGACTGGGACATGGCCGAACTCGCCGACGACGCCGAGCTGGTGACGGGCGAGCTCCTGGTGAATGTCCTGCTGCACACGGAAGGCGGCGCGGTCCTCACCCTGGAGGTGCTGCCGGAGCCCGTACGGCGCATCCGTCTCTCCGTACAGGACCGCTCCAGCGCCTGGCCGAGGCGGCGCAGTCCGGGCGAAACCGCGACCTCGGGGCGGGGTCTGCTGCTCCTGGACGCCGTAGCCACTCGCTGGGGCATCGAGCCCCGCGGCGAGGGCAAGGCGGTCTGGTGCGAGATGGGGCCCTCGGTGCCGGCCGTCGCCACTCCCCCGTCGGCCACGCCGCAGGTGTGACGGCGTTTCGGAGAATGTGGCACCGCACGCCCGGGGCGTGCGGCGGGGCCGCCTCGACCGGTGGTCCCGGCACAGCCCGTGTCAGGACCGCCGGCTCATACGTCAGTGCTGTGCGGTACGGCGCTTGCGCACGGACCACATGATGCCGCCGCCCGCCGGCAGGACGGCCACGGCCGCTCCGGCGATGACGGGAGCGGCGGACGAGGAACCCGTCTCGGCCAGGTCCGGCGAACTGGGACTCGGGGAGGCCGCGGCGGGCGCGGACGTCGAAGGCGCCTCACTGGGTGTGGCACTCGCGTCCGGTGCCTCGGTGGACGGAGACGGGGACGGCGTGCCCTCGGACGGTGTGGGCGGCGGGGTGCCGGCGTCCTCGCACACCGGCGCCTTCTTGGTCTCGTCGCGCGAGAAATTGTCGCCGTCGCCGGCCTTGACGCCGAGGTGGACCGTGAGTTCCTTGTCGTGCGCGGGCAGCTCCAGCTTCTTGTGGAACTCCTTGCCGAAGGTCTCGGTGGGCAGGAGGTCCTTGCCGTCGACAGTGACGGTCACCTGGTTGGTGACGTTGCTGTTGTAGGCGGTCAGGTCCAGGCTCACCTCTGAACAGGTCACGGCCCAGGTGGGGGTGTGAGCTGCGGCCGGGCCGGCGGAGAGCACCGCGCCGGTCAGGCCGACAACCGTGGCGGCCGCGAGCGTTCTTGCGGCGCGCAGCGATCTCCTGAGTATGGTCATGGGTTCTTCCTCCGCATGAGGGTCATCGCCCGAGTGGCGGCGGGGCGCAGAGCACTGCCCCCGCCGACACTCCACGCACCCGCCCCACGAAGCACCTGTGACACCAACTGCTCACGCACCACCACGGGTTCGGACATGGCGGGCACACCGCGGGCGGAGGAGCGAGGAGAGCGGCGTGAGCGGCGATGCCGTTGTCAGAGGCGGCGGTGCATGATGTGTAGCCCGACCAAGCCCCGTTCCGGGTGGTTGAACCCTTCCGGGAGGGTCCCGAGGATCTCGAATCCGAGCGAACGGTAGAGCGCGACGGCGTGGACGTTCGTCTCCACCACCGCGTTGAACTGCATCGCCCTGAACCCCGACGTGCGAGCCCACTCCAGGGTGTATTCGCACAAGGCCCGGCCGACGCCCTGCCCCGCGTGCTTGGGATCGACCATGTAACTGGCACTGGCGATGTGCGAGCCATTGCCCATGTGGTTGTTGTTCATCTTGGCCGTGCCGAGGACCGTCCCGTCGTCGTCGACCGCGACGACCGTACGGTTGGGGGACTCCAGGAGCCACCAGGAGCGGGCGTCCTCCTCGCCGAGATCGAGCGGGTAGGTGAAGGTCTCCCCCGCGGCAACGATTTCGTGGAAGAACGGCCAGATGGCGGGCCAGTCCTCGGTGGTGGCTTCCTTGATCAGCATGGGGTACAGAATGCCCGGTGCCGCGCTTCTTCCGCGAGCTGTTTTCCTCCGTCCGCCGGCTCTCCACCGGTCGCGCTCGGCTGGTCTCCCCATCGGTCGCGGTGGGCGCGATTCCTCCTCGTCATCCGCCCAACGGCGCACGTCCCGGTGGGGATGGCCGACGTTTCGCAGCCCTGGCCGTACGCCTGCGCAGACCGATCCGGGCGAGCAGACCGACCGCGGGCTCCGATGTGTCCGCCGGCGTCCGAACAAGACTGGGCGCCGGACCCGGCCCTGGGGTCGGGCTCGGACCGTGGATCGAACCCCAGGCCCGGCCCGGAGTCGGGCTCGGAGTCGCGCCCGGGATCGATGAGGTGGCAGGAGGGGGCGCGGGGACTGCGGCGGACTCCGGACCGCGTTCCGGATCGGCTCGGGAATCCGGCGCGGGCTCATGCTCGGCTCCCGGACAGGGGAAGGCGCGCCGGTCGCCGCCCGGACGGGGCGCCTGCCGAGCCTCCCGGGCGTTGTCCAGCTCCGTGATCAGGCTCACCCGCCGCCACAACATCTCGTCGGGTTCATCGGCCTGCATCAGACGCGCTGTGGTCTCCCGCGCCCAGACCGGCCCGGTCGGCCCGAAGGCCGGGCCGGATCGCATCCTGGCGAGGTACGCGCGTTCGTACGGGTCGTCGACCACTTCCGCCAACTGCACCGGGTCCAGCGTGTCGGCGAGCACGGCCACTCGGGCCCATGGATCCTCCATGAGGCTCAGCAGCCGTTCGACCCGGCGCGAGCGCCAGTTGACCGCACGGCAGTCGGCGCCTCCCTGCAGACGGTCACGCAGCCAGGCCGGACTCCTGCCGGTCAGGAGCTGTGATTCGCGGGCGGCGAACCCCGTGAGTTCATCGGCGAGATAGAGCCAGACGATTGCCCGGTACCGGTTGAGGTAGAAGGTGACCGGCGTGAAGCATCCCGCACGGGCGAGTTTGGTGAAGCGGTCCGGGCTGATCCCGAGCTGCTGAGCCCCCTTCGCCGTCCCGACCGTGCGCACTCTTTCGCGGAGCTCCTCCGGGAACCCGTCCTGCGACCGGAGCCGCCCGATCTCTTCGCACCCGACTCTCGGCCGCCCGCCGTCCCGCGGCACCGTCAGGCGGATCAGCCCCAGATGCACGGCGATCGCGAACTCGCCGCGCTTCAACCGGAGTTCCTGGGCGGCTGCGCCCACCGCCACCGTGCCTGCGGCAGGCATGGTCTCCGCAGGCACACCGGTGGTCTCCGTGCACACGTCTTCGGCAACAGTCATGACACTCTCCCCCGCGAGGCTCGGTCACTCTCTGTGAGCACCGTAACCCGGAAGAGATTTCGCCCGCCCGACCTGTGGATAACTCCTGCGCCCCGATCAGAGCCCCCGCTGCGATCAGAGCTGCCGCCGCCGGAATCAGAGCCCCCTCGCCCCGGTCAGCGGCGGTCGGCCTCTTCGCCCGCCGACTGCCGTGCGGCGACCCCGAGATGCTCACCGACCCGGTTGACCAGCAACGTCATCTCGTAGGCGACCTGGCCGACATCGGCCTCGGCCTCGCTCAGCACACACAGGCAGCTGCCGTCCCCTGCCGCCGTCACAAAGAGCAGTGCCTCGTCGAACTCCACCATGGTCTGCCGGGCCTTCCCTGCCCGGAAGTGGCGCCCCGACCCACGGGCCAGGCTGTGCAGCCCGGACGCGACCGCGGCGAGATGCTCGGCGTCCTCACGGGCCAGGCCCGTACTCGCCCCCGTCACCAGCCCGTCGTTCGACAGCACCAGTGCGTGCCGTATGTACTCGACCCTGTTCGTCAGGTCGTCAAGGAGCCAGTCGAGTCCCCTGTCCAGCGCCATTCCCCGCTCCTCCCCGCTCATACGTTCCCCGTGCCCCGTTGCCGTAAGCCTTGCGCACAGGTCACGCAGGGGCAAGCATTCCTTCGCCATGTGGCTTGGTCCCGGCCCCGGATCACGCGGCGGACGAGCGCCCGGGGAGGGTCAGCTCACCGAGTCGAGGAGCCGGGCGGTGTGCATCCTGCCTGCGTACTCGACCATGCGGATCAGCACCTCCTTGCCGGACTCCCGGTCGCGCGCATCGCACAGGACGACGGGTGTGCCGAGGTCGAGGTCGAGAGCGCGGGACACCTCGTGCTCGCCGTACGCGCGGGCGCCGGCGAAGCGGTTGACCGCGACGACGAAGGGAATGCGGCGGTGCTCGAAGTAGTCGACGGCCGGGAAGCAGTCCTCCAGTCGACGGGTATCGGCCAGGACGACGGCACCGAGCGCCCCCTGGGAGAGTTCGTCCCACAGGAACCAGAAGCGGTCCTGTCCCGGCGTACCGAAAAGATAGAGCGAGAGGCCGGACCTGATGGTGATCCGTCCGAAGTCCATGGCGACGGTGGTGGTGGTCTTCTGATCGACCCCGTCCGTGTCGTCGACCGACTGCCCCGCCTCGCTGAGAAATTCCTCCGTCCGCAGTGGCCGGATCTCACTGACGGCACCGACCAGTGTGGTCTTCCCGACGCCGAAGCCTCCGGCGACCAATATCTTCAGCGCGAGGGCATCGGCCCCCGCGGCCTCCCCGACCGTCTCCCCGTGTGTGTTGTCAACGTGCTCGGAAGGCATCGATCACTTCTCTCACCAGTGCGTCGCTGGGCATCGAATGCGCAGGTCGGATCCGTCTCAGGGCACTCGGATGCCAGGTTCTCCGGCCATCGCACACCCAGTTCCCGCCTGCGCAGGCCGACAGCATGGCAAAGAAGAACCCTCGCCACGGGGTGAGTTCGATTTCTTGGTGATGTGACAAGTCCGGATCATTTCGCTGCCCGGATCGGCTCACAATCGGATCGGTCCGCCATCCGGCACCTCTCCCCCGGCCATGTCCCCCGATCACCGGGGCGATGCCCGCCGCTCCCGGTCCGTCCGCTCAGGGGCCCGCGGGCGGCGGACGTCCGGCGCCTACACTGAAGGCTTCGGGTGTGAGGAATCGGGTACGAGGAATCGGGCCACGCGGACAGGGAGAGCAAGAGTGTCGAGAGCTGCCGACGGCGGTTTCGAGGATCCGCCCGCGGAGGTACTGATGGAGGCCGCGGCGGCCTTCGGCCTCCTGGCGACGCCGGCGCGGCTGCACATCGTATGGGCCCTGTCCCAGGGCGAGAGCGATGTGACCGGGCTCGCGGACCGGGTGGGCGGCACCCTTCCCTCGGTGAGCCAGCACCTGACAAAGCTCAAGCTGGCGGGTCTCGTGCGGTCCCGGCGCGAAGGCCGCCGGCAGGTGTATCTGGTCGACGATCCCGATGTGGTGACCGTCGTCCGGCTGATGGTCGGCCAGCTCGCGGAGCGTGCCGGACACACGCCCGCAAAGCCCTCACGCCTCCGTGGGCTCGGTGCCTGAGGGCAGTGCCGCCGCAGGTCCCGGCAGCACCGACGGCCTCGATGCGCCCTCCGCCGTCGTCGTACCGATAGCCGGTGCGAAGGCCGGGCGGGGCGCCGCTCCCGATGACCGTGCCGACGCCTCCACGGCTGCCGCACCGACCTCCTTGCAGGTGCTGCGCTCGCTGGACAGCGGACCGAGGGGGCTGCTTGAGCAGCAGGCCGGGGAACGGCTGGCGCGGTACGGCGAGAACACGCTGCCGGCCTGGCGCCCGGTCTCCTGGTCCCGCCGTTTCCTGCGCAGTCTGCGCGACCCGTTCACCTCGGTCCTCCTGTGTCTGGGCCTGGTCTCGGCAGCGGTGGCCTCATGGGGCACGGCGTGCGTGACGCTGGCGCTCGTGGTGGTCAGCTGTCTGCTGCGTTCCGCGGAGGAGCACCGGGCGGACCGGTCCACGGCCGCGCTGCGGGAGCTGGTGGCGACCACCGCGACCGTACTGCGCCGCTCGGGGCCGGATGCCGCGCCGCGGGCCCGTGAGCTTCCGGTCGGGGAGCTGGTGCCGGGTGATGTGATCCGGCTCGGTCCGGGCGATCTCGTACCCGCCGATGTGCGGCTGCTGCGTGCGAGCGGCCTGACCGTTCATCAGTCGGCACTCACCGGCGAGTCGGTGCCGGTCGCCAAGCGCCCCGTGGACACGCCGTCCCGGCTCCGCGCCGCCGCCGGCCCCGGAGGCGACGCCGGGGAAGGGCCGTTCGCCCGGCCGGAGCTGTGTTTCCAGGGCAGCAGCGTGGCCTCCGGCAGCGGTACGGCGGTGGTGACGGCGACGGGTGCGCAGACGCGGTTCGCCACCGCGTACGACGGTTCGGCCCGCCGCCGCGGGACCAGTGCCTTCGACCGTTCGGTGCACGGGATCTCCTGGACGCTGATCCGCTTCATGCTGCTCACCCCGCCCCTGGTGCTCATGGCCAACGCGGCGCTGCGCGGCCGCGGTCTGGAGACGCTGCCGTTCGCCGTCGCGGTGGCCGTCGGGCTGACTCCGGAGATGCTGCCGGTGATCGTCACGACGGCACTGGCCAGGGGTGCTTCGCTGCTCGCCAGGGACCATGGGGTGATCGTCAAACGGCTGCCCGCACTGCACGACCTCGGCGCGATCGATGTGCTGTGCGTGGACAAGACCGGAACCCTCACCCAGGACCGGCCGGTCGTCGACAGTTCGCTGGACATGTCGGGCCGCTCCGATCCCGAGGCACTGCACTGGGCCGCGGTCAACGCGCTGTGGACGCTCCAGCTGGCCGATCTGCCCGCCCCCGACGCACTGGACGAGGCGGTCCTCGACGCGGCCGAGCAGCGGGAGGAGCCACTGTCCGCGTACGAGGGCGTCGCCGCGCTTCCGTTCGATCCGGTGCGCCGCCTCGCCACCGCGGTCGTCCGCCGCCCCGGCAGGCTCGGCGTCCACACTCTCGTGACCAAGGGGGCCGTCGAGGCGGTGCTCGAACGGTGCTCGCTGGAGGAGGCCGAACGGATCCGGCTGGGCGAACTCGCCGCCCGTGAGACCGCGGGCGGTCTACGGTTGATCGCCGTGGCCCGCACCGAGCGCCCGGCCCGGCAGCGTGCGTACTCCACGGCCGACGAGAGGGGGCTGACGTTCCTCGGCTTCGTCACTCTGCGGGACGCGCTCACACCGAGCGCGTCGGACGCCCTGGAAGCGCTCGACGACCGGGGCATCACCGTCAAGGTCCTCACCGGTGACGCTCCTGGCACCGTCGCCCGCACCTGCCGGGATCTCGGACTCGATCCGGGCGAGGTCATGTCCGCGGAGCGGATCGACGCGCTGTCGGACGAGAGGCTCGCGGAGGCCGCCGACGGGGTCACGGTCTTCGCCCGCTGCACGCCGGAACACAAGGCCCGGATCGTGTCGGCGTTGCGCGCCGCCGGGCGGACCACGGGGTTCCTCGGTGACGGGGTCAACGACCTCCCCGCGATGCACACTGCGGACGTCGGCATCTGTCCGCGCAACGCGGTCGACGTGGCGCGGGAGACCGCGGACGTGGTCCTCGCCGAAAAGGACCTCGCGGCCATCGATCACGCGATCACCGCGGGCCGCCACTCCAGCGGGAACATCGCCACGTATCTGCGCATCACGCTCTCGTCGAACCTCGGCAACGTCATCGCGATGCTCGCCGCGGGGCTGATGCTGCCGTTCCTGCCGATGCTTCCGGCACAGGTCCTGGTGCAGAATCTGTGCTTCGACGCGGCGCAGCTCGCGTTCACCTACGACCGGCCCGCGTCCGAGGTGCTGCGTTGGCCCACGGCGCTGCGTCCTCGCGACTTCCTCCACTTCATCACGGGCTTCGGTCTGCTGAACGCCACCGCCGACCTGGCGACGTTCACCGTGCTGGCCGTCGCCCTGCACGGTTCCGCGACGTCGGGCGGGCAGGAGGCCTTCCACTCGGGATGGTTCACCGAGAACCTGCTGACCCAGGCCCTGGTGATGCTGCTGCTCCGGACGGGCGGGCGGGTTGTCGGCGGTCACGGCGGCGGTCCGCTGCGGGTGGCCGCGTGCGGTCTCGCCGTGGTGGGCCTGCTGCTGCCGCTCACCCCGCTCGGCGGGCTGCTGGGCATGAGCGCGCTGCCGCCGCTCTATTACCTGTTGCTGGCGACGGTGCTGGCGCTGTACTCATACGGCTTGCGGGCTGCCCGGACCCGCTACGAGCAGAAGTGGAGCCGGTCGTGACCCCGTCGCACCCCTACCGTCCCGGGCCCGGCATCGAGTCCGGTACCAGTACCGGTACCGGTACCGGTAACGGTCTCCACGGTGTGCCGGTGGCGCGTGCCCGTCGGGCCACGCTCGACGACGTGCCCGCGTTGGTCCGGCTGCGCGGGCTGATGCTGGACGGGATGGGGGTGGAGACGGGCGGCCCGGACGCGCCGTGGCGGGCGGCCTCCGCGCAGTGGTTCGCCGAGCGGCTGCGCCGGCCGGACCTGTTCGCCGCGTTCCTGGTCGACGATCCGGTGCTCGGCGTCGTCGCCAGTGCGGTCGGGACGTGCGACGAGCACGCCCCCGGCCCGGCGAACCCGAGCGGTCTGCAGGGGCACGTCTCCAATGTCAGCACCGACCCCCGACGGCGCCGTCGGGGTCATGCCCGGATCTGCCTCGACGCCCTGCTCACCTGGTTCCGCGAGGAGGCCGGGGTCACGGTGATCAATCTGAACGCCACCGAGGACGGGGCCGCGCTGTACGAGTCGTACGGCTTCGCGGCCCCCCGTCACCCGGCGTTGCAGCTCCGGACGGCCGGGCCGTCGCGCTGAGCCACGCCGTCGCGCTCCTGATGGCCGGTCAGCCGTACGAGAGGTCCGCGCACGGGTCGTCGTCGGCCGACCGGGCCTCGTCGGCGACGTGGGACGGAAGGGTGGAGGAGGTCGGCGCCCCGGGTGAGGCCGAGGGGTTCCGCGCGTAGGAACTGCCCAGGACCACCTGGATTCCTGCGGTGCCGGACGCCGTCGTCCGTGCCCCCGCGAAGAGCCGCGCGGTGGTTTCCGCCTCGTTCCGCAGTCCGGGCCCGTACTCGATCACGGTCGAGGTGTGGTCCTGGCTGCTCGCGGTGGCCGTGGTGGTGACGGTGAAGTCCCGGGAGCGCAGGAACTCGGCAGCCTGGGCGGCGAGTCCCTGGACCGTGGTTCCGTTGTAGACGGCGACGCTGATTCCCTTGCCGGAGACCGGAGCGTCCGCCGCAGGCGACGCCGGGCGGCTGTCCTTCCCGTCGCCCCTGTCCGAGGACCTGCCCGGTCCCTTGCCGCTGGCGTCCCTGCCGTCGACCGTGCGGTCGGCCTTGAGCGCGGCCCAGAGCGCGTCCGCGTCCGGCTCGACGATCGCGACGCGGGCCCCCTCGTAACGCCAGGGCACGGTCACGAACTTGGTGTTGTGCAGGTCGACCTTCTTCATCGACAGGGCGAACGACAGCAGCCGGTCGGCCGATCCGAGCCCGGGGTCGACGGTCATCGCGTCGGTGGCCGCGTTGGCCAGGGGAAGGAGCGTGGTGGGGTTCATTCCCCGGGACTTGACCCTCTTGATGAGGGAGGCGACGAAGGCCTGCTGCCGTTTGATACGCCCTATGTCCGAGCCGTCGCCGATGCCGTGCCGCAGCCGGACGTAGTCGAGTGCCTGCTGACCGGAGACGGTCTGCGGGCCCTTCGTGAAGATTTTTTCCCCTCGGGTGGTGCGCTTCGGGCTGAGGTCGCGCTGGTAGATGTCCTGGGGCAAACAGACCGGGACGCCGCCGACGGCCGAGGTCAGCGCGGAGAATCCGGCGAAGTCGATGACGACGGTGTGGTCGACGCGCAGGCCGGTGAGGTGTTCGACGGTGTTCTGGGTGCAGGCCGGGTTCCCTTCGGCCGTCTCCCCCACCGAGAACGCCCCGTTGAACATCACGTCGTGCTGGGGGGCGGTCCACTGGCCGCCGGGCCCCTTGCAGGCCGGGATGTCGACCAGCGCATCACGCGGAATGGACACGGCGACCGCGTGCTCGTGGTCGCCGTACACATGGAGGAGGAACGCGGTGTCCGAGCGCCCCACGGCGCCGGTGCCGCCGCCGAGTCCGCTGTTGTCGCCCGAGCGCGAGTCCGATCCGATGACCAGGACGTTCTGCCCCTGTGAGGAACCGGGCGGCCGGTCGTCGGAGATGCCGTCCGCGCTGAAGGTGTCGATGCTGCCGCCGAGTTTGAGGTAGCCCCACCCGACGCCCGCGACCAGCAGGACGAGGAACGACAGCCCGAACACGGCTGTCCGGCGCAGGCGGGCGGCCCTTCCCCTGCCCGCTCCCGCATTACGACTTCCCGTCATCGGCCACCCCGTCCGTCCGGTTCCCATGGGGGAAGACGTGCTCCACCACCCCATGGTTGTACAGTTGCGCAATGTAGCAAGTATTGATGTCCGGGCGGATCATCGGACCTGCCTACAGCCAGCTTGAAGCACTGTCCGCGAACTCCGGGCGAAAACTCCGGCCAGAACACCGAAAGGAAGGGCGGGACATACATGTTGCGCAACGGCCTCGAACCCTGGCATCTGTTGATCCTGGCGATCGTGGTGATCGTCCTGTTCGGTTCGAAGAAGCTGCCGGACGCGGCCCGAGCCCTGGGAAAATCCATGCGGATCCTGAAGAGTGAGGCGAAGGCCATGAAGGAGACCGATGTACAGGTACCCCGTGCCGACCCACCCGCCTAGGGCACCGAGCCACCAACGTACGGCACGTCACGCGGACGTTCACTTCAAGGCTTGCGCAAGCGAGGGAACCATGGTCACGGCGCCGTCGTTGACCAGGGGGCGGCCGCAGCAGCGCCGTTCGCCGAACCGCTGGACCACTGGATCAATGGAGGATGTTCATGGGTGTGACCCTGGCCAAGGGCGGCAACGTCTCCTTGTCGAAGGAGGCACCCGGCCTGACCGCAGTGACGGTCGGCCTGGGCTGGGACGTACGGACGACGACGGGCGCGGACCACGACCTGGACGCGAGCGCGCTGCTGTGCTCGGACGCGGGCAAGGTCCTCTCCGATCTGCACTTCGTCTTCTACAACAACCTGACGAGCCCGGACGGTTCGGTCCAGCACACCGGCGACAACCTGACCGGTGAGGGCGACGGCGACGACGAGTCCATCAATGTGGACCTGTCGGCCGTCCCGTCGGACGTGGCCAAGATCGTCTTTCCGGTCTCCATACATGACGCGCAGAGCCGTGGGCAGAGCTTCGGCCAGGTCCGCAACGCGTTCATCCGCGTGGTGAACCGGGCGAACGGCGTCGAGCTGGCCCGTTACGACCTCAGTGAGGACGCGTCGACGGAGACCGCCATGGTCTTCGGCGAGCTGTACCGGCACGGTGCGGAGTGGAAGTTCCGCGCGGTCGGCCAGGGTTACGCCTCGGGCCTGGCCGGCATCGCTTCCGACTACGGCGTCAACGTCTGACCCGGGCGAAACCCCGCGTACAACGGGCACGGGCTCTGCTCCCCCTCCGCCGGAGCGGGTGGCAGGGCCCGTGCGGCCCGCCCGCTCGGCGACCCGGCGGCTCGGTGCGCTTCTACAGGGCCCGCAAGCCGTTGATCACCTCACGCAGGATGTGCTCGTCGGGCAACTGCGCGGGCGGAACGGGACGGCTGACGCGTACGCGGCCCGCTTCCAGCAGGTCGCCGAGGAGTACGCGGACGACGCCCACGGGAAGGTCCGCATCGGCCGAGAGTTCCGCGACGGACTGGGTTCGCGACCGGCAGAGCGTGAGCAGGGCCCGGTGTTCGGGGCCGAGATGGCGCCCCTCCGGTGGGTCGGTCGGTGCGTTGTCGTCGAGGGTGACGAGCGCGATCAGGTCGAACCGCACCCCGCTGGGGCCCGGTTCGGTCCGGCCGCCCGTCACCGCGTACGGACGCACCAGTGGGCCGGCCTCGGCGTCGTACCACTGGCTGCCCGGAAGCAGGCAGGATCCCTGAAGCAGCGGGGTGTCTCCCGGGCCGTCATCGTTCATGGGCACGGCCTCCTCCGCCCGCTCAGCCGGCCGTCGGCGGGGGTGCGGCGAACCGCGCCGGGGTACGGAGATGCTCGCCGACGCGTTTGACGAGCCGGGCCATCTCGTAGGCGACCAGGCCGATATCGGCGAAGGCCGTACTGAGCACGGCGAGGCACGATCCGTCGCCGGCCGCCGCCACGAACAGGAAACCCTCGTCCATCTCGACCATGGTCTGTCGTACGTCCCCGGCCTCGAAGTGGCGACCCGCGCCCTTGGCGAGGCTGTGGAATCCGGAGGCCACCGCGGCGAGATGATCGGCGTCCTCCCGGCTGAGCGCGTTGGAGGCGCCCACGGCAAGGCCGTCGTTGGAGAGCACGACAGCGTGCCGGACCTCGCCGACCCGGTTCACCAGGTCGTCCAGCAGCCAGTCGAGTTCGCCGGAGGCATGGCGCCCGGTGCCCCTCTCGTTCGCGATCATTCAGGGTCTCCTTCGGTGCGTGGACGCGGGTCTGTGGCATCGGGCCGGGGCGCGGACGTGCCGGGAACCGTTCCGCCGCCGCGCAACCACCCGTTGCGGTAGGCGGTCATCCGCTCCCTGGCCTGCTCGGGGGTGAGGCGCGGAGGCCGGACGATGCCGTCAGGGTCCTCGCCGGGCGGTGGTTCGCCGGGACGGGGTTCTTCGCGGAGCTGCGGAACGAGACTGGCCTGCCGTACCCGGCGCGGCAGCGTGTCCTCGTCGGGCGGCGGTTCCGTGCGGGACAGGGCACCGGAGGGCTGGTCCGCTCGACCAGGACGGCTGCGCAGCGCGGTGACGGTGGCGGTGGCGGGGCCGGAGAGGGACCCCGGATCGCGAGCGGCGTCGAGCGCGGGTGCATGCGCCGGTGGTGGAAAGGCGGTGGTCGTCGGCCGGGCGGCACGGGCGCCAGGGCTCGTGGGGGAGCCTGTGCCGGGACCGAAGGGCGGACGGTCGTGGGCGTCTTCGCGTCGGCCCATGGCGTTCCGCTCGGCGTCCGGGTCTCCGGCGGGCGGGCGCCCGGCGGGCGGCAGCGCGCTCTGCAGCAGTGCGGTGGGCAGCAGCACCACCGCGGTCGTGCCGCCGTACGCGGACGTACGCAACTGGACCTTGATGTGGTGCCGCACGGCGAGCCTGCTGACGACGAAGAGTCCGAGCCGGTCGCTGTCGAAGAGATCGAGCGCCTCGGCCTGCTCGATGCGTCGGTTCGCCACGCCGAGCAGTTCCTCGCCCATGCCGAGACCTCGGTCCTCGATCTCCAGGGCGTAGCCGTTGCCCACGGGTTCGCCGCTGATGCGTACCTTGGTGTGGGGCGGTGAGAACTGTGCGGCGTTCTCGATGAGTTCGGCGAGCAGATGGGTGAGGTCGGCCACGGCTGTGCCCTGCACGGCGGCGTCGGGAAGCTGCCGTATCTCGGTCCGGGCGTAGTCCTCGATCTCGGACACGGCGGCCCGTACGACGTCGGTCAGCGGTACGGGCATCCGCCAGGCGCGCCCCGGTGCCGCGCCGGACAGGATGATCAGGCTCTCGGCGTGCCGCCTCATCCTGGTGGTGAGGTGGTCCAGCCGGAAGAGATCGCTCAGCTCGTCGGGGTCGTCGGCGCGGCGTTCCATGGTGTCGAGCAGGTTGAGCTGGCGGTGGACCAGCACCTGGCTGCGCCGGGCCAGGTTGACGAAGACTCCGGAGATGCCGTCGGCGAGTTCGGCCCGTTCGACGGCTGCGCCGAGGGCCGCCCGGTGCACCGTGCCGAGGGCCTCGGCGACCTGGGCGATCTCGTCGTGGGCGGCCGGGCCCTGCGGGGCCTCGGCGCCGATGTCGAGCTCCTGACCTGAGCGCAGTCGTTGCATGGCCCGGGGCAGCTTGCGGCGGGCGATCTCCAGGGCGCCGTTGCGGAGGCCGACGAGTTCGACGACGAGCGCCCGGCCGATGCGTACAGAGATCACCAGGGAGGCCGTGACGGCTACGCAGCCGAACAGGACGGCGGCTCCGGACGGGGTGAACAGTCCTCGGGCGAGCGGGGTCGAGCGACCTGCGGTGTTCTGGGCGGCGGTGATCTGAAGGGTGCGGGCCTCGGTCCGGACTCGTTCGACCGCCCGTTCCCAGTCGTCGGCCGGTACGGCCCGCGCGGCCCCGCGTCCGGCGGATGCGGCGAGCACCTTGTCCTCGGCGGCCCGGACCTGCCGGTGGGCGGGGCCTGTGGTGAGGCGCTGCCAGGCGGCGCGTTCGGGGGCGGGGAGGTCCGTTCCCGCGGTCTCGGTGAGGTTTCTGCGGGTCTCCACCGCGCCGGTGAACAGGCGCAGTTGGGTGCCCTTGAGCGTTCCGGTGCGGGCGGCGGCGGTCAGCAGGGCGTCCTCACGGGCCAGCATCTCGTCGGCGCGCGCCAGTTCGAGCGGCACGCGGGCGTCGGAGCCGCCGGCGTCGTCCTGGACCGCGGTGAGTGCGCCGGAGACTCCCAGGGCCGCGGCGACGGCTTCGGTGTACCGGTCGTACACGGCGCTCGCGTCGCTCGCGGCGCCGTCGGCCTGTCCGTCGGCTCGTCCAACGGTGCGCAGGTTCCGGGTGAGGCCGAGGAAGCCGTCGAGCCGGTCGGCGACCTCGGACGGGACGTTGCCGGTGTCGGCGATGGTGTGGCCGCTGTCGAGCCTCAGGGCTGCGAGTGCCTGGTCGGTGCGTCGGACCCGGCGTTCCAGCAGTGCGGCCTGGGCGCTGCTGGGCGCGGCGCTCTGGAGCACGGCTTCCCGGCGTTCGCTCTGGAGCGCCGCGACCGCGGTGGAGATGGGGGCCCGGACCTCGTCGTCGACCTGCTCCAGCCGGCGCAGGCGTGCCACGTCCTGGGCGGTGGTGACGGTGGCGAATCCCCACAGGGCGAGCAGCGAGACCACGGGCACCATCAGCAACGAGATGATCTTCGCGCGTACGGTCCTGGGGCGCAGGGTCCACCGGTCTCGCGGCGCGGGCGGGGCCGGTGTCCGCAGCGGCCGCAGGTCGTGCTCGGTGCTCTCGTCGGCCGGTGGGCCCGCGTGTGCGCGGCGGCCTCGCGGTGGCTGGGCAGTGGCCGGCTCACCGGGTTCCGGGGTCGTGCGGGGTGGGCGCATGGCCTCCTCGTTCCGAGTGTGGGTGCTGGGTGTGTCGCGGTTTCCGGGCGACGGATGACGCCGGTTCCAGGGGCGGGCGGTACGCCGATTTCAGGGGCGGGTGGTACGCCGGTCCCAAGGGCTGGAGACGGGCCGGGATGCGGGCGAGTTTTCAGGGGCCCCGAGGCCGCCGCGCCGTGACCGGAAGGTGGCGCCGCGCCCGGTGAAGCCCTGTGGGGCAGTGATGGGGTCCGGGTCAGCGGGTGTTTCGGTGCGTTCGGCGAAGGCGTAGGCGGCGCGCTCCCCGGCGGTCGGAGAAAGTGCGACGAATGCCGAGGTCAGGAAGAGGTACGAGCCGAGTCCTACGGCCAGGGGGAAGATGAACTGCATGGTGGTGGCGCCGGGCAGGCCCTCCCCGGAGGGTGCGACCCGTACGGAGACCGCGAACATTCCGGTGTAGTGCATGCTGCTGACCGCGGCGCCCATGACGAGGGAGGCCGGCGCGACGGCCCGGGACGACTTGATGTTGAGTGCGGCCCACAGCGCCGCGGTCGCCGCCGCGACCGCGATGGCGACGGAGAGCGCGACCCGCAGCGGGTCGTAGTGGACCGTGCCGTGCAGACGAAGTGCCGCCATGCCGAGGTAGTGCATGCTGGCGACGCCGAGTCCGGTGGCGAGCCCGCCGAGCAGCAGTGCCCTGGTCCGGTCGCGGCCGTAGCCGACGGCGAAGACACCGCCGCCGACCACCACCATGGCGCCGAGCAGACTGAGGAGGGTCAAGGGTACGTCGTAGCGGATGTCCGTTCCGCTCACTCCGAATCCGAGCATCGCGACGAAGTGCATGGTCCAGATGCCCGAGCCGATGGCGGACGCAGCCGTGATCAGCCAGTTGCGGCGCGAACGGCCGGTCGAGTCGAGAGCGCGCACGGTGCAGCTCAGGCCGAGAGCCGCGCCGACGCACGCCATGACGTACGACAGCGCGGGTGTCAGCCAGCCGAAGGAGGCGTGGTCCAGGTGTCCCATGGACCGGGGACGCTAGCCGCGATGGAGGCGCGCGCCAGGGGCGCATTTCGAAACTGCCGGAATATGACAGAGAGAGGTTGCCGAACGATCGGCCAGAGCTCGAACACCCACCTCATTTCCCGACGTTTCGCTCCGTTTCGCTCCATCGGCAACTACGCGATCATGTCTGTATGACCGATGACCACACACACGTCCAGGAGTTCTTCGCAGCCCGCGCGGCGGGCTGGGACGCCCGCTTCCCGGACGACGGGCCCGCCTACGACGCGGCCGTCGGCGCCCTCTCGCTGCACCCGGGCGACGCGGTGCTCGACGCCGGCTGCGGCACGGGACGGGCGCTTCCCGCCCTGCGGGCGGCGGTCGGGCCGCGGGGCACGGTCGTGGGCGTGGACCTGACGTTGGCGATGCTGGAGAAGGCCGTACGGGCGGTTCACTCCACCGGCGCGTCGGAACGCCGGTTGTGCGGGATCGGGCAGCCTCCGACGCCCGGGACCGGGAACGTCCCCAGCCCGGAGACCTCGTAGCCGTCCGGATATCCCTTGATCTCCGGGTTCTGCCGGGCGTAGTGCGGGGTGGAACGCGGCGACAGGAGACGCACCGCGCGCGCCCTCAGCCGCAGCGCACCGTGCGTGAGCTTGCGGGCCGCTGCGCCGGGGCGTTCGTACCGGAAGGCGCGCAGCAGGGAGTCGTCGAGCAGCGCGAGGGCGAACTTCCGCGCGACGGGGGCCAGCGGGCGCGGGTACCAGGAGCTCATCAGGTCCAGCGTGGCGTCGGAGACGCTGCGTCCCCCTTCGTCCCAGCCGAAGTGTTCGGCCTCGTAGGCGTCGAGGGTGCGCTCGAACTCCTCGTACGTCTGCGGCAGTTCCTTGATGCCCATGTGCGCGCCCAGGACCCGGTAGTAGGCGGCGAACGCCCGCAGTTCGTGATCGGAGAGCCGGCGCCAGCCGTAGGAGTCGAGCCAGCGCTTCGGGGTGACGACGAAGGTGCACAGCACATAACGCATGTCGTCGTTGCTGATGTCGTAGCTGCGGTGCATCTGGTTGATCCGGCGGAGTGCCGTACGCCCCGCATCGCTCTCGAAGCCGTGTTCCAGAACGGTGTCGAGGAGCAGCGCGGTGTCGTCGTACCGCTTCTGCGAACGGTCGGTCAGCTCGGCGGTCCGAGCGAGGAGTCGGCCGATACTGGGTACGGCATAGGTGCGGTACAGGGCCAGTTCGAGCGCTCTGGTGATGTCCCAGGGAAACTCGTAGGTGGCCGTGATCCGGTAGATTCGAAGGAAGTCCCGCTCCGGATCGAGACGCTGGATCTCCCTCAGTCGGTCGTACCGCTTCACCGCACTGCCCCCTTGTATCGGCGCCGAAGGTCCAACCCTACGTCGACGGGGAACACCGCAAACAGGTACGGCATGTCACGCACTCAGAGTTCCTCGGGAAGGCGGTCCCCATGATCGACATAATCGGCAGCCTGCGGAAGGTCGTCACCTCCGACCGGAAGGAGGACCGGCCCGCAGCGCCCTCCAAGGAGGACCGGCGCAAGCAGCACAACCTCTTCGAGGCGGCCGCCACCTTCGTCTCGGCATCCGTGGAGGAGGATCAGCCACGGATCGACGAGGCGAGTGGCTGGGTGTCACCCGAGGCGCTCTCCTTCGGCGTCAGTGAACTGGCCTGCCGAGCCGTCATCGCGCTGGCCCGCGAGCGCGGCGAATCGCCCGAGACCGTGGCCCGAACCCTGCTGGGGCTGCCCGTGCAATGACGGGCGCCGTCCGGCCGCGCGCGGGCCCGACATCCTGCCTTGTCAGGGCCTCGACGAGTGGGTTACTCACTCGTTAAGGTGCGCCGACGGACAACGACGACGGACGAGGAGAGCGCCGTGACTGCGCCGAACGACACGGTCGCCGACGACGACGCGCTGTATGTGCTGACCGCCGTGCTGCTGACACCGGCGCAGTTCCCGAGCGTCCTCGCCGACGACTACCCGGCCGCATGCGCGACGCTCGCCCTCGAACCGTACGCCGAGGGATACGGGCTGGTTCTCGGCCAGGACGGCAGTGGCGCGCGGTGGACCGTGGTCGTCGATGACGTATCGCTGGTGGCCGTCGCGATCGCGGCCTGGGACTGCGGCATGGAGTACGACCTCTCTCCCGACGACCGTTCGGTGGTCTGCGCGCTGCCGGGCTGGCCTCTCCCGGTGGCGGTCGCCGCTCCGGGCGTGGCCGCGCCGCACGATCCGCTGCCGGATCCGGAGGCCGAGGGCACCGAGCCGGCGCCGCTGGCCCCGCCCGACACCGAGTCGTGGGGACCGGCCCAGCGACGTATGGGCGCGGACGAGATAGCGCACCGGTGGAGCGCGTGGCGCGAGCAGATCGATGACGAGACCGCCTTCACCAGCCCGCCGGGCGCGGAGAGCCCGAGGGCCGAGGCGGGGACCGGGAGCGAGGGCACGACCGGAGCCACGCCTGGAGCCGAGGCCGCCGCCGAGGCCGGGTCCGAGTCCGGATCCGAACCCGGGTCCAGGTCCGGATCCGAACCCGACCCTCACCCTGAAGCAGAGGTTCAGGGTGAGGTGGGCGCCGAATCCGGATCCGGGAGCGGCGGGCCCGACGACAGTGCCGCGAGCCCACCCACGCAAGCACCTTCGGGAGTGCACCCCGGTGTGCGGCGGGCGCTCGCCGAGGCACACGCCTACGTCGACACCCCGCCGCCACCCGGCCGTGTCAGGTCCTCCTTCGCCACGGGCGACGCACGGATGCTGCGCGCCGACGGCCCCGGCTGGTCCCTCGTCGCCCGGACCGACGACATCGCGTTCATCCTGCTGGACGAGGAGCCGGGAGAGGTGCTGCCGGTCGGGCGCGGTCCCGAACTGCCGGGGCTCCTGAAAGCTCTGGACGCGCTCGCGGTACGGCCGGCCTGAGATCCGTTCCGCGGGCTCGGCAGGGGCACCGACGGTCGGACCCCTCGGTGCCCTGCCGCCTCAGCGGCCTATTTCCTTGCGGGTGATCCTGCGGAGCCTGCGTCGCTGACTGGGGTCCAGCAGCAGATACGCAACGGCCGGAACTCCGATCAGGACGAGCAACGACAGCCAGAAGCCGATGAACGGCATCAGGATGACCGCTACGACCACTCCCCCGATGGCGATCTTCGCGCTGTTCGACATCGCCCACGCCTCCTTCGCGGCCCGGAGCCGCTCCTGTTGTGAGAACGCGTGTCCGGGCCCATCGGTTCCAGCAGGTCAAGAACTCATCTCAGGGGCTCGCCGACCTCATGCATGTGGTGCAGTGCCTGCCGATAGGACTCGATCAGTCCGGTCTCCGCGTACGGCATCCCCAGTGATGCGCAGTGGGCGCGCACCATGGGCTGCGCCAGGCGCAGGTGCGGCCGGGGCATGCTCGGGAAGAGGTGGTGCTCGATCTGGTAGTTGAGCCCGCCGAGGAACCAGTCGGTGAGGATGCCGCCGCGTACGTTCCGCGAGGTGAGGACCTGGCGCTGGAGGTGGCCCCAGCGTTCGCCGTCGGGGTCCGGCATCTCCATTCCCTTGTGGTTCGGAGCGAAGGCCATGCCCAGGTGGAGCCCGAACAGCGCGTGGTGGACGAGCGCGAAGGCGATGGCCTTGCCCGGGGACATCACGGTGAGCAGCAGCGTTGCGTAGAGGCCCAGGTGGGCGACCAGGAGCAGCGCCGAGAGGGCTCGTTCCCGGGCGGGCTGCTTTCGCAGGTACTGGAATCCGGAGATCTTCAGCGCGATGCCTTCCAGGAGCAGCATCGGGAAGAAGAGCCGGGCCTGGTTCCGGGTGAGCCAGCGGGCGAAGCCCTCACGCTGGGCCGCCTGCTTCTGCGTCCAGACGAGGGCGCCGACGCCGACGTCCGGGTCCTTGTCGATGTGGTTGGGATTGGCGTGATGGCGTACGTGCTTGTCGTTCCACCACGCCTCGTTCATGCCGAGCAGCAGGTTGGCGTGCACGAGACCGATGGCCCGGCCCGCGCCGCGGCCGCCGGTTATCTGGGCGTGCCCGGCGTCGTGCCCGACGAACGCGGTGCGCGACCAGAAGATCGCGAGCGGCAGCGCGAGGAGCAGGGTCCACCAGGTGTCGCCGAGGAGGACCATGCCGGTGATCACGGCGCCCAGGGCGACCAGATTGACGACGATGCCTGCGGCGTACCACCCGGTTCGCCGCTCCAGGAGGCCCTGCCCCTTCACGGCCCGCAGCAGGGGCGCGAAGTCGCTTCCCTGAACCGGAACGGTTCCGGTTCCGGTTCCAACTCCGACTCGCGCTCCGGCTGCGGCTCCGGCGGCACCTCCCGCGCTGTCCGCACCGTCACGGGTACCCTCCGCTGCGGTGGCTGTGGCCTGGGGCATGACGTCTCCGGTCTCTGGAAAGCTGCGCTGACCTGTAGAAACGTAGGGCGGCCGGGTGTCCGGCAACCATGGCGCCACCACCCGGGATCTCCGGGGGTATACCCCCTCCCCCGACGGGGGTGCTGACCACACCCAGGGGTGCACCATGCCCCCTGGCTCACGCACGGCCCGGCGCCCCGGCGGATCAAGATGTGTCCTGGATCACGAAGAATCCGCTCACGACCCATGGCACCGGTGGGGTACCCTCGGCGACCCGACCCCCACTAGTCAAATTTGAGGAATTCGGCATCACTGTGCAAAGACTCCCTGCGGCAACGCTCACCGAGATCTCCGCACTCTCCGCCTGCTCCGTGGTCTTCCTGCCCGGGGATCCCTCCCGTACCGGCCGCTTCGCCTTCTGGTACCCGGACGGCAGCAGCCCGCCCGACGGTCCCGGATCCGTGGAGGAACTGGCCGTCGTCGGCGCCGACGCGCGAGTGTACGTTGTACCGGCACGGTTGCTTCCGGTCCGCGACGCGCTGCCCGTGCTGACGCGCGCACGCTCCTCTGCGCATGCCTCCGACGCGGCGGCCTTCTGGGGTGCGGCCGCCCTCCTCGCACTCCAACTCGCCGCCCGGGGCCTGCTGCTGCCGGGGCTCAGCGCCACGGATCACGATGCCTGGCGGGCCGGTCCGCTGACCGCGGAGGACCAGTCACGGATCCGCACGCTCGCCGCCTCGATGCCACCCCTCGCCCACGCGGTGCCGCTCGACGGGGCCGCGGAGCCCGTACTGCTGCCCGAGCCCGAGCGGCTGCTGCGCGCGTTCCTCGACGCGGTGGCGGACGGCCTGCCCCGCACTCCCGCCGCGTCGATCGCAGGCGGCGGCCGGGCCTTCACCGTCGATGAACCGCAGCATCTGCCCGGCCATCGGGCCTGGGTCACCGACGTCGCGGCCGGGCACGACGCGGGTGTCCGGCTCTCGCTGCGGGTGGAGGCGTCCGGGCTCACCGCTCCGGACAAGGACGGCGAGCCGTCCGCCGGTCCCTCCTTCCGGGCGGTCCTCCAGGTCCACAGTGTCAGCGATCCGACACTGGTCGCCGACGCGGCCGAGGTCTGGGCGGGCGGCGCGGACACCGCCGCGGCGTTCGGGCCGCGTGCCCGGATGGACGTCCTGCCGGCGCTGCGCCGGGCGGCCCGTGCCTGGCCACCGCTGTCTCCGCTGTTGTCCGCCGCGGTGCCCGACTCCGTCGAGCCGGACGACGACGAACTCGCCGAACTCCTCGGCCCGGCCGGACGGGCACTGGCCGCAACCGGGGTCCAGGTGCACTGGCCCAAGGAGCTGGCCCGCAAACTCACCGCCCGCGCGGTGATCGGTCCGCCCGACGGCGAGGAGAACGACGAGGAGCGCGAGGGGGTCGCCCGTACCGGCTCCGAGGCCCCGCCGCTCCTGTCGGCCGATGCGCTGCTGGCGTTCGACTGGTGGTTCGCGCTGGGTGACCAGAGGCTCAGCCGCGCCGAGCTGGACCGCCTTGCCGAGGCCAATCGGCCGGTGGTGCGGTTGCGGGACCAGTGGGTGCTGATCGACCCCGAGGAGGCCCGGCGGGCCCGTGAGACCCGGGACCGCAAGGTCACACCGATCGATGCGCTGGGCGCGGTCCTGACCGGTTCCACCGAGGTCGACGGCCGGCGGGTCGAGGTCCGGGCCACCGGCTGGCTGGAGCAGTTGCGCCGTCGGCTGGCCGACCCGGAGGCGGCCGGGCAGCAGGGCGAGCCGCAGCCGGTCGGCCCGCCCGAGGCGCTCGACGCCACCTTGCGCGACTATCAGCTGCGCGGTCTGAACTGGTTGCACACCATGACCTCGCTCGGTCTCGGCGGCTGCCTCGCCGACGACATGGGGCTCGGCAAGACCATCACGCTGATCGCGCTGCATCTGCACCGCCAGAGCATCGAATCGGCCGTCGGGCCGACGCTGGTGGTCTGCCCGACCTCCCTCATGGGGAACTGGCAGCGGGAGATCGAGAAGTTCGCGCCGGGTACGCCGGTGCGCCGCTTCCACGGCGGATCGCGCAGCCTCGCCGAGCCGGCCGACGGCGAGTTCGTGCTCACCACGTACGGCACCATGCGGCTCGACGCGGCGAAGCTCGCCGGGATCCGGTGGGGTCTGGTGGTCGCCGACGAGGCCCAGCACGTGAAGAACCCGTACTCGGCGACGGCCAAGCAGCTGCGGACGATCGGCGGACGGGCCAGGGTGGCGCTCACCGGCACTCCGGTGGAGAACAACCTCTCCGAGCTGTGGGCGATCCTCGACTGGACGACGCCGGGTCTGCTGGGCCGGCTCAGCACCTTCCGTACCCGCTACGCGCGGACCGCGGAAGGCGGGGATCCGGCGGCTGCCGAGCGGCTCGCGGCTCTGGTGCGGCCGTTCCTGCTGCGACGGCGCAAATCCGATCCGGGCATCGCACCGGAGCTGCCGCCGAAGACCGAGACGGACCGCACGGTGTCCCTGACGGCGGAACAGACCGGGCTGTACGAAGCGGTGGTGCGCGAGACGCTGGAAGCCATCTCCGGCGCCGACGGCTTCGCCCGACGCGGTCTCGTCGTCAAGCTGCTGACGGCGCTGAAGCAGATCTGCAACCACCCGGCGCAGTATCTGAAGGAGAACGAGCCCCGGATCGCGGACCGTTCGGGAAAGGTCGAGCTGCTGGACGAGCTGCTCGACACGATCCTGGCGGAGGAGGCGAGCGTGCTGGTGTTCACCCAGTACGTGCAGATGGCCCGGCTGCTCGAAGAGCACCTGGCGGCACGTGGGGTGCGCACGCAGTTCCTGCACGGCGGGACGCCCGTCGCGGAGCGCGAGGCAATGGTCAACCGCTTCCAGGCGGGCGAGGCCCCGGTCTTCCTGCTGTCGTTGAAGGCGGCCGGCACGGGGCTCAATCTCACCCGGGCCGGTCATGTCGTGCACTTCGACCGCTGGTGGAACCCGGCGGTCGAGGCCCAGGCCACCGACCGCGCGTACCGGATCGGCCAGACCCAGCCGGTGCAGGTGCACCGGCTGATCGCCGAGGGCACCATCGAGGACCGGATCGCCGGCATGCTGGCCCGCAAGCAGGGGCTCGCGGACGCGGTGCTCGGCTCCGGCGAGGCAGCGCTGACCGAACTGACCGATGCGGAACTGGCCGATCTGGTGGAGTTGCGAGGGGGCGCACGATGAGCGACGGACACGAGTACGGCAGCGACCGCTACGACGGCGGCGAGTACGAGAGCGACGGCCGGGGCCAAGCCGCTCCGAGTCAGGAACGGACCTTCGCCGCCCTCCCTCCCGCGCACGGCCGCGGTTTCGCACGGTCCTGGTGGGGCCAGGCATGGCTGAAGGCCCTGGAGGACACCGCGCTGGACGGCCAGCAGCTGAAGAAGGGGCGCAGGTTCGCCCGCGAGGGCCGGGTCGGTGCGGTCTCCGTGCGGCCCGGCCGGATCACCGCGGTGGTCCGCGACGGGGACTCGTCCACGTACCGCAGCGACGTACTGCTCCAGGAGTTGACCGAGGCGGACTGGGAGCGGTTCCTCGAAATGGCCGTCGAGCGGGCCGGGCACATCGCGGCGCTGCTGGACCGGGAGATGCCGCCGCACCTGGTGGAGGACGCGGCGGCGGCCGGGGTGGAGCTGCTGCCGGGGATCGGCGATCTGGACCCGGAGTGCACCTGTGACGCGTGGGACCACTGTCCGCACACGGCTGCGCTGTGCTACCAGGTGGCGCGGCTCCTGGATCAGGACCCGTTCGTTCTGCTGCTGATGCGGGGGCGCGGTGAGCGGCGGCTGCTGGACGAGCTCCAGGTGCGGATAGCGGCCCGCGCCGAGGGGCACGGGGTGTCCGGTCCGGCCGACGGGACGGAGACCGCGGCGGCGAAGGCCGACGAATGGGGTGTACGGGCGGACGAGGCGTTCGCCGCCCGGGACATCCTGCCCCCGTTGCCCGATCCCCCTCCGCTGCCCGCGGAACCGGGATCGGCGCCGTCCCTGGACGCGGAGACCGAACCGCAGGCCGGTATCGATCCGGCGGCACTGGAGATGCTGGCGACGGACGCTGCGGCACGCGCCCACCGGATGCTGGCCGACGCGCTCTCGCCCGGCCATGAACAGCAGCCGCTGCCGCTCGGGCTGACCGCGCATCAGGATGCCTTGCGGCTGGCCGCGGAGGCCCGGCCCGAGCCCTGGATCGTGAATCGGCTGGCGGCCGGTTCGGGGCGGCGAGGGGCGGAGCTCGACGCGGCGGTGCGGGCCTGGCGGTACGGCGGGGCGGCGGCGCTGGCCGTGCTCGAAGAGGAGTGGACACCCGATCCGGAGCATCTGGCCAGGGCGCGGGCCCGGCTCGCCGAGGCGTGGGAGGAGGGCGAGCGGCCCCGGCTGCGGTCTGCGGGCAATCGCTGGACCGCGGTGGAGGGTGGCGCGCAGCTCCGGTACGGACGCGACGGGCGCTGGTGGCCGTACCGCAAGGAGGGCGGGCGCTGGGTCCCGGCCGGTCCGGCGGACGACGACCCGGCGGCCGCGCTGGCCGGCTCGGGCGTCTCGGAGGACTGAGCCCCGCTCGTACGGCCGGCGAGGCCGATCGGCAACGGGCGAGGCTGATCGGCAACGGGCGGGACCGCGCGAGGCAACGGGCGGGACCGAGCGAGGCGAAAGCAGAACGGGGGCGGGGCGACCGGTGCTCCGTTCCGCCCCCTCCCCCTCCCGTCGCCGCGTTCTGCCCGTGCGTTCAACTGGATGTCACCGCGTGTTGAGGGCGAGGACGGAACCTGACGGCCGTCAGAGCTGCCCATGCACCAGGAGGCCCCATGTCCGCGCGCGTTGTCCGTCGTTCCCTGGCCGTCGGCCTGCCGCTCGCCCTGCTCGGTACGGTGATCGCGACCGGAACGGCAACCGGCGCGCAGGACCGGCACCAGCGTCCGGAGCGCACGGCACGCGTCACCGGCACCGCCGTGCTCGGCGACGTTCCACTGGCCGGCTTCAGCAACGGGCTGCTGCCGGGGACGGTCACGGACGACCGCGGGGTGCGGCTCGGCGGCATCGGCAGCGACATCTTTCCGGCGGGCCGCCGGGGCGAGTTCTGGACCGTCACCGACCGCGGGCCCAACGGGCAGATCAAGGTCGACGGGAAGAAGCGGCGCACCTTCCCGGTTCCGGGGTTCGACCCGGCGATCGTCAAGGTGCGGGTCAGCGGGAAGCGCGTCCAGGTCCTCCGGGCCATCCCGATCACCACCCGGTCCGGAGCCGCGGTCACGGGTCTGCCGAACCAGCCGGGCCGTGACGAGGCCCCGTACACCTACGACGCGAGGACGCCGCTCGGGTACGACCCGAACGGTCTGGACACCGAGGGCATCGTCCGGGCCGCCGACGGCAGCTTCTGGCTCGTCGACGAGTACGGCCCCTCCCTGGTGCATGTGTCCGCGCGCGGCCGGGTGCTCGCCCGCTACGTGCCGGAGGGCCTCGGCCTGACGGGCACCGACTATCCGGTGGTGGAGGCGCTGCCCGGCGTGCTTCTGCACCGCAGGATCAACCGCGGTTTCGAGGGGCTGGCCCTCCTCCCGGGCGGCGATCTGGTGCTCGCTGTGCAGAGCCCGCTCTCGCTGCCGGGCCAGGACGCGGGCGAGGTCTCGCGCAATGTGCGGCTGCTGCGCTTCTCGACGAAGAAGCGCGCGGTCACCGCGGAATACGCCTACCGGTTCGACGCGGTGGATGTCGTGGACCCGGGCGAGGACGACACCTCCGAGCTGAAGATCTCCTCGGTCGTCGCGCTCGGCCGGCACGAGCTGCTGATCGAGGAGCGCACGGACAAGGCGGCCCGGCTGCACCGGGTGACGCTCCCGCACGGCTCCGGAATCCTGGGATCCGCCTGGGACGACCCGACGACGTCCCCCTCGTACGAGGAACTCACCGACCCCTCGGCATCGGGTGTGCCGGTGCTCCCCAAGAGCCTGGTCGTCGACCTGGGCAAGGTCCCGGGCGTGCCCGGGAAGATCGAAGGCGTCGCGGTGACGGGCCGGGACACGCTCGTGCTCATCAACGACAACGACTTCGGGATGACCGACGGTGCCGAGGCGTTCGACGCGAACGGCCGGCTGGTCGACAGCGGCATCGAGACGTCGGTGACGGAACTGGAGCTGGCCCGCCCGCTGCACGGCTGACCCGCGCCCCGGCACTCCGCAGCACCTGTCTACCGAGAGCCGGAATCGTCAACCCGGCCCGCCCGCAAGGGACTTCGCCCTCACATCCTCTTCCGGCGCGGCCACTGATCCCAAGTGGCCGCGCCCGTACCGACATCGACGTGGATTCCGGCGCTCCCCCCGGTCCACAGAGGCCATTTCCGCCCCGCCGTCTTTCGCCACCCGCGCGGCGCCCGTACGGTAGGGCGCGCGAGACACTCGGCCGTACATCGGACACCACCTTCCGGTCATCGGACACCAAGGGGGCCGCGGAATGTCGGGGGAATCGGACAGCGGGCTCCTGCGCGACGCCATCGGGCTGCGCGAGGTCCTCTTCCAGAGCGTCACGGCGATGGCACCCGCCGCGGCCATCACCGCGTCGATTCCGGCCGGGGCCGCTTTCGCGGGCGGCAGCCTCCCGCTGTCCGTGCTGGTGGCCCTGGTCGCCTGCCTGTTCACCGCCTCGTGCGTCGCCGAGCTGGCCCGTCGGCTGCCGGCCGCCGGTTCCGTCGCCACCTACTCCGCGCAGGGGCTGCACCCGGCCATCGGGTTCCTCGTCGGCTGGGGCTACGTCTTCGTCGAAGCGCTGGTCCCCGCGCTGCTGCTGCTCCAGCTCGGCTTCACGACGGCGGGGACGCTGCACCAGGAATGGTCGTCCTACCCGGCGGACCTGTGGTGGCCGTGGTCGCTGCTCGGCGCGTTGATCATCGCGCTCGCCGGGTATTCCGGCGTACGGGCCTCCGCCCGGTTCGGCACCGTGCTCGGCATCTTCGAGGTGCTCGTCTTCGTCGCCTTCGCCGTGCTCCTCATCGGGCAGGCCGGTGCGGACAACACCCTTTCGGTGTTCGGCACTTCGCACACCGCCGACGGATACGGCGGCATCAGCGGGATCTTCGCCGGTTCGGTCTACACCGTGCTCGCCTTCGCGGGCTTCGAGGCGGCGGCGCCGCTCGCCGAGGAGACCCGGGACCCCCGGCGCACCATGCGGCGTGCGGTGCTCGGTGCGGCGCTCTCCATCGGCCTGGTGTACGTCCTGACCACGTATGCGATGTCGGTGTACTTCGGGCCCGACCGGTTCGCCGGTTTCGGCGGATCGGGGGCGGCCTCGTGGGAAGGTGTGGCCCGCGCCTCGTTCGGGCTGTTCTGGGTACTGCTCTTCCTCGCCGTGGTCAACTCGACCGTGGCCAACGCCAACGCGTGTGCCAACGTGTCGACCCGGACGGCGTTCGCCCTCGGCCGTATCGGCGTGTTCCCGCAGGCGTTCGCGAGGCTCCATCCACGGTTCCGCTCCCCCGTCGTCGGCGTGGCCGTGCAGTTCGTGATCGCGGTCGGCGCGGCGCTCGGACTGGGGTTCGCCTATGACCCGGTGACCGCGTTCGCGCTGCTGGCCACCGTGATCGTCACGGTGATCATCGGTGTGTACATCGTCGTGAATCTGTCCTGCACCGGATACTTCCTGCGAAGGCGTCGCGACGCGTTCAACCCCGTCCTCCATCTCCTGTTCCCGGTGCTGGGCATCGCGGCGTTCGTCCCCGCCCTGCTGACGGCCGCCGGGATCCCGGCGTTCGACTTCGTCTCCGAACTCAGTGCGCCCGTCTCGTACGCCGGTCCGGTCGTCGGTGTCTGGATGCTGATCGGGATCGTTGTCCTCGTGGTGCTGCTGCGCAGGCATCCGGAGCGGGTGGCACGGACCGGACGGATCCATCTCGACGACACCCCGGCGCCACCCGCGGGAGCCAGGGCAGATGCAGAGACAGGAGCAGTGCAGACATGAGCGACCCCCGTATCCTGACCGTCCGCCCCGAGGAGGGCGAGTATGCCTGGACCTTCGGCGGAGCGGCTCCGGTCGCCCGCATCGAGCCGGGGACGTTCCTCGACGTGTACACGGAGGACTGCTTCGCCGGGCGGGTCCGCTCCGAGAAGGACCTGGTCTCCGAGGTCTGCGAGTTCCCCTTCCTGAACCCGCAGACCGGCCCCTTCCACGTGGTGGGCGCGGAGCCCGGCGACACCGTCGCGGTGCACTTCGTCTCCGTCGAACCCGCCAGGGACTGGGCTGCTTCGACAACCGTTCCGCTCTTCGGGGCGCTCACCTCCACCCACACCACCGCGTCCTTGCAGGCGCCGCTGCCCGAGGTGGTGTGGATGTGGCAGCTCGACCGGGCGCGCCGCACCTGTCTGTTCAGCGCCCGGGACAGCGACATCCAGGTGGAACTGCCGATGGATCCGATGCACGGCACGGTCGGGGTGGCCCCGGCCAACCTGGAGGTACGGTCCGCGCTGGTGCCGGACGCGCACGGCGGGAACATGGACACGCCCGAGATGCGGGCGGGCGTCACCTGCTACCTGGGCGTCAACGTCGAAGGGGCGCTGCTCAGCCTGGGCGACGGCCATGCCCGTCAGGGCGAGGGCGAGACCTGTGGGGTCGCCGTGGAGTGCGCGATGAACACGGTGGTGCTCGTCGAGCTGCTGAAGGGCGTCACGACGCCGTGGCCGCGCATCGAGTCCGACACCCATCTGATGTCGACCGGCTCCGCCCGCCCGCTCGAAGACGCCTTCCGGATCTCCCAGTTGGACCTGGTGCAGTGGCTCGCGCGCGACTACGGCCTGTCCGAACTCGACGCCTACCAGCTGGTCAGCCAGGCCGGTGAGGCGCCGCTGGCCAATGTGTGCGACACCAACTACACCTGCGTGGCGAAGATCCGCAAGGAATGGCTGCCGGCGGGCGACCCCCATCGCGGCCTCCACCGCCATCTGCGGGAGACCGCGACCCTGCTGGCCAGCCCCTGACCACCCGCCCTCCCGTCCCCGTTCTTCCTCACATCCCCGCCCCCCCCACACACAGGAGTGTTCATGCATCGTAGAAGGATCCTCCAGGGCGCCGCCGCGACGGCGGCCGCCGCCCTGATCCCGGCCTCCACCCGCGCCATGGCCGTCACGACGGCGGGCGACACGGACTATCCGCTCGCCCACTGGACGCCCGCCTCCACGTCCAACTACACGGCGTCGAGCCGCCCTTCGGCCTATCCGGTCCAGTACGTGATCATCCATGTGACACAGGAGACGTACCCGGACACGATCGGGATCTTCCAGAATCCGGCGAAGCAGGTCTCCGCGCACTATCTGGTGCGCTCGGCCGACGGCTATGTCGCCCAGTGCGTCCGGGAGAAGAACATCGCCTGGCACGCGGGCAACTGGGACTACAACACGCGCAGCATCGGGATCGAGCACGAGGGCTGGGTGGACCAGCCCTCGTACTTCACCAACGCCATGTACGAGAAGTCCGCGCTGCTGACGGCTTCGGTCTGCGACCGCTACAACATCCCCAAGGACCGCGCGCACATCCTCGCCCACGCCCAGGTCCCCGGCACCGACCACACCGATCCCGGCCCCAACTGGGACTGGGTGCGGTACATCCGGCTCGTCAATCTGTACTCGGCGAGCTGACCCGCCTTCGCCACCCGGTCCGATCGCTCGCCCCATCGCGGTTGTCGCAACGGCCCGCTGCGACGACGATGGGTGCGCGGGAAGCCCCTGGACGGGAGGGTGAGTTGACGGATCCCTGGGTGGCGCTGGCCGCCGGTACGGACCCGGGTGCGCGGATCGGCCAGCTGCGCCGCGCACACGAGGTGTTCACCTCGGCGGGCCGGCTGGAGCGGCCGGTCCGACCGGTCGTCGGTGAGTCGTGGCGGCGTTCGGCGCGGGCCAGGGTCAGCCCGGACGGTGCGGCCCTGGTCGAGCTGGGCCCGGACGACCTCGGACCGTACCGGGACGGCCATCCGCTGGCCCGGGCCATGCCGGTGATCCGTGAACTGATGGGCGCCTACGCGACGGACGGGGAGCATCTCCTCGCCGTGTGCGACGCGCACGGCAGGCTGTTGTGGGTCGAAGGCCCCGCGGTGACCCGGCGGGCCGCGGGCCGGATGAACTTCGTGGAGGGCGCCCGCTGGTCCGAGTCGGCGGCCGGGACGAACGCGCCGGGTACGGCCATTGCCGTGGACCGCCCCGTGCAGGTCTTCGCCGCCGAGCACTTCCTGCGGCCGGTCCAGCAGTGGACCTGCGCGGCGGCACCGCTGCACGACCCGCACACCGGACGGGTACTGGGTGCCGTGGACATCACCGGCGGGGACCGGCTCGCCCATCCGCACAGCCTGGCGTTCGTACAGGCGGTGGCCCGCGCCGCCGAGTCGCACCTCGCACTGCTCGCCCCCGCACCGGCCGCCGGGACCGTGCGACTCAGCGCACTCGGCCGGGACGAGGCGCTGCTGGTGGCGGGGGGCCGCAGGATCCGGCTCAGCAGACGACACAGCGAGATCCTGGCGACGCTGGCCCGCCGCCCCGAGGGCCTGGGCGGCGACGAACTCCTCGTCGAGCTGTACGAGGACGAGTCGGTGACCCCGGTGACGCTGCGGGCCGAACTCTCCAGGCTGCGGCGGCTGCTCGGTCCGGAGCTGCTCCTCTCCCGCCCGTACCGGCTCTCGGTCCCGGTCGACGCCGATTTCGACACGGTGGCGCGCCGACTGGCGTCGGGGGCGGTGGCCGCGGCGCTCGCGGCGTACGCGGGCCCGCTGCTGCCGGGCTCGCGGGCGCCTTCCGTCGTCCGGCTGCGGCGCCGGCTCGACGAGCAGGTGCGGGCGGCACTCATCGCACGCCGGGACCCGGGGCTGCTGGCCGACTGGGCGTACAGCCCTTGGGGCGAGGACGACCTCCCGGTGTGGGAGGCACTGGCCGCGGCCGTTCCCGCCGGACAGCGCCCGGCCCTGCTCGCCAGGGTCCGGGCGCTGGACGCCGAGCAGCGGTAGCCGCTGCCGCGCGCACCCTGTGCAACGGGGTTGCAACGTACCGCTGCCTACCCTCGCGCCGAGGGCCGCCCGATGGCGGGCGGCACCGGACCGGGAGGCCGCAGAGATGACCCGTTACGCCGCGCCGGGTGCCGAGGGCGCCATCGTCTCGTACGAGTCCCGCTACGACCACTGGATCGGCGGCGCCTACGTACCGCCCGTCCGTGGTCAGTACTTCGAGAACCCCAGCCCGGTCGACGGCCGCTCCTTCACCGAGATCGCCCGTGGCACGGCCGAGGACGTCGAACTGGCCCTGGACGCGGCACACGCCGCGGCGCCGGCCTGGGGAGCCACGGCGGCCGGCGACCGCGCGGGGGTGCTCAACCGGATCGCCGACCGGATGGAGGCCCATCTGGAGGAGCTCGCGGTCGCCGAGAGCTGGGACAACGGCAAGCCGGTGCGCGAGACGCTGGCCGCCGACATTCCCCTCGCCATCGACCACTTCCGCTACTTCGCCGGTGCGTTGCGCGCCCAGGAGGGTTCGCTGAGCGAGATCGACGAGGACACGGTCGCGTACCACTTCCATGAGCCGCTCGGCGTCGTCGCACAGATCATCCCGTGGAACTTCCCGATCCTGATGGCCACCTGGAAGCTGGCCCCGGCGCTCGCGGCCGGCAACGCGGTGGTCCTGAAGCCGGCCGAACAGACCCCGGCCTCCATCCACGTATGGCTGAAGCTGGTCGCCGACCTGTTGCCGCCCGGCGTCGTCAACATCGTGAACGGCTTCGGAACAGAGGCCGGCAAGCCCCTCGCCTCCAGCCCGCGGGTCGCGAAGGTCGCCTTCACCGGTGAGACCACGACGGGGCGGCTGATCATGCAGTACGCCTCCGAGAACCTCAGGCCGGTGACCCTGGAGCTCGGCGGCAAGTCGCCCAACATCTTCTTCGACGACGTGTGGAACGCGGACGACGACTTCCGTGACAAGGCCCTCGAAGGCTTCACCATGTTCGCCCTCAACCAGGGCGAGGTCTGCACCTGTCCGTCGCGAGCCCTCATCCAGCGCGGGGTGTACGGCGAGTTCCTGGAAGCGGGCATCGCCCGCACCGAACTGATCGTGCCCGGACACCCGCTGGACACGGACACGATGATCGGCGCACAGGCCTCCGACGAGCAGCTGAAGAAGATCCTCTCCTACCTGGACATCGGCCGGCAGGAGGGCGCGAAGGTCCTCACGGGCGGTGAGCGGATCGAGTACGACGGGGAGCTCGCGGGCGGTTTCTACATCCAGCCCACCATCTTCGAGGGCGACAACCGGATGCGGGTCTTCCAGGAGGAGATCTTCGGTCCGGTCGTGGCGGTCACGTCCTTCTCCGACTTCGACGACGCGATCGGGACCGCGAACGACACGCTGTACGGTCTCGGGGCCGGCGTATGGACCCGCGACATGAACACCGCGTACCGGGCGGGCCGCGCCATCCAGGCGGGCCGGGTCTGGACGAACTGCTACCACGCGTACCCGGCACACGCGGCCTTCGGCGGCTACAAGCAGTCCGGGATCGGCCGCGAGAACCACAAGATGATGCTGGAGCACTACCAGCAGACGAAGAACATTCTTTGTTCGTACAGCCCGAAGAGGCTTGGGTTCTTCTAGAGGGTGAACTCGGTTGCCTGGAGGCTTCGTTGCCCTCCAGGCAACCCTGCACAGGAGTCACCCCGCGCACCCGGGGGGTGCCGCGCATCACCATCCGACCTCTCGGGGGCTTCGGACCAGGCGCGGACCGAACGGTGGAAGTCACCGAGCACATCCTGCGCGGCGCCGGCCGCATCCTCCTGAAAGCCGCCCTGGCGTGCCGACTAAGGGACAGCCCTCAGGCGGCGGTCCCATCCGCCCAGGTATGGGCCCATGCCTGGAGCTCCGGATCAGCCAGAGTGCGCAGCCACAGGTCGGCCCGCTCAGCACCCTCCCCGGCCGGCCGAGGTCCTACGCCGAGCACGCGCATGCCTGCTCTCCGGGCCGACTCGACGCCGGTGACCGAGTCCTCCACAGCCATCGCGTCCTCCGGCCGCACGCCGCACAGACGGACCGCGGTGGCGTAGACGTCGGGATGGGGTTTCGGCAGCAGTCCGTCACCCGCGACGACGACATGGGCGAAGCAGCCGAGCAGGCCGACTCGGGCGAGGCTGGACTCGACCACCTCCAATGGGCAGTTGCTGGCGACCGCGAGCGGGAGATTGCGGGCGGCGAGGCGGACCAGTGCCACCGCACCCGGCATGGTCACGGGGTCTTCGGCGACGAGCGCCATGAAGTGTCTCAGGAGAGAGTGCGTCATGTCGTCGGCGAGCTGGGGCTTCCCGGCCTCTCCGGCCATGAGGCTGCCGCACTCGGTGTAGTGCACGCCCTTCGCCCGCTCGGCGAAGCCGGGGCGGGGCTTCAGCCCGAACTCTCCGAAGACGCGGATGCGCGCGTCCTGCCAGTGCCGTTCGGTATCCACCAGGGTTCCGTCACAGTCGAAGACGATGGCAGCCGGGGACCAAGTGAAGATGCGACGAGATGTCATTTGCCTGCCGTTCTCGAAGAGCGCGCCGTCCCGCGTCGCCAGTGCTCGCAGTAAGAAGCAGGGGACTGCGGAGAGGCTTGCTCGGCCGCAGAAGGTGCGCTGTCGAACGAGCCCCGATCGACCACGCGTGAAGGCCGATGCTTCGCCTCCGGGCCCGCCGGCGATGGACATCGTCCGGTCTCTCCGGATGACCCGAAAAACATCGTGATGACTACGATAATTTTCCGATCGAACGCACGCAATCATCATTTCGAGTGTTTGACGGCACGCTCATTTCCAAGTACTCGCGAAGCGCGCGCGACAGTCAGCAACCGGCGAACGAGGCTTCCCTCTCCTCCAACACCGTTGAAATACAGTTGAGTTGGTCGAAGACACCGAACCCCGGAGACCGGTGACCGCGCTCGACAACACCGGCGAAGCGCGAATTTCCGCCATTGACGACGCCTACTTACAGCCCAAGAACAATAATAATCTCCACGCATTAACGGCACGGGGCGCCTTCAATGCGCCACGGCGCACGACTTTCCCGGATTAAAAAAATAGGTACAGACGAGCGAAAGTGGAACACGCATGCAGGACAGGGCGCGCGCGACCCGAAGGTCTCTACTGGAAGCCGCAGCACACCTTTTCGTTGAACAGGGGTATGCACGGACCAGCATCAATGAGATCAGCGAACTTTCGGGGCGCACCAGCGGAGCCGTCTACTTCCACTACTCGAGCAAGGAGAGACTCGCGCTGGCGGTCGTGCGGGAACAGTTCGCATCCTGGCCGTTGCTGGCCGACCGCTACGCCGCCCCCGGGATCCCCCCACTGGAGAAGCTGATCGCCCTCAGCTTCGACATCGCCGATGCGTTGCGCGACGACGTCATGGCCCGGGCCGGCGCGCGTCTGTGGGCTGAGCGCCGCACCATCGACGTCGCCATACCCACTCCCTTCGCCGCCTGGACGAGTGCTGTCACGCGCCTTCTGGCCGAGGCCGGCGCCCAGGGCGAACTGGCCCACGAGGTCGAGCCGTCGAGTACCGCCACGACCTTGGTGTGCGCCTTCTTCGGGCTGTACGACCTCACCGAGGAGATGACGGAGCACGAGGACCTCCCCGGCCGGCTGCACCGGTGGTGGCTGCTGATCCTGAAGGCATTGCAGGCGCGCCCCGAGCCCGCCGCTCTGGTGGCGCGGGCCCTGGCGCACCAGCGGCCGGCGCCCACCCGATGAACCCTCACTGCCGAACCGGCCGCTCCCGGTTCCGGTCCTGGTTCCGGTTCCGGTCCCCGGAGAGACCTGCCGCGCCACAATGATCGGATGCTCGGCCCACGGTGCGTGTATCCCCGGGACAGTCCCGGCACCTTCATCTCGAATCCCTGTTCGAGTCCCCTGCTGGAGTACTGAGCCCTCGCCGGTGACTCCTCACGGTCTCCCCCGCTGCCTCGCGGAATCCCGATCAGACGATGGGTGTGGTCCGCCCTCGCACGCCCGCACCCACGTTCTGCCGTGACCGGCGGTGCCGACATGGCCATCGGTCTCGCCTCGGAGCAGTCGGCCGTCCGGCGCAATGCCGAACCGGCCGATCTGCTCGCGCAGCATGCCGTCGGACAACGCTGGTACGTGGACGGTACGTGTGGCCACAGCGGCGGTTCGTCGGACTGCGGTCCGCCCGGCACGTTCACTTCGTCATGACACCAAAGGGTGAGTGATCGCGGAGCATGACCACGATCACTCCGCTGGCGGGCGAGCGCATCTCGCTGATTGAGTGGCATCGGACGGTTGCGGCCGTGTGTGCCACCGTGCGACCACTGCGAAGCGCACGGACGTCGCTCCACCGCCTCACAGCTGCGATGCCCCGGGCCGCAGCGAAGCGAGCGAGTTCGAGTGGCAGCCCGATGATGAACGGCTAAGACTGTGGCAGCGGATCGGGATGTGGAGAACAGATCCCGATGCCGTGGCTTCCGGACCACTCGCTCCGGCCATCGAAAACGCGAGTACAGGGCGCCGACCGCAAGGAGAGCGGCGCTCGAACAGTTCCTCAAGGAGCTCGCATGGAGGACAAACCCCTCGACGTCCTGACTCCCGGGCCGGGTGAATCCGCAGTCGATACGCGCAAGTACAACGGCCCGGAGACCGGCATCGAGAAGAACCTCGCCGGAGTGCTGGCTGAGGTCATGTGCGTCGAACGGGTGTCTGTCGACAGCCACTTCTTCGATGACCTCGGCGCCAACTCATTGGTCATGGCCCATTTCTGCGCACGAGTCAGGAAGCGGGCGGACCTCCCCTCGGCGTCGATCAAGGACATCTACCGGCACCCGACGATCCGGAGCCTGGCGACGGGGCTCGCGAATGCCGCGCCCGTCGAGCCGTCGATCCCGGTGCCGACCGCGGTGGTGGCGCCGGCCCGCACGGTGCGTTACACCCTCTGCGGAATCCTGCAGTTCCTGCTTTTCCTGGGGTACTCCTTCCTCGCCGGACTTGTCGCCGACCGGGGCTATGCATGGGTCTCCGCCGGATCGGGTGTGATCGATGTCTATCTGCGCTCGTTCGTCTTCGGAGGCGTCGGCTTCGTCGCTCTGTGCACCTTCCCCGTCGCGGCCAAATGGCTCCTCATCGGTCGGTTCAAACCATGCGAGTTCCCGGTCTGGGGTCTGACCTATCTGCGCTTCTGGACCGTCAAGGTGCTGATCCACGCCAACCCGATGATCTTCTTCGTCGGCAACCCCTTGTACGTGCTGTACCTGCGGGCGCTGGGCGCACGGATCGGCAAAGGGGTCACGATCCTCTCCCGCAACGTTCCGGTCTGCCCCGACCTGCTCACCGTCGGCGCCGGCACGGTGATCCGCAAGGACTCGTTCTTCCTCTGCTACCGGGCGCACGCCGGCCGTATCCAGACCGGCCGGGTCACCCTGGGCCGGGACGTGTTCATCGGCGAGAAGACCGTGCTCGACATCGACGTGTCGATGGGCGACGGGGCTCAACTCGGCCACACGTCCACGCTGTACAGCGGCCAAACGGTCCCGGGCGGTCAGCGCTGGCACGGGTCCCCGGCACAGCCCACACAGCACGACTACCTGAGGATCGAGCCGGCCGAATGCGGCACGCTGCGCCGGATCGGCTTCGGTCTCGTCACCGTGCTTCAGTTGTTCTTCCTCTACGTGCCACTGGCCGTCGGGGGCGTGTACATGCTGGTTGCCCTCGTTCCGGCGCTGCACGACCGGCTGGAGCCGGGCACGGAAGGGCTCACGTCGCCGGATCTCTACATCGACGCGCTGGTACTTTCCCTGCTGCTGTTCTTCGGCTTCGTCGTCGTGGGCCTGGCAGTGATGTTCACCGTTCCGCGCCTGCTGAACCTGGTCGTCAAGCCGAACAAGGTCTATCCGCTGTACGGGTTTCACTACTCGGTGCACCGGGCGATCGGGCGCATGACCAACATCAAGTTCTTCACATGGCTGTTCGGTGACAGCTCCTACATCGTCCACTATTTGCGCGGCATCGGATACGACTTGTCCCGGGTCGAGCAGACCGGGTCGAACTTCGGCACAGAAGTGCAGCACGAAACCCCGTTTCTGTGCTCGGTCGGGAGCGGGACGATGGTCGCCGACGGGCTCTCCGTCGTCAACGCCGACTATTCGAGCACGTCCTTCCGGGTGTCCCGGGCCTCGATCGGCTCAAACAACTTCCTCGGGAACAACATCGCCTATCCCTCGGGGGCCAGAACGGGTGAGAACTGTCTCCTCGCGACGAAGGTGATGGTTCCGCTCGAAGGCGAGGTGCGCGAGGGGGTGGGACTGCTCGGCTCGCCGTGCTTCGAGATTCCCCGGTCGGTCGAGCGCGATTCCCGGTTCGACCATCTGCGCACCGGCGACGAGTTGCGCCGCAGCCTCGCTGCGAAGAACCGCTACAACATCCGCTCGATGATCTTCTTCCTCCTCGTGCGGTGGCTGCACCTCTTCGTGCTCACGGTTTTCGGCCTGGCGAACGCCGAACTGTACGACGCCTTCGGGCATGTGATGATCGCCGCGTTCCTGGTGTTCAGTCTCGGATTCACCGCTGTCTACTTCGTACTGGTGGAGCGCGGCATCGCGGCATTCCGTAGGCTGCAACCGCAGGTGTGCTCCATCTACGAGCCCTACTTCTGGTGGCACGAGCGCCTCTGGAAGGTGCCGGACACCTACCTCAACATCTTCAACGGAACGCCATTCAAGAACGTGATCTGGCGCATGCTGGGGGTTCGGATCGGCAGCAGAGTATTCGACGACGGCTGCTACATGACGGAGCGGACGCTCACCACCGTCGGAGACGACTGCACGCTCAATGCCGGAAGCAAGATCCAGTGCCACTCGCAGGAGGACGGCACCTTCAAGTCCGATCGCAGCACCCTCGGTGCCGGCTGCACCGTCGGTGTGGGAGCCCACGTCCACTACGGCGTGACGATGGGCGCCGACGCGGTGCTCGCACCCGACTCCTTCCTGATGAAGGGCGAGGAGGTCCCCCCGCACGCACGCTGGGGAGGAAACCCCGCCGCGGAGATGCGAGACGCCCCCCATCAGCCCGAGGCGCTGACGCGGAAGGAGTAGCAGCTCGGCCCTTGTCGGCGCGGCAAAGCACGGTAGCTGAGGCGAATGGAGAGAGACGGCCAGATGGGAACGCAAGTGAAGGCCGACCGGGAATTCTGGCGCGATGTGCTCGTCGCCGGTGGACTCACCGAAATCCCGCGGTGGACGCTCAATCCGGTGAAGGGCGTCGGCGAACACGAGGCGCCGGTCCCGGACGACGTCGTGGCGGCGTTGGGCCGGCTGGCCGGGGACCTGGCGGTGCCGCTCGACTCGGTACTGCTGGCAGCACACGCCAAGGTACTCGCCGCGCTCTCCGGCGAGCACGAGGTCGCGACCGGATATATCGGTGCGGGGGGCGGCCGGCCGCTGCTCTGCCGGCTGACGACCGAGCCCGGCTCGTGGCGGACGCTGCTGCTGGACGCGCATCGGGTCGCGTCGGATCTGCTGTCGCACCAGGACTTCCCGGTCGATGAGCTCAGGTGCGAACTGGGCCTGGCCGAGCCGTCGATGGAGGTCGTTCTCGATCCGCACGGCATGGGCGGCGAAGTCACCGGTGACACCGTGCTGCGGGTGGGGTTCGCGCGACGCGGCGGCCGCCTTGCCCTGCGGCTGCGGTATCGCACCGACGCACTCGACGAGGACTGCGCCGTCAGGATCGCCGGTTACCACCTCACCGCACTCGCGTTGATCGCCGCCGATCCGGACGCGGAGCACGAGCGGCAGAGCCTGCTCTCCCCCGAGGAACTCCACTTCCAGCTCGAAGAACTCGCCGGTCCGCACCGGGAACTGCCCAACCTCCGGTTCCACGAACTGTTCGAGCAGCAAGTGGCGTCACACCCGGACGCCGTCGCCGCGGTGCACGGGGAGCAGCGACTGACGTACCGGGAACTCAACGCGCGCGCCAACCGGGTGGGACGAGCCCTGCTGGCGCGGGGGCTGCGCCCCGAGGGCGTTGTCGCGGTGGTGACCGAGCGCAACCTCGACTGGATGGTCGCCGTCCTCGCGGTCTTCAAGGCCGGCGGCGTGTACCTGCCCATCGAGCCGCATTTCCCGGCCGACCGGCTCGCGACCATGCTCTCCCGTGCCGCGTGCGAGCTGGTGCTGACCGAGCCCGGCAGCACCGCCACACTCGACCAGGCCCTCGGCCCACTGCCCGAAGTCCAGAAGCTCTTCGTCGGCGCAGCCTACGAGGAAGACCATGCCGACGGTGATCTGGCCGTCCACGTCGCACCGGACCAGCTCGCCTACATCTACTTCACCTCCGGCTCCACAGGTGCGCCCAAGGGCGCGATGTGCGAGCACGCGGGCATGCTGAACCACCTCTACGCCAAGATCGACGACCTGGAGATCAGCGAGGGACAGGTGGTCGCCCAGACCGCACCCCAATGCTTCGACATCTCGCTCTGGCAGCTGATGTCCGCGCTCCTGGTCGGGGGACGGACCCTGCTGGTGGAGCAGGAAGTGATCCTGAACATCGAGCGGTTCGTCGACAGGATCATCGACGGACGGGTCGCCGTCCTCCAGGTCGTACCCGCCTATCTGGACGTGGTGGTGTCCTGGCTGAATCAGCACCCCCGCGAGCTTCCGGACCTGCGGTGCGTGTCGGTCACGGGCGAGGCCCTGAAGAAGGAGCTCGTGCAGCGCTGGTTCGCCGCCCAGCCCGGGATCAAGCTGGTCAACGCCTACGGGCTGACCGAGACCTCGGACGACACCAACCACGAGGTCATGGACCGCGCGCCCGACGGAGACCGGGTCCTGCTGGGTTCCGCGGTCAACAACGTGCACGTCTACGTCGTCGACGAGCACCTGATCCCGGTGCCGCTCGGAGCCCCCGGTCTGATCGTCTTCTCCGGCGTCTGCGTCGGCCGCGGGTACGTCAACGACCCCGAGCTCACCCGGCAGGCCTACCTGGCCGATCCGCACCGTGAGGGCGCCCGGCTCTACCGGGGCGGCGACTACGGCCGCTGGGCGCCCGGGGGGAAGCTGGAGTTCCTCGGCCGCCGCGACACCCAGGTGAAGATCCGTGGCTTCCGGATCGAGATCGGTGAGATCGAGAACGCCTTGTTGCAGGTGCCCGGTGTTCGTGACGGTGCGGTCGTGGTCACCGAGCGGGCCGACCAGAGCAAGCACCTGGTGGCGTTCTACTCCGGTGAGCAGCCACTTGAGGTGGACGTGGTGCTGGACCGGCTCGGTGAGTCGCTGCCCGCGTACATGGTCCCGTCCGCCTTTCACTGGCGGGAGACTCTGCCGCTGACGGCCAACAGCAAGATCGACAGAAGGACTCTGCAGGCACTCGCCGGAGAGCTCGATGTCGTCCGGGACGACTTCCGCGCGCCGCAATCGCCGGCCGAGAAGCAGCTGGCGGCCGCATGGGCGAAGGTGCTCGGCATCCCGCAGGACCAGATCGGGCGGCGGGACCACTTCTTCGACCGGGGCGGTACGTCGCTGTCGGCAGTGAAGCTGGCCATCGTCCTGGGCCGCGCGGTGTCCCTCAAGGATGTCACCCGTCACCCGGTCCTCGCCGATCTGGCCGGGCTGGTCGACGGCAGGGCCGGGCGGCGTGCCGGGCTGCTTCAGCCGCTGTCGGCATCGGACGGTCCGCAGACCACGGCCCTGGTGTGCTTCCCCCCCGCCGGCGGCAACGCGGTGAACTTCCAACCGATGGCCAGGGCACTTCCGGACGGTGGACCGGCGGTCTACGCCGTCGAGCTGCCCGGTCACGACGTGGCCGCCGAGAGCGAGCCGCTCGCGCCGATGACGCAGGTGGTCGAGCAGGTCGTCGACGAGATCTCCGGACGTGGTCTGACCAGGGTCCTGCTGTGGGGCCACTCCTCGGGAGCCGCGTTGGCCGTGGAAACTGCCAGAAAGCTGCGGGAGCACGGGGTGGACGTACGACGGGTGTTCCTCGGCGCGCAGCTGCTCGGTGACGCCGACGAGCGGCGCGCCACCGTCGCCGAGCTGACAGGGCGGTGCGACGCCGAGATCTCCACGGACCTGAGCACGGGCGGCGGCAGCGCACTCGGTGAGCTGGGTCCACAGCACGCCGAGCAGGTCGGTGCCGCCTACCGGCACGACTGCGTGGCCGCTCACCGCTACTTCATCGATGCCCTGGAGAGCCCGCCCGCGCAGAAGCTGTCCGTGCCGGTCACCGTGGTCGTCGCCTCGGACGACCCGATCACGGCGGAGTACCCGCGCCGGTACCTCGACTGGCAGCTCCTGGCGGAACAGGTCGACCTGCACGAGCTCGCCGACGGCGGCCACTACTTCCTGCGTACCCGTCCGGCCGAGGCAGCCAAGGCTGTTCTGCAGTCCGCCGAGTTGTTCGCTGCTTCCTGAACAGCAATTGAAAGGAGATCGAGATGTCGTCCACATCCACGACTTCGCTGGTCGACGTGGAACTGGAATCCGGCAGACCCCCGCGGCTGAGGGCCGAGGTCACCGGTGACGCACCGGCCTGGGCGGCCGAGCACCGGGAGACGCTGCGCGCAGCCGTCGCCGAACACGGTTCGGTCCTGGTGCGTGGCCTCGGGCTGCGTGACGCGGCCGAGACCGCGGCCGTCTTCGCGAAGCTGGCCACCGGTCTGATGACCGAGCAGGAGGCCTTCGCGCCCCGGCGGGCCTACTCCGGCGGGGTGTACTCCTCATCGAAGTGGCCGCCGAACCAGCCCATGTGCATGCATCACGAACTGAGCTACACGCTTGAGTTCCCCGGCCTGATGATGTTCGCCTGTCTCAGCGCGCCCACCGACGGCGGGGCGACCGCGGTGGCCGACTCACCGACCGTGCTCGACGCGCTGCCCGCCGAGTTGACCGAGCGGTTCGAGCGCGAGGGCTGGCTGCTCACCCGCAGCTACAACGACGAGATCGGCGCGTCCGTCGCCGAGGCCTTCGGCACCGAGGACCGGAGTGCCGTCGAGCGCTACTGCCGCGCGAACGCGATCACGTTCGAGTGGCAGCCCGACGGTGGACTGCGTACCAGGCAGCACCGCAGCGCCGTGGTGCGCCACCCGGTCACCGGCCGACGCTGCTGGTTCAACCAGATCGCGTTCCTCAACCAGTGGACGATGGCCCCCGAGGTGCACGAGTACCTGGTGGACGTCTACGGCGCCGACGGGCTGCCGTTCAACACCCGCTACGGCAACGGCGACCCGATCGGCGAGGACGTCGTACAGCTGATCAACAGCGTCTACGAGGCGAACACCGTACGCGAATCGTGGCAGGCCGGCGACCTGATGGTCGTCGACAACATCCGCACCGCACACAGCAGGGAGCCCTTCGAGGGGCCGCGTGAGGTGCTCGTCGCCATGGCCGATCCGGTGCGTCTGGACGACTGCTCGCCGACCGTGGAGGTGACCACGCGATGACCACTGTCGATTCCGGCGCGAGAGGGCCCGTAGCGGTCGCACCGACCACCGCTCCACCGTTCGCGGTGATCTCCGGTGCCCAGGTCCAGCGCACGCTGCACGGATGCGAGAAGCGGATCACGGAGCTGGTCGAGGCCACCTACCGGTTGCACGGCGCCGGTGATTCGGTGAACCCGCCGTCGTACTTCCTCCGGTTCCCCGACCGTCCGTCCTCCCGGATCATCGCGCTGCCCGCCTCGATCGGCGGAAAGGCACGGGTGGACGGCCTGAAGTGGATCTCCAGCTTCCCGGGCAATGTGACGGCAGGCATCCCAAGGGCATCGGCGGTGCTGATCCTCAACGACCCCGACACGGGCTACCCGTTCGCCTGTCTGGAGAGTTCGATCATCAGCGCCACCCGGACGGCCGCGTCGGCGGCCTCAGCGGCCGACTGGCTCAGCCGCGACCGGCCGCGACCGACGCGTGTCGGGTTCTTCGGGGTGGGTTTGATCGCCCGCTACATCCACAGCTTCCTGGCCGGTACCGGCTGGTCGTTCGACGAGGTCGGCGTACACGACCTGTCCGCCGAGAGCGCGGCAGGCTTCCGCTGCTACCTGGAGCAGTCGAACACCGTCGGCCGGATCACCGTGCACGACAGCGCCGAGCAGTTGATCCGGAACAGCGACCTGGTCGTCTTCGCCACGGTCGCCGGTCAACCGCACGTCAGCGATCTGTCATGGTTCGCGCACAATCCGCTGGTGCTGCATGTGTCGCTGCGCGACCTCGCGCCGGAGATCCTGCTCGCCTCGACCAACATCGTCGATGACGTCGAGCACTGCCTCAAGGCCGACACGTCCCCGCATCTGGCCGAGCAGCTCACGGGCAACCGGGACTTCCTTCACGGCACATTGGACGACGTGATGGCCGGACGGGTAAAGGTGCCGGCCGACCGGCCGGTGGTGTTCTCGCCCTTCGGCCTCGGGGTGCTCGACCTGGCGGTGGGCAAGTACGTGTACACCGAAGTGGCCCGCTCCGGAGAGTTGCACGTCGTCGACGACTTCTTCCACGAAATGAGCCGGTACGGATGAGCCGGCCGAGAGCGCAGGAGGGCTCCTTCGAGGCTGATCCCGGAAGAGAACACCGGTCACGTCGCAGCAGCTCCTGACGCACGAGACAGCGGCCGCTGAGGCAGGGCCCCGTCCCGCCGGTCGGCGACAGGGTCTCGCCCGCTCCGGCGAGGAGCCCGCCCCCTGCCGGATGACTCCGAAACTGCTCTGCTCCAGACAGAGGAGACCATGGTGCCCGTCATATCCACTCCCTACGGCTTCAACGAAGAGGATCTCTATGTCGACCTCCAGTCGATCTTCGGACATTCGCTCTTCCTGAAGTGTGAGGGCTTCAACTTCGCCGGCTCGATCAAGCTGAAGGCCGCGACCGCGATGGTGGAAGCTGCTGAGCGCGACGGAATCCTGACACCGGAATCGATCCTGGTCGAGTCCTCGTCCGGAAACCTCGGCGTGGCGCTGAGCGTGATTGCGGCGAGCAAGGGCTACCAGTTCCTGTGCGTGACGGACTCCCGCGGCAATCTGTCGAACAGAATGATGATGGAGGCGTTGGGCAGCAAGGTGCACGTGCTCGCCGAACCGCGACCGGACTCCGGCTTTCTCGGCGCGCGGCTCGACTACCTCCGCGAGCTGTGCGCCTCCGACGACCGATATGTGTGGCTCAGCCAGTACACCAATCCGAGCAACTGGAAGGCGCACTACCGTACGACCGCGCCGGAGGTCGCCCGGCAGTTCCCGCGGCTGGACGTGCTGTTCGTCGGAGCCGGCACCACCGGGACCCTGATGGGCTGCGCGCGCTACTTCCGGGGATGGCACCGGCCGGTGCAGATCATCGCGGTGGACAGCGTCGGCTCGGTGTCCTTCGGCGGTTCGCCGGGACCCCGGATGATTCCCGGCCTGGGCATGAGCATGCGCCCGCCGCTGCTCGACGAGTCCTATGTCGACGAGGTCATCCTTGTCGAGGAGGCGGACACCATACGTGCCTGCCATCGGCTGGCCAGGCGCGGATTCCTGTTCGGCGGCTCCACCGGCACGGTGATCAGTGGCGCAACGGAGTGGTTGACCCGGAACGACGCGAGCGAACTCACCGCAGTGGCCGTCGCCCCGGACCTCGGCGAGCGCTATCTCGACACCATCTACCAGACCAACTGGCTGCAGGATCTCTACGGTGAGAACGTGCTCGACTCCGACAAGGAGACCGCCCATTCCTGGGTCGCCGCCCCTCCGCCGACAACACGGTAGGGCCGTCGGCCGGGCGCAACGCTCGGGATCCCTGTATCGCCGACGCTTTTGAGGAGCGGTGCTGGGTCATTCGTGTTGTGATCGATGACGGAGGAGGCAACACAGTCGGAACGGGAGGAAGACATGGGTGCGAAACTGCGAGCGCGAGACATCATGTCCGCCGGCGTGCAGTGCGTCGGCGCACACCAGTCGCTGTTCGACGCGGCAAAGATGATGCGCGATCTGAACGTCGGTTGCCTGCCCATCTGCGGCGACAACAACAGGCTCACAGGCTTGATCACCGACCGTGACATCGTCGTCAAGTGTTGCGCCGAGGGTATCGACCCGGCGACCGTGCAGGCCGGATCACTCATGGCCAAGGTGCACTGGATCGATGCCCAGGCGGACGCGAGCGATGTCCTGAGAACGATGGAGGAACACCAGATCAAGCGGTTGCCGGTGATCGACGTGCAGGGCGGCCACCGTTTGATCGGCATGATCACGGAGGCGAATCTTGCGAAGAATCTGAGCGACGAACAGATCGCCGAGTTCGCGAGCCGCGTGTACACGAGCGCCGGGATGTCCGGCCGCTCCGCGGGCTGAGGCCGGGCCGAACCTCACAGGCTCCGGCCCGGGGTGTGATCCGTGCTGTCGGCGCCCGGCCGTTCAGCCGTCGGTCCTCATGGCCTGGAGCAGCATCGGTAGCGAGGAGTGCAACTCACGCTGCCAGTACGGCCAGCCGTGGGTCCCCGGTCCGTAGAAGTTGGTCGTGACATGTTTCGCGCCCGTGCGTTCGAGTTCGCTCGCGAGGGCCTGGTTCTGCCGGTTGAAATCCGCCTCGAGTGCGCTCGTGCTGCCCGGCGGGTCCAAGGGGCCGGTGGTGCCGTCACCGCACGAAAGGTAGACGGGGATCGACCTGAGGCGTGTGGTCAGGTGGAACGGATCGTGGGCCGCCCAGACGTCACGTTGTGCGACGGGGTCGCCCCAGACCCTCAGCGGGTCGTTGCCCTGACCGGCGAAGAACCCCATGATGCGGTTGGTGGACTCGTCGTTGAGCAAAGGGTGCACGGAACCGGAGTAGGCCGCGACCGCCTTGAACATTCCGGGGTGCCGGGCGGCATACAGCAGAGCTCCCTGGCCGCCCATCGAAAGTCCCGCCACGACGCGGTTCCCGCTCGCCCCCCAGCCGTGCTCGAGGAGCAGGCGAAGTTCCTTGGTGTGGAAGGTCTCCCACGCCGGATCACCGCCCCGGCCGTAGTTCCACCAGTCGCTGTACCAGCCGTTCCAGCCGGCCTCCGGCATGACCACGAGGACGTCACGCAGGCTGTCGGTCCGGGCGATGTCGGTCCGAGCGGTCCACGACGTGTAGTCCCCGCAGCAGCCGTGCAGCAGCCAGAGCGTCGGCCAGTGCCGGCTCCGGTCGCCCGGGTCCCAGCCATCGGGCGTGAGCAGACGTACATTCACCGTCCGCCCTCCGAGGGCCGGTGAACGCACGGACAGGTCGACCTGCCGGTCGGCGACCCGGGTGACCGCGACGACCTCCGCACCCCGGGGCGGGACACCCGGCCCACCGGCCTGCCAGGCAGGTGACACCGTCGACGCGGTGGCGTGCGCCGGCGGAGTCGATGCGAGGGCCGACAGCAGCGTGAGAAGGACGAGCAGGAGGCGGAATCGGTGGAGCGGGATGGCGGTCATGGCGGCTCCCGTCGGTCGGTGGTATCTGGCTCCGGTGTTCTCGGTTCGAGCCGGGTCAGCCTCGCTCCGGCAGGATCAACAGTGCGTCCCCGACGGGGCGTTCACCGGTCGCGTCGGACGGCGTGTTGATCACTTCTCCGTCGGCCACCATCGTGGTCGACCCGCCGCCGTCGAGATTGACCGCGTCGCGCAGGCCGAGTGCCCTGGCCACGGCGGCGCTCTCGGGAATGCTCAGCCCGAGCGCAGCCGTGCTGCGTCCGTCGGCAGTGACGAACACGGTCCTGCCGGCGGTGTCCACCCCGGCGAGCGTGCGTGGATTGCGCTTGTGCACCCAGCCGTAGTAGAAGCTCGCGTTGCCGGGCTGCACCATTCCGTCGGTGGCAGGCGTGACATGCAGCCGCCCGTCGCGGACCAGTTCGGGACCGCCGTTGAGGATGCTGGTGGCCGGTGACGGGGAGACCTTGCGACCGCTGCCGTCCCGCAACGTCCCCTCCATGCGCAGAGGTCGGCCGACCTGCGTCAGGTCGGCCAGCTCGGCGACGCGTGTGCCGGTCGCCTGCACGGAGCTGCCACCGGCCGGTAGCGGTCCGCCACGCGGTGAGCGGAGTTCGAGGACCCGTCCACGGGCGTCCAGTACGGCCTCCAGGCCGTCGCCCTGTGGTGTCCGCCGTCCGTAATCCGCCGTGAACGCCACGAGTTCGTCGCGGTCGGTGCAGGTCACGTCGTGCAGGGGCAGCGAGGTCGGATCGTCGTCGGCGGTGCCGCCACAGTTCCTGATCAAGCCCGGTACGCGGTCGACGCCGTCCAGGGGTTGTGACGCGTCCCGGCCGACCACCCGTCCCTTCCAGCTGAGCCGGGCAACCGCGCTGTGCCGGCCGGAGTCTCGCATCACCAGGCCGGGGCGCCCGTTCACCGGCTCGCTCAGCAGCCGGCCGTCGTAGACGCCGATGCCGGCCGGATCGCCCGGGGCTCCGGCGTTCGGGTCGAGGACGAAGAACCCGCCGTTGACCGCCGCGGTCGCACCGGCAGCGACTGCCAGCTCGCTGGTCTTCTCGCGGTTTTCCAGATCGGAACCGTACGATGCCTTGAGCCCGCCGCGGAACCGGGCCGGGTCGATGGTGAGCACGTCGATCCGCCACGGGCCACGGTCCGCCGGGCTTCCGTCCCAGCCGGTGTACACGACGGACCCTGCGTACCCGCCACCTCTCAGCCTGGTGCGCTCCGACATCCCGGCGGACTGCGAGTCGAACCGCCCGACCCGGACCCGCCATCCCAGCGTTCCACCGGCGTAGTCGGCGACCGCCGGAGTCGTGACCTCCTCGACCCGGGCATCGAAACCGTCCTCCTTCAGGTCAGCAGCCAGCTCGTCGGCGCTCGCCCGGTCCTTCAGCGCCGTAGGCGGCGCGTCGGGGTCCGGCGAGGTGACGCCGCCGGGTATGGAGACCTCGACCGTCCACGCGAGCGCCGGGGCGTCGGCACCGCGCACGATCCGCGTGAGAGTGACACCGGGCTGCAACGTCCGCGTGCTACGGGTCTCGGCCAAGCCGGCGGCGCCCAGCGGCAGGGCATGCGTCGGCCCCGGCCGAGGCTCGGAGGAAGCGGGCGCCGGCAGGGCGCCCACCACGGCGAAGAGGGCCAGCCCCGTACACGCACCGAGCCACTTGCTGTTCACGTACCCCCCTTGGAAGGAACTGCCCCGCAACGGTGCGTGCGGCAGCGGCCACCAGTCAAGACGTGTGCACGTCCATCTCCTCGTCGGCACAGGGCAGTTCAACCATGTCAGCAGGCCGTGACAGGCCCGAACGGGTCCGGCCGGAGGGACCTGCCTCCCAGAAGCGGGCGACCAGCCGACCGGGCAGCACGGCCGGCAGCCCACGCATACGGCGCCCTGCCTCAATGGCACCTTCTGGGAAACACGCCTGCCCGAGGCAACCGCCGCGTGATCACCTCGGGCTCGACGAAGGGCGCGGAGGCCCCCGCGCGAAGGGCCTGACATGCCATTGGCTGGAGCAATGGTCGGCCCGGAACGTTGCGGGGCCGCAGGATGGACGTCTTGCCCACCTCAGGTGCCAGGAGTCCCGCGTGTACAGGCTGTTCGAGTGGAGCCGACAGGAGCAACGCCCACATGCGGGCGCGTACGGCGGCTTCGTCCTCCGGCTGGACGGCGTCCGCGCTCGTGCCGCTCGCTCCGCGACGGGATGAGCAGTGAGGTGGCCGGGCCGCCCCGGGGCGGCGAGTGGCCGGGCGACGCCGCCCGACGGTGGGGGCCCGCAGGTGCCGCCCGCGCCCGCGTGGATGCGGTGGCTGCCGGCCTGCTATGTCGCGGGCATCCTGGTGCTCGAACCCCTCACGCCCGTGCAGTGGCCGGTGAGCTTCCTGCTCATCGCCCTTCCCGTGATCGCAGCCTTCGCCCACGGCCCCGCTGTCGTCGTCGGCATCACCGTGTTCACGATCGCCCTCGAAGGAGTCCTGGCCGGCACCCCTTGCTGCGCGGGCCGCCAGGTGAGCTACATGTGGGAGCGCCACTACGTGGCCACCTACCTGAGCACCGCCGTGGTCGGCGTCCTCGGAACATTCCTGGCTGCCCACCGCGTGCGCCGGGAACGCACCCTCGCCAACGTGCGCTTCGTGGCCGAGATCGCGCAGCATGTCCTGCTGAGCCCGGTCCCGCACCGCATCGGCCCACTTCTGGTGGAAGACCTCTACCTGTCCGCCGCTGCGGAAGCACGCATCGGCGGTGACCTGTACGAGGCCGTCCCCACCACGTACGGACTGCGCATCGTCATCGGCGACGTCCGCGGCAAGGGACTCCCCGCCGTCGAGACGGCCGCCACTCTCCTCGGCGCGTTCCGCGAGGCCGCCCACGACGAACCCGACCTCGCCGCCGTTGCCCGCCGGGCGGAGACCAGCATGAATCGCAGGGCCGCCCACCTGGCCGGAAGCGACGTGGGCGAGCGCTTCGTCACCGCTGTCTTCGCGGAGATCCCCAGCCGTCCCGTGGTCCGCATCGTCAACTGCGGCCACCCCCCACCCCTCCTCATCCGCTCCGACGGCGTCACCGAACTGGAGACGGCCGACCCCGCACCGCCCCTCAACCTGGGCATGCACCTCACAGAGGCCTACCGGGTCGATGAGTACCCGTTCGGTCCGGGCGACCAGTTGCTGCTCTACACCGACGGCGTCACCGAAGCACGCGACCGCACCGGAGCCTTCTACCCCCTGCGCCGGCGTGTCCAGTCCTGGGGCCCTCTCCAGCCCCGGGAACTCCTCGACCGCCTGCACCAGGATCTCCTCGGCTACAGCGGCAACCACCTCCACGACGACACCGCGGCCCTCGCCGTCTATCACCTGCCCGAACAGCAGTGCCCGGAAGGCTGATCGCCGGGCTTGACCTCGATCGCGGTTGATGTCGTGGGGTGGACGACGGCGGCGTTCGCAGCCACCACCTCAGCGATTCGGCACGAAGAAGGGCACTGTCATGACGATCGACATTCTTGTCGTGGGGACGATTTCACCGGAGACCCGGAGTGCGGTGACCGGTGTGGTGAAGCGCCTGGAGAGGGCCTTCAACGCGAAGGACCCGGTTGCGCTGGGCGAGCAGTACACCGAACACGCCTCCTGGACCAACGCGAGGGGCACGCGTCTTGACGGCAGGGAAGCCATCGCCGAGTTCAGCGCTCCGGCGCTGAAGAGCTTCCTGCGCGACTCCTTCGCCCGGTACGACGTGGTCAAGATGTTGGAGATAGCCCCCGACGTGATCGCGGTGAACGTGGTGCAGGCGCCCACCGACAGCACAGGCAATCCTGTCGACGGTCCGTGGGGGGCGACGCTCTACGTGATCGCCGAGCAGGCGGACGGCTGGCGCATCGTGGCCGGCCAGAACATGGCCGTCGCCCCGCAGGCCGTTTGACGCCCGGCCCTGATGCGGGCCTGCTGCCCGGAGCCGATGGCGCGGGGAACCCGCGCCGAGCAGCCGGCGCCGGGCGGCACCTCGCCTTGCCCGTCAGTCGCGCCGGGCCACGATCCGGTACGCGTTCGACACCCGGAGCCGGTACGACAGCGGCCGCACCGCGAACCGGTCGAGCAGGGTGCCCACCACCAGCGCCGGAATGCCCGCGACCAGCAGCGCCCCGCGCAGCAGGCGGCGCAGCCGGCTCGGTGGCTCGGGCAGCCACGGCGCATCGTCGCGCGGGGCCACATGGTTCAGCACCAGCCACACGGCGGCCAGCAGGTCGACCGGGTCGTGCGGCTCGGCATGCTGTTCGGCGACCACGGTGAAGCCCATTTCCGTGAGCCGTTCCCGCAGATTGGCCACCGGGACGAAGTGCAGGTGCTGGGGCTGGAGCCAGGGCAGCCACCAACGGCCCAGCAGCCTCCCGTAGCGGCTCTCGGGGTCCGGCACCTCGATGAGGAGATGCCCGCCGGGCCGTACCGTCTCCCGTGCGGCGCGCAGTTCACGCTCGGGCTCGGTGCTGTGCTCCAGGTAGTGGAACATGCTCACCACGTCGTAGTGGCTGACCAGTTCGGGTGCGAGGTCGGGAAAACTGCCCCGGTGGCCACGGTCCACCCGGCCCTCCCGCTCGGCCAGTTCGACGCCGTCGGTGAAGTCGAGCCCGTCGAACACGGTGTGGGGCAGCACCGCCCGCGCGGCCGCGCAGAAGTGGCCGTGTCCGGTCCCGACGTCCAGCCATCGCTTCGGGGCGGAGTCGTACGGCAGCATCGACTCCGCACGCCCCCGGTACATCTTGGTACGGCCCCCGAAGGTGTCACCGAGTTGCTTCTCGCCGAGCCCGTCGTAGAAGTCCCGGTAGTAGAAGTCCAGTCCCTGCGCGTTGAGCCGAGGGTTCTGGAAGGTGTGACCGCAGCCCTCGCAGCGGTCGAGAACGAAACGGCCCGGCTTGTGCTGGAGCAGGTCGGTGGTGCGCAGCCGGGTGGTCAGCTCCTGTGCGCCGCACCATGGGCAGTCGGTGCGGCGCGGCTCGAAGAAGCGCTCCCAGCCGGCCGCGATGTCCGCCTGATAGGCGGGCCGCAGCCGGGCGATCCGGTCAGCGGACTCGGTGTCTTCGCTCATCTGGACTCCCTGGCTGTTCCCGTACGTCGTGGGGTCGCACCGGCTGATTCGCGGTGCGTGAGAGTGTCGGTCGCAGTCGTGGCCGCCCGGGTGGATGTGGCGGAGCCTTCCCGGGCCGCGGCACTGCTCGTCCGGCGCACGGCGAGATCACCGAGGTGGCGCGCGGCGGCACGGGCCCCGCCCGCGGAACGGAACGCCGCACGGATCCGGTGGGCCCCGTCGCGGTATGCGGTGTCGTCCAGGACGGAGTCGACCGCCGAGGCCAGTTTCTGGACGGTGACCCGCCCGAACCGCACCCGTACCCCTGCTCCGGCGTCCACGACCTGTCCGGCCACCACCGGCTGGTCATCTCGGATGGGAGCCACCACGAGGGGAACCCCGTGCCACAGGGCCTCGCACACACTGTTGTGGCCGGCATGGCAGACGACTGCGCCAACCCCCCTTTCCAGGAGGGCGAGTTGCGGCACGGAGGGCACGATCAGCACATCCTTGTCGCCGTCCCGCGGCGGGAGCACGCCACCAGGATCGACGATCACCGCCTGTACCCGGTCGGCCCGCTCGCGCAGCGCGCTCCGGCACACGTCGAGGAAGCGGCCGCCGGCGTCGGTGTTCGCCGTGCCCAGGGTGACCAGGACGGTGGTGCGGCCGGCGTCGAGCCGTTCCCACGGGAAGCCGGCGGAGGGAGGACGCGCCGTGATCGACGGACCGACCCAGCAGATCCCGTCGTGCGCCGAACCCGCCAGTTCCGGTGTGCTGAAAGCGAGGACGAGATGCGGTGAGAAGCGGGGGTCGGCCGTGCCCGCCGGGTCCCCGACGGCCTCCCTGAGCACGGCCAGCCGCTGCCGCAGCCACTGGGCGACCTTGGGAAGCCCGGCGAGGGGGTCGGTGAACTCGGCCGACGTGGTCGCCGAGGTCGCCCACGGCAGGCCCAGCCGTTCCGCGGTCAGCGCACCCGCGAATGCCTGCTGGTCGGCGACGACGACGTCCGGCCGGAACGCTTCCACGGCGGCCCGGACCCCCGGGGCCATCGACTCGGCCAGTGGCAGCAGATACCGTTCCCAGAGGAACTTCAGCGCCTCCGGACCGCGCAGCCCGGTCGGCCGCTCGCCCCGGGGTGCCCCGGCGCACGCCATGACGGGCCCGGCCCCGGGGCCCGCGAGCCGGCCGACCAGCGCCGGATCGGGACACACCCAGGCCACCGCGTGTCCTGCCGCGACGAGTTCGGCGGCGACACCGACGGTCGGGTTGATGTGCCCGACCAGGGGCGGGACGACGAAGAGGAAGCGGCTCACCCGGCCACCTCCGCCGCCACCCGCCCGGCGGTGCGGCCGGCCTCCTCGACGCGTGCCAGGATGTGCCGGCCGACCGTCCCGGAGTCCTCCACCAGGACCGAGTGCTCGTGCCCCGGGATCACCACGGTCCGGCAGTCCGGAAGCGTCGACGCGAGCCAGGGAGCGAGTTCGGCGAGATCGGAGTCGCCGCCGTACAGGCCGAGCACCGGACAGCGCACTGCCGCGATCTGGCCGGCCGTCAGGACGCGGCTGGCCGGGATGTCCCGGCCGAGGGTGGTGTCGCGGGCCAGTCGGGCCGCGCCCTTGGCCAGGCGCGCGGTGTTGTGCCCGCGGTGGGTGTTGATCCAGGCGATCGCGTCGGGCTCGTTGTGGGCGAGCTGGGTGACGACGCGGTCCAGGATGTCTCCCAGCTTCTCGGCCCAGGCGGCGGTGGCAGGTTCGGACTCGATGAGGCTGACGCTCGCCGTCCGCTCGGGGCACCGGGCCGCGAAGCCGAAAGCGATCGTGCCGCCGAAGGAGTTGCCGACCAGATGCACCGGACCGGTCAACGCCAGCCGGTCGAGCAGCGCCTCCAGGTCGTCGATGTTGTGCTCGACCGTGTAGCCCTCGGCGGGGCGTTCGCTGCGCCCGTGGCCGCGCAGGTCGTACATGACGACATCGAGACCGGCGGCCGCGAACGCGGGTGCGACGGTGAAGTAGTAGCTGGCCAGGCTGTCGGTGAGCAGACCGTGCACCAGCACTACGGTGGCGGTGGCCGGCCGGCCCTCCCGGGGACCGATCCGCTGGACGTGCAACCGGACGGCGCCGGTGTCGACCATCACCATGGCTCAGCTCGCCTCCCCGGCCTTCAGGCTGGTCACGACGTACTCGACCAGCCGTCCGACGGTCAGTTCGATGATCTCGTCGAACTCCATACCGGCCAGGAACTCCGCGAAGTTGACCCGGTCTCCGTACCGCTCCTGGAGCAGCCCGGCCAGGGTGACGAGGTCGATGCTCTCCAGCTCCAGGTCACGGTTGAAGGTCGTCCTCATGCCGATCTCGACGTCGTCCAGGCCGTACTCGTCCTCCAGGAGCCGCGCCAGCATGCCGGTGAGGTCGGCGAGTACGGACTCCTCGTCAGCGGTGACAGGGGTGTGGGGGGTGGGAGCATTCATCGGACGTCGTACTCCTTAGCGGTCGGGTTTCCCGTCGTCCATGCCACCGCGTACGCGCGCTCCGGCAGCCGGGGCGGGTTGGTGGCCGGCACGCAGTGCACGGTGTAGGCGCCTTCCAGGCGGCCCGCGACGGCCATCCGGTCGCCGGCCGGGGTCGCGTCGAGCACGGTGAAGTCCCGCGGACGGCCGCCGAATCCGGTGCCCTCCGCCTTGGCGACGGACTCCTTGGCAGCCCAGAAGCGGGTGAACCACAGGGCCTCGCTCTCGCCGGTGCCGGCCGACAGGCGGCGCAGCAGCCGCAGCTCGTCCGCGTCGAGGGCGGCGGCGAGGGCCTGCGGGGTGCGATCGGTGACCTCCTCGATGTCGATGCCGGGGCCGGGGCCGGTCCGGTGCGGCCGGACGATCGCGACGGCTGCCTCCGCGCAGTGGGCCAGCGAGACGTCCAGCGGGGGCAGGGTCCGTCCGTGCACGCCGGTGACGTACGGACGGCCCGTTTCGTCGTTGTGCACCCGCAGTTCCGCCGGGAAGACGGGGCCTTCGCCGTGGTCCCACAGCCACTGCCGCACCGCGTCCTTGACCGCGATGCGCCCGAGCAGCCACTGCCGGCGCCCGCGCGGCGCGTGGTGCGCGTACTCCGCGCGCTCCGCACCGCCCAGGGAGTTGCGCATGATCAGCTCCCGGGACGCCAGGTCCGGCCACCGCTCGTGCAGCAGCCGCCAGCCGCCGGGGCGCGGCTCGGACAGGGTGTTGCGTTCCGGGAAGCGCTCGACGGGACGGGTCTGCGGGTCGTTGTCGAAGCGGCGGTCCTGCCAGCCGTACAGCTCCGCCCACACGGTGTCCCCGGCCCTCAGCTGTACGTCGGCCTCCAGAGAGGCGTCGGTGAGCGAGGTGACGCGCACCAGGCATTCCACCTCGGTGCCCGGCGCCGGATGCGGCCCGTAGAACCGCATCTCCCGCATCCCGACCGGGAACACGACGGTGCGCTCGGAACGGGTCGCCATGATCCAGTAGCCGAGAAGCTGGCCGACGTTGTCCAGCAGCGCGCCGGGCGCGGAAGGGGTGGTGAGGCGTCCGCGCACATGGCGGTCGCCGATCGCGATGAGTTCGCTGACGCCCTGGAAGGCCGGACCGTGGAACATCCAGCGCTCGGTGTAGAGCTGGGCAGCGGTGTGGTCGGGGGCGTGCTCGGTGCCGGGATCGGTGGCCCATGGGGCCGGGGACGGGGTGGGGTACGCGGCGGCCAGCTCCACCGTGGCGCGGGCCCGCGGGCCGAAGGAGACGGCGCGAAGGCCCGGTCCCTTCGGCTCCACGGTCACGGGCACGTCGACGGCCGGGGTGGCGGTGAGCCACTCCTCGAACCGCGCGCCGTGCACGGCGACCGGCAGCCCGCCGGGGACCGTCTCCCGCGCGGCGTCCACGATGTGCTGCACGATCGTCGTGGCCGGGACGACCGGCCACCGGTCGGCGACTTCGGGCCAGCCGGGCCGCTGGGGGAAGAAGCAGTGGTCCAGGAGGTAGGGCATGGTGTCGGGCGAGACACGGACGGTGGTGTACCGCGGCCCGGCGGACGGGTCGGACGCAGGTGTCCCCGTCCGCGCGGACATGAGGGCGAGGGCCGTGTCCGCGGTCTCGCTCAGCAGGGCGCTCAGTTCGGCGGCCACCGGGGAGCTCTCGGCGAGGGCGTCCAGCGGCGACGGGCCGGCCGGGGCCGCCGCACGCGAGGACGCCCGCAGCCCGGCGCGCAGTTCGGGGAGCCGCTGGGCCGGGAGGGACACCAGAGCACCGCTCAAGTCCAGCCGCACCGACGGCCGTCGACGTGTGGTCGCCGCTTCGACGGGGCGTAAGGAGGGCGCCACCGTCGCGCCCGCCGTCCACAACGCGGTGGCCACCCGGCGCAACTGGGCGAGGCCGGTGCGGTGGGGTGAGTTGGCGGCGACCACCAGGTGGTCGCGACCGCCCAGGGTGTCGCTCACCAGGGAGCCGAGCTGACCCGGGCCGACCTGGACGAACACCTGGTGGCCGGCCGCGTCCAGGGCCTCGGTCAGCTGCCGGAACCGCACGGGTTCCAGCAGATGCCGGACGAAGAGAGCCCGGATCCCCGCCTCGTCCTCGGGGAACGGCGCGGCGGTCGTGCCCGACCAGAGCGGGGTGTGCGGCGGATGCAGCCGGAACCGGCGGGCGGCCTCCTCGATCCGTCCGATGTGGGGGCGAAGCATCGGCGTGTGGAAGCCCGAGCGGAACGGCAGGACCTGGCTGAGGACGCCCTGGGCGCGACGTGCCCGTACGAAGTCCTCGACCGCCGCCTGCGGACCGCACACCATCGACTGACCGGGGGCGTTGTCGTGGGAGAGGACCAGGCCCGCCCGGTTGCCTCCCTCGTCGCGCAGGGCGGCCAGGACGTGCTCGGCGGCGGCGCCGATCGCACCGAAGGCGAGTCCGGGGACCGTCACCGAGTCGGGGTCGAAGGCGGCCATGAACGCGTCGACCTCGTCCCCGGCGTACAACCCGGCCGCCGCCATGGCCGTCCACTCGCCGACGCTGTGTCCGGCGACCGCGTCCGGCACGATCCCGCTGCGGCGCAGCGCCGCGTCGAGGAGGCGGCCGACGGCGACCACGCCGAAACCGTGCCGGCCCACGTCTGCGGTCCGGTTTCCGTCGACCGTGGGGGCAGGCAGACCGAAATGGGCGGCGACGTCGTCGACCTGCGGGGTGAACTCGCCCTCCAGGCCCGGGAACAGGAAGGCCAGTCGGCCGTGGCCGGCGCCCAGGAGGGGGCTGGGCCGGAACCAGACGTCGCTGCGTCCGTGCCAGCCCCGCTGCCGGGCGATCGCGCGGCGGGCCAGCGCGAGCCGTTTGGCGTTCGGTCCGACGATGCCGAGACGGGCGGGGCCCGCCTCCGGGTGCGGGTGGCCGGGTGCGAGACCGGCCGCCCGTACGGTGTCGTCGTCGGCGTCGAGCAGGGCGGCGAGGTGTGCCGGGGAGTCGGCGGCGAGCAGCAGGACATGCTCGGGCTCGGTGACCTCGGCGACCGGCCGGGCCGGTGCGCTCGCGCGGAACCCGTGGTCGCCCGGGGCCTCCTCCAGCACCACGTGCGCGTTGATCCCGCCGAAGCCGAACGCGTTGACGGCGGCCCGGCGCACGGGCCCGCGCGCGGTGGTCTCCCAGTCGGCGGCCTTCTCCAGGGTACGGAACCGGGTGCGGGCCAGGGCGGGGTGCGGTTCCTCGCAGTGCAGGGTCGGAAGGAGTGTGCGGTGGTGGAGGGCGAGTGCGGCCTTGACTAGTCCGGCGACTCCGGCGGCCGGCATGGCATGCCCGATCATCGACTTGACCGATCCCAGCACCGCGTCACCGTCTCCGGGGCCGAACACCTCGGCGAGCGTGGTGAGTTCGGCGCTGTCGCCTGCCGGGGTCGCGGTGCCGTGCGCCTCCAGCAGGCCGACCGAGCCCGGCTCGGCGGGGTCGAGTCCGGCCGCCCGCCATGCCTGCCGCACCGCCTGCGCCTGACCACCGGGCTCGGGGTTCATGAGACCGGCCGCCCGTCCGTCGCTCGCCACTCCGGTGCCCCGGACCACTGCGTAGATCCGGTCTCCGGCACGCTCGGCGTCGGTCAGCCGCTTGAGGACGACGACGCCCGTCCCCTCGCCGATCAGGATGCCGTCGGCGTCCCGGTGGAAGGGCCGGATGCGCTGGCTCGGGGAGAGCGCGCGCAGCTGGGAGAAGACGCTCCACAGCGTGATGTCGTGGCAGTGGTGGACGCCGCCGGCGAGCATCACGTCGCACCGTCCGGAGGCGAGTTCGCCCACGGCCTGGTCCACGGCGACCAGTGAGGAGGCGCAGGCGGCGTCCACCGTGTACGCGGGGCCGCGCAGATCGAGCCGGTTGGCGACCCGGGAGGCGGCGAGATTGGGCACCAGCCCGATCGCGGACTCGGGACTGTCCGGGCCGAGACGCTCGGTGAATGCCTGGCGCACTCCTGCGAGTTGGTCCCCCGTCAGGTCCGGGAGCAACTCCGCCAGGGTGCGGACCAGTTGGCCGGCCGTGCGGACCCGCTGGTCGAGCCGGACGAGGCCGGGCGTGAGATAGCCGCCCCTGCCCAGGACGATGCCGACCCGTCCCCGGTCGGGGAGGCGGTCCGTGCCCCCCGCGTCGTCGAGGGCGGCCGAGGCCACGTGCAGGGCGATGAGCTGGTCGGGCTCGGTACCGGCCACCGAGTTCGGCATGATCCCGAACCGGGTGACCTCCACCTGCGCGAGTCCGTCCACGAACCCGCCCCGGCGGGCGTAGACCCGGTGCGCGACGGCCGGGTCGGAGGCGGTGCCCGGGTGGTAGTACTCGGCGTCCCAACGCCCTTCCGGTACCGCGCCGATCGCGTCCACGCCGTCGCGCAGGTTGCGCCAGTAGGCGTCCAGGTCCGCGGCGCCCGGCAGCAGCACCGCCATCCCGACGATGGCCACCGGCACTTGTCGTGCGGCCATGGCCTGCGTGCCACGACCGTGTCGGGGCGGCGCCGTCACGACCGTCACCAGCCCGAGGCGGTGTAGACGACGGCGGTGGCGGACTCCTCGCCCCAGGCGAGCTCCCGCAGCAGCGCCGCGGTCCCCTCCTCCGGGTCGATGAGCCGGATGCCGCGGCGGGCGTACTCCCGGGCCAGCTCGGCCCCGATCATGCCGCTGTGACCGGCCGAGGGCGCCCAGGGGCCCCAGTGCACGGTCACCGCGCGTCGTCCGGTGCGGGCGGCGAAGGCCGCGCCGAGGGTCTCCAGCGCGTCGTTGGCGGCCGCGTAGTCCACCTGGCCGCGATTGCCCAGGACGGCCGAGATCGAGCCGAACAGCACGGTGAACGCGGGCGGTGCGGGCAGTTCCTCCAATGCGGTGAGCAGGGCGTCGGCGCCGGTCGCCTTGGTCGCGTAGACGCGTCGGAAGGACTCCGTGCTCTTCTCGGCGATGAGCCGGTCCTCGATCACCCCGGCCGCGTGCACCACGCCGTCGAGCCGGCCGTGCTCGGCATGGATCTCCTTCACCGCCTGCAGTACCGCGTCCGGCTCGCGGAAGTCGACCGACCGGTAGCGGGCCCGGCCGCCCGATGCGGTGATCTCGGTCAGGGTGGACGTGATCTCCCGCTGGGCGAGCAGCAGTTCGGCGGAGCGGTTGATCTCGGCCGGCTTCATTCCGCCGCGGGCGGCGAGCGCGGCGCGCAGCTCGGCCGGGGTACGCGCGGACGCGGTGTCCGGGGCCTCCGGACCGTCCGGGGCGGGCGTACGGCCGAGGAGTTCCAGGCGGCAGCGGGCGGCGCCGGCGAGCACGGCGGCGAACTGTGCGGTGATACCTCGTGCCCCTCCTGCCAGCAGTACCACCGAGTCCTGGTCCAGGCCGAGGGCGGTGGCTTCCGGGGCGCCCGCCCCGGCCGGTCCGGCGCCCGTGCTGCCGAGCACGCCGAGCGGCGCCGCCACCAGTTCGAAGCCGTGCCGGCCTGCCGCCGTCCGCAGCACGACCGGTGTCCGGTCCGACGCGACGGTCTCGGCGATCACGGCGTCCGCGAGCGCGGGCGGTGCGGAGTCGGCGACCTCGACGATCCGGGCCACCGTCCGTGGAAACTCGTGCGCCGCGGTCCGGAACAGGCCCCGCAGCCCAGCGGTCCGGGGGTCGGGCGCCTCGCCGTCGGCGGGCCGGACGGCCAGCAGCCAGCGCGGGGCGCGTGCCAGGGCGGCCTTCAGCACGGGGAACGAGGCGGGCAGCAGGGGCGTGTCGTCGGTGCCCGCGAGCGCCCCTGACCACAGCACGCCGTCCACCGGGCCGTCGGTCTCCGTCAGTACGTGGTCCTGCGCCCGAGCGGAGACTTCGGCGCCGTGGGACGCCAGGCGGGCGGCGACCTCGGGGGTGTCGCCGAGCAGGATCCAGCGGGTGCCCGCGAGAACGGACGACGGGTCGGTGCCGGCGTCGTCCCGCTCGTCGAGGAGGACCGGGCGCAGGAGGTGCCGTCCGGGCGGCTCGACGGTGATCCCGTCCGGTCCGGGTTCCACCGCCGCGTCCGGTCCGGGCTCCACCGCCGCCGGGGCGCCGGTCCGCTCGGCCGGTCCGCTCATCCGGGCGGTCAGCCAGTCGGTCACCGCGGCGGCCGTCCGCGCCTTCGCCAGCTCCTCCAGCGCGTCGTCGTCCAGCGCGGCGAGGTCGGTACCGGCCCCGGCACCCAGGCGCCGGGCCAGTTCGCCCGCGATCTCCGCCCGCTTGATGGAGTCGATGCTGAGGTCCGCCTCCAGGTCGAGGTCGGGCTCGATCATGTCCACGGGATAGCCGGTGCGCTCGCTGATGATCTCCAGCACGAGCCGCTGGACATCGGCCGCCCCGGCGTGCTGCGCGGCCGCCGGCTCCATGGCGGTGGACGGTGCGTCCCGCTCCGGGTCCTTCATCGGCGGCTGCGCCGGGGCGAGTTGCGGCACGGCCTGGATCACCTGCGGGGCCGTCGGGGACGGGGCGGGCCGCGCGCCCGGGGCGGATCCGAGGTAGGTGAGCAGCACGTCCCGTTGGGCGGCGATCATCTCGCGGCTGGTGCGCAGGAATTCGGAGATGAGGGTGTCCTGGTCGGACGGTGCGCCGTGCGGGGAGTTCGTCGTCACAGTCGTCTCCAGGGTCTGTGTGACTCGTCGGGCCGGTGCGAGCGCACCGGTGAGGAGGGCGCCGTCGGCGGTGCGGACCAGTTGTCCGTCGACCGTCCATCCGGGGACCTTCGGCGCCGGGGTCCGTGCCGCGTCCACCGCGTTCCGGCCGCGCAGCAGCCACCCGGCGCGCACCGGCAGCCCCGCGACGGCGAGCTCGGCCAGGGCGTCGAGCCAGCCGCGCAGGCCGCTGCCCGGCCGTGGTTCGCAGGCCACCGTGCGGTGCGGGCGGTCGCCGAGGATCTGCCCGACCAGCCGGGTCAGGACCGAGCCGGGGCCGGCTTCGACGAAGATGCGTGCCCCGGCCTCGTACATCGCCTCGATCTGCTCGGCGAAGGCGACCGGGGCACCGATCTGGGCGGCGAGTCCGGCCCGCACCGCGTCACCGTCGGCGGCGTACGGGGTGGCCGTGCGGTTGGACCACACCGGGAATTCGGGCGCGTGCACCGGCCGGGCCGCGAGCGCCTCGGCGAACCGGTCACAGGCGGCGGCGACCAGCGGGCTGTGGAAGGCGCAGGCCACGGGGATGCGCTTGGCACCGTGGCCGGCCTCGCGCAGCAGCCGGACGGCCTCGGTGACGGCCTCCGTCGGTCCCGAGATCACCGTCTGGCCGGGCGAGTTGCGGTTGGCGACGACAACACTGTCCGGGGCGGACGCCGCCCTGAGCGCCTGCGCCACGTCCTCGGCGCCGGCCGAGACCGCGGCCATGGTGCCGGGATCTTCCCCGTCTCCCTGGGCGGACCGCGCGGCCCGAAGGATCGCCGCGGCTCGCTCCGTACTCAGTTCCAGCAGCGTCTCGGGGGTCATCGCGCCGGCCGCGCACAGGGCCACCAGCTCGCCGTAGCTGTGTCCGGCGGCCATGTCCGGCTGCACGCCGGCCGCGGTGAGCACGGCGTGCGCGGCGAGTCCCGTGACGCCGAGGGCGGGCTGTGCCACGCGGGTGTCGGTCAGCGCGGCCCGCTGCCTCTCTCGTACGGTGTCGTCGAAGGCTGCGGGCGGATACAGGGTGTCGGCGTGGGCGCGGGCGAGTTCCAGATAGGGGCGCAGCTCGGGGAAGGCGACGAACAGGTCGGCCAGCATGCCGGTGCGCTGGCTGCCCTGGCCGGGGAAGAGGAAGGCCACCTTGGCGCCGTCCGGGTCGCCGGTGCCGGCCCGGTGGATGCCGCGTGCCGGGGTGTGCGCGGTGGGATCGGCCAGGATCTGCCGCACCTTCTCGACCAGGTCGTCCACGTCCGTCGCCACGATGGCGACCCGGGCCGGGTCCCCGCTCGCGTCCGCCCGCCGGGCCGCGCTCAGCGCGACGTCCTGTAGCCGCCACGGCCGGCCCTGGGGCTGGGCGATGGTGAGGAGCTCCTCCATCGCCCGGCGGGTCGCGGCCTCGTCCCGGCCGCGGAACACGAACAGTTCGGCGGGCCAGACGTCCAGTCCCCGCACGGGCGGTACGCCGCCGGCGTGGGCGGCCAGCACCACGTGGAAGTTGGTCCCGCCGAAGCCGAACGCGCTCACTCCGGCGATCCGTTCCTGCGCGGGCGCCGCCCATGGCCGGGCCTCGGTGTGGAAGGCGAAGGGGCTGCTGTCCGCTTCCCAGGCCGGGTTGGGATCGTCGACGTGCAGGGTGGGCGGCCGGACGCCGGTGTACAGGGCCAGCAGCGTTTTGATCATTCCGGCGAGACCGGCGGCGCACTTGGTGTGGCCGATCTGCGACTTCACCGAGCCGAGTGCGCAGCCGCCCGGTTCCGCCCCGGACTCGGTGAACACCTCGCTGAGGATGCGCAGTTCGGTGCGGTCACCGACGACCGTCCCGGTGCCGTGCGCCTCGACGAGACCGACGTCCGCCGGTGAGACGCCGGCGTTGCGATAGGCGCGTTCCAGCGCCGAGCGCTGGCCCTCGGGCCCGGGCGCGGTCAGACCGAGCGCGCGGCCGTCGCTGGAGGAGCCCAGGCCCTTGACGACGCCGTAGATCCGGTCGCCGTCCCGCTCGGCGTCGGCGAGCCGCTTGAGGACGACGCAGGCTATGCCCTCGCCGAGCGCGATGCCGTCCGCCGAGCCGTCGAAGGCACGTGAGCGGCCGGTGGGGGACAGGGCGTGCACGGAGGAGAACAGGACGTAGTCGTTGATGCCGTTGTGCAGGTCGGCGCCGCCGCACAGCACCACGTCGGAGGTGCCGCCGGTCAGCTCCTTGCAGGCGACGTCCACCGCTGCCAGTGACGAGGCGCAGGCGGCGTCGACGGTGTAGTTGGCACCGCCGAGATCGAGCCGGTTGGCGATCCTGCCCGAGATGACGTTGGCGAGCATGCCGGGGAAGGAGTCCTCGGTGAGTCCGGGGAGCTGGTCGTCCAGGCCAGCGGGGACGCGGCCGTAGTACGAGGGCAGCACCGCCCGCAGCGTGGCCGCGTTCGACAGATCGCTGCCCGCCTCGGCGCCGAACACCACGGAAGTGCGGGAGCGGTCGAACTCCCGTCCCCCGTCGCCGTATCCGGCGTCCTCCAGAGCCCGCCGGGCGGCCTCCAGGGACAGCAGCTGCACCGGCTCGGTGCTGCCGAGCGACGTCGGCGGGATGCCGTAGCGCAGCGGGTCGAAGGGGATGCGCGGCAGGAAGCCGCCCCACTTCGACGGGGTGGACTCGCCATGGTGGACGGCCGGGTCCCAGCGCTCGGGCGGGACCTCGCTCACCGCGTCCACTCCGGCGACCACATTCGCCCAGAAGGCAGGCAGGTCGGGCGCCTCGGGGAACATGCACGCCATCCCGACGACGGCGACGTCGAGCGGAGCGGGCGCGGCCTGCTCCCGCGCCTCGCGCGCCGGGGCGTACTGCGCCGTCCGCAGGGCGAGGTGCTCGGCGGCGCCCGTGGTGACCTGCTCGTGCAGTGCTGCGACGGTCGTGGTCGCCGAGCGCAGCACGGCCACCTCACCGGCCATGAACATCCCCTCGGCGAGCTGGCGCCGCTCGTCGACCGGAGCGAGGCAGCCGTCGGCTGACCGGTCGACGCCCTTGCTGGCGATCCGCAGCCGGCCGACGTTGAGCCTCTCCAGCTCCTCCCAGATCCGCCGGTCCGGCACGCCCTCGGCGCGCAGCCGGGCCTCCTGGTCGCGGTAGCCGGTGGTGAACGGACTCGGCACACACCGTGTCGCGTGCCCCGGCGCCGACTCCAGCAGCGTGGTGCGCTCGGCCTCCAGGACCTGCTGCTGGAAGAGCGGCCGGACCGCCCCGTGGGCAACGGCCTCCTCGGTGAACAGATACGCGGTGCCCATCAGTACACCGACGGCCACGCCACGCGCGGTCAGCGGCTCGGCCAGTGCGGCGACCATCGCCGCCGACCGCTCGTCGTGCACGCCGCCCGCGAAGAACACTTCCAGGTCTGTGGCCTCGTGACTCTCCAGGAAGTCCTCCAGGACGGCCAGTTGGGCCTCCCAGAGCGCGAAACTGCCGCGCGGCCCCACATGCCCGCCGCACTCCGAGCCCTCGAACACGAACCGGCGCGCCCCGGCCTGGAGGAACTGCCGCAACAACCCCGGTGAGGGCACGTGCAGAAAGGTCCGGATGCCGTCCTGCTCCAGGGCCTGTGCCTGGGACGGCCGGCCACCGGCGATGATCGCGTGAGTCGGCCGCACCTCCCGTACGGCCTCCAGCTGGGCCGTACGCACGTCCTCCGGCGCGAAGCCGAGGACTCCCACGCCCCAGGGCCGGCCGGCCGCCGCGTCCCGGGTCTCGGTCAGCATCGTCCGCGTCCGCGTGCCGTCCGCCAGCGCCAGGGCGAGGAAGGGCAGTGCCCCGTCCGCTGCCACCGCCGCGGCGAAAGCGGGTCCGTCGCTCACCCTTGTCATCGGCCCCTGTGCGACGGGGAGCCGGGTGCCGAGTGCCAGGCTCATCGGAGACCCGGGCCGCAGCGCCCGTGCTGCCGTGTCGTCCCGGACGGCGCCCAGCACGGCTTCCCGCAGCGCGCGCACCGTGCGGCGCACATCGCCCCACCGCTCCGCGAACAAGGTGGCGAGGAAGCCGTCCTGGCCCACCGGGAGCAGTTGGGTACGCGGATCCCGCCCGCCCAGCAGCGCCGCCACCTCCTGCGGTCCGGCACCCTCCGCGAGGCGCGGGGTGTCCGGGCCCCGCCGCAGCAGGACACGGTGGCCGGCCCGGACGACGGTCTCCGAGCCGTCGCTGGTGCGCAGCACTGCGGCGACCGGTTCGGGCAGCGCCGACTCGGCGAGCAGCGCGAGTTGGCCGTCGAGGACGACGCCTGCCGCTCCGCCGGCCACCGCGGCGGCGGCCGTTCGAGGGCCGATGCCGCCGCACGCCCATACGGGCCGGTTCACCTCGGGTGCGGCGAGGAGTCGCTGGAGCAGGACGAAGGTGCTCAACTCACCGATCCGGCCGCCGCATTCGGTGCCGCGAGCGATCAGTCCGTGCGCCCCGGCGCGTAACGCGTCGCGTGCTTCTTCCAGGCCGGTGACCTCGACGAGGACGCGAAACCGCGCCGTGAGCCCGGCGATCGTCCAGGCCGTGCCCGCCTCCCCGGACGCCGCCGCGGCCGCGAGGACCACGGTGTGCGGACCGTCCGGAGCCAGGTCGGCCGGAGTGAGCCGGCAGTGCGCGTCGACCCGGACGCCGAACCCGCCCGAAGCCGTGCGCCGCAGTCGGGCGAGGGCCTCGCGGGCTCTGCGGTCGCCGGCCCCGAGATCGAGCACACCGAGACCGCCGGCCCGGCCGACCGCCAGGGTGAGCCCGGCATCGGGCTCACCGTACGGAGTGATACCGATGATCATTTCTTCGGAACGCACAGCGGAGTTCATCATTCTCCGAATCAAGGGTGAGACTGCACGGTGGGGGGTCCTGTACAGAAACAGACATGGCGGCTCACCGGCTTCCTGCAGGGAAAAGCCCACCGCGGAACGCCGATATGAAGCGTGTGTTCGAAGCGGATTGAAAGGTAGTGGCGTGGTTACTCACCGGTCAAGGTGCGAGTGAACGATCGGCAACCGTCTTTTTCGACCCCGTCGCTCGCGAGCGGAAGGCATGGCCGCAGGAGAACGGCTGAATTCGTTCCCGACCAGGCATCGTTCACCTGGACTGTTGCAACTTCCTTTACTCTGCGGCCAGTTGGGGATTGGCTGGTTGGGGTGCACAACAGATCGGGAACGGGATCGGCGCTTGTTCCGGGGCCGCCGATGAGGCGCCCCGGACCGGTCGACGGGTGCCCCCACCGACCGGTCGGCGGTCAAAACGACAGGCTCACGCAAATATGCCCGCGGAAATCGTCTGCCCGCGACGAAGAACCTCAAAGTGCCGTCCTCGGCCCGGAAGCCCGCGTTCTTCCAGGGGTGCGGAAAGAGGCACCTGACCTGGCAAAGGCGCGGCCGTCATTCCTCACCCGCGCTTGTTGAGGATGTCGTTGATCCGTGCCCCTTCCTCGGGGGTGATCCGCCCGTGCGGCAGTTCGATGCCGAGGGTGTCCGCCAGTGGCCGCTGATGGATGTCGACGGCGGCCTCCACGAGGTCGGCGAGCGCGGCACCCGACGAGCGGCCTCGCACCTGCCCGACGGCCAGCGCGACCAGGCCGACCAGCAACGCGGGCCACCAGAAGGCGCCCAGCAGCAGGTAGAGCATCCCCCACGCGGTGACTTCCGTGGCCGCCCGGTAGCGGGTGGTCGCGTCGCGGATCTCGGCGGTCGCGGTGTCGGGAAGCAGCAGCCACAGCCGTGGCCAGGCGAGGGCCACGGCCAGGCCGTACTGGGCGTCGACGCGCTGGTCGACGAGCCGGAAGCGGTCACCGATGGCAGTGGCACGCGCGGGCAGGTAGCGCGCCGGCACGGTGTGCCCGCGCCGGGCCTGCGCGCCCTGGGCCCTGCGCCGCCGCCGGGCCACCCATCGGGCGGGACGGCGGGCGACCCACGCCCGCCGTACGCCCGCGGCAGCCCCCTGTACGGCCAGTCCGGCAGCCGTCGCGCCGAGCAGTGCCCCCGCCACCGCGAGCAGCACGGCCGCAGGCCGGCCCGCCAGCCGCTGCCCGAGCCCGCGTACCGTGTCCTCCAGGCGCCCCGTGTCCAGCGCGTGCGGATGCCCGAGCCACCAGCCGCACATCGCGGCGGCCACGAACAATGCGCCGGGAAGCACCAGCGCGCTGAGCCAGCGGTCGGCGAGCTTGCGGCCGACCTCCGTGAGGAGGCTGTTCACAGCGACCTGAAGACCATCGGCGCCTCGTCGATGACGCAGCGCGGCTCGCGGCCGTCCTCGTCCGCGCCGGCTCGGCGTCCGCACCGGCCGCGCGGACAGCGGTAGGTGCCGCGTACGGTGACGGCGTCGAGCCCGAAGACGTCCAGGGACCCGGGGTGGCCGTCCGGCGGGCGGCCGGCGGACTTGTCGGGGTCCGGTACCGGCTCGTATCCCAGGAGCCGGCTCACTTCCGCCGCCGGGCGGCCGTCCCTGACCGCGGCGACGGCGCGGTCGAGCCGTTCGAGCGCGTGGTCGTCGTCGGCCGCCGCGTCCTGGAGCTCCGGCAGGGCGGCGCACAGCCAGGCGGCTGCGGCCCGGTCGTCCGGGGTCGGCGTCAACACGCACCTCCTGGGTCGGCTTCGTCGGCATGCGACTTGTCTGCTCGATTACCGTATCGGTCAACAGGTGTGCGGCGAGCATGGGTTGGGGGTGGCAACGTGCCGGACCAGGAACTTGCCGCGGCCGTGCGAGCCGTGACCGCGCTGGCCGAGCGGTTCGAGCGGCACCGGGACCGTGACGCGGTGCTGGGCCTCGGCGTGCTACCGGCGGCCGCGCCCCTGTGGCGCGCGGGGATGTCACCGCAAGGCACCTCCTTCGAGGCGATGCACGCACTGGCACGCCTGCACTGGGCACGGTGCCTGGCCCAGAGCCCGTCCGAGGGACCTGACGAGTTGTACGCGTCGCTGCTCCTCTACTCCCGGATCTGCAACCTGGACCGTGGAGTCGTGCCCGACGAGGTGATGGACCTGCTGTCCCGCGGTCCGACCGTCGACCACCGGTTCCTCGGGCCCGAGCAATGGGGCCGGCACGCCATCGCGCTGCTCAGGACGCAGCGGTACACGGACGACCCGGACGAACTCGACCGGGCCGTGGACCTCTTCACCGCCACCGTCACGGCGTATCCGCCCGAGCACCGCTTCTGGCCGGGCGACATGGCCAATCTCGCGCTGGCGCTGCGGATGCGGTTCGAGCGACGCCGCGACGGCACCGACCTGGAGCGCGCGGTGACGACGGCCCGCACCGCCCTGCGGGAAGGCCCGGCCGGCAGTGGACTCGCCAACCTGCTGAACAACTTGAGCGGCGCACTGTCGGTCCGTGCCGGGGAGACGGGAAACCCGGTGGACGCGACGGAGGCGGTCCAGCTGAGCACCCAGGCGCTGCGCGGCGCCACGTCGTCCGAGCTGCGGCGCGTCTGCGGGAGCGGCCTGGTCGTCGCGCTCGCGACGCGCTTCGAGCTCACGGGCGACGTGGCCGATGTGGACCGCGCGGTGCGGCATGCCCGGACCGTGGTGGCGGCCTCACCCGACACCGACCCGGCGAACACGCAGGACCGGACCAATCTCGGCAACGCGCTGCTCACACAGTTCGAAGCCACACGACGCCCCGGGCTCCTGCGCGAGGCCGTCGCGGCGATGACCGCCGCGGTGAAGACCGCGGGACCCGAGCACGTCAACAGGCCGCTGGCGCTGTCGGGTCTGAGCAGGGTGCTGCACGCCCGCTACCTGCTCAGTGGCGACGTCCAGGACCTCGACGACGCGGTGTCCGCGATCGAGAACGCGCTGCGGGTGGAGCGTGAACGGAGCCGGCCCCGTCCGCAGAGCTTCAACACCCACGGAATCGTGCTCCGTGCGCTCGCGGACGCGACCGGGGAACGCGTCCATCTCGACGCGGCCGTGGACGCGCACCGCGCGGCGCTGCGCCTGACGACGCCGGAGCACCCCCAGCGCGCGATGTACGCCTCCAACCTGGGCAACGTACTCCTGTACCGGCATGAGGGCGGCCCCGATCCGCTTCCCGTCAGCTTCGGCACCATCCACCTGGGCTCCGGACGCAGGCCGCGGCTGCCACGGGAGATCGAGGAGGGCCTGAGCTCGCTGGTTCGCGAGTCCGCCGGCGACGACTCGGCGGACCTGGCGGAGGCGGCACGAGCCCACCGGCTGGCTGTCCGGGCCACCGGGCAGCACCGGCCGCAGCGGGCCGGCTACCTCAACAACTGGGGCAACAGCGCCCATGCCCGCTTCCGGGCCACCCGGCAGCGCGCGGACGGCGAGGAGGCCGTCGCCCTGTTCCGGCAGGCGCGCGAGGCCACACCGCCGTACGACCCCGTGCACACGCTCGCCACCCTCAACCTCGCCGCCGCTCTGCTGGACCTGGGCGACGAGCACACGGAAGAGGCGTTGACGCTGTGGTGCGAGGTGGCCGGCGAGCGGTCCGCGCCGCAGTCGTCCCGGATCGAGGCGGCCGCGTCCTGGGGCAGGGTCGCGGCCGGGCACGGGCAGTGGCGCACCGCGCTGGACGGCTACGCGGCGGCGATCGAACTCCTGCCGTCGCTCGCCTCGCCCGGGGTGGACCGCGAGGTGCGCGAGCAACGGCTGGCACGGTGGAGCGGTCTGGCCGCAGAGGCCGCGAGCTGCGCGATCGCCGCCGGTGACACCGGGCGTGCGCTGGAACTGCTGGAGCAGGGCCGGGGCGTGCTGTGGTCCCAACTCCTCGACACCCGTGGAGACATGGACCTGTTGCGGGCCACTGCCCCGGACATCGCGGACCGGCTCGCCGAGGTGGAGGCCGCGCTCGACACCTCGCGCGGTCCGCAGGACGTCCACGAGCCCGAGGCCGACGGTGAGGCGCGCTGGTGGGCGCGGGCCGCCAACCAGCGGCTGGTGTGGGCCGCCGAGCAGGAGGACCTTCTCGCCCGCGCGAGGGAGCTGCCGGGTCTCGCGGACTTCCGCCGGCCCGCGACTGCGGCCCGGCTGCGGCGGGCCGCTGCCGACGGGCCGGTGGTCCTGGTCGTCGTCAGCCGTTGGGGTGCCGATGCCCTGGTGGTCGGCCGGGCGGCCACCACGGTCGTCCCGCTGCCGGACCTCGACCTCGTCGGCACGGTGGAGCGGGTCGTGCGCTACGTGATGGCGCTGGAGCGGTACGAGAGCGGGCGGCGGAACGCCACCGCACGGGTCTCGCTGAACCTCATGGTGACCGGCATCCTCGACTGGCTGTGGGGTGCCGTCGCCGAGCCGGTGCTGACGGCGCTCGGGCACACCGCTGCGCCCGCACCCGGCGAGGCGTGGCCCCGGCTGTGGTGGTGTCCGGCCGGACCGCTGGCCCTGCTGCCGTTGCACGCCGCTGCCCGTGCGGCACCGGACGAGTTCAGCCCGGAGCCCCGGACGGCCGGCGACGCCGTGGTCGACCGGGTGGTGTCGTCGTACACCCCGACGTTGCGCGCGCTGATCGAGAGCCGGGCCGCCCGCTCCCCCGCCGACCTGCCGGCCCGGCTGCTTGCCGTCGGCATGCCGGACACCCCGGGTCTCGAACCGCTGCCCCAGGTGGACGGCGAACTGGCGGCGCTGCGCGGGCTGTTCCCCGCCATGACGGAACTGCGCGGCGCGGCGGCGACCCGGCAGGCCGTGCGCGAGGCGCTGCGCGGCCACCCCTGGACCCATCTGAGCTGCCACGGCGGCCAGGATCTGGCTCGCCCCTCGCGCGGCGGGATCACGCTGTTCGACGGGACGCTGACCATCGCCGATCTGCACGCCGACCGTTTCGGGCAGGGCGAGTTCGCCTTCCTCTCGGCCTGTCGCACGGCCATGGGCGGCGTCACGGTTCCCGACGAGGCGATCACCATGGCGAGCGCGCTGCAGTACGCGGGCTGGCGGCACGTCATCGGCACGTTGTGGCCGGTGGGCGCGGACACGGCGGCCCGGCTGTGCACCCGGCTGTACGGAGATCTCACGGACGCGGGCGGCTTCGACCCCGGTTCGACGGCGTACGCCCTGCACTGCGCCGTACGGGAGTTGCGGGCCGAGGACCCCCAACAGCCGGTGCGATGGGCGGCGTTCTCACACTTCGGTGCGTGAGAAGGGGTGCGATGGGGTGAAACGCAATACATTGCTGGAACGAACTCATCGAGGAGGCGCCGAGCACATGGCCGTGTCAAATTCGTCGCCGGAGCTGCCCCCGGACGTCACGCGTCGGATGGATCTCGCCCTCGACCTGAGCGACGGGGGCCTGCACCAGCAGGCGGAGCCCGAACTGCGCGCGCTCCTGGCCGACTTCGAGCGCCTGCTGGGCCCGACGCACGACGAGACCATCGCCCTCTACGACGCCCTCGGCCACACGCTCTACCAGTTGGAACGCCTCCCGGAGGCGGAGGCGATGCACCGCGAGGCGCTGTCCCGCAGCCGCCGCGCGCACGGCCCCGACCACCCCGCCACGCTCGCGTACGCCCACAACCTCGGCGCCGCCCTGAGCATGGCGGGACACACCGAGGAGGGCATCGGCCTCCTCACCGACACGGCCGGGCGCCGCGACCGGCTGCTCGGGCCCGACCACCCGGAAACGCTTCAGACGGGCGCCACGCTCGGTTCGATCCTCTACTCGGCAGGCCGGCGCGCGGAGGGCCTGACCGTTCTGGAGGGCGTCCACGTACGGTGTCTGGCCGTCCTCGGTGCCGACGACGATCTGACCATGGCGGTCCGCAGCGACCTGGTCGCCGCGCTCCACGCCTCCGGCCGTCGGCAGGAGGCGGCGACGATGCTGGCCGGCCTGCTCAGGACCTACGAGCAGGTGTTCGGACCGAACGACGTCCTGATGCTGCGGACACGGCAGCGGCTGGCGGCGATGGGCTGGATGATCAGGTGAACGGGACCGATGTCGCGACGGGACCGACGGCGCGGCGGTCTCGAAGGTTCGCGCGACGCCGGGACCCCGGCAGGGAGAGGTCCTTGCCGGGGTCCTGACGTGAACTGCGGGGTTCTTGCCAAGGGCTGTCCCGTAATCCCTGGTGGATCAGCGTGCGGCGTCGGACGCGGTGCATCGCAAGGCGGAGGGACGCCCGAATACTGGATGTATTCGGGCGTTCCGACAACGCGGCGAGGTGCCGTGGCCGTCGTCGCGCGCCCGCCAGGGATTACAGGACAGCCCTTAGCGGTTCGCGTACCTGTCGAGCTCCGCCAGGAAGCGGTCGCGGACCGCCGGGGCCGCCCAGGAGATGTCGATCGCGTTGCGCTGGAGGCGGACCAGGTCGGCGTCCGTGAGGGAGGCCGGGGCCGGGCGCAGCGCGGCCAGGTTCTCGGCGACGTAGCCGGGGAAGTAGGCCGGGTCGTCGGAGTTGACCGTGACCTTGACGTCCTGGTCGAGCAGGGCGCGGATCTCGGCGGCCTTCAGACCGTCCGTGACGTGCGAGTTGGAGATCGGGCAGACCGTGAGGCCGAGGCCCTTCTCACGGATGGCGGCGATCAGCGCCGGCTCCTCCAGGGCGTTGACGCCGTGGTCGATGCGGTCGACGCCGATCTCCTCGATGACCTGACGGATGTGCTCGGTGGAGTTCTTCTGGTCCACGTCGCAGTGCATCGTCAGGCGGTAGCCCTCGGCGCGGGCCCGCGCGAACACCTCGCGGAACTTGACCGGCGGGTTGCCCGCCTCGTCCGAGTCGAGGCCGACGCCCACGATCCAGTCCTTGTACGGCAGGGACTGCACCAGGGTCGTCATCGCGAACTCGGCCTGGAAGTCGCGCAGGAAGCACATGACGAGCCGGCCGGTGAAGCCGGTCGCGCGCTCCGCGTCGTCCAGGGCGCGGGTCAGTCCGCGGATCACGGTGTCGAACGCGACGCCGCGCGCGGTGTGCGCCTGCGGGTCGAAGAAGATCTCCGCGTACCGCACGTTCTGCGAGTGGGCCTTGGCCGCGTAGGCCGCCGCGAGGTCGTAGAAGTCCTGCTCGGTACGGAGGACGGACATGCCCTCGTAGTAGACGGCGAGGAAGCCGGGCAGGTCGTCGAAGTCGTACGCGGCCCGCAGCGCGGCCTCGTCGGCGTACGGCAGCTCGACACCGTTGCGCTCGGCGAGCGCGAACTTGAGGCCGGGCTCAAGCGTGCCCTCGATGTGCAGGTGCAGCTCGCACTTGGGCAGTCCGGCGATGAACGTGTCGACGTTCACAGTCATGGTGCTCCTCAACTCCTGTGTGCGGTACGTCAGTTGACGGAAGGGGCGGCGGCCGGGTCGAGGATGTCGACGACGTCCTGCGAGTGGTAGTTGACGACGCCGAGGTCGGTGACGGCGTACTCGGGGATCGCGGTGATCTCCAGGAAGATCAGGAAGCCGAACGCGGAGGGCAGCTCGCAGCCGAGCACGCGGGCGGCGGCCTCCAGCCGGTCCTCGGCGGCGGCCATCTCCTCGGGCGCGAGGTCGGCGACGATGCCGGCCACGGGCAGCGGCAGGAATTCCTTGATCTCGCCGTTCTCGACGACGACCTGGCCGCCGCCGTGCTCGGAGAGGTGGTTGATCGCGAGCGCGATGTCGGTTCGGTCGGCGCCGACGCAGATGATGTTGTTGTCGTCGGGCGCGGCGGAGGAGGCGATGGCGCCGGAGCGCAGGCCGAAGCCGTTGATCATCGCGGTGACGGTGGCGCCGTCGTTCTTGCCGTAGCGCTCGGAGACCGTGACGTAGAGGGCGTCGCGGTCGGTGTCGGCGCGGACCGTGCCGTCGACGACGGGCAGCGTCATCGGCACGCCCTTGCGGACGAACGGAACGGTGCGGTCCATCTCGACGACCAGCACGTCCGCGCTGTCGCCCGCGGCGCGCACACCGATGGTGTCGGCGGTGACGGGGGCGACCTGGAAGGCCGGGGACAGCGCGGCGGAACGCTCGGGGGCCACGGGGACGTCGAGCGTACGGCCGTTCTCGGCGACCAGCTCGCCGCGTGCGAAGACCCGCTCGACCCGGAAGGACTCGGGAGAGTCGACGATGAGCACGTCGGCGTAGCGGCCGGGCGTGATCGAGCCGACGAGGTGGTCGATGCGGTACATCTCGGCGCAGTTGACGGTGGCCATCTGGATCGCCTCGACCGGCTTCACACCCGCCTTGATCGCCATGCGGACCAGCTTGTCGAGGTGGCCCTCGCGCAGGATGTCGGCGACGTGCATGTCGTCGGTGCAGAAGCCGACGCGGCGGGACTGGGCGCCGAACTCGGTGACGGTGCGCACGTTCTCGTTCATGAAGTGCGCGACGGACGACTCGCGGATCAGCAGCGACATGCCGGCCCGCAGCTTGAGGAGGGCCTCCTCGGCGGTGTAGCTCTCGTGGTCGAGGCGGACACCGGCGGCGGACAGGGCGTTGATGGTCGTGGGGGCGGCCATCGGGGCGCAGCCGAAGATCGGCAGGCGGTTGCGGTGGGCGAGTTCGAGGGCCTGGAGGACCTTCTCGTCGCGGTTGAGGACGAACTCGGCGACGGTCTCCCACACGCCGAAGCAGTCCGCCGCGCCCTGCACCTCGGCGTGGTCCTCGGGCCCGAAGCGGAAACCGACGGTGGTCTCGGGGAGCGTGTACGGCGTCTTGAACGGCGCGCCCCAGAAGATCTTCATCGGCGACGCGTCGGCCTCGCGCAGCGCCTCCCGGACGCCCTCCGGACCGGCGACGACGAGGAACTGGTCGAGGCCGGAGATCACCGAGGTGGTGCCGAAGCGGACGGCGGCGTCGGCGAACATCGTCACCGACAGCTTGGAGCACTCCAGGTGGAGATGGCCGTCGATGAGGCCCGGGGTGAGGTACTTGCCGGTCGCGTCGACGATCTCGGTGTCCGGGCCCTCGTACGCGGCGACGTCGCCGGTGGCGGCGATGCGGTCGCCGGTGATGGCGACGTCGGCCGGGTAGATCTCGCCGGTGCAGACGTTGACGAGCTGCCCGCCGCGGATGATCCGGTCGGCCTTGACGACTCCCTCACCGGCGTCGATGAGCTGGCGGAGGCTGGGCTGGTTCATGGTGGTTCGGCTCCAGAAGAGGACGTACGTGGATGAGGGAGTCGGGGCGGTTCAGAGGGTGGCGGTCAGCTCGGCCTCGGCGCGCACGGTGCGGCGGGCCAGCAGCCAGTAGGTGACACCGGCGACGAGGGCGCCCGCGAAGACGGACAGGTCCAGGCCACCGGCGGCGTCGGACAGCGGTCCGGTGAAGACGGTCGAGTCGACCCAGAGCACGGCGGCCGCGAAGCCGAGCAGGACGGCGATCAGACCGGCGGGGCGGACGCCGCCCTTGTGCCAGTAGATGCCCTCGCTGCCGCTCTCCTTCGGGAAGAGGGACGGCACGTGGTAGCGGCCGCGGCGCAGCGCCCAGTCGGTGAGGTAGACGGCGGCCCAGGGGCCGAGCCACAGCACGATGAGGCTGAGGAAGTTCGAGAGCAGCGTGTAGAAGTCGGCTGAGAAGACGGCCCACAGGGTGATGGCCGTGCACAGCGTGAGGTCGACGAAGACGACCATCCAGCGCTTGATCGGGATGCCGACGGCGAGCAGGTTCAGGCCCGAGGAGTACATGTCCGTGGTGTTCACGGCGAGCAGCGAGACGATCGCGAGCAGCAGGTACGGGGTGGTGAACCAGCCGGGCAGGATCTCCGGCAGGCCCGAGATCGGGTCGGCGGCCTTCGTGGTCGCGGTGGCGACGGCGGCGCCGAGGACCTGGAGCAGGATGTTGGGCACCATGCCGCCGAGCGCGGCGCAGGCGAAGACCTTGCGGGGCGCGGAGTCGGCGGGCAGATAGCGCGAGTAGTCGCTGCCCATGTCGGCCCAGGACAGGCCGCCGGACGCGGTGACCATGGCGAGCACGAGGGAGACCGTCACGAGGGACGGCGCGTCGCCGTGGGTGGCGAAGTCGGCCTTGGGGAAGACGAGGACGGCCATGACGGCGAACATCGCGGCGAAGATCCAGGCGAAGTACTTCTGGACCTTCATGATCAGGTGGTATCCGGACAGCGGCAGCAGCATCTGGAGCCCGGCGGCGACCGCGATGACCAGCAGTTTCACGGGCGTGCCGGCGGTGACGCCGGCCTGGTCGAGCAGGGCGAGCCCGGCGAGCACGATCAGCACCATGCCGCCGGCCTCGAAGCCGACGAGCATGACCCAGCTGAGCAGCGCGGGCAGCTTGCCGCCGCGCGGGCCGAACGCGGCGCGCGAGACGGAGTGGGTGGAGGTGCCGGTGCGCGGGCCCTGCAGGCTGGTGAGGCCGGTGACGGCGAAGCCAAGGATGTTGCCGACGACGATGAGCGCGACCGCGTACCAGAAGGACAGGCCGAAGGAGACGACGAGCGCTCCGTAGACCACGGTGAACACGGTGGTGTTGGTGCCGGCCCACAGCCCGAACAGGCGGCTCGGGCCGCCCTGGCGTTCGGCGTCGGGGACGGCGTCGATGCCGCGCTGCTCGACCGTGAAGACGGAGGCGGAGCCCTCCGGGGCCTTCGGGGGGTCGGCGGGCGCGGCGGGTTCGGGGGATGCGGGCGGGGCGGAGCGGGTGGCCTCGGCCATGGTCGGCAGGCGTCCTTTGCGGGGTGAGCGGAGTGCCTAAACGTTTTGGCATCGGGCCGGGCGTCATTGCCCAAACGTTTTGGCGATGGTCCGGAAGGTACTGCCTAAACGTTTTGGCAGTCAATCTGTAAGCTCATGACCATGTCAGACGTCACAGAGCCGCACGGGTCGCACGGACCGCACGGAGCCGACCGGAAGCCGGGCCGACGGAGTGCGGGCGGCGGTGGTGGCCTGCGCGAGGTCGCCCGCCGGGCCGGTGTCTCCGTCACCACCGCCTCGCACGCGCTCAACGGCGTCGGCCGGGTCGGCGCCGAGACCCGCGAACGTGTCCTCGCTGTCGCCCGCGACCTCGGCTACCGCGCCAATCCCAACGCCCGCGGCCTGCGCGGCGCCCGCACCGGGCTCCTCGGCATCACGCACCGCACCTCCATCGAGGGCGGCATCACCGACATCGAGTACTTCGTCAAGATCGTCAACGCGGCGACCTGGACCGCGCTGGACCGCGACTACTCCCTCGTCCTCGTCCCGCCCTCGCTCGACGGCCGCCCCTTCGATTCGCTCCCGCTCGACGGCACGATCGTCATCGACCCGCTCACCGACGACCCGCTGCTCACGCGCCTGTCCGCGATGGGCGTCCCCGTCGTCACCACCGGCCGCGACCTGTCCCGCAAGGACGCCTTCCCCTGGGTGGACAACGAACTCTCCACCTGCGCCCTGGCCGCCCTGGACCACCTGGCGGCGACCGGCGCCCAGCGCGTCGGCCTCCTCACCGGCTCGACCGGCCAGTCCTACGACGAGGACGCGGCCCGCGCCTACCGCGACTGGTGCGCGCGCACGGACCGTCCGGTGCTGCTCGACCACGCCGAGCCGGGCACCGACTCGACGGCCGCCGCCCGCCGCCTGCTCACCCGCCCCGACCGGCCCGACGCGCTCTACGTCGTGATGGAGAAGTTCGGCTTCGCGACGCTCGCCGTCTGTCGCGAACTGGGCCTGTCCGTCCCGGAGGACGTCCAGATCGTGGTGGGCGCCGACGGCGAGTTCGCCCGCAGCTCCCGCCCCGCGCTGACCGCCCTGGACCTCGCCCCCGAATCCATCGGCCGCCAGGCCGCCGAACTCCTCATGAACGTCATCGGCAACCCCCCGGAGCCCGGCGCGGCCCCCGAACACCGCCTGGTCCCTGCGAAGTTGCTGGAACGGGAGTCGACGCGGGGACGGCGAGCGGGTGCCGGGCGGCCGTAGCCTCCACGGCGCGCGCCCGCCGGCCTCCGCGACAGGTCAGCCGGAGACCTCGGCCGGCTCCGCTGCCCCCGTGGTCGTGGCCGCAGGGGCGTCGGCCGGGGCATCACCGACTGCGGGCCGGTGCCGCCCGCGGCGGAGCGCAAGGAGGTAGACCACCGTGAGGAGGGCCAGCCAGACCACGCCGACGACGAGCGCCACGCGGGTGCTCTCGTGGACGCCGAGCAGGACCAGCACCGCCGTCATGAAGACGAGGGTGATGATCTGGCCGTAGGGCCAGAACGGGGCCGGGAACTTCAGGGCCGCGGACTCCTCCGGGGACATCGAGCTGCGGGCCTTGATGTGGGTGAGCGTGATCATCACCCAGACGAAGACCGTCGCGAACGTGGCGATGGAGGCGATGATCAGGAAGATCTCGCCGGGGACGACCGCGTTCATCACGACGCCGAGGAGCAGGGCGCCGATCATGACGAGAGTGGTCACCCAGGGCACGCCGTTGCGGGTCGTGCGGCACATGGCGGCGGGGCCGTGGCCGCGCTCGGCGAGGCCGTACATCGTGCGGCCCGCGGCGAAGATGTCGCTGTTGATGGCGGACAGGGCGGCGGTGAGGACCACGACGTTGAGGACGGCGGCCGCGGACTTGAGGCCCACTCCGGCGAAGATCTGCACGAAGGGGCTGCCCGAGTCGCTGATCTGCTGCCACGGGGTGATCGACATGATCACGGCGAGGGTCAGGACGTAGAAGAGGATGATGCGCAGCGGGATGGAGTTCACCGCGCCCGGGATGGTCTTCTCCGGGGACTGCGCCTCGCCGGCCGTGACGCCGATGATCTCGGTGCCGCCGAAGGCGAACATGACGATGGCGAAGGAGATGACGAAGCCGTCGATGCCACCCGCGAAGAAGCCGCCGTTGCTCCACAGGTTGGACAGGCCGACGTCGGCGTGGCCGCTGCCCAGGCCGAAGGCGATCACCGCGATGCCGACGACGATCATCGCGACGATGGCGACGATCTTCACGAGGGACAGCCAGAACTCCAGCTCGCCGAAGACCTTGACGCTGACGAGGTTGAGCGCGCCCACGATGAGGACGGCGGCCAGGACCCAGATCCAGCGCGGGACTCCGGGGAACCAGAAGCCCATGTAGACGCCGATGGCCGTGACGTCGGCGACGGCCACGATGACCATCTCGAAGGCGTACGTCCAGCCGGTGAGGAAGCCGGCGAGCGGCCCGAGGTGCCGGTTCGCGTACTCGCCGAAGGAGCCGGCACAGGGGGAGGCCACGGCCATCTCGCCGAGGGACCTCAGGACGAGGAAGACGGCGGCGCCGCCGATCAGGTAGGCGAGCAGGACGGCGGGGCCGCCCGCCTGGATGGACGCGGAGGAGCCGTAGAAGAGCCCGGTGCCGATCGCGGAGCCGAGCGCGATGAAGCGGATGTGCCGTGAGTTGAGCCCGCGGCTCAGGCCGGCGTTTTCGGTGCGCAAACGAGTGTCTCCCTCTTGGGGGGGGCGGGTGCCGCAGGAAAGTGCCGGAGGGCCTGGCAGAGCGATGCGCCTCGCGGCACCGGCCTGTCGTCAAGGCTCCCGACAGCGAACGAGCCTGTATATTCCTGTCTATACAGGTGTGCGTCAAGAGGTGATCCGATGAGTGAACACAAGCCGACGCCCGGCCCGGCGTCGAGCGCGTCCCCCGCGGTCGCGCGAGCCCTGGACATGCTCGTGTACCTCGCCGGCCGGCCCGGCCTCGTACAGGCCGCCACACTCGCCCGTGACCTGGGCATTCCGCGCTCGTCCGCGTACCACATCCTCACCGTGCTGACCGACCGCGGCTTCGTCACGTACGTACCGTCGGAACAGGCGTACGGGCTCGGTGTGTCCTCCTTCGAGGTGGGCTCGGCCTACCTGCGCCACGAGCCGCTGGAGCGGCTCGCCCGGCCGATCCTGCGCACGCTCGCGAGCCGCCTGGGCCAGACCGTGCACCTGGGGATCCTGCAGGGCGCGGAGACGGTCTACCTGCTCAAGGAGCGCCCCCCGGCCCGTGCCGGAGACGTCGACATCGCACTGGTGACGGATGTCGGCGTACGTCTGCCGGCCCATCTGACGGCCAATGGCCGCGCCATCCTCGCCCACACCTCGGCGGCGCAGCTGCGGGCGCTGTTCTCGCGGCCCGGTGATCTGACCACCCGCACCGGCCGCGGGCCGCGCTCGCTGCCGGAACTGACCGGCGAGCTGGCCCGGGAGCGGGAGCGCGGCTGGTCGCAGGAGGTGGAGCTGGTGTCGCAGGGCTTCTGCTCGTTGGGGGTGGCCGCATTCGACCACAACGAGCGGCCCGTCGCCGCGATCAGCACCACCTGGCGCCGCCACCACGGCCGGCACGACACCGAGGAGGTGCGCCGGGCCCTGGCGCTGGGTGCGGCGCGGCTGACCGCGGCGGTCTCGGGACACACACCGGCGGGCGCGGGGACGCAGGCCGTCGTCTGAAGGGCTGTCCCCCGAGTCCTGGCGGGCGTGCGACGACAGCCAGGGATCACGGGACGGCCCTCGGGGTCTGCCCGCCCTTGATCCGCCGGACGGGCCTGGCCGCCCGAGCCGTCTCAATGCATGGCGAACGCGCCTTCGAGGCGGTAGCGGGAACCCGGGTGGAGCAGGCGCGCGATGCTCACGAGGGCGTCCCGCGACCATGTGCGGCGCAGGATCAGCAGACATGGCTCGGACGGCCCGATGTCGAGGATCGCGCACTCCTCGGGCGAGGCCAGGACCGCCTCCACGATGTGCTCGCCGCGGCCGAGCGGCGCGACCTTCGACAGGAACGTGTACGGCGTCTGCAGCGTGAAGTCCTGGTCCAGATAGCCGGGGGCGAAGGCCGGGTTGACGTGGCGGTCCTCCAGCTGGAGCGGCACCCCGTCCTCGTAGTGCACCACCCTTGAGCGGAAGACCGGCTGCCCGGTGCCGAGACCGAGGTGCGCGCCGGTCCTGTCGTCGGCCTTCTCCTCGCCCAGGGAGAGCACCCGGGCGGCGTAGCGGTGGCCGCGGTGATGCACCTCGTCGGCGATGTTGTGGACCTCCAGGAGCGCGGAGCTGGCCTTGCGCTGGGCGACGAAGCTGCCGACGCCCATGACGCGCCGGATCACACCCTCGGTGGCGAGCTCGCGCAGGGCGCGGTTGACCGTCATGCGGGACAGACCGAGGGCGTCGACGAACTGGCTCTCCGAGGGCAGGGCGTCGTCCTCCTGCCAGTGGCCGTTCCTGATCTGCCGCTCGACGAGCTCCTTGACGCGCTGGTACGCGGGGACGGAACCGCCCGTGCCCTGCTCGTACCACCGGGCCAGCTCCGCCGGGTCCACGACCACGCCGCCCACCGTCCTCGCCATCCGCTCCCCCTGCCTGCTGCCTGTCACGAATCCTATGGGAGCGGTGCCATCGACGAACGGGCCGGTGGCCCCTTCCCGGGTAGGCGTCTCGGATCCGAGAAATGCGGGCGGCGCCGCTGGTCCCGGCTGCGCCCCTCGCGTGTCATGACGGTGCACAACGGCTCGATCCCCAAGAGGAGCACACATGACCAGCCCTTCCCACGAAGCGCCGGGCGTCGTCCGGGCCCCGCGCGGCACCGAACTGAACTGCCTCGGATGGCAGCAGGAAGGCGCCCTGCGGATGCTCATGAACAACCTCGACCCCGAGGTCGCCGAGCACCCCGAGGACCTCGTCGTCTACGGCGGTACCGGGAAGGCCGCCCGTAACCACGAGGCGTACGACGCGATCGTCCGCACGCTCAAGACCCTCAAGGACGACGAGACCCTCCTCGTGCAGTCCGGCAAGCCGGTCGGTGTGATGCGCACGAACGAGTGGGCGCCGCGCGTGCTGCTCGCCAACTCCAACCTGGTGGGCGACTGGGCCAACTGGGAGGAGTTCCGCAAGCTGGAGGCCGAGGGACTGACGATGTACGGCCAGATGACGGCCGGTTCGTGGATCTACATCGGCAGCCAGGGCATCCTGCAGGGCACGTACGAGACCTTCGGTGCCGTCGCCCGCAAGAAGTTCGACGGCACCCTGGCCGGCACGATCACCCTGACCGCCGGCATGGGCGGCATGGGTGGCGCCCAGCCGCTGGCCGTGACGATGAACGACGGTGTCGCGATCTGTGTCGACGTCGACGAGACGCGCATCGACCGCCGCATCGGCACCCGCTATCTCGACGTCAAGGCCGACAACCTCGACCATGCCCTCGAACTGGCCGTCCAGGCCCGCGACGAGCGCCGCGGCCTGTCCATCGGTGTCGTCGGCAACGCCGCCGAGATCTTCCCCGAGCTCCTTGAGCGGGACGCCCCGATCGACATCGTCACCGACCAGACCTCCGCCCACGACCCGCTGGCCTACCTGCCCGTCGGCGTCTCGGTCGAGGACTGGCACAAGGAGCGCGAGGCCGACCCGGCCGGCTTCACCGAGCGCGCCCGCAAGTCGATGGCCCTGCACGTCGAGGCCATGGTCGGCTTCCTCGACAAGGGCGCCGAGGTCTTCGACTACGGCAACTCGATCCGCGACGAGGCGCGCAAGGCGGGCTACGACCGGGCCTTCGACTTCCCCGGCTTCGTGCCGGCGCACATCCGGCCGCTGTTCGAGGAGGGCCTCGGCCCGTTCCGCTGGGCCGCGCTGTCCGGCGACCCGAAGGACATCGAGGCCACCGACAAGGCGATCAAGGAGCTGTTCCCGGAGAACAAGCACCTGCACCGCTGGCTCGACATGGCCGGCGAGCGCGTCTCGTTCGAGGGCCTGCCGGCCCGCATCTGCTGGCTCGGCTACGGCGAACGCCACCGCGCGGGCCTGAAGTTCAACGAGATGGTCGCCAGCGGCGAGCTGTCCGCGCCGGTCGCGATCGGCCGTGACCACCTGGACTCCGGTTCGGTGGCCTCCCCGTACCGCGAGACCGAGTCGATGCTCGACGGCTCCGACGCCATCGCCGACTGGCCCCTGCTCAACGCCCTGGTGAACACCTCTTCGGGTGCCTCCTGGGTGTCCATCCACCACGGCGGCGGTGTCGGCATGGGCCGCTCCATCCACGCCGGCCAGGTCTGCATCGCCGACGGGACCGAGCTCGCGGCCCGCAAGCTCGAACGTGTCCTGACGAACGACCCGGGCATGGGTGTCATCCGGCACGTCGACGCCGGTTACGAGTACGCCACCTCGGTCGCCAAGGAGCGCGGCGTGCGCATCCCGATGACGGAGGACGAGGGCGGCGCGGCGTGAGCACGTTCCAGGAGACCGCTCCCCCGGCCGCGGACGTCCCGGCCCGCCCCTGGTCGGGCCGGGACGACGGGCCCGGCGCGGAGCACCTGCGGTGGCACAAGGCCGTCGAGCTCGATCCGGAGCTGACGGAGCCGGGCGACATCGCGTTCGTCGGGTTCCGCAGCGACGAGGGCGTGCGCCGCAACAAGGGGCGGCAGGGTGCCGCACAGGGTCCTGACGCCCTGCGGCGGGCTCTGTCCTCGATGGCCCTGCCGAAGCCGCTGCGGGCGCTCGACGCCGGTGACGTGGAGGTCACCGGCGACGCGGACGACGCTCTGGAGGCCGGTCAGCAGCGGCTGGGCCGCGCGGTCGCACAGCTCGTCGACGCGGGCCACCCCGTGGTGGTACTCGGCGGCGGCCACGAGGTCGCGTTCGGCACGTACAGCGGTCTGGAGCAGACGCGGGCGCTGAAGGCCGGCGGGCGGCTCGGCGTGCTGAACCTCGACGCGCACTTCGATCTGCGCGACGACGTGCGGCCCAGCTCGGGCACGCCGTTCCTGCAGATGGCGCAGAGCGAGCGGCTCCACGGCCGTGACCTCAACTACTGGGTGCTGGGCATCAGCCAGGCCGCCAACACCGAGACGCTGTTCCGCACCGCGGAGTCGCTCGGGGTGCGGTACCTGCCGGACACCGAGTGCGGGCTGCTCGACCTGGCGCGGGTGGAGTCGTTCGTCGACGAGTTCCTCGCGAGCTGCGACCTCGTGCACCTGACGATCGACCTGGACGTGCTGCCGGCGGCGGTCGCTCCCGGGGTCAGCGCGCCCGCCGCCTACGGCGTGCCCATGGAGGTCGTCGAGCGGGTCTGCACACGGGTCGCGGGCAGCGGCAAACTCGTGGTCGTCGACGTCGCCGAGCTCAATCCGGAGTTCGACGTCGACCAGCGCACGGCAAGGGCCGGCGCCCGTCTGGTGCACCGGACGGCCACCACCTGGGCGTGACGCCCTCCCCCTGAACAGGCCGCCAGGCCGCCCGGCATACGAGAGCCGCGGCCTGGCGGCCGCGGCTGTTGCATGCCGGGCGGCCTGCCCGGATCCGCTCAGCGGATGTCCGTGAGTGCGACGACCGCGAGGACCCCGTCGACAGCGATGTCGGCGGGGTCCTCGTCGTCGTGGAACAGGACCGCGTCGAGCCGGCCGAGGCGGACGGGCTCCCGGTGCAGGGCCGCGGTGCCTTCGAGAACGATCGCGAGGACACGGGTCCAGGGCGCGGGGCGCAGCACCGTGGAGCGCCGTTCGACGGACACGGCCGCCTTCACCTCGGTGCGCCGCACCATGACGTTGAAGTCGACGATGGGGCCGTCGAGCAGCCGGCAGTCGGTGGTGGCGTCGCCGGAGAAGGCGAGGGGCGTGCAGCGGGTGTCCAGGACGTGCTCCGCACCGTCGACGGTGAGGGCCATGCCCGGTCCCTCGACGACGGCGATGATCCGGTCGACGCCCTCGAACACGGAGAAGGGGCCGCTGCTCGCGACGTCGGCGACGCTGATCCGCCATGTGAAGTCGTCGGTGCCGGCGCCCTGGGGGTGGGCCATGACCTCGGTGGTGATGCCACCGCCGTTCTTCCACGGTGCGGGGGTCCGCTCGTGTGCGCGCAGGATCTGAGGTGCCATGAGGGGGTGTTGTTCCTTCCGGGTCCGGTCGGTCGGTCAATGGGTCGGTCGGTCGCTCGGTGGGTCGGTCGGTCGCTCGGTGGGTCGGTCGGTCGGTCGGGAAAACGCGAGCTCCTCCCCCGCTGCCCGGGGCTGCGGAGGAGGAGGTGCGTGGGACAGGGAGAGCGTTCAGCGCTCGGCGGTGTGGCGTGCTTCGAGGGCGGCCTCGGTGAAGACCCGGTATCCGGCAGCCGGGTCGTATCCGTGGATCTCGCGGGTGTCGAGGGCGGCCATGTAGGTCAGGACATCCTTGCTGACGACCTGTCCGGGGACGAGCACGGGGAAGCCGGGCGGGTACGGGGTGACGAACGTGGCCGAGACGACCGTGCGGCCCCGCGCCATGGCGTCGGAGATGTCGTCCGTCGAGAGGTGCTCGCACTCGGTGTCGTCGTAGGCGAGGAAGAACGCGGAGCGCATGTCGCCCTCGGGGGTGCGCGGGCTCGGCCGGAACGCCGGGTGGAACGCGCTGAAGTCGGGCAGGGCGGCGGCGCCCGCGTCGAGTCCGGTGACGGCGCCGCGGTGCGCGGCCCGGTCGTGCGGACTCATCTCGCCGATGCGTTCCTCCAGGTCCTCGGCGATGCGCACGAGCACCTCGATGAGGTAGGCGACGGAGCTGCGGGTGGTGCCGATGTTCGTCATGAACAGCAGCGTGTTGCGGGTCGTCTTGTTGACCTGGACGCCGTACCGGTCCATCAGGAGGTCGTGCTTGAAGGTGTCGCCGTCGATGCCGGTGAGCCCGATGTGCAGGGTGGCGCGGGTGGGGTCGAGGACGAACTCCTCCTCCGCCCAGGCCCGTTCCATCCGGGCGAGGCCGGTGCGCAAGGGCTGTTCGATGCCGGAGGAGCGGAAGCGGTGCGGGATGAGTTCCGGCGTGGTGAGGATGCGCAGGTAGCGGCTGAGCAGCGGGTGCTGGGCGACCGCGTCGCGGAGCACGCCGGCCTGTTCGAGCTGCTTCTGCACGAGGGCGAAGCCTTCGAGGACGGCCTGTCGGCGGCCGAGGTCCATCGAGGCGAGGATCTGGTAGTTGGGCGACGTCGAGGTGTGCGTCATGTACGCCTCGTGGAACGTCTCCGCGACCTTGTGGCGGAAGTCCTGGTCGAAGACGTGGACCACGGAGCCCTGGCGCATCGAGGTGAGCGTCTTGTGCGTGGACTGCGTGGCGTAGACGCGGACACGGACCTTTTCCGGGTCGGGCATCAGCCGGCCGGTGACGAGGGTCTCGTCGTCGGGGTCGTCGCCGAGGCTCGCGCGGTGGGCCGCGTAGGTGTCGGCGTACTCGGGGTCGCGGTAGCGGTCGGTGAGGGTGCGGGCCGCGGCCATGGCGGTGCGCTGGCGGTAGACGGGGTGGAAGCGGGCGAAGGCGAACCATGCCTCGTCCCACAGGAACGCCAGGTCCGGCTTGAGGGCCAGGCACTCCTCCATCACGCGTGACGGGTTGTAGACGATCCCGTCGAAGGTGCAGTTGGTGAGCATGAGGAGCTTGACGCGGTGCAGGACGCCCTCGTGCTTGAGCATCAGCAGCTTCCGCTTGATCTCCTCCACCGGCACGGCCCCGTACATGCCGTACTCGTCCAGGGGATAGGCGTCGAGGTAGACGACATGGGCGCCGGCGAGGACGAGTCCGTAGTGGTGGGACTTGTGGCAGTTGCGGTCCACGAGCACGATGTCGCCGGGGCGTACGAGCGCCTGCACGACGATCTTGTTGGCGGTGGAGGTGCCGTTGGTGACGAAGTAGGTCTGGCGGGCGCCGAAGGCCTCGGCGGCCAGGTCCTGGGCCTCGCGCAGCGGGCCGGTGGGGGCGAGCAGGGAGTCCAGGCCGCCGGAGGTGGCGGAGGTCTCGGCAAGGAAGATGTTCAGGCCGTAGAAGTCGGCGATCTCCGGGATCCAGGGCGAGTTGAGCACCGAGGCGCCGCGGGACACGGGCAGGGCGTGGAAGACGCCGGTGGGCTTGCGGCTGTGGGCGCGCAGGGCGGTGAAGAACGGGGCGCGGTGGCGTTCGCTGATGCCGTACAGGATCGACAGATGCAGTTCGAGGAGGCCTTCGCGGGCGTGGAAGACGCGCCGGAAACGGCGGCTGAGGCGGCCCGCGGTGGACTCGACGGCCCGTTCGGACACGAGGTAGAGGTCGAGCTCGGGGCGCAGGGCGAGGAGTCGGTCGCCCAGGGCGCGGATCTGCTCGCCGCTGTCCCCGGGTGTGGCGGCGTGGGCGTCGGCGGCTTCGTCGAAGAACCGGCGGACGACGCTCAGGTCGTGGCGGGAGCGGTCGGCGAACCGGTCGCGGATGACGACGGCCTGGAGGCTGGAGTTGACGAGGGACGTGATGACCGCGTCCTCGAAGCTCGGGGCGACGACGATCTCGTAGGCGAACTCGTCGTCGGGGCGGCGCAGTCGGCGCAGTTCGGCGCGCAGCGCCTGTTCCTCGGCGGCGTCCAGGTCTCCGACGACGAGGACCTCGAAGTACGGGGTGGAGGGCGCGGGCTGGGGGTGCGCGGTGTCCGTCGTCTCGTCGGGTGCGGCGCTCGGCGTGGCGGCGGTGTGCGGGGCGGTGCCGCGGTGCCGGTCTCCGGCGAGGGCTCGGTCCAGCTCGTCGGTGCGCTGGGCGAGTTGCCGGTACTCGCCCTGGTCGTACAGCCTGCGCAGCTCCTTCAGGGCGGCTGTGCCGGGGAAGGCCCAGCAGTGCTCGATGGGTGTCAGGAGGCGGATGAGTTCCTGGATGCGCGCGGTGGTGTCCCGGCGGCCGTCCACGCCGTGTGCGGCGAGGCGGTGGGTGAGATCCGTCAGTGAACTCCAGGCGTCGGCGCGCAGTTGCCCGACGCTGTTGTGCACCGTGGCGGTCGGCAGGTCATTCACCGGGGAACGGCTCCTTCTGAGGGCTGCCCGGCCCGCCGCGGACAGGGAGGGCCGGGGTGGCGAGGGGGTGTTCTGCCGATCGGGCCGCGAGCCCGGCCTGATCGGCAGGACACCCCTGGGCGTGCGCGGCAGCGGCCTGCCGCACCTTCCGGGTCCCCGCGGGGACCCGGAAGGTGTGAGGGACTGCGTCCCGGTCAGACCAGGGCGCCGGTCACGGACTCGGCGGCGGCCAGGGCGCGGCCGGAGGCCACGTACTGGACGGCCTCCTCGATCTCGGGGGCGAGCCAGCGGTCGGTGCCGGGGCCCTCGACGGTCTCGCGCAGTCCGTCGCGCACCGCGGCCGTGGCCGGGGCGGGGGTCAGCGGGGCGCGCAGATCGAGGGCGCGGGCGGCGGTGTAGAGCTCGACGGCGAGGACGCGGCCGAGGCCGTCGATGGCGCGGCGCAGCTTGCGGGCGGCCGACCAGCCCATGGACACGTGGTCCTCCTGCATGGCGCTGGAGGGGATCGAGTCGACGGAGGCCGGGGTGGCGAGCCGCTTGAGCTCGGAGACGATCGCGGCCTGCGTGTACTGGGCGATCATGTGGCCGGAGTCGACGCCCGGGTCGTCGGCGAGGAAGGCGTTCAGGCCGCGGTTGCGGGCCGGGTCGAGGAACCGGTCGGTGCGGCGCTCGGAGATCGAGGCGACGTCGGCGACGGTGATGGCAAGGAAGTCGAGCACGGCGGCGACGGGGGCGCCGTGGAAGTTGCCGTTGCTCTCGACGCGGCCGTCGAGGGTGACGACCGGGTTGTCGACGGCGCTGGCGAGCTCGCGGGAGGCGACGAGTTCGGCGTGGCCGAGGGTGTCACGGGCGGTGCCGTGGACCTGCGGGGTGCAGCGCAGCGAGTAGGCGTCCTGGACGTAGGTGCAGTCCGGGCCCGCGTGGCTGGCGATGATCGCCGAGTCGGCGAGCAGGGAGCGCAGGTTGCCCGCGCTGTCGCTCTGGCCGGGGTGCGGGCGCATGGCCTGCAGGTCGGCGGCGAACACGGCGTCGGTGCCGAGCTGGCCCTCGACGCTCATGGCGGCGGCGATGTCGGCGGTGCGCAGCAGGCGGCGCAGGTCGTGGGCGGCGAGGACGAGCATGCCGAGCATGCCGTCGGTGCCGTTGATGAGGGCGAGGCCCTCCTTCTCCTCCAGGACGACCGGGGTGATGCCGGCCTCGGCGAGGGCCTCGGCGGCGGGCTTGCGCTCGCCGCCGGCGGTGCGGACGACGCCCTCGCCCATGACGGCGAGCGCGCAGTGCGCGAGGGGGGCCAGGTCGCCGGAGCAGCCGAGCGAGCCGTACTCGTGGACGACCGGGGTGATGCCCGCGTTCAGGAGCGCGGCGTATGCCTCGGCGGTCTCGGTGCGGACGCCGGTGCGCCCGGTGGCGAGGGTGGACAGGCGCAGCAGCATCAGGGCCCGTACGACCTCGCGCTCGACCTCGGGGCCGGAGCCCGCGGCGTGCGAGCGCACGAGGCTGCGCTGGAGCTGGGCGCGCAGCTCGGTGGGGATGTGGCGGGTGGCCAGGGCACCGAAGCCGGTGGAGACGCCGTAGTGGGGCTTGGCGTCGTCGGCGAGGGCCTTGATGACCTCGCGACTGCGGGCGATCTCCTGGAGCGCCTCGGGGGCGAGGGCCACCTGGGCACCGTGACGGGCAACGGACACAACTTCGTCGGCGGAAAGGGCACCGACACCAACAACAACGGTCATGTCCCAATGAAGCCGCAGGTGGGCAGGGGTTCGCGAGTCATGCGGCCCGGCTTGTGTCTGGGATCCAAGACATTACATCTGGGATCCCAGACACATAGTTTGCGACGTCTCTGGTCTACTCTCGCCCCATGAGCATCGTCCCTGCCGCCGCTCAGGCGCTGGCCGTCCTGCGCTATCTGGCCCGCCAGGCCGCACCCGTCCCCGCGGCCGCCATCAGCCGTGACGTGGGGCTGGCGCGCTCGACGACGTACCACCTGCTCGACACCCTCGCGGCGGACGGCTTCGTGGTCCATCTGCCGGAGGAGAGGCGCTACGGGCTCGGGGTCAGCGCCTTCGAGCTGGCCTCCGGCTACGAGCGCCAGGCGCCGTTCCAGCGGCTCGCGCGGGCTCCGCTCGCCTCGCTGGTGGACCGCACCGGGCACAACGCGAACCTCGCCGTCCTGCACGGCCGTGAGGTCATCTACGTCATCGAGGAACGCGCCCCGGGCCGCCCGCCCCTGGTCAGCGAGGTCGGCGTCCGGCTGCCGGCCCATCTGACGGCGAGCGGCCGGGCCGTGCTCGCCCTGCTGCCGCCCGCGCAGGTGCGGGCGATCTTCCCCGACCGGTCGGCGTTCGTGCAGCGGCACGGCGCGGGTCCTGCGACGCTGACGGCGCTGCGCGCCCTGCTGGCCCAGGCGCGGCACCTCGGGTACGCGACGGAGGAGGGCGAGGTGACGCCGGGCCTCTCCTCGGTCGCCGCGCCGGTCCTGGACCATCACGCGCGTCCGATCGCCGGGGTCGCGGTCACCTACCCCGACGAGGCGGTCGACCAGGCGGAGCGGCAGCGGATCGCGGGGCACGTGGCGCAGACGGCACGGGAACTGACCCGCCGGGTGGGCGGCGCGACCTCCGCCCCTTCCGCTTAAGGGCTGTCCCGTAATCCCTGGTGGATCAGCGTGCGGCGTCGGACGCGGTGCATCGCAAGGCGGAGGGACGCCCGAATACTGGACGTATTCGGGCGTTCCGACAACGCGGCGAGGTGCCGTGGCCGTCGTCGCACGCCCATCAGGGATTACGGGACAGCCCTTAGGGGGCCGGTCCCGCCACCCCGTACCCTCGGGTCGGCAGGAAATCAGATTGCAGGGTCGGACGGCGTGTCATCGGGTGGCGTACGCGGAACCGGCCGCACCCCGAGCAGGAAAGCGACGATGACCGATCCGTCCGAGCAGGCGAGGGAATCCGGAGCGGGCGAACGGCTCCCGGCGGCGACGATACGCGTGTTCATCGCACTCGCCCCGCCCGACGAGGCGAAGGACGAGCTGGCGCGGGCGCTGGGCCCCACGTACGAGGCGTATCCGCGCATGCGGTGGAACCGCATCGAGGACTGGCACATCACGCTGGCGTTCCTCGGAGAGCTCCCCGTCACGGCGGTCCCCCTGCTGCGGCCGCCCCTCGCGCACCTGGCAGCGACGCGCCCCCCGCTGGAACTGGCACTGCGCGGCAGCGGGCACTTCGACGAGCGGGTGCTGTGGAGCGGGATCGACGGGGACCTGGAAGGGCTGCGCCTGCTCGCCACCGCGGTGCGCGCCGCGGTCGAGGAGTGCGGTGTCCCCTTCGCGGGCCGGCCGCTGCGCCCCCACCTCACCCTGGCCCGCGCCCGCCGCGACGACCTGTCGTGCGCGGTGGCGGCCGCCGGCCTGTCCGGGTTCACCGGCCGGCCGTGGCGGGCGGCGCGCCTGCATCTGGTCGGCAGCAACATCGGCCGCGGTCCCGGGGCGATCCACTACCGCGACATCACCTCGTGGAGATTCGACGGGGCCTGACGGCGGTGAGCGGTCGCCGGAACCTGAGGAGGCCCGGGGTGCCGCCGCGATGTCAGGGGCCCTGGATGCGCCGGAAGGGCTGCTCCGCCTCCAGTGCGAACGCGGCCTCCAGCAGCGTCCGTTCGCTGCCGGGGCGGCCGGAGAGCATGACGCCGACGGGCAGTCCGTCCTCGGTCGCGCTCGGCGTGGGCACCGAGATCGACGGTGTGCCGACCACGTTGTCGATGGGTGTGAACGCGACGTACGCGAGGATCCGCTCGATCAGCGTCGGGTAGGCAACGGTGGGGCTGAGGTGGCCGATCCGGGGCGCGGGGTGGGCGAGTACCGGGGAAAGGATGAGGTCGAGCCCGCGGAACGCCGCCGCGTACGCCTCCTTCGTACGCCTGAGCCTGCGCAGCACGCCCGGAGTGCGCCGCCAGTTCTGGAGGTACGTCTCCCGCAGCCCTCGGCTGAGGCCGTCCATGCGGTGCCGGTCGAAGTCGGCCCCGAAGCTCCGGCCCGTGGAACCGATGAGGAACGACAGCAGGCCCCAGTAGGTGAGGAAGTCGTCGGTGAAGCGGGCGTCCAGGTCCAGCTCCACCGGCTCCACGGTGTGGCCGAGCCGTTCGAGCGTGGCCACGGTCGCCGTGACGGCCGCCCGGGTGGCAGCGTCGGCGTGGACACCGTTCGGCGAGTCCAGCAGGAAGCCGATGCGCAGCCGCCGCCCGGAGGGACCTTCGACCAGGCCCAGGGGCGGCAGCCCGGGGTTGCGCCAGTACTTCTCGGCGGCGGCGAGAAACGCGGCGGTGTCCCGGACCGAACGGGTGACGACGCCGTCGGCGACGATGTCGAGCGGCAGTCGACGGCTCTCGGCGTTCGCCACGACCCGTCCGCGGGTCGGTTTCAGACCGACGAGACCGCAGCAGGCGGCGGGGATCCGGATCGAGCCGCCGCCGTCGTTGGCGTGCGCGATCGGCACCGCCCCGGCGGCGACGAGCGCCGCACTGCCGCCCGACGAACCACCCGCCGAGTGCTCGGTGTTCCACGGGTTGCGAACGGGCTCGGCGTCCTCGAATTCCGTGGTCGGGCTGAACCCGAACTCGGGCAGCCGGGTCTTGCCCAGCACCGTGACGCCACTGCTCAGGAACTGCCGGACGACCGGCGCGTGCCGTCGCGCGGGCCTCGGGGTGAAGGCCGCGCTGCCGTGGCCGGTGGGGAGCCCCAGGTAGTCGGTGTTGTCCTTGACGAAGGTCGGCACCCCGGCGAAGGCACCGCCCGCGCGGGTGGCGGCCGCCGGGACGTCGACGGGCGTCCGGACCGCGTTGAGCCGTGCCTCGACCGTCCGTACCCGTTCCGCCGCGTCCCTGGCGACCTCGGCGGCGCCGACCTCGCCCCGCCGGATCGCCGCGGCCAGACCGACGGCGTCATGCTCTCCCAGGGCGTCGTCCCGGAAGGCGTGCACCCTGGTCCGTTCCTCGAAAGTGGTCATCGCTGCCTCAGCCCCCGCCGTGTGGATGGTTTTCCCCATCATTCCTTACCGCCGAGTAACACGCGAGGCCGCGTCACGGGCCGGTCAGCCGGGCATGTTCCGCTGTGGCTCCTCTCCCCCACCGGTGCGCAGTTCGGCGGCGAAGTCCGCGAACCAGGCCAGCATGTCGGGCCGGGTCACGGCGCCTTCCGTGCTGACGTCGGTGACGCGTGCGCCCTGGAGAATGTGTTTGACCGGGACCTCCAGCTTCTTTCCCGTGAGGGTGCGGGGCACCGCCTCGACGGGGACGATGATGTCCGGCACATGGCGGGGCGACAGGCTCTGCCGGATCGCGCCGACGATCTCGCCGCGCAGGCCGTCGTCGAATCGCTCCCCTTCCGCCGGCACGACGAACAGAGGCATGCAGTAGCTTCCGTCCGGCAGTTCGGCGCCGACGACGAGGCTGTCCGCGATCCGCGGGAGCTGTTCGACGACGGCGTAGAGATCGGCCGATCCCATCCGCACCCCCATCCGGTTGAGCGTGGCGTCGGAGCGTCCGGCCACCACGACCGAGAGGTCGGTGTCGACGGTGACCCAGTCGCCGTGCCGCCACACGCCCGGATAGACGTCGAAGTAGCTGCTCCGGTATCGCTCGTCGCCGGGGTCGTCGACGAAGAACAGCGGCATCGACGGCATCGGCGCCGTCACCACCAGTTCGCCCTGCTGCCCGGTACGCGGCTGCCCGTCGGCGTCCCAGGACGCGAGGGCCACGCCCAGGGCTGGCCCCGAGATCCGGCCCGTGCGCACCGGCAGCAGCGGGGAGCCGCCGGCGAGGACCGAGCAGATGTCGGTGCCGCCGCAGATCGACTGGAGGCGGGCGTCAGGGGCGAGCCGGTCGTGGACCCAGCGCCAGGTGCTGTCGGGCATCGCCGAACCGGTCTGCTGGATGGACCGCACCGCGCGGAGGTCCGTGTCGGCCGCCGGGTGGGCGCCCGCCTTCTCCCCCGCGATCAGGTAGGCGGCGCCGACACCGACGACCGTCGCGCCGGTACGTTCGGCGATCCGCCAGACCCCGTTCACGTCGGGGTGGGTGGGGCTTCCGTCGTACAGGACGAGCGTGGCCCCGTGCAGCAGGCCCGCGACCATGAGGTTCCACACCATCCAGCTGGTGGAGGTGTGGAAGAGGAAGCGGTCCCGCGCCCGCAGGTCGGCACCAAGTCCGAGGGCCTTGAGCAGTTCCACGACGATGCCGCCGTGACCGTGCACGATGCCCTTCGGTACGCCGGTGGTGCCCGAGGACCACAGGATCCACAGCGGGTGGTCGAACGGGACGTCGGCGAAGGCCGGTCGGGCCCGCCGGCCGGCCAGTTCGGCCCACCTGTGCTGTGTCACGTCCGGCCGCCGGGACCATGCCGGACCACTCTCGCAGGTGTGGAGACGGTCGACGACGACGAGGTGGCGGACCGTGGGCAGACCGTCCAGGAGCTCGGCGGTGTGCGGGCGCCGGTCGTGGTCCCGGCCCGCGTAGCGGTAGCCGTCCGCGGCCACCAGAACCGTCGGCCGCGCCTGGCGCAGCCGGGCGAGCACGCTCGGCGTTCCGAAGTCCGGCGAGCACACCGTCCAGGTCGCGCCGACGGCGGCGGTGGCCAGGAGGGCCACCACGGCCTGCGGGATGTTCGGCAGGTACCCGGCGACGCAGTCGCCGGGGCCCACGCCCATCTCGCGCAGAGCCGCGGCCAGGCCGGCCACTTCGCCGCCGAGCCGGTCCCACGAGATCTCCGCCGGGTCCCCCGTCTCGGACACGGCGACGAGTGCGGGGCGTTCGTCGGTGGCGTGGGCGAGGCACTGCCGGGCAAAGTTGAGGCGTGCTCCGGTGAACCAGTTCGCGCCGGGCATGGTCGCGTCGGCGAGCACCTCGTCGTAGTCGCTGACGGCGTCCAGCCCGTAGTACTCCCACACCGCCGACCAGAAACCGGGGAGGTCGGCGGTGCTCCACCGCCACAGCTCGGCGTAGTCGGTGAACGAGAGGCCGCGCTCCTGGGCCAGCCATCGCAGGAAGTCGGCGAGGCCGGATTCGTGCGCGCTCACGCGGGCACCCCGGTGTCCCGGCCCGTGCCGCAGCCGAAGGTGCGGAGCAGCTCCAGTGCCTGCGGCCATTGCCCGTAGCCCGACGCGGGGTTGAGATGTCCGACCGGGCCGATGTCCACCAGGCGGCTGCCCCAGGCACGGGCCAGTTCGGCGACCCGGTCGAAGCGGGCCAGGGGATCGTTCGTGCTCGCCGCGACGACGCCGGGGAACGGCAGGGGCGTACGGGGGACCGGCAGCCAGCCGTTCTCCCGCAGGGTCGCGGGGTCGGGGTGGCCGTCGGGCAGCGGGGTGTCGAAGTCCGGTGGTGTCGCGAGCAGCGCGCCGCGCACCGGGTGGCGGTGCCGGGCCGCCCAGTGCACGGTGGTGAGCACTCCGGCGCTGTGCGCGACGAGCACCACCGGCCCTTCGATCCGGGACAGTGTGTCGTTCAGGGCCGCCACCCGGGCGTCGCGAGCGAGCCCGGCGTCCGTCGGAGGCGGCACGGTCACGGCACCGGGGATCTTGGCGGTGAGCAGCGTCTGCCAGTGGTCGGGGACGTGGCCGCGCAGTCCGGGCACCAGCACGACCGTGGGGTCGGGAGTGGGATTCATGTCGGGAGTTCCGATCTTCTGAGGGCCCAGGCCGAGAGCGAGACCAGACCCTTGTCGTAATGGCGTCTGCCGAGGGCGAAGGCCAGGCCCGCCACCAGCGAGACGAGCGGGATGACCTGGAGTGCGGCGTGCAGGCCCATGCGGTCGGCGAGCATGCCGGTCACCGCGGGGCCCGGTGCCAGGCCCAGCAGACTGTTGGCAAGGGTGAGCGTGGCCATGGCCGTCGCCGCGACGGCGGTCGGGGTCAGGCTCACCACCATGGAGGCGGCAGGTCCCGCGGTGGCGTTGGACAGCAGCGTGCCGATGCCGACGAGGACGAGTTGTGGTGCGCCGGGCGGAAGTTGGAAGCCTGCCGTGAGCAGGGTCAGCGATCCGAGACTGCAGACGACGGCGACGGTCCACTTGAGCCGGGGCCTTCCGCGTCCGAGCCGGTCGCAGACCATGCCGCCGCCGATCATGCCGATCCCGGTGATCAGCGCGAAGACGCCGGCGGCGAGCCCGGCCTTGCCCGGCGCCAGGCCGTAGGAGCGATCGAGGAAGCTGGGCATCCAGGCCAGCAGCGCCATCGCGATGAACATCTGCAGTCCGCTGCCGACATAGGCGCACAGCACGGAGACGGAGGAGAACAGCCTCGGCAGGAGCGCCCGCACCGGCCCCCCGGTGTCCGGCGCTCCGCCGGGTCCGACGTCGGCCGCCGCCAGTTTCCGCTCCTTCACGACGACGCCGTAGACAGCCGCCAGGACCAGTCCGAACAGGCCCATGACGGCGAACGTCCAGCGCCAGCCCAGGTGTTGGGCCACGACTCCGCCGATCGACACTCCGAGTACGGATCCGAAGGCGCCGCCCGCGATGAACGCGCCGGAGAGGGTGGCCCGCAGTCCCGCCGGGAACACGCTCAGCACCACCGCGATGCCGACGCTCCCGTACGCCGCCTCACCCACGCCGACCATGAAGCGGCCCAGGAACATCTGTCCGTAGCTCGCCGAGACGGCGCAGCCCAGGGTCGCCAGGCTCCACACCACCGCGGCCAGGACCAGGCTCCTGACCCGGCCCCATCGGTCGGCGAGCAGCGACAGCGGGAAGGTCAGCAGTCCGACCATCAGGGCCACGATTCCGCTCAGGGAGCCCAACTGGGCGTCGGAGAGCAGCCATTCGGCCTTCAGCAGCGGGAACACCGCGTTCAGGACCTGCCGCGACATGTAGTCGGAGAGCAGCAGTCCGAAGCTGAGGGCGAACACCAACCACGCGTAGCGGCGGGTCATCGGCTCAACAGGGCCGGTCACCGGCGACCCCGGCGCGCTCCATCTTGCGGACGCCCGGCCAGTAGTCCTGGACGGCGTAGTGCTGGGTGGAGCGGTTGTCCCAGATGGCCACGCTGTTGGTGGTCCAGCGCCAGCGGACCTGGTACTCGGGGATCGCCGCCTGGCTGATCAGGTAGTTCAGCAGCAGGTTGGCGCCGGGGGCGTGATCCTGGCCGAACCGTACGTTCTCGGGGGTGTGGTGGTTGACGAAATGGGTGGTGAAGGCGTTGACGAAGAGGATCTTCTCGCCGGTCTCCGGGTGGGTGCGGACCACCGGGTGCTCCGGGTCCGGATAGCGGGCCTTCAACTGGTGGCGCTGTTCCATCGGCATGACCGCGCCGAAGCTCGCCTCGATGCTGTGCCGGGCGCGCAGGCCCGCGATCTGTGTGCGGATGTGTTCGGGGAGCCTGCGGTACGCCTCGGCCATGTTCACCCAGATCGTGTCGCCGCCCACCTCGGGCGTCTCGACGCAGCGCAGCACAGCTCCCATCGGCGGCCGGTCGCGCCAGGTCGCGTCGCAGTGCAGGGCGTTCTCGTAGTGCTCGGGCTTGCTGTCCAGGTCCTTGTAGATGCGGACGAGGCCCGGGTGGTCCGGATCGCTGCCGAGGACCGGGTGGTCCTCCAGCGGGCCGAGGCGGGAGGCGAAGGCGACGTGCTCGGCGCGGGTCATGTCCTGGTCGCGCAGGAACAACACCTTGTGCCGGAGCAGGAGCTGTTTGATCTCGGCGTGGAGGCCGGCGTCGTGGGCGGCTTCGCTGAGCTGGACGCCGTGCAGTTCGGCGCCGATGGTGCAGGTCAGCGGTTCGACCTGGATCCGCGTGCGGGTGGAGCTCTGCGTCATTGCACTCTCCTGTGGCGGTCGGGAGGAACGAGGGGGTCAGGGAATGAGGACGGACGAACCCGTGGTGCGGCCCGCTTCCAGGGCCCGGTGCGCCGCCACCGCGTCGCCGAGGGCGTAGCGCTGGTTGACCCGGATCGCGATCCGGCCGGCGGCGACGTGGCCGAAGAGCTCGTCGGCCAGAGCGTCTCGTTCGGCCGGCTCGGCGATGTAGTCGGCCAGGGCGGGGCGGGTCACGAACAGCGAGCCGTGGACGGCGAGTTGCATCGCGTCGAGCGGCGGCACGCCGGACGCCGTGCCGAAGCAGACCAGCAGGCCGCGGCGGCTGAGCGAGGCCATGGACCCGGCGACGGTGTCCTTGCCGATGCTGTCGAGGACGAGGGGCACGCCTGCCCCGCCGGTCAGTTCCCGCACCCGCTCGGCGACGTCCTCCCGGCGGTACAGGACGGTGTGGTCGCAACCATGGGCACGGGCGAGTTCGGCCTTCGCCTCCGTGGAGACCGTACCGATCACGGTGAGGCCGAGCAGCTTCGCCCACTGGCAGATGATCAGGCCGACCCCGCCCGCGGCGGCGTGCAGCAGGATCGTGTCGCCGGGCTGCAGGGGATGGATCCGGCGCAGCAGGTAGGCGGCGGTGAGGCCGCGCATGGTCATCGCGGCGGCGCTCTCGCAGCCGATGGAGTCGGGCAGCCGGATCAGCGGGTCGGCGGGCATGATCCGTTCGGTGCTGTAGGCGCCGAGCGGGCTGCCGGTGTACGTGACGCGGTCGCCCTCGGCGACGTGGGTGACGCCCGCGCCGACGGCCTCGACGATGCCGGCGCCCTCGACACCGAGACCGGCGGGCAGCGGTGCCGGGTAGAGGCCGGTGCGGAAGTAGGTGTCGGCGAAGTTGAGGCCGATGGCCTCGTGCCGGAGGCGGACCTGTCCGGGGCCCGGGTCGCCGACGGTGACCTGTTCCAGCCGCAGGACGTCGGGGCCGCCGGTCTCGTGGAAGCGGATGGCGTGTGCCATGGGAGGCTCTCTTCGTTCGGCGGTGGTCAGCGGGTCGTCTCGCGGAGCATGAACCCGCGCTGACCGGGGCGCCGGTTGGGCACCATGCCGAGCCGTGCCAGGGTCTGGTCGGTGTCGCCGTAGTACTCTCCGATGCGGTAGATCTCCTTGGCCTCCGCGCCGTTCGCGATGTCGCGGCCGAGCGCCTCGGAGATCCGCACCATCTGCTCGACCTGCCGGACGGAGCTCATCCGCTCGCCCTTGCGCGCCCACAGGTTGTCCTCGTTGCCCACGCGGACGTGCACGCCGAGGGCGATGGCGATGGCGTTCATGGGGGCGACGGCGCGCATCGAGGACTCGATGGTGAGGACGGCGCCGTCGGGGACACGGCGGACGAACTCGATCAGGTCGGCGGGGTGGCGACCGGCGAACCCGCCGCCGATGGCGACGTAGTTGAGCACCAGCGGGCCCGTGTACACGCCGCTGCGGATGAGGCGCTCGACGGTCTCCAGCTGTGCCATGGTGGCGAGTTGGAAGTGCGGCTGGATGTCGTTGGCGTGCAGGCGCTTGAGGTGTTCCAGGTAGAAGTCGGGACCGGCCTCGACGACCATGTCGCGATAGGCCTTGTAGTAGTCGGGCTTGGCGATGGAGGTGCCGGCCAGGTCGTCGTCCGTCATGATCTCGACGATGTTCATCTGGCTGGTGTTGATGGCGATCGTCACCTGGTCGGGGCGCGGGGTGAGCTCCGCCAGCAGGTGGCGGGTGTCGTAGCTCAGCCATTTCGCGTCGGCGCCCTCGCCCTCGGGGGCGAACGAGATGGATCCTCCGATCTGCAGGACCATGTCCGGAACGGCCTCGCGCAGCCGGCCGAGCAGTTCGTTGAACATGGACATGCGCTTGGAGCCGTGGCCGTCCAGTTCACGTACGTGGATGTGGAGCACGGTGGCGCCGGCGTTGTAGCAGTCGACGGCGGCCTGTACGTGTTCGTCCATGGTCAGGGGGAGGTCGTCGGCGTCGCCGGGGAGCCACTCCGGGCCGTAGGGTGCGGCCTGGATGACCAGCTTCTCCTGGTTCTCGGGCAGCAGGGAGTCGTCGAGGAAGTGCATGGGTCATCTCCTGGTACGCGGACGCGGCGGGCGGATGGCCGTGGGGCACCATCCGGACCAACTGGGGTTGTTCACAAGGCCGTTGCTCGAAGGAGCTGCGGTGTCCCTTGCGGTACCGCCACGTTAAGAGCGGGTTACGCGCCGCGCTTCACCCGAGGTGACAGGAGACTTGTCACTTGGGGACAGGACTGGTGCCCGCCCGGCGGGTGCGCCATTCGCGGGCGCTGGTGCCGAACTGGTCGCGGAACCAGCGGGAGAAGGCGCTGGGGGCGGAGAAGCCCAGCAAGCCCGAGATCTCCGTCAGGGAGCGGCGCGGGTTCGCCACCAGTTGCTCGGCCAGCTGTGTGCGGGTGGCGTTGACGAGCGAGGAGAACGTCTCGCCGGACGCCGCCAGATGCCGGTGGACGGTCCTGCGGTCGACGCCGAGGCTGCCGGCGACCTGTTCGATCGAGCAGCGTCCGGTCGGCAGCAGGACCTCGATCAGCTCGCGCACCCGGTCCAGCTCCGTGGTTTCCGAGACCACCGCGATGGACTCGAAATACTGGCGGGCATAGCCACGCAGGAGGGGATCCGACATCGAATTCGGGGTGTCGAGATCGGAGGCGTAGAGAACGAGTCCGTTGAATTCCTGGTCGAATTCCACCACCGGCCCGAAGTGGCGACGGTGCGCCGCGACGTCGCTAGGGGGTCCGTGGGTGAAACATACGGACACCGGCCGCCAGCGGGCGCCGAGGAACACCTGCAGGAATCCGTGGAAGGCGCCGACGGCCAGCTCGACGGCCTGCCGTGCCCGGCGCACCTCGCCGAGCTCCAGACTCACCTTGACGGTGGCGAGCCCGTTCGCCTCGGTGAGCCGGCTGCGCAGCATCTCGTTGTACATGCGCTCGTGGCGGACCAGGAGCCGGATGACGCTGCGGACATCGGGTTCCTCGCGCAGGACGAGGCTGATGGGCCCGAGGTTCGAGAAGCGGCGGCGCTCGGCGAGAAGCAGGCCGAACTCGTCGCGGCCGGCGGCCGCGGCGGAGAGTTCGAGGAGCTCGGTGACGGCGATGCCGGAGATCCACCGGTCCTGGACGGCGAGCCCGACCGGGTCGAGACCCACCCGCTTCATCAGGGAGCGGGGGTCGATGCCGAGGGACTGGCTGAGCTCTATGTAGTTGCTCAGTGCTGCGTTGCGGACCAGTGGCTTCATCAGGGCACTCCAAGGCTCTGTTCCGGTCGGGGCGCTCAGGGCTCTGTCCCCAACTGATAAGCGATCTGTCCCGTCAGGTCAAGCGATGCGTCGGGCCTTGACCTAGCGTGGCACTACCGCGGGGCCCTCAAAGAATTCCTGCATGAAAACCTTGGCAAATTCTCGGCCCGCCGAAAAGAACTGGTTCTCGGCTCGAATTCGGCGACGAAATCATGATTCTCCCTCGGTGCAGCTGAATGCACGGCCAGGAGGGGAGAAGAAGCGTGGCGGGCGGGCCGGACTCCGGGGCGAGGCGCACTCCCCCGACGGTGGCCGCGGCAAAGTCGCGCCGCGATGTGATCACCCCGCAACCTCCGACGACAAGGAAGCCGCATGACCGACCTGTTCGCACTCCTGGCCCGGTCCGTCCGGTCCCACGCCGACCGGACGGCCGTGCGGCAGGGCGGAACCCTGCTCACGTACGCGCAGCTCGACGACATGACAGCCAGGTTCTCCGCGCTCCTGCGCACCGAGGGGCTGCGGACGGGCGACCGCGTGGCGGTGGCCCTGCCCAACGTCATCCACTTCCCGGTCGTGTACTACGGCATCCTGCGCGCGGGTGGTGTGGTGGTGCCGATGAATCCGCTGCTGAAGTGCGGCGAGATGGCTTTCGTGCTCCGTGACTGCGGTGCCCGTCTGGTGGTGGCCGCTCCTGCCTGTGCGGACGAGGCCGCACAGGCGGCGGAGCGGGCCGGCGCGGAGTGCCTGGTCGCGGATCCGGCGGTGTTCGACGCGCTGCTGCGCTCGGTCCCGCCGATGCCCGGGGCGGTCCGCCGGGCCGACGACGACACCGCGGTGATTCTGTACACGTCCGGCACCACGGGGACTCCGAAGGGTGCGGAACTGACGCACCGCAACCTGGTGAGCAACGCGCTGACGACGGCGCGGACACTGCTGCGCGTGGGGCCGGACGACGTCCTGTTCGGGGGCCTTCCGCTGTTCCACGCGTTCGGGCAGACCTGCGCCCTCAACACCTCGGTCGCTGCGGGCTGTTGCCTGACCCTGCTGCCCCGTTTCGACGCGGGCGGGGCTCTGGAGGCAATGCGCCGGGACGAGGTGACCGTCTTCCTGGGAGTGCCCACGATGTACAACGCGCTCCTCCAGAACGGCGTCGGGCAGCCCCTGCCGCGGCTGCGCCTGGCGGTCTCGGGCGGCGCCTCGCTGCCCGTCGAGCTGCTGCATGCCACCGAGCGGGAACTGGGCGTCACCGTGCTGGAGGGCTACGGCCTCTCGGAGACGTCCCCGGTGGCCTGCTTCAACCCGCCGGACAGACCCCGCAAGCCCGGCTCCATCGGGGTTCCCGTGCAAGGGGTCGAATTGCGGCTCGTCGCCGACGACGGTTCACCGGTCGGCCCCGGCGAGGTCGGCGAACTGGCGATCCGGGGCACGAATGTCATGAAGGGGTACTGGAACCGGCCGGACGCCACCGCACGTGCCTTCCGCGACGGGTGGTTCCACAGCGGCGATCTCGCCCGTGTCGACGAGGACGGCTACTACTTCGTCGTCGACCGCAAGAAGGACCTGGTCATCCGCGGCGGCTACAACGTGTACCCGCGGGAGATCGAGGAGGTCCTGTACCGGCACCCGGACGTCCTGGAGGCCGCGGTGGTCGGCGTTCCCGACCCCGCGCACGGTGAGGAGGTCGCCGCCGTGGTGGTCCTGCGGCCCGGCGCCGACCCGGCGCCGGACGAACTGCGCGACTACGTCAGACAGCGGGTGGCGGCCTACAAGTACCCGCGGATCGTGCGGTTCACCGACGCCCTGCCAAAGGGAGCAACCGGCAAGATACTCAAACGGGACATCGTGGTCGCTCCGCCGGAGGCCCTGGACGCCTGACCAGCGCGGCTGTTCGACGGCAGGACCCACCCCCTGCGGAGCCGGCTCGGGGGGGCGGGGTCGGTGTGCGACGCGGTGTTCACGCAGGGGCGCCCGAGGCCCTCGAAGGCGGGGCAGTGGCCGCAGGCCGTACGAGAGGCGGCGGACCCTCAGCTGTCGAAGCCGAGACCGAAACGGTCCAGCGACCTCAGCCAGAGGTTGCGGCGCCCTTCGTCGCGGTCCGCGCGGGCCAGCGACCACTTGGTGAGCCCGATGCCGATCGAGCGGACCGGCTCGGGCGGGAACGGAAGGGGTCTGCGGCGGACGAGGTCGAGCGCCGTGCGCTCGGTGCGCTCGCCGGCGAGCAGGTCGAGCATGACCTCCGCGCCGAATCGGGTCGCACCGACACCGAGGCCGGTGTAGCCGGCCGCGTACGCGACCTTTCCGTGGTGACTCGTGTCGAAGAAGACGCAGAAACGCGTGCTGGTGTCGATGGCCCCGCCCCAGGCGTGGGTGAAGCGCAATCCGGCCAGCTGCGGGAAGGTCGTGAAGAAGTGCCGCGCCAGGGTGGCGAAGGTCGCGTGCCGCTGGTCGTGTTCGGCGCGGACGCGGCCCCGGTAACGGTAGACGGCGTCGTAGCCGCCCCACAGGATGCGGTTGTCCGCGGAGAGCCGGACGTAGTGGAACTGGTTGGCGCTGTCCGCGAAGCCCTGACGGCCCCGCCAGCCGACGGAGGCGAGCTGCCGCTCGCTCAGCGGCTCGGTCATCAGCGCGTAGTCGTAGACGGGGACGGTGTACGGGCGGTGGCGGCGGAGCAGGGAGGGGTACGCGTTCGTGGCCAGGGCGACCCGTCGGGCCGTGATCCTGCCGTAGGGGGTACGCGTGGTCATCACGGCGCCCCGCTCGTCGAGCGAGAGCGCCGGTGTGTGTTCGAAGACGCGGACGCCGAGAGACAGGCAGGCGCGCTTGAGGCCCCAGGCGAGCCTGGCCGGGTTGACCATGGCGACGTCGTCCTTGTTCCACAGTCCACCGAGGAAGGTCGGGGAGTCGATCTCGGCCCGGACGGCGTCGGTGTCGAGCAGGACGGGCCTGCCGCCGTAGCGGGCGGCAGCCTCGGCCTCGTGCCGGAGGCCCTCGACCTGGTACGGCTCGGTGGCGACGGAGATGGAACCGGTGCGCTCCCAGGCGCAGTCGATGCCGTGTCGCTCGATGGTGTCCTCCATCGCCTGGAGGTTCTCCCGGCCGAGGCGTTCGAGGACACCGATCTCGTCGGGCCAGCGGTCGAGACCGTTGTGCAGGCCGTGGGTGAGGCTGGACTCGCAGAATCCGCCGTTGCGGCCGGAGGCCGCGCCGCCGGCCTCGTCGGCCTCGATGAGCACCACGTCGAGCGAGGGGTCGCGCTCCTTGGCGACAAGTGCGGTCCACAGGCCGGTGTACCCTCCGCCGACCACGAGAAGGTCGCAGGTGGTGCCCCCGGTCAGGGCGGAAGCGGCCTGCGGCCGGTCGGGGTCGTCCAGCCAGAACGGGGTCGGTTCGGCGTCCCGGAGCGAGGCGAGGTGGTCCATGGGGCGGGCTCCTTAGGATCGCGGAGGTACGTGCCTCCGGCTATGCCGTAATGAGATCCTTCCGGACCGGATAACGTCAATGGTGTTGACATAAGCCTCCCTCCGCGCACTCGTCTCGCAGGTCAGGAGGGTCGGACGGATCCGGCCGGGTCCCGGCGGTCCAGGACCTCGTGCGCGATCCGGCTCGCCCCGGGCTCGCTGAATCCGAGGCAGTTCTCCGCCGGCGAGGCCGACGCCGCCTCCGAGCCCGCGAGGCAGCGCAGGTGCGAGAGGCGCAGCCTGCGGTCGAACTCGGTCTCGTCCGGGTCGCGGTGCAGCAGGTTCGTCATGGTGTACGAGAAGTGCTCGGCCCGCCGGACGCGGCGCAGGGCGGTCTCCCGGTAGGCGGCCGGCAGCGATTCCTCCCGGTCGGCGTGGTAGCGGGCGAGCAGGGTGACGTCGGCGACGGCGAGGTGGAGGCCCTTCGCGCCGTCGCCCTCGCCGACCAGTCGGACGAATCCGTGTCCGTGGCCGTCCCGGACGGGGACGGGGTGCGCTTCGTCGCCCAGGCCACCCGGCGGCGGGCCATGGCGATCTCGTTCCGCACCGGTGACCTGCTGCCGGCCGAACGCTGCGCGCCCGGCGCACTGTTCGCCGCCGACCGGGACGAGACGGAGTGGGAGCGGTGGCGGTCCCGGCGCCGTACGGACCCGTTGGACCGCGGCTGCCGGTGCGCGACGCGGCGGGGGCCGTGGTCTGCGCGGTCAGCGTGGTCGGCCACACCAGCCGCCACGACACCGCTCCCCTCCTCGCCCCGGCCCTGCCGCCGCTGCGCACCGCCGTGCTGCACGACCGGGCGCAGGGCGGTGTCGACGATGCGGCTCGCTGGGGCGCCGGCGCCGTGGCCGGGCTTATGACAACACCATTGACGTGTGAAGGGCGTCCGGATTCCATGGCACTCGTCACCACGACCGACCGCCCACTCACGTACTGGAGCAGCGCATGACCGCAGCCGATCTGGTCTTCACCCGCGGCCCCGTCTTCACGGCCGATCCGGCCCGCACCCGGGCCACTTCGCTCGCCGTCGTCGGCGACCGGATCGCCGCCGTCGGCCACGACGAGGTGCTCGAACTCATCGGCCCCGGCACCGAAGTGGTCGATCTGCGCGGGAAGTTGCTGCTCCCCGGCTTCCAGGACGCCCACATCCACGCGGTGTACGGCGGTTCGGAGCTGGCCGAGTGCGATCTGAGCGGCACGGTCGGCGTGGCGGAGTACCTGGAGCTGATCCGCTCGTACGCGGACGCGCATCCCGACCGCGCCTGGATCACCGGCGGCGGCTGGTCGATGGAGAGCTTCGACGGCGGTCTGCCCACCCGGCAACTGCTCGACTCCGTCGTCCCGGACCGTCCGGTACTCCTCTCAAACCGCGACCACCACGGCGCCTGGGCCAACACCCTCGCCCTGGAGCTGGCCGGTGTGACCGCCGGGACCCCGGATCCGGCCGACGGCCGGATCGAGCGGGAGCCGGACGGCACCCCCAGCGGCATGCTCCAGGAGGGCGCCACCGCCCTGGTCTCCCGGCTGGCACCCGCGAGCACCCCGGCCGACCGCCTGGCCGGCCTGATGCGCGCCCAGGAGCTGCTGCACTCGCTCGGCATCACGGGGTGGCAGGACGCGCTGCTCGGGGTGTTCAACGGCAAGCCCGACCCGTCGGACGCCTACCTGACCGCCGCGCGGGACGGATCGCTCACGGCCCGGGTCACCGGTGCCCTGTGGTGGGACCGGGAGCGCGGGGCCGAGCAGATCGATGAACTGGTCGCGCTGCGCGAGAAGTTGAGCCACGGCCGGTTCCGCGCCGGTTCCGTCAAGATCATGCAGGACGGCATCGCCGAGAACTTCACCGCCGCGATGACCACCCCCTACCTGGACGGCTGCGGCTGCGCCACCGCCAACAGCGGGCTCAGCTTCGTCGACCCGGAAGCCCTGCGCGGGTACGTCACCCGGCTCGACGCCCTCGGCTTCCAGGTCCACTTCCACGCGCTCGGCGACCGAGCCGTCCGCGAGGCCCTGGACGCTGTCGAAGCCGCTGTCGAAGCCAACGGCCACCGCGGCAACCGCCACCACCTCGCCCACCTCCAGGTCGTCCACCCCGACGACCTCCCCCGCTTCGCCCGGCTCGGGGCCATCGCCAACATCCAGCCCCTCTGGGCCGCCCACGAGCCCCAGATGGACGAACTGACCATCCCCTTCCTGGGGACCGAACGGGCCGCCTGGCAGTACCCGTTCGGCGAACTGGTCCGCTCCGGCGCGACCCTCGCGGCGGGCAGCGACTGGCCCGTGAGCAGCCCCGACCCGATCGAAGGCATCCACGTCGCCGTCAACCGGGTCGCCCCCGAGTCCCCCGGCCACCGCGTCTTCTACCCGGAGCAGCGCATCGACCTGCCGACCGCCCTGGCCGCCTACACCGCGGGCACCGCGCACGTGAACGGCCACGACGACGCCGGGAGCCTGCGCGCCGGGAACCTCGCCGACCTCGTCGTGCTCGACCGCGACATCCTCACCGCACCGCCCGAGGAGATCGCCGGGGCGCGCGTGGAGCGGACCTACGTGGGCGGCACGCTCGTCCACGCGGTCTGAGCCGCCCGGGTGCGGCGCCCGGTCCGCTCCGGCTCAGCGCCCGCTCCCGCGGAGCGAGGACTCCCGTACGTCGAGCCGCGTCTGCACCAGCACGCCGTCGGGCTCGTCGCGGCCCAGTTCCAGGGCGGTCACGAGAAGTTCTATCCCGGCCTGAGCGACCTCCCCGGGCCGCAGGCTGAGCGTCGTCACCGGCGGCTCGGTGTGGGTGGCCGTGACGTCCTCGCTCACACAGACCACGAGCAGGTCGTCGGGCACCCGGTAGCCGTGTCGGCGCACCGCCTCCAGCACCAGGGGCGGGCTCGCCTCGGCGACGACGAGTAGTGCGTCGGGCCGGTCGGGCCCGCCGAGGACCTCCTCGACCGCCCGGACCGCCGCGCCGTTGCCCACCTCGGTGGCGAGGGCGACGCACTCCGGCCGGCCGAGCGCGGCGCACCGGTCGCGGTAGGCGGCGTACGTGCTCGTGTGGAAGCGGGTCGTGCTCTCGGGCAGGACGAGCGCGGGCCGTCGCGCCCCCTGCGCGGCCAGATGGTCGAGCGTCTTGCGTACGGCCTCCGCCGCGTCGACGTCCACCCATCGGGCACCCGGCCGTCCCTCCACGGAACGGTCACTGACCACGGGGATGCGAGCGGCAAGGAGGTCGGCCACGATCCGGTCGTCGGCGACCGGATCCGCGACGATCACCGCGTCGAGCGGGAGATCGGCCCACTCGTCCTGGAGGGAGCCCGAGGGAAGCAGCACCAGGGCGTAGCCATGGCTGAGCGCCGCCCGCGCGGTCGCGCTGGTCAGCTGCGCGAAGTACGGCGACTCCAGGAACGTCCACGGGGCGCCGGCGAACTCCCCGACCACGTATCCGATCAGCCTGGCCCGTCCCGCGCGCAGTTGGCGTGCGGTGGCGTTGGGCCGGTAGCCCATCCTGCGCGCGGTCTCCCTGGCTCGTTCCCGGACGGCCGGGGAGAGCCGTCCGGTGTCGTTGAGCGCCGCCGAGACGGTGGTCTTGGACAGGCCCGCCTCGCGGGCCACGTCGACGAGCCGGACGCGTGGCGGGGTGGGCGGCGAGGCGTGCCCGCGGTGTCGTGAAGCTTCGGTCATGGGCTCATGCTGCCACCGTCACGACCTCGGAAATATCGTTCCCGCAAAGTCTTGTGCGGGAACGTTCCCGCACCAATACTCGCTCCATCCCCAGCGCCCGTCACTACATCCGTAAAGGGCTGGTTCTCCTTGCGCATGCCCAGAGTCATCGCGTCGCTCGTCTGTACCGCCGCCCTCGCGGTCACCGCCACCGCCTGTTCCGGCGCCACGAACCCCGGTGCCGCCGGTAGGGGCACCGGTCCGGATTACCGGGTCACGCCGACCTCCGCACCGGCGAAGGGTCCCCTGTCCTCGGTCACCTGGTCGCTCTACGCCGAGCCGTACACGCTCGACTACGCCCTCGCGTACGACTACCCGCCGAACACCGTGCTCGCCAACGTCTGCGAGCAGCTCTTCCGGGTCACCCCGGACCTGAAGATCGAGCCGGGGCTCGCGACCGGGTACGACCAGCCCGATCCGCGCACCCTCGTCTACACCCTGCGCCCGGACGTGAAGTTCCACGACGGGACGGCCATGACCGCGGACGACGTGGTCGCTTCCCTCAAGCGCCACACGGACCCGGCCACCGGCTCCCCGTGGGGTTCCGCGTTCAAGAACGTCGGCTCCATCAAGAAGACCGGCCCGCTGGAGGTGACGGTCCGGCTGCGCAAGCCCGACGTCCTGTTCCACGAGCTCCTGGCCGCTTCCCCCGGCACCGTCGAGAGCGCCGCCACCCTGGCCGAGAACGGCAAGGACTACGGCACCCCGAAGGGCACCGTGAACTGCACCGGCCCCTTCGCCCTCGACAAGTGGGCCCAGGGCGACAGCATCACGCTCAAGAAGAACGCCGCCTACTGGGACCGGACGCTGATCCCCAGAACGGACAGCTTGACGTTCACCTTCGTCGAGGATCCCGCGGCCCGCACCAACGCCCTGCGCTCCGGCACCGCCGACGGCGGCTACATGGTGCCCTCCACCTCGCTCGCGCAGCTGCGCTCCAGCGGCAAGGGCCAGGTCCTGTTCGGCCCCAACACCGCCGCCGCGGACCTGGCCGTCCTCAACTACGACGGCCCGCTCGGCGATCTCAAGGTCCGTCAGGCGCTCTCCATGGCGCTCGATCGCAAGGGCATCATCAAGGCGGCGGCCGGCGGCGTCGGCGTCCCCGCCAAGGCGCCCGCGGCGCAGGGCGCCTGGGCCCTCGTGCCGGAGAGGACCGCCGGTTACTTCGACGCCCTGCCCGAACCGAAGTACGACGTCGAGGCCGCGAAGAAGCTCATCACCGAGGCCGGCGCCGCGGGCCGGAAGATCACCATGGTCACCAGCTCGCTCACGCCCGAGATCAGCGTCGTCGCCAATGCCGTGCAGGCGGCCGGCCGGCAGATCGGGCTCGACGTCGAGCTGAGGACGGTCGCCCCGGAGGCGTACAGCTCGATCTTCGTCGACCCCGACGCGCGCACCGGTCTCGACCTGGTGGTCACCAACGGGTACGACAACACGCCCGACCCGCTGGAGTTCTACCAGTACCTGCGCACGGGCGACTTCGGGAACTACGGCAAGTGGTCCGACGCCGAGTTCGACGCCGCCTTCGACCGTGCCAATGCCGAGCCCGATCCCGCCAGGCGCGCCGACCTGACCGCGAAGCTCCAGGAGATCGCGGTGCGCGAGCTGCCGCTGATCCCGCTCTACGAGGCGCCGTTCACCGTCTACCTCGGCAAGCGGATCACCGGCGCGCCCACCGGCATCGCCCAGCTGTACTACCCCTGGGCCGCGACGATCGGGGCGGCCCGGTAATGACCCGCTACGTCCTCGGCCGGCTGGCGGGCCTGGTGGCCGTGCTGTTCGTGACCTCGCTCGTGGTCTTCGGCACGGTCCACCTGGCCCCCGGCGACCCGGTGTCCTTCCTCCTGCACGGCCGCCCGGCGACCCCGGAGGCCGTGGCGTCGCTGCGCAGCGAGTACCACCTGGACGACCCGCTGCCGGCGCAGTACGCGAAGTGGCTCGGCGGCGTGCTGCACGGAGACTTCGGGCGCTCCGCCCAGTACCACCAGGACGTCGCGAGCCTGATCGGCTCGCGGCTCCCGGGCACGGCCCTGCTGGTCGGTTACGCGGCCCTGCTGGTCGCGGTCCTCGGGGTGAGTGCCGGTGTTCTCGCCGCGCTGCGCCCCGGGCTCGCGGACCGTGCGGTGCTCCTCGGCACCGGTATCGCCACGGCGACGCCCTCGTTCGTCACCGCCATCGCGCTCATCTCGCTGTTCTCCGTACAACTGGGCTGGTTCCCGGGGCCCGGTGGCACGCCGGAGGGCCTGGGCGAACGGCTGTACCACCTGACCCTGCCCTCCTTCGCGCTGGCGCTCACCTTCGCCGGACTGCTGGCCCGGGTCACCCGCTCGGCGATGCTGGACGAGTCGGCCCGGGACCATGTCGAGGTGGCGCACGCCCGCGGTGTGCGGGGGCGGACCGTGGTCCGCCGGCACATCCTGCGCAACGCGCTCGGCCCCGTCGTCACCGTCGGCGGCACCATGCTCGCCGGGCTGCTCATCAGTACCTCCATCGTCGAGACCGCCTTCGACGTCTCCGGCATCGGTTCGCTGCTCGTGCAGTCGGTGACGTCCAAGGACTTCGCGGTCGTGCAGGCGATCACGCTGCTCAGCGTGACGGCCTTCGTCCTCGTCAATCTCGTCGTGGACCTGCTGGTCCCGCTCATCGACCCCCGTCTGTCCCTCACCGGGGAAGGCACCTCATGACCCTCACCTCACCCTCCGCGGCGAACGCCCCCGAAGCCCCGGGCTCCTCGGACGCGTCAGGCGCCCTGCGCCGCCGCCCCGGCCTGCGCGGGCTCAAGGTCCTCGGCCAGGGACCGATGTTCACGGCGGCCGTGGCCGTCCTGGTACTGCTCGTCCTGGTCGCCGTCCTGGCGCCGCTCCTCGCTCCGTACGACCCCGAGGCCGTCGACCTGTCGGCGAGCCTGACGGGAACCTCGGCCGACCACCTCCTGGGCACCGACCAGTCCGGGCGGGACATCCTGTCCCGGCTGCTGCACGGCGCCCGCACCGGCCTGCTCGGTCCGCTGCTCGTCGTCGGCGTCTCCACCCTCCTCGGCACGTTCGTCGGGGTGGTCGCGGCCTGGGGCGGCGGCTGGGCGGACACGCTGCTGTCCCGGTCGATGGACCTGGTCTTCGCGATCCCCGGGCTGTTGCTCGCGATCCTGCTCGTGTCCGTGGCCGGCTCCGGGATGACCGCACCGGTCGTCGCGATGGCGGTGGCGTACACCCCGTACGTGGGACGCCTGGTGCGCGGGATCGCGCGGCAGGAGAAGGCCCGCCCCTACATCGAGTCGTACCGGGTGCAGGGCTGGTCGGGATGGTCGGTGTGCGTCCGGCACCTCCTGCCCAACATCGCCCCGACCGTCTTCGCCCAGTCCGCGATGAACTTCGGGTACGTGCTGATGGACCTGGCGGCGCTGTCCTTCCTCGGCTTCGGTGTGCAGCCGCCCACCGCCGACTGGGGAGCCATGATCAACGAAGGGCAGGCGGCGATCCAGCAGGGGGCGATGCTGCCCGCGCTGGCGCCGTCCGCGTGCATCGTCCTCGCGGTGGTGGCCTTCGGCATCGTCGGCGAGGGGCTCGCCGACCGCATCGCCCGTCGGGAGGAACGGTGAGCAGCGTGACCGAGAACGGTACTCCGGGCCCCGACCCGGTCCTGGAGATCGAAGGGCTCGGCATCCGGCTGCCGGGCGACAGGGCCGCCCGGCCGATCCTGGACGGGGTCGGTCTGCGGGTGCGCCCCGGGGAGACCGTCGGCCTGGTCGGCGAGTCCGGTTCGGGCAAGTCCGTGGCCTGCCGCAGCGTGCTGGGGCTGCTGCCGGCGGGCGCGCGGACCAGCGGTGAGGTGCGGGTCGCCGGGCGCGACGTCCTCACGATGAACCGCGCCGAACTGGCCGCGCTGCGCGCACGGCAGGTCGCGATGGTCTTCCAGGACCCGCGTGCCTCCGTCAACCCGCTGCGGAGGGTGGGCGACTTCCTCACCGAGGGGATGCGGGCGGCGGGCACGTCGGCCGGGGCCGCCACCGCGCGGGCCGAGGAACTTCTCGACGCCGTCGGCATCCGCGACCCGCGCGGCGCGCTGCGCCGCTACCCGCACCAGTTCTCCGGCGGCATGCTCCAGCGGGTGGTCATCGCCGCAGCCCTCGCGGGCGAGCCCGCGCTGCTCGTCGCCGACGAGCCCACCACCGCCCTCGATGTCACCACCCAGGCCGAGATCATCGCGATCCTCACCCGGCTGCGGGCGGAGCGCGGCACCGGGCTGCTCTTCGTCACCCACGACCTGGAGCTGGCCTCCGCCATCTGCGACCGGGTGTACGTGATGTACGCGGGCCGCATCGTCGAGACCCGGGGCACGGACGAGCTGTTCGACCGGCCGCGTCATCCGTACACGGCGGGGCTGCTCGCCTGCACCCCCCGCATCGAGGCGGACGCACCGGCCCCGCGGCCGATTCCGGGCCGTCCCGTCTCGCTCGCCGAGGCACCGCCCGGCTGCGCCTTCGCGGCGCGCTGTCCCCTGGCGCTGCCCCGCTGCTCCGAGGAAACCCCCGCGCTGGCGCGACACGGCGACGGTCTCGCCGCGTGTCACCGCGCCGACGAAGGGATCACACTGTGACCGGCACGGCTCAAGGGACGAAGGGCCTCGTCGTCGAGGGGCTGAGCAAGCGGTACGGGAACCACACGGCGGTCGACGACGTGTCGTTCACCCTGGCCCCCGGGTCCTGTCTGGCCCTGGTCGGCGAGTCCGGGAGCGGCAAGACCACCACGGTCCGGATGCTCGTCGGCCTGGAGCGCCCGGACGGCGGCACCGTCCGCCTGGACGGCCGGGACCGCTCGGCGCGGGCCCGCGGCCGGGCCGAACGGCTGGCGCGGGCCCGGGAGATCCAGATGGTCTTCCAGGATCCGTATCTCTCGCTCGACCCACGGGTGACCGTGGCCGACTGCGTCGAGGAGGTGCTGCGTCTGCACGGCTCGCTGGGCGCGGCGGACCGCCGGGCCCGGGTCGCCGAACTCCTGGACCAGGTCGGCCTCGGTGAACGGGAGGCGGCTGCGCTGCCCCGGCGCCTCTCGGGCGGCCAGCGCCAGCGCGTGGCCATCGCCCGCGCCCTGGCGGTCGAGCCCAGGGTCCTCGTGCTGGACGAGGCGGTCGCGGCGCTGGACGTGTCGATCCAGGCGCAGATACTCGACCTGCTGGCCACGATCCGGCGCGAGGCGGGGATCGGCTACCTGTTCGTCACCCACGACCTCGCCGTGGTTCGCCACATCGCCGATGAGGTGCTGGTCCTCAAGGCCGGACAGGTCGTGGAATCGGGCCCGGCGGGACAGGTCCTGGACTCCCCCGAGCATCCGTACACACGGCTGCTGCTCGGCTCCGTGCCCCGGCGCGGCTGGGACCCCGCTGCCGCGGCGCCGCTCCGCCGCGCTCTCGGCTGACGGACATCCGCCCGGACGCGTACGCCGTGCCGTCCACACGCGTCGCGTCGCGGCGCCTCGCACACACCTCGCCCTCGGCCCCGGGCTCGTCGCCGCCATCCGGGCATGGCAGGCTGAGCCGGCTGCACGCAGGTGCGGCAGGCGAGCGAGGGGGCGGGCAAGCGGTGCTGGTCGAGGAGGCCGTCTGGACGTGGGGGCGCGCGCTCCCGCTCAAGTACGTGCTGGTCAGCGAGGAATGGGACGGCGAGGTGATCGTGTGGGCGCGCTGCGCCGACGCGGACGGCCTGTTCGTCGAGCCGGCTCCGCGCCGGGAACGGCTGACCCTCGTGGAGTGCGCCCCGACCGGTCGGTTGCGCAAGGCGGTCGAGCGCTTCCGCCACCGGTCGCCCGCACCGGACGGATCCGTCGGGCCCGGTGGCCTCGGGCAGCTCGACCTCGTCGTGGACCGTCCCGGGCCCGGGACCGATCCCGAGGACGGCCCCTTCTGCTCCCCCGACGCACACCGCTGGGAGCTGCTCGATCCCGTCCTGCTCGACTGCCGGCCCTCGGCCCGCGACGTGTCGCTGGTCGATGTGACCGTCGAGGCCGAGGTCGACGGCCCGGTCCGGCACCACACCGAACCCGCGGACGCCCGCTGGCGGCTGTTCAACGGCACCGGCGGTGCCGGCCTGGGCAACTGCCTCCGGGCCGAGGGTCTTTACGCCCGTCGCCCGCTCCCCTGCGCACCGCCGCTCCGGCTGATCGGCTGCGAGCCCGGTGAACGGCTGCTGGACCGGCTGGTGCGCTCGCGCGCCGACGGCGACCGCGTCACGCTGCTCGCCCTGGACCGGTCGGGGCGGGTGATGCGCCACCAGGAACACATGCCGCTGGGGGTCGTCGCCTCCCGCCCGTCGGCGCTCGGCGGGGCCCTCGTGGACCTGTGGCTGGGCGAGGGCCCGGCCGTGCGGCCCGTGCCGGCGGTCCGTCCGGTGTGGGACGCCTGGTTCGAGGGGCCACCGGCCGAGCGCGGGACGTGGGCCGCGTTTGCGCCCGAGGGCCGGGCCGAGTGGGCCGCGTTCGCCGCCGCGCGGCAGGATACCGGCGGGCCGCTGCCCGGCCCCGTGCGGCACCTCGACGGCCGGCACATCACCGATGTGCCGGCGTTGGTGTGCGCGCTGGGCGAGGCGGTCGCCGGGCCCGGCGGCCACTACCAGCAGTGCTGGGGCGCGTTGCGGGGCTGCGTGTGCGGCGGGGAGCGGCCGCCCGCTCCGTTCACCCTGGTCTGGCACGACGCCGAGGTGGCCCGGCGCGCGCTCGCCCCGGTGAGTGTGGACACGGCGGGCGAGACTCCGTACGTCGACGACGTGCTCCGGCTGCTCCGTAAGGTCGGCATCACCGTGGAACTCCGCTGATCCTCCCCCGGGCTCCGGGCCCGGGTCGATGGGCCCCGCACCGCCCGCCCCTCATTTTCCTTTGGCCTCGGCTCCGCCCTGTGGCAGGGTGCTGCGTCGTGACAGAGAAAGACAGCATCCGGATCGTCCCGCTCTCCGAAGACCCTTCGCTGATCTCCCGCGTGTACGAGATCAACGACTCCTGGCCCGTCTTCACGCCCCATGACATGGTCGCGAGCGCCTTGTTGAGCCGGGTTCCCGAGGACTTCCCGCAGTACTGCGTGGCGGCGACGGACGGCGACCGGGTGGTCGCCCGCGGACTCGCCGTCCCGTTCAACTCCGTGCTCGACGGACGTGAGGAGATGCCCGACCAGGGCTGGGACCGGGTGCTGGCCTGGGCCTTCCGCGACCGGCAGCACGGGAACGCTCCGACGGCAGCCAGTGCGCTGGAGATATCGGTGGACGCCGGCCATCTCGGCCGCGGCCTGTCCTACCGCATGCTGTCCGCGCTGCGCCGGGCAGCGGGCCGGCAGGGGCACGACGCCCTGTTGGCACCGGTCCGCCCGACGGCCAAGCACCTGGATCCGCGCGTCCCCATGGCCGAGTACCTCCGCCGGTGCCGGGACGACGGGCTGCCGGCCGACCCATGGGTGCGGGTGCACGTCAGGGCCGGCGGCACCATCGAGAAGGTGGCCCCGGCCTCGATGACGGTGAGTGGTTCGCTGGCGCAGTGGCGGCAGTGGACCGGTCTGCCCTTCGACCGGGACGGTCATGTGGAGATACCCGGCGCCCTGGCGCCGGTGCACTGCGACACCGCCCACGATCGTGCCGTCTACGTCGAACCCAACGTGTGGATACGGCACGGCTTGGAGCCGCACGCCACCTGACGGCACACCGCCTGACGGCACACTGCCTGCTAGGCCAGCGCCCCGGCGACCGCGGAGGCCGCTTCCGCGATGAGCGCGTTGTCGTACTCGGCGTCCTCCTTCCACCGGTTGGACAGGATCGCCATGACGACGGGTTCGGCGTCGGGGCGCCACACCACGGCGATGTCGTTGCGCGTGCCGTAGGAGCCACCGGATCCGGTCTTGTCGCCGACCACCCAGCCCTTGGGCATCCCGGCCCTGATGAGCTCGGCTCCGGTCGTGTTGGTCCGCAGCCATTTCGTCAACTGCGCGCGTTCGCCCGTGCCGAGAACGTCTCCGAGGACGAACGCGCGCAGGTCCTCGGCGAGTGCCCGCGGTGTGCTCGTGTCCGAAGTGGCGCCCGGGGACCACCGGTTGAGTTCCGGTTCGCCGCGCTCCATCCGGGTGACGTCGTCGCCGAGCTCCGCGAGTACGGCGTCCAGGCCCCGGGGACCGCCCAGTCGGTCGAGGAGCAGGTTGGCGGCGGTGTTGTCGCTGAAGCGGACCGCCGCGTCGCACAGCGCGCTCAGGCTCATCCCGGTCGCGACGTGCTTCTCGCTCACCGGGGAATCGCTGACCAGGTCGTCCTTCGAGTACTTGATCACCTCGTCCATCCCGTCCAGGGAGTACTTGCGCAGCACGGCACCGGCGGCCAGCGCCTTGAACGTGGAGGCGTGGGCGAAGCGCTCACCGTCGTTGTGGGCGACTTCGCGGCCGGTGCCGGTGTCGATGGCGTAGACGCCCAGCCGGGCATCGTACTTCCGCTCCAGCGCCTTGAACTGCCGGGCTAGGCGCTGCCGGTCGATCGGCTTCGCGCCCGCGTCCGCGGTCGGTCCCGTCGCCCCGGCGTGCGGGGAGGACGCCACCGGGGATGCGGAGGACCGGGGACGGGCGTCCTCCGCGCTGCACGCCGTGAGCGGTACGAGAGCGAGAGCGGCCAGCACACCGAGCAGGGAGCGCCGGGCGCTGCTGTGCGTCTTCATGGGGTCCGAACCTCCAGGGCGCCCCGAGGGCAGGGCGCATAGGGGATGGAGCGGCAACTCCCCATCCCGGGGCGGTCTTGAGTGCCGGGTTCACCTTCGCCGTCCGGCGGTCATGCGGTCCAATACGCTCGGGCGCGCTTTCATGCCGATCCGGCATAGGGTGCGGACTGTGGATCTGGTCGGGGCGTGTCGGGCATTCGTCAGTGTGAGCGAGCACGGCAGTTTCACCGTGGGGGCAGCCGCGGCCCGGATGTCCCAGCCGGTGGCCAGCCGTCGCGTCGCCGCTCTGGAGGAACGCTTCGGTGAGCAGCTGTTCGAGCGGATGTCGCGGCGGGCCGTCCTCACCCCCTTCGGCCGCGAGATGCTTCCGGCGGCCAGACAGCTCGTCCAGGCGGCCGATGTGCTGCTGCACGAGGCCGAAGCCGCCAGGTCCAGGCCCTGGCGGCTCGCGGTGCCCGCTCTCTGCTCGACGGCCGGTCTCGCCCGGTTGATCGCACAGGCACGGGAGCACGGCATCACCCTCGATCTCCGGATCGCCGCGCCCGCGCAGCGCACCGAGCTCATCCACGCGCAACTGGTGCGTGCCGCTCTGCTCGCGGTACCCGCGGACGAGGCGACGTGGTCCGTTCCGCTGGGTCTCGCCGGTGTCCGGGATCCCGGCGTGCGGCGCGTCTACATCGAGACGTTACGGATGGGGCGGGCTTCGCCGGGACCGGCCCGCCGTATCTGGATCCAGCCGGAGGACGACGTGCCGCACATCCGTGATCCGCTGACCCGGCTGCGGGACGCGGTGGGCCTGCGGCCCGCCCAGGTCGTTGCCGCGACCGACCTGGCGACTGCCGCGGCGGAGGTGCTCTGCACCAGCGACCTGCTGCTGTGCTCCCCCGACCAGGCCGAGGAACTCGCCCTGAGCTGGCGGCCGATCGGTGAGGTCGAGCTCGTCCGGGGGTTCGCCCTCGTCGCCGCGGCGGGCGGCAATCCACAACACGTCGAGGCGCGGCTGGGCGAGGCCATCGGCCGCTGCCTCGGCGCGAAAAGCGGTTCGGGCGGAACGGGAGGGGCCGCGGCGTGAGCACCGAGACGCTGCTGGGCGAGATGCGCCGGCAACTGCAGGACGGCGGACTGTACGGCTCTGTGCTGGTGCGGGATCTCCACACGGGCGAGGAGGTGGGGATCGCCCCGGACACCCAGTTGCCCGCCGCGTCCCTGGTCAAGGTTCCGCTCGCGCTGGCGACGGCGGAGCGCATCCGGCGGGGCGAGCTCGACGGGGCGACGATGATCGATGTGCGGCCCGGACGTACGACCACGCCGGGCCCCACCGGACTGAGCCGGTTCCAGCACCCCGTCCGGATCGCCGTCGACGACCTGCTCTACATGAGCACCTGCGTGAGTGACGGCGTGGCGGCCGACGTGCTGTTCGGCCTCACCCCGCCCGCCCGGGTCACCGATATGCTCCGCGAGTTCGGACTGCGCGGCATCACCGTCCGGCACGGTCTCGACGAGCTCACCGACACCCCGCTGGAACGCTTCGACGCCTCGCAGGCCCATCTCGCCCTCTCCCTCGCCATCGACGCGGGCACCAGCGGTCGTGGGCACCGGGTGCCCCAGCTCGACACCACGCGCGCCAGCGCGGGCAGCGCACGCGCCTACGTCGAACTGTTGCAGGCCCTGTGGACACCGTCGGCGATCCCTCCCGAAACGGCCGAGCGCGTACGTGGCCTGATGGCCCACAACCTCATCCGGCACCGGCTCGCCCCCGACTTCAGCTCCGACGCCTCCACCTGGTCCTCCAAGACCGGCACCCTGCTCAATCTCCGGCACGAGATCGGTGTCGTCGAGCATTCCGACGGCCAGGCCTTCGCCATCGCCGCGCTGACCGAGTCACTCGTCCCGGCCAGTGCGCAGCCCGGTGCCGACGCCCTGATGGCCCAGGTGGCCCGCGCTCTGCGTGACCACCTCCGTCAACGCTGAGGACCGGTCGCCGGATCACCACGGCTCCGCGCCGTGCGTCCGTGTCTCAGGCGTGGAAGCCGTTGCACACGACGGATGTGTACTTCGTCGGCCCGCCCTCGACGTGGTACAGCACCACGGTCCAGTCGCCCCTGTCGTCCCCGACCGGGATCGCGTCGACGGTGCGATTGCCGAAGTGGGCACGGAAGTCGTCCGGGTACTTGAACTTGACGGTTCCGCCGGAGGACCAGCGGGAGTAGATGTCGACGGGCTTGCTGGTGAAACCGATGCCCTTGCTCATGGATCGCAGGGGCCGTCCGGTGGCGCGGTCCGTCTCGTGCGGGGGCCGTACCCCCACGGCTATGTAGTACGGCGCGGGCCGCTTCCCCACTCCCGCGTCCTTGGGGCGCAACTGCAGCGAGGCGGTGTCCGAACCGGTGGTGTGGGAGACGGAGGACTGCAGGCCCGTCGGTGGCGGGGAGTCGACAATGCTGGACAGATCGCAGGAGCCCATGCCCTGGGCCGCCTGCTCCGGGTCCTCGGACAGGGCCCAGCGGTCCTGCGAGACACGATCGTTCACGATGTGGTCCGGCGGCCGGCCGTCCGATTCCCTGGTGGCCGGCGGTGACGTGGCCGGCCGCCCGGACGTGGTGCCCTCCGCCGTGGGACCGGCTCCGGTCTTCTGCCCGTTCGATTCCGGGAGCAGCCAGACCGTCAACGGCACCGCGAGCGCCACCGCGCAGACGGCGAGCCAGGCCCGGCCCCGCGCCCCCTGGCCGGTGCGACCGTCCGGTCCCCGCCGCTCGTCCTGCGCGGTGATCGGCGGCCCGGCGGGTGCGTCGGTCCCGGCCCGCTCCGCCACCTGGGCGTCGGGCTCCCGGTTCACGGGCCGGGTCCGCTCCTGCGTCCCCGGCACCTTCGTCGTCTCCGCCGTCGTCTCCCCCTCCGTCCCCGTCCCGGTCTCCGGCAGGGGTACGGGGACGGGTTCGGCGGTGCGCGCCAGCATCCGGTAGTGGGCGTCGGACGCCAACGGCGAGTCCACGCCGCACCGGTCGATCACGGCGGCCGGGCCCGGCCGGTCCGCCGGATCCTTGGCGACGCACCACCGCACGAGTTCGGCCAGTGCGGGCCGGACCCCCTCCAGATCGATGTCCTCGTGCACGGTCCGATAGCTCACCGCCGCCGGTTCGCCCGTGCCGTACGGAGGACGGCCCGTCGCCGCGTAGGCGAGGGTCGCGCCGAGAGCGAAGACATCGGCCGCCGGGCCCACCTCGTTGCGCAGGAGAACCTCGGGGGCCGTGTAGCCGGGTGTTCCCGACACCATCCCGTCCCGGGTGAGGATCGTCTGCTCAAGTCCGCGCGCGATGCCGAAGTCGATCAGTTGTGGACCCTGCGGCGAGAGGATGACGTTGTGCGGCTTCACGTCCCGGTGCGTGACTCCATGTGCGTGGACGGCGGCCAGGCCCTCGGCGAGCGCGGCGAGCAGTCTCAGCGCGCTGTCCGGCGGGAAGGGACCGCTCGCGCCGACGGCGCCGCGCAGCGTGGGTCCGGCCACGTACTCGGTGGCCAGCCAGTAGGGGGGTGCGTCGAGCGAGGCCTCGATCAACTGCGCGGTGTAGGCGCTGCGGACGGCCTCGACGGTCGCGGTCTCCCGCCGGAACCGGGCCAGCGCTTCTGGGTGGTCGCTGATCTCGTCGCGGATCACTTTCACGGCCACCAACCGCCCGCCGGGCGACCTGCCGAGATACACCTGTCCCATGCCGCCTGCACCGAGACGGGCGAGCAGGTGGTAGGCGCCCATGCGCGAGGGGTCCTGGGGTCGCAGTGCATCCACGGCACGACTGTGCCACATGCGCGCGCCCGCCGGAGCGGTGGACGACAACTCGTGATCGGATCGATCGGCGCCAACGCGCGGGAGGAGTGCCCCGGTTGGGAGGTGTGCGGGTTCTCGGGGAGGGAACGGGCCGGTACCGCCTGCTCGCGGGCAGGGTCAGGCGAGCTCGGGAGCGGTGAGGTCGAGCGTCAGCCGGTTGTTCCAGTCGTTGGTGAAGACCGCGGTCGCTGCCTCGTGGTGAACGCCGACGAACGGGTTGGAGCAGAACATCACGGCGAGCCATCGCAGGGAACGGTCGGGGCCGATGCGGGCGAGGTAGCCGATGTTGCCCATCCCGCTGCCACCGCCGGACATCCAGCCCGATCCGTCCGGCAGTGCGGACTCGAAGCAGGTGTTCACCTCGGTGATGCCCTCTTCCCCGATGGCACGGGCCACGTCGAGCGGGCCTCCGAGGCGGAAGGGGATCGGCTGTCCGGCGTCCGGGTGGTAGGCCCCGGGGCCGTCCACGTACAGCTCCCGGCCGGTGTCGTCCGGCCGGTACAGCCCGTCATGGAACGGCATCTCCTCGGCCGCCCACAACTGCTCGATCATTCCCACGATCCCGTCCTGCCCGCCGAAAGGCCCTCAGGGTATCGGTTCCGGCCGTCGACGAGGAGCTCGTCATCGTGCTCCATGCCCGAACTCCGCGGCTCAGTAGGCGGAGTTGACGTTGTCGATGGATCCGTAGCGGTCGGCGGCGTAGTTGGCGGCCGCGGTGATGTTGGCGACGGGGTCGGTG